>UQLF01000039.1 GCA_900541875.1 uncultured Collinsella sp. | reverse complement strand
CTTCGGCTCGTGCGGAACTCGCGATAAACCTTATGCCCCGCCCCTCCGGAGCCACACGGGAGACAGGTGAACTAATTCGGGCCCGGCATTCAGAAAAGTCAGTGCAGCAAAATGGCGATGCGGATGGAATGCACAAGATAGGGGGCACGTTGTTGGGACGCGCTCTTTTAAGTTGCGGTGGAATAGTTCCTGTTTTTGGGCTTGAAGGCCGATTTTAGGGACTATTTCACCGCAACTGAGGGGTGGGATGTGGGGTTAGCGCTCGTAAATCAAGTTGCCTGCCAGGTAGGTGGCTTGGACTTTGGTGGCTTGAAGTTCTTGGGGGTCAACGGTGAGCGGGTTTTGGTCCAGGACTACCAGGTCGGCGTACTTGCCGGGCTCCAAGCTGCCGAGGTTTTGCTCGTCGCCCGCTGCGTACGCGCTGCCCAGGGTGTAGTTGCGCAGAGCCGTTGCTGCATCGATGCGCTCGCTCGGCAACCAGCCGCCCTCGGGCCAGTGGCTTTTGGGGTCCTGGCGCGTAATAGCCGTGTAGAGCACGTTCATGCTGGTAACGGGCGTGATAGGGCTGTCGGTACCGAAGGCTTGGCGAATGCCGCGCTGCTTATAGGTCGCAAACGGCCACATGATGCGGCTGCGCTCCAAGCCCAGATCGCGCTCCGGACCACCCGGATCGAGCGTGATATGGCAGGTCTGGCTCGAAGCAACCACGTTGAGCTTGTGCAGGCGGTCGATGTCCTCGGGCAGAAGGTTCTCCAGGTGCTCGAGCGTGTTATGGCCGTGCTGGGGCAGGCTGTACAGATCGGCCGCCTCCTCGAAGATATCCAGCGCGGCATGAATCGCACCGTCACCAATGACGTGGATGCGCACGGTGTGACCGCGCTCCGCGGCCGCCAGAACCAGTTTGCGCATGCGCTCAGCCGGGACCGTCAGACGGCCCTGGTCGCCCGGGAAGCGCGGATTGGTATAGGGCTCAGTGAGATATGCCGTGTGTTCACTCGACACGCCGTCGAAGAACTGCTTAAAACCCGGCGCCGAAAGCAGTGCGTTGTTCGCGTAACGTACCTGCAGCTCTTCCAGACGCGACTGGTCATCCAGCAGCGTGGGAAACAGATGGGCACGAATGCCCAGCCTACCGGCCGTCTGCAATTTGTCGTAGACATCGTCGCGGATAAAATCGCAGCCCGGCATGGGCATGAGCGACATATCGCAGATCGAAGTAATACCCTGCTCGGCCATGCGCCTCATTTGATCGGCGTAAGCGCTTGCAATGCGACCTTCGCCCAGCCACTCAAGGCAGCGCGGCAGCAGCTGCATGGCAGCCGCTTCGTGCGCAATGCCCGTGAGCTCGCCGCTTGCGTCCTTGTCGTAACTGCCGCCCGCTGGCGGCTCGCTGTCGCGCGTGACGCCGAGCGCCTCGAGTGCGCGGCTGTTGAGCCAAAGCGTGTGCCCGTCGCCCGAATACATAACGCAGGGACGATCGGGGAATGCTGCATCGAGCGACGCCTTGGTAGGATGCTCGGGCGGGTCCCAACGGTAGTCGCGCCAGCCCTGCGTCACAACCCAGGCGTCGTCGGGCAGGTCCTGGGAAAACTCGAGCGCGTGCTGCACCAGTGCCGCCTCGGACGTGCCCATATCCATGAGCATGTACGGCGAGGAACCGACCGAGGTATGGAAGAAGTGCAGATGAGCGTCATGGAAACCGGGGCAGACAAACTGCTCGCCGTAGTCGAGAACCGGCGTGGCGGCAGGCGCGGCGGCGATCACGCCATCGGGCGCACCGACTGCGACGATACGGTCGCCTGCGATGGCAATCGCCAGCTCGCGGGCGGTATCGATGCCGTCTTGCGCGGTAAAGACGTTCTTGGAGCGGATAATCCGATCGATATGTTGCATGGACATCCCCATCTCTGGCAGAAAATTCAACACCCCCGAGTGTACTCCCCCGCCTCGGTTACAAAATGCCAAGCGGCAAACGGCAGCTTTGCCAGGCCAAGTGGCAGGTGGCATACTGGAAAGAGCCTGTACGATTTTGCGATAAACCAGTAAGGAGCAAATCGACCATGACGAAGACCAAGGCACAGCAGATTATGGCGGCGACCGAGGCTCGCGCGGCTGACGACGTCACCGCAGCCATCCAAGATATCGCCGCCGAGTTTGAACCCTACATCATTAAGCAGCGTCGGCACTTCCATAAGCACCCGGAGCTGAGCCTCGCCGAAGAGCGCACGACTTCTGACATCGCCAACCAGCTCGACGCCATGAATATCCCCTACGAGCGTCCCCTTAAGACGGGCCTGGTGGCGACCCTTCGCGGCACCGCGCCCGACGCCTATCGCGAGGACGGCACGCCGCGCCGCCGCATCCTGCTGCGTGCGGATATCGACGCCCTGCCCGTCACCGAGCAGACCGGCGAGGATTTCTCCAGCGTCAACGAGGGCTGCATGCACGCCTGCGGCCACGACTGCCACATCGCCATGATGCTCGGCACGCTGCAGATCCTGCGCCATATGACAGACGACATCCACGGCGAGGTCCGCATCGTCTTCCAGCCCAGTGAGGAAAACGGCCAAGGCGCCAAACTCATGATCGGCACGGGCGTGCTCGACGGCGTCGATGGTGCCTACGCCGCGCACATCTGGAGCGAGGTCGACGCCGGCACCGTAAGCTGCGAGCCCGGCCCGCGCATGGCCAATACCGACTGGTTCCGCATCGATGTCCGCGGTACCTCGTGCCACGGCGCCATGCCCCAGCGCGGCCACGACGCCGTTATGGTTGCCGCCGAGATTGTCAACGCCCTGCAGACCATCGTCTCGCGCGAGATCAGCCCCTACGAGCCGGCCGTCATCACCGTCGGCGAGCTGCACGGCGGCACCGCGCGCAACGTTATCGCCGGCACGGCCTACCTCGCCGGCACGGTGCGCACCTACGGAGATTCGACCCACGAGGAAATGCCGGAACTTATGCGCCGCATCGTGGAGCATACCGCGGCCGCCTTGGGCGCCGAGGCAGAGCTCACCGACTACACCATCGCCAACTACAAGGTCGAAAACGACACAGCCTCGAGCGAGCGCTGCCGCCAGGCCGTAATTAAGTGTCTGGGCCCCACCGGTCAAGGTCATTACCGCGGCACGCTTTCGGGCGAGGATTTTTCGGAGTATCTGCGCCGCGTGCCGGGCGTGCTCGCCTTTGTAGGTACGCGCAACCCCAAGATTGGCACCACGTACGCCCAACATTCCTGCTTCTACAAGATTGACGAGAGCGTGCTGGCCAAGGGCTCCATGGTGGCAGCCCAGTATGCTATCGACTTTTTGGCCGAGCCCACGCAAGAGGAACTCGACGGTCCCGCGATCACCGCGGTCGCCGAAACCAACCCCGATCTGGCCGCCAAGTTACGCTCTGCCAAGGCGACGACCGCCGAGGCTCGTGACGCCATCCATGATGCCCGCACGGCTCGCCATGCCGCAATCAAAGGCATCCACGAAGCCCGCGCCGCCGCTCGTCACGAGGATAAGCACGACGAGTAGTCGTCACACCCATCCATAACAACCCGGCTAAAGCAAAGCGGGGGCGGACGTGTCGAAACGTCCGCCCCCGCTCATTTGTCAAGCGCTATTTTATACCATTTCTAGGCTTATAGGACAAAATGTGTGTCCCGATAGAACATCCGTTTCCATCCATTAATCCAGCCAGAACGGGTACGGGTC
>UQLF01000038.1 GCA_900541875.1 uncultured Collinsella sp. | reverse complement strand
GACCCGTACCCGTTCTGGCTGGATTAATGGATGGAAACGGATGTTCTATCGGGACACACATTTTGTCCTATAAGCCAGATTTTATCTGGGAAACCGCTTCCGTTGGACGTTATTCAGCGGAAGCGTTTTCTGTTTGACATGGAGACGCTGGCGAATGCGGTGCCTCGCGGCAGGCAGTTGCGCTTCGCCGTATCCGTAACTCGGTAAACGCGACGTTAGGACGCGTTCTTGATAATCCATGTTCCCAGTCCGGTCAGCAGCTGAACCTGCTTAACCGTTAGCCCTTGTTTTCGAAGCGCGAGAATCGCCTCATTGCGAAGTGGCTTGGAGACGGATTTAAGTTCCGTCGGAGCACATCCTGCGACACTCTGCACGATTGCCGTGCCAAATTCGCATAGATCTTCCTCGCGAACCTTGGCTGTTGCGCTGGGGCGATAGGGGAGCGACGGCGTACTTTCCATGAGCTTAAGGTATGAGCGAGGTGTTGGGAATAAAACACCGACAACGCTGCCGGTGACATGCGGCCGTGACCTGGCGCTCATTAGATACTCGCGATGGCTGCTCCAGGGATATTCGTCATATGCCGCCAATCCTGCTTTTTGTGGATTCAGATGGATGTATCGAATTGCTTCGAGTAAATATACTTCCGACTTAATGGGCGAATCCCAAAACCGTTCCTGAAACACGTGGCCGATATGCCCTGTCCGCGCATTGTACCTGCCCGCATACGATACGGCTACCGCGTGCATCGCGTCGCTCTTACGGTCATCCGGGTCGTCGATGAGCAGATGAATATGGTTTCCCATAAGGCACCAAGCGATAAGCTCGATATTGTGTTTGGGGAGGATCGCATCGAGGATCTGAAGCATGGCGATTCGGTCCTCGGTATCGTCAAACAGCAATTGCCCTCCGTTTCCACGCAACGTAACGTGGAAATAACCGGTTGGTGACTTTGAACGAGGTTTTCTCGGCATGGCCCCTCCTTTAGCTTGGATGGGCTGAAGATACCTCATTCGGGGGCTTCGGTTGTCGAGATTCAGTTCACCGACTATAGCTGCTACCTGCCGAAATATAATTGCGTTTTCAAATTGATGCTTTTTAATGGTAATTGAGTAAGACGGGTGCGCTTGCTGTGGATGCGGGCGTTGGTTACGTCGATCTGGACGGCCCTCGCGTGATGTCATCGCAAATGGGCTTCACGCATTTTTACGGCGATAGAAAAATGGTCGGGCGCTCTTAAACAAAACGGAGCACCCGACCATTTACTGATTGTTTGTTGACGTTTGGCCAGATAAAACCTGCCAAAATAAACCTGTCCCTTTTTGGCAGGTTAGTTGAGGGCGGCTTGGGCTAGGCGGGCTTCAGCGTCCTCTTCGGTGACGCCAAGGGCCACGGCGAACTCCTCGATGGAGCGGCGTTTGGCCTCCTTGAGTACGCGCATGTAGTAGGAGCTGGGCTTTTTATCAGCTTCCTCGGCCTGGCGAATGCGGTGCATCATGGTCTTTGCCACGCGGACCGTCTCGGGCGCGCCCAGCTTGAGCTGCTGCTTAAAGTGCGTCTCCTCAAGCGAGCTGTTGCGCTCGGTAAAGGTGTCGCACTCCAGCTCGTCGTAGTGGCTCAGCAGGTGCTCGGCATCTTGCTGAGAGATGGCGGCGTGCAAACGGTCGGCCTGCGCCACGGGGTACATGAGGATCGTCTGCGCATGTCCCTGCTTGGTCTCGAGCAGCAGCATTGGCTGCGGTGTGTCGTCCCTAAAACCGACGACGGTGCAGACTCCCTGACCCGGATGAATGACGTGTTGACCGATTGAGAACATGCTACCTCCAACTTATACGAATTTACGTATGTCTAGAATAACACGCTGACGTGCGCAAACCCTTACTTTATGCAGGAAAAGCACACAACTCTGATAGGTAAGAGTATTCGATAACAGACGCAGCTCATTCACACCTTTATGCATTTTCAACGCCTGCATAATCTGCAGGCAGACTGGCATCTTTGAGTGACTCTATGCAAGCTGTAGTCAATTTTGTGCATATGCAATATCGATTGGCTTTACCCTGCGACAGTGCCCGTCGCTTGTGATAGAGTGCTACAAACTCTGGCTTTTGCCCTACGAGTGACCAAGAGCTCGGGGGCTTTAACACAAGGAGGATCTATGCCCGAGAAGATTGAAGAGCTGGTACGCGCTGCGCTTGCTGCGGCCCAGGAGGCCGGCGACCTTTCCGCATTTGAACTTGACGATTGCGCTATCGAGCGACCGGCTGACACTTCTCATGGCGAGTGGACCTCCACCATGGCCCTGAAGTCCGCCAAGCTGGCTCACTGCGCCCCGCGCAAGATCGCCGAGGCTGTCGTTGCTCATATGCCCGAGGACCCCGCAATCGAGAAGGTCGAGATCGCCGGTCCTGGCTTCATTAACTTCTACCTCTCCGTTGCCGTCAAGAACGCCATCTTTGGCGAGGCCCGCGAGAAGGGTATGGACTTCGCTAAGTCCAACGTCGGTGGCGGCCTGAAGACCCAGGTCGAGTTCGTCTCCGCTAACCCCGTCGGCCCCATGCACATCGGTCATGGCCGCTGGGCCGCTCTGGGCGACTCCCTTTGCCGTGTTATGGACCACGCCGGTTACGACATCCAGCGTGAGTTCTACATCAACGACCACGGCTCTCAGATGAACACCTTCGGCAACTCCATCAGCACGCGCTATATGCAGCTTGCCGACATCATCGCCAAGCAGGGCGTGGATATCGACGAGGCTCACAAGCTTCTGATCGCCGACCGCGACGCCTTTGTTGCCGACGAGGGCGACGAGCACCCCGAGACCCATCCGTATCAGGACAACTTTGCCGAGACTCTGGGCAAGGACTCCTACGGCGGCGACTACATCATCGACGAGGCTGCCGAGTTCTGGCGCACCGACGGCGACAAGTGGGTCGACGCCGATCCGCAGGAGCGCATGGAGAGCTTCCGCGAGCGCGGCTATGTAAAGATGGTCGACAACATGCGCGACCTTTGCCATGCCGTCAACTGCGACTTCGATCGTTGGTTCTCCGAGCGCTCGCTGTATGTGAAGGACACCGAGGGCGAGACCGCCGGCACCTCCGCCGTCGACCGCGCTTTTGAGAAGCTCGACAAGATGGGCTACCTCTACACCAAGGACGGCGCCCTGTGGTTCCGCTCCACCGACCTGGGCGATGACAAGGACCGCGTCCTGATCAAGTCCGACGGCGAGTACACCTACTTCGCCTCTGACGTTGCCTATCACTGGGATAAGTTCCAGCGCGTCGACCACGTCATCGACATCTGGGGTGCCGACCACCACGGCTACATCGAGCGCGTCCGCTGCGTCTGCGATGCCTTGGGTTACCCCGGCAAGTTTGAGGTTCTGCTGGGCCAGCTCGTCAACCTGCTGCGCAACGGCAAGCCCGTCCGTATGTCCAAGCGTAAGGGCACTATGGTGACCCTGCAGGAGCTCGTCGACGAGGTCGGCTCCGACGCCGCTCGCTACACGCTCATCTCCAAGAGCTCTAACCAGATGGTTGACTTCGATATCGAGGCCGTTAAGAAGCGCGACAACTCCAATCCGGTGTACTACGTGCAGTACGCTCACGCCCGCGTGTGCTCCATCCTACGCCGTGCCGCTGACGTTACGCCCGAGCAGGCTGACGAGATGGGCATGAAGGCCGTCGCCGCCAAGGCAATCGGTGAGAACGTCGATTACTCGCTGCTGACCGACCCGACCGAGCTTGCCCTTTCGCGTAAGCTCAACGAGCTCACCGACCTCATCGCCAGCTGCGCTCGCGACCGCGCCCCGTTCCGTCTGACGCACTTTGCCGAGGAACTCGCCGGCGACTTCCACAGCTTCTACGCTGCCTGCCAGGTTTTGCCGAGCGAGGGCCGTCCCGTCGACCCCGAGCTTTCGCGCGCCCGTCTGGCCGCTTGCGATGCCGTCCGCGTGACGCTCGCCCTGGTGCTCACCCTCGTTGGCGTTTCCGCACCCGAGCAGATGTAATCTGTGAGTCATTTGACCGTGTAGGTTCGGCTTTGCTGAGCCCTATAAGCCCGATCTCCATGCGGAGGTCGGGCTTTTTGCATAAACGCCGGCGTGTTGACGAATTTGGAACTGCTGGAAATACGAAACTATGCCGGTTTACTACGATGAATTGAGATATTCCAACCACGCCGGCTTTTCGCTAAAAAGTGCAAGGCATCTACCTGCGGTTTTAGTTCAACAAGTTTCGGAGTGGTCGCGGTTGAGCGATCCATCGTAGTAAACCGGCATAGTTTTGGCGGAGGCGGTCTGATTTGTGAGTGGTAAACCAAAGAGTGTCCCTTTTGAATAGTCGGGTTGATTTCCGATCTCAGCCGAACACATTGAGCAAATAGGCCATTCCCGCAGTTAGCTGAACGCCCCCGCGG
>UQLF01000037.1 GCA_900541875.1 uncultured Collinsella sp. | reverse complement strand
AAATTATTTTGTTCTTGGGGCCCCCCTTTGTCCCCCCATTCCCCCCCTTTTTGGTTTGGTTTTATTTGGGGGGGGTGGGCCCCCCCCCCTTTTTTATTTTTTTTTACCCCCCCGCAACTCAGGTGGGGGAATGGACGTAGCAGCGAAAGTAGTCAAAAAGCCTTGTGCCGAATTAGCATGTTTTCAAAACTATGCCGGATTACGACGCTGGATTGCTCTGGGCTGACCATGACTGAAATTGCAAAAATAAAACCGCAGGTAGACGGCTTGTCAAAACTCAGAATTTGTCGGTATGGATAGGGGTTCTCGATTTAGCCCCGTAAACCGGCATAGTTTTGAAATGGCACCAATATGGCAACGGCCTTAAATCTGATCCAAAAGAAAGTTGCGGTGGAATAGTTCCTGGATGCCGGCGTTTTGGCGGAAATCAGGAACTATTTCACCGCAATTGAGGAGGGACAGAGTGAATGGCGGGGTAGCTAAAAGAGCCCCGTCCCAAATAAGCTGCTTAGGCTGGGTCGATGTCCATGCTGGCGATTAGGTCGATGTTGGTGTTGAGGAGGTTCTCTAGCACGACGTCGCCCATGCGGATGGGTGCGTCGACGACTAGGCCGCGAATGAGGTCCATGGCTTGGGCGTGGAGTGCCAGCGGGATGGCTTCGGCCGTGCGCACGGGCAACAGCGCCTCATCGCCACCGGATACGGCCACAGTGGTGGTGAGCACGCGCATGGGGCAGGTGAGCTCCTGATGTGCGAACGTATCGCCGCGCGGGCAGCTGTTGCCGGTTACGGAGCGTATCTCTACCACGGCGCCGTCTGCGCTGCGCTCGACCTCCACGGTCAGGAGGCACTCGGAGGGGCAGGTGGTGCAGTTGAACTGCAGTGTCTCGATCGTGTTTGTGCTCATGACTCTACGCCTCCTCAATAGGGTCAACGGACAGGACAATCTCACTAACACCCAGGTCGAGTACGCGCTGAATCACCTTTGCCGGCAGCGGGAAGCTTTCCATTACGCTCGGTTTAAACGGGCGGACCTTGCCTGCGAACAATTCCTCGTCGCCTGCCAGAATGCGCACACGGGCGGAATCGACCGGGCGGCGCACGCGGAAGTTGAGTTTGGTGAGTGCCATAGCCGTAATGCGTCCCGGCAGTGCGTAGCCCGCAATGCCGGCGGGGGAGACCGTGAGCTCGCAGCTGGCGCCCATGCTATCGCCGACACCCAACGCGTGCGCCGCCGCGGCTGCACCTGCGCGTTCGGACTCGGTCGTCACGTTGTCTGCCAGGTCGTGCACGTGCAGCACGTTGCCGCAGGCAAAGATGCCCGGAACGCCTGTCTGCAGGCTCTGGTCCACCACGGCGCCGCGCGTGCGCGGGTCAAGCACAACGCCCGCGGCAACCGAAAGCTCGTTCTCGGGAATCAAGCCCACCGAAAGCAGTAGCGTGTCGCACGGAACAATGCGCTCGGTCCCCGGAATGGGTGCCAGGCGCTCGTCGACCCGACTCACCTCGACGGCCTCTACGCGATCGTGCCCAATCACGCGCGTCACAGTGGTGGACAGGTGCAGCGGAATGCCAAAGTCGTCCAGGCAGTTCTTGACGTTGCGGCGCAGTCCGTTGGCGTACGGCATGAGCTCGTATACGCCCTCGACCGAAATCCCCTCGAGCGTGCAGCGACGCGCCATGATCAGCCCGATGTCGCCCGAGCCCAAAATGACGGCGCGCGAGCCGGGTTTGAGGTTTTCGATATTGATGTATCGCTGCGCCAGGCCCGCCGTAAACACGCCGGCGGGACGGCTACCGGGGATCTTGATTTCGCTGCGTGTGCGCTCGCGGCATCCCATAGCAAGGACGACCGCACGTCCGGTGAGCTGCAGCATACCGGCACGGCTCATGAGTGTGACGGTATGGACTGCGGCATCCCCCGCGGTCTCGTCCACGCCCGAAGCGCTCGCGCCCTCGTCCGAATCAATCCCAAGCACCATGCTGCCCAAGTACAGCGCAATGTTGGTCTCGCGCACCTGGTCGATAAAGCGCTGCGCGTACTCGGGACCGGTGAGCTCCTGCTTAAAGTGCGAAAGGCCAAAACCCGGGTGAATGCACTGGCGGAGGATTCCGCCCAGGTGCTGCTCGCGCTCCACGATGGCCACGCGCGCGCCGGCCTTATGCGCGGCAAGCGCGGCAGCCATGCCAGCGGGTCCGCCGCCGATAACGACCACGTCGAACGCCTGCGTTGGCACTGCCTCGTCGGCGCCGTCCGCCGCGATTGTGGCATTCACTTCAAAGCTTGCCATCCTAGTGCACCCCCTTCAAAGGTCCCTCAACGAGCCACGAGCCAGTGTCCTCCAGCAGCACCTTGCTGGGGTCACACCCCAGCTCGCGCGCTAGGATTGCCACAACGCGGCTCTGACAAAAACCGCTCTGGCAGCGGCCCATGCCCGCACGGCAGCGGCGTTTGACGCCCTCGACCGAAACCGCACCCGGGCGGCGTCGGATAGCGGCCACGATCTCGGCCTCGGGCACCGTCTCGCAGCGGCAGACGATCTGCCCCCATGCAGGGTCGGACTCAATGAGCTCTTCCTTGCGCGCGAGCGATGCACGGTCAAAGTCGTCCGGCGCATGGCGAATCGGGTCCCAGCCGCCGCGCTCGTGCAGGACCACGCCGGCATTGCGTAACACCTGCCCCATGCGCTCGGCGATGGCTGGCGCGCTCGCCACGCCCGGCGACTGAATGCCTGCCGCCTGGAACAGCCCCGGTACCACGGCCGACTGTCCAATAAAGAAGTCGTTCGTCCCCTTAATGACCGGACGCCCGCCGGCAAATGCGCGCACCACGCGGCGCGTATCCAGATCGGGCACCAGCTTGCGCGCGCCGGTCAGCAGTGCATTCACATCGCTCGCATAGGTCTGCGTGTCGCCCGGCTCGCGCACGGCGGCCGTGGCGGTAATCACGGTGTTGCCGTGCACAGTGCCCGTCACGATAACGCCCTTCGACACCGGCGTCGGCACGGGGTAGAGTGGCATGAGCGTGCGCGGCTCCTTGTCCAGCACCACGATGTTGCCCTGGCGCCAGACCATCCGGAACTCCTCGGCACCGGCCATGTGCGAGATATCCGCGGCGCCGTTGCCCGCGGCGTTGATCAGATAGCGGCAGCGCACGTTGCCAGCGGGGGTCGCCAGCGTAAAGCGCGCGGCTCCGTCATCCGAGCCCGCAACTTCAATTGCCTCCACTGGCGCAGACCGAATAAATGCCACGCCGTTGGCGACCGCGTTCTCCAAAGCGGCTATGGCCACTTCAAACGGGTCAACGTAACCGGTCGAAGGGCACCATAGCGCACACGTGGCCTGGGCGCTCGCGCGCGGCTCTAATTCGTGGATGCGTTCGGGGCCGATAATCATCAGCTCAGGCACACCGTTGGTCAGGCCGTTGCTTCGCAGCTGCTCCAGCTGCGCACGGTCCTCGTCATTAAAGCCCAGCACCATCGATCCGGTGCGGCAAAACAAAAAGCCTAGCTCCTGGGCCCACGTGCCATATAGCTCGCAACCACGGGCGTTGACCTGCGCCTTGACCGTGCCCGGCGCCGGATCGTAGCCGGCGTGCACCAGGCCGCCGTTGGCCTTCGACGCGCCAAGGGCGATGTCGTTGGCCGCCTCGACCACACAAATGGACAGGTCATAGCGCGCGAGCTGCCGCGCGATGGCGCACCCGGTGATGCCCGCGCCCACAATCGCGATATCAAACGTTTCTGCCACGGTGCCTCCCAGACAAGTTGACAGGCCGTCAATAGGACTATCCTACGGCCTGCACGCCCCCAGCGCAGCGGCAATGCGGCGAACAGCCCCGCAACACCCGCCAACGGCAGGCGAGGGGAGACACAGGACCATCGGTGACCTCGTCTGCCGCCCCTGGTGTCAGAGGTTTGTCTCGTTCTGTAACAGTAAGCAGAAGAGAAGGGTTCCAGATGTTACAGATCGAGACGTTTGCCAGATGGGTCTACTGTTTGTCTTGATTTGTAACAGTAAGAGGGGAAAATCGGTCCTATGTGTTACAGATTTAGATGAACCTAACAGTCGGTTTCGAATTTCTAAATCTGTAACAGGTGGACCTGTTTTTGCCGAGTATCTGTTACAGATTGAGATGTTTGTGTCCGCGCCAACCCCGCCCCTGGCCGTGGTCCCATATAAACAAACCCCGTGGTAAACTTGACCGGACTGTTAATATTCCGAAAGGTACCCGTAATGTCCAAGTACATCTCCGAGCTCATGTCGCCGCAGCTTATGGGCGTCGTCTATGCCTTCGTTGGCTTTATCATCGCCCTGTATGTGCTGTCGGTCGTCTACGTGTTCATCGACGCTCGCCGCCGCGGTGCCAGCGCCTACGTGGCATGGGGCATCATCGCCCTCATCCCGTTTGTAGGCCTCATCGCCTACCTGGTCCTGCGCCCGCACTCCTACGCGTCCGACCGCGAGGAGCAGGAGCTGGACATGGCCCTGCGCGAGCGCCAGCTTGCCCAGTACGGCACCTGCCCGCAGTGCGGTGCGCCCATCGAGAAGGACTTCGTCGTCTGCCCGGTGTGCGACACCCAGGTTCGCAACGTCTGCCCCAGCTGCCATCGCCCGCTCGACGCGCACTGGAAGGTCTGCCCTTACTGCCGAACTCGCATCCAGTAACGCATCCATCGTCGGGCCGGCCGCAAGCCACGGGCACGCCGCAAGCCGCACGTGCGCCCCACACCCCGCCCACACGATGAAGCATGCGTAGAAAATCGCCCGCCGTGCCATTAAGGTGCGGCGGGCGCTTGTATACCAAGGCAACCTGCCTATAATGATGCAAGTTAAATCGCCGAGCGCATCGCACGCACTTGCATCAGGCATCCGAGAGGAGAAAACATACCCATGAAGGCACTCTACAATGACGGTTCGGTGGCCGAGCTCCCGCAGGACGAGGTCACGCACGTCATCCGCCACTCTGCTGCGCACATCATGGCGCAGGCCATCAAGCGCCTCTATCCCGAGGCCGACTTTGCCTACGGTCCCGCGACCGACAACGGTTTTTACTACGACGTCGACCTGCCCGAGGGCGTTAAGATCAGCGAGGACGACTTCCCCGCGATCGAGGCCGAGATGAAAAAGATCGTCAAGGAGAATCTCAAGTTCACCGTCTTTGAGAAGCCCCGTGCCGAGGCCATCGCCCTTATGGAGGAGCGCGGCGAGAAGTACAAGGTCGAGCACATCGGCGACCTGGACGACGACGCCCGCATCACCTTCTACCAGCAGGGCGACTACATCGACATGTGCGTCGGCCCCCACATCTGCTACACCAAGGCGCTGAAGGCCTTTAAGCTCACCGGTGTCTCGGGCGCCTACTGGAAGGGCGACAAGGACAACAAGATGCTCACCCGCATCAACGGCGTCGCCTTTGCCACCAAGGAAGAGCTCGACGAGCACATGCACATGCTGGAGGAGGCCAAGAAGCGCGACCACCGCAAGATCGGCCGCGAGATGGACCTCTTTATGATGCGCGACGAGGCCCCTGGCTTCCCGTTCTTCCTGCCTAACGGCATGATCCTTAAGAACACGCTGCTGGACTACTGGCGCGAGATCCACCACAAGGCCGGCTACGTGGAGATCTCCACGCCGCTCATCATGAACAAGCAGCTGTGGAAGACCTCGGGCCACTGGGACCACTACAAGGACAACATGTACTCCACCGTCATCGACGACGAAGAGTACTGCATTAAGCCCATGAACTGCCCGGGCGGCGTGCTTGTGTACGCCTCCAAGCCGCACTCCTACCGCGAGCTGCCCATCCGCGCCGGCGAGATTGGCCTGGTGCACCGCCACGAGCTGCGCGGTGCCCTGCACGGCCTGTTCCGCGTGCGCTGCTTTAACCAGGACGACGCCCACCTGTTTGTGTGTCCCGACCAGCTGACCGACGAGATCGTGGGCGTGGTCAACCTCATCGACTCCGTGTACCAAAAGTTTGGCTTTAAGTACCACGTTGAGCTTTCCACCCGCCCCGAGGACTCCATGGGTTCGGATGAGGACTGGGCACGCGCCGAAGAGGGCCTTCGCACCGCTCTGGAGAAGCTGGGCATGGACTACGAGGTCAACGAGGGCGACGGCGCCTTCTACGGCCCCAAGATCGACTTCCACCTGGAGGACTCGCTCGGCCGTACCTGGCAGTGCGGTACCGTGCAGCTCGACTTCCAGATGCCGCTCAACTTTGACCTGGAGTACGTGGACGCCGACGGCACCAAGAAGCGCCCCATCATGCTGCACCGCGTATGCTTTGGCTCCATCGAGCGCTTCATCGGTATTCTGATCGAGCACTTTGCGGGCAAGTTCCCCACCTGGCTGGCTCCCGTTCAGGTTAAGGCGCTTCCCGTCTCGGAGAAGAGCCGCGACTACGCCCACAAGGTGTGCGCCAAGCTGGAGGAGGCCGGCATTCGTGTGGTCTGCGACGACCGCGACGAGAAAATCGGCTACAAGATCCGCGAGGCCCGCAGCATCGACCGCGTGCCCTACATGCTCATCCTGGGCGAGAAGGAGGTCGAGGCCGGCAACATCTCCGTCCGCGATCGCTCCAACGAGACCGTTCTGATGAGCGTCGAAGAGTTTGTTGCCAAGGTGCTCGAGGAGATCAAGACCCGCGCTTAAGGCGAACTTCATAACAATTAACAAAGGCGACCGTCCACAAAGGGCGGTCGCCTTTTTCATCCCGAAATAAGAAAAGCCGCTGGTTGGGCGGCTTTTTTTGTTGCACAAAAAGGGGCTTATAGGACAAAATGTGTGTCTACTTTAGGGGCATCGGCGCAGGTCGATGCCCCTTTTTCAGCCGTTTAAATT
>UQLF01000036.1 GCA_900541875.1 uncultured Collinsella sp. | reverse complement strand
TCTCGCAGGGCTTCCCCGACTTCGATCCCCCGGCGCAGTTGCTCGATAGCCTCAGCCCCATCGCCACCGACCCCAAGCCGCTTTACCACCAGTACTCCATCACCTGGGGCTCCCAGGCCATGCGCGAGGCGCTCGCCGCCAAACAGGAGCACTTTATGGGCATGCCGCTGAACCCCAACGAGAATATCGTAGTCACCTGCGGCTCCACCGAGGCCATGATGGCCGCCATGATGACGGTCACGAACCCCGGCGACAAGGTCGTCATCTTCTCGCCATTCTACGAGAACTACGGCGCCGACACGATCCTTTCGGGTGCCGAGCCCATCTACGTGCCGCTCAACCCGCCCACATTCGACTTTGACCGTGAGCTGCTCGAGGCGGCCTTCCGCGACAACGACCCCAAGGCCATCGTCCTGTGCAACCCTTCCAACCCCTGCGGCAAGGTCTTCACGCGCGAGGAGCTCACCTTTATCGCCGACCTCTGCAAAAAATACGACGCCTACTGCATTACCGACGAGGTATACGAGCACATCGTCTACGCGCCCCACGAGCACGTCTATATGGCCACGCTGCCCGGCATGTTCGAACGAACCATCAGTTGCAGCTCGCTGTCCAAGACGTACTCCATCACCGGCTGGCGCCTGGGCTACACCATCGCCCCTGCCGAGATCACCGAGCGCATCAAGAAGGTCCACGACTTCCTCACCGTGGGTGCCGCCGCCCCCCTGCAGGAAGCTGTCGTCACCGCCCTCAACTTCGACGACAGCTATTACGATGAGGTCCTTGACCTCTATACCGCCAAACGCGACCTGTTCTGCCAGGGACTCGACAGTATCGGTCTTGAGCATAACGTGCCGCAGGGCGCCTACTACGTCATGATGGACATCTCTGAGTTTGGCTATGACAGCGACCTCGAATTCTGTGAGGACCTCGCGTCTAAAGTGGACGTGGGCGCCGTGCCCGGCTCGAGCTTCTTCCGCGAGCCCGTCAACCATCTGATTCGTTTCCACTTTGCCAAGCGAGACGAGACGCTTAACGCGGCACTGGAGAACCTCAAGTCGCTACGTGATAAAATCAAGCCGCGCGGGTAAGGACGGCCCGGCAACTAAAGCAACCAAAGAAGCCTCGCACCGCCCGCCGCGATGCGAGGCTTCTTTCTATAGCGCTTTCTTAAATGGTTTAGAGCTCTATACTTTAGTCATGGAGCAACTCGTCCCAGAGAGAGGAATACTATGGCAGAACAGCAGCTTATCGGAGCGCTCGAGGCCGGCGGCACCAAGATGGTCTGCGCCACGGGCTATGCAGACGGTACGGTCCTGGAGCGTGAGCAGATCGCGACCACGACCCCGCAGGAGACCGTTGAGGCCGTCAATGCATGGTTTGCCGACAAGGGCATCGCCGCGCTGGGCATCGGCGCCTTTGGCCCCACCGCAGTCAACCCTGCCTCGCCCCAATACGGCAAGATCCTGGAGACGCCCAAAACGGCATGGCGCTACTTCGACCTGCTGGGCACCATCCAAAACGAGCTCAATATTCCCTGCGGCTACGACACCGACGTCAACGTTGCCTGCTTGGGCGAGGTCACCTTTGGTTGCGCCCAGGGCCTCACGGACGTGGTCTACCTGACCATCGGCACCGGTGTGGGCGCCGGCGTGCTCTCGGGCGGTAAGCTCGTGCACGGTATGATGCATCCCGAGGCCGGCCACATCCTGGTCACGCGTGACCCGCGCGACACCATCGGCGAGCATAGCGCCTGTCCCTTCCACGACAACTGCCTCGAGGGCCTCATCGCCGGCCCCGGCGTTAAAAAGCGCTGGGATGGCAAGAGCGCCGGAGACATGGCCGATGACCCGGAGGCCATGGACCTGCTCGCCGGCTATCTGGCACAGGCACTCATGACCTACACGCTGTGCTACGCGCCGCAAAAGATCATCATCGGCGGCGGCGTGGCCGACCACACCCCCATCGTGCCGCTCGCACGCAAGAAGTGCGCCGAGATGCTCAACGGCTATATCGTCACGCCCGAGGTCAACGACATCGATACCTACATTGTCAACAACAGCCTCGAGGGCAAGCAGGGCATCATGGGCTGCCTGGCCCTGGGCGCACAGGCACTTCAGTAGCAGACGCACCCACAGGGCGTTGCGCGCTCGGCAAATCCAACCTACGGAACGACGCCACCACGCCCCATATAAGCCCTCAAATAAAAAAGGCCGCCTAGGACCAAACAATACGTCCTAGGCGGCTTTTCTGGCGTGCATCAGCGACCGTAAGAGATATCGGAGCACAACGCCCGTTGCCGCTCCACAGCAGTCGATCATCACATCGGTGATCATGCCGGCGCGTCCCGGCACAAAGAGCTGAATCGTCTCGTCGATCGAGGGAATCAGCAGCAGGAACACCGCCGTGGGCAGCAGCACGTCAAAGGTGCGCCGGCCCTCAAAATCAAAGGCGTGCGTTGCCAGAATGCCGAGCACCATATACTCGGTAAAATGCGCACACTTGCGAACAACAAAGTTGGTCACCCATTCATATGGAAGTCCCGCGCCGTGCAGGAAACCGCGGATAGCTTCCATGACCGTTAGGCTCAGCGAGCCCGACCCCGAGCCGGGAACCAGCGAATTGCCCCAGATCAAGAGCGCCATCAGGCAGGTCACGACCGCCCATTTTCGATTGATCTTAACCATGCAGAAGTTATGCCTCCGCGCGGAGCGGCGCGAAGCTGGCGGTACCGCCCTCGATAACGCTCAGATAGGCACGGCCCGTACGCTTGGCGGTAGAGGACTGCAGGCGCTCGATCTCTTCCTCGAGGATCTGATTGACGCGCTCGTGACGACGATTTTCCATAATGCCGGCGGCAATAGCCTCGGCCCGCTCGATGCTCTCGCGCGAGATACGGGCAGTATCCTCGGGGAACACAGCGCTGTGACGGCCGACATAGGCGGGGGCAGCAGGCTGAGGGGCAGCGACGGGAGCGGGGGCTGCAACAGGAGCGGGCTCGTCAATCTCATCCAGAATCGCGGTGGCGGCGGCCCACATGCCCTCGTGGCCCGAGTAATCGGCCATGGGAACATCAACCTCGAGCGAGGCATCTGGAAGGTCGCCGGTGTCGATGCGATCTTGGGCATCAATCGATGCGGTGATGGCTGCAGGCTCATCGAGGTCATCGAGATCGATGTCCGCGGCACCGGAGATGATAGGCATGCTGGCGAGGTTTGCATTGTACGGCGCAGCCTCAGCCGCCTGCTGCTGGGCAGGAGCGCCCCACAGCGAGCTTTCGGCAGCACGGCGGGCGGCAACGGCCTCCTCGTCCGCAGTCATGGCTTCATCAACGTACGAATTGCCGGCAGAAGCGTCCACGTCCGCCGAGGTAGCGCTGTAGGCGTTATTGGCTGCCGCATTGGCAACGAGTGCCACGAAAGCTGCCGTGCTGCCCGCAGGGGCGGCTTGGGAGCCAGACACGGCGCGTGCCGCGGCGGCGATGTCGTCGCGATTGAGGGAGCAAGTCTGCCCGCCGTTGGTGAGCTCGTCGATGGCGACTTGATAGACGTCGCGCGAGTGTGCAGGGTCGCAGCTCACCGGCGAATCGTCGTCGAGCATGCTGTCGATCATAGACCAAGCCTCGTCCTCGTCCATAGCATCTGCGGCTCGAGCGATGGTAGGGACACCATCATCGGCATGACGGCGCTGGAACGCACCGGTCAGGCCGGAAAGGAATGCCGAGGTAGACTGCTCCGCCTGAGCCTGAGAAGCAGAAGCCGCAGCGAAAGGAGTCGCATCCTGCTGCTGAGCTGGAATCGAGGCGGTCTTGAACTCACTTTGATGTTGATTGAGATTGGCGGCACCGCCCATGGCATCGGGCTGGAACAGACGCTCTTCACGCTGCGCACGATACTCGGAAATACCCAGCGATGCGGCATAGATGCCCACGCCCGCCACCGCGCCCACGGCGAAGGGAACCGCACCCGCCACGACCGTCTCGTTCACCGACGAAAACGGCAGCGTCGCGGCATACATAACCACGGGAGCGGCAAGGCCGATCCCGCACGAAAGTCCGGCAAGGACTGCTCGTTGTGTTGCATCAGAAGAAGCCATGAGCTCTCCCCATCTTCCAGCACCCAAATCGCATCATTCAGTTGGCTGCGCGAGAGAAGATGAAGCGGGGCTATGCCCCAAAGCAACGGTATATGGTTCGTTTCATCTGCGTTTTCCGTCGCGAAGCTTAAAAGCTATTATGCGAAACCGCCCTGTCGATTGCAAGCGACGATGTCGGATTGAAACGGGAAACCTGCTGCTTGCCAGTCTTATGGTCAAAAATAAGCGCGGAGCGGCGATATAGAAAAGGGCCGAGGCTCAAAGCCCCGACCCTTTATTGCATTGATGACTATCGCTGCGTGTGGATGACAACCTAGAACGTCTGCTCGTAGTCGCTGTGCTTTTTGGCCGAACGCACCAGGAACTCCTGGTTGGTGTTGGTGCCCTTAAGACCCTTGATAAACGATGCGGCCGCGCGTTCGGTATTGTTCATGCCGGCGAGGATGCGACGCAAACCAAAGACAAACGGGCGCATCTGCTCGTCGACCAGCAGATCCTCGTTACGCGTACCGGAGGCAACGGGGTCGATAGCCGGGAAGATGCGGCGATCGGCCAGGTCGCGGTCGAGCTTAAGCTCCATGTTGCCGGTGCCCTTGAACTCCTCAAAGATGACTTCGTCCATCTTGGAACCGGTGTCGATGAGTGCGGAGGCCAGGATGGTGAGCGAGCCACCGTTCTCGATATTACGGGCTGCGCCCAGGAAGCGCTTGGGCGGATACAGGGCCGCCGAATCGACGCCGCCCGAAAGGATGCGGCCCGAGGCGGGCGCCGCCAAGTTGTAGGCGCGGGCAAGACGCGTAATGGAGTCGAGCACCACCACGACGTCGCCACCCAGCTCCACGATGCGCTTGGCGCGCTCGATGACGAGCTCTGCCACGCGAGTGTGGTTGTCGGCGGGCATATCGAAGGTCGACGCCACAACCTCGCCCTTGATGGAACGCTGCATATCGGTGACCTCTTCGGGACGCTCGTCGACGAGCAGGCAGATGAGGTGCACCTCGGGGTTGTTAATCGAGATAGACTGGCAGATCTTCTTGAGGATTGTGGTCTTGCCGGCCTTGGGCGGGGACACGATCAGGCCACGCTGACCCTTGCCGATCGGCGACACGATGTCGATGGCGCGACCGGTAATGCAGTCCTTGCCGTGCTCCATGCGCAGCGGCTCGTTGGGATAGACCGGGGTGAGGTCACCGAACTTGGGGCGGTTGCGAATCTGCTCGGGGTCTAGACCGTTGACGGTCGTGATTTTGGCGAGGCCGGCGCGCTTGTCGCCGCCGCGCGAAGGACGAAGCGAGCCCTCGATGACGTCGCCCGTGCGCAGACGCGCGGAGCGGATGAGGTAGGCGGGGACGAAGGCGTCGTCGTTGGACTTCATGTAACCGTGGGCATGGATGATACCGGAGCTGTCCGGACGAATCTGCAGGATGCCCTTGATGTCGCGGAAGCCCTCGGCCTTCGCGGCTGTGACGTAGATCTCCTCGACGAGCTCGGCTTTCTTCTTGCCGGTCGTCTCGATCTCGAACTCCTTGGCCTTCTCGCGCAGTTCGGCGACCTTCATGGCAGCGAGCTCCTCACGCGAAAGCGTGGGCTCGGTGGGGGCGGCGTTGCGCTCCTTGTTGCGCTGCTTGCGATCGCGCTGACGGTTGCGACGGTCGTTGTTGCGCTCGTCCTTGCGCTCATTGCGCTCCTCGTTGCGCTTGTGCTGGCGGCGGTTGGGGCGAGCGCCGTCTTCGGCCTCGGCGGGCGCGGCACCATCGGTTGCGGCGGCGTCGGCATTGGCCGCAGCGGCTTCATTGGCCTCGGCGCCAGAATCGACCTGCGCTTCGGCATCAGCCTGATGCTCGGACGCCTTGGCCTTAGCGGACTTCTTACGACCGCGCTTGGGCTTCTCGGACGCAGGCTGCTCGACGTCCTGGGGCTCGGCGGCATCAGTCGATGCATCGGCGATCGTCTCGTCGGAATCCTCGGACGTACCCTTCTTGGCGGCCTTAGCCTTGGACGTGCGCTTAACAGCAGTGCGACGGCTGCGACCGGGACGGACGTCGGCGGGCTCGACATCGGCAGAAACGGCCTCGGAAGTCGTGGCATCCTGGACGGGTGCATCGGCAGCGGTTGCAGACTCGGCGGTCGCCGCAGCATCCCGAGCGGCTGCGGCTGCGGCCTTCTCTTCCTCGACGAAGGCCTTGGGCTTGCGACCGCGACGGTGCGGACGCAAAGCCGGATCGACAACGGGAACTTCGCGGGCCTCGACAGGCGCAGCGGGCTCAACAGGCGATGTGCCCTCCCCCGCCGCGGAACGGACCGAAGCCTCAATGAGCTCGGGGGTTACCTGTTCAGCAACCCGATCGGCCTTAGCAGCCGTGCGACGGCGTGTGCGCGGTACCGGCTTCTCGGTCGGCTGGTCGGCGACAGGGGTCTCGGTGGCGGCAGGCGTCTCGGGCACAGACGGAGCTGCAAGCTCGGTCAGAGCCGCGGCCTCGCGCTCGGCAGCACGACGGCGGGCGCGCACCACCTGAGCCTCGCTAATCTGCGCCAACGCACGTGCCTGCGCGACCTCATCGGAAATCGGCGCCGAGGAGTCAGCTGCAACGGTGCGCTTGGCGCGCGTCGTGCGCGTGGTACGGCGCTTGGGCTTGGTGACCTCCTCGCCGTCAGCGGCAGGCTTGGCCGTGCGGCGAGTGCGCTTGGACTTTGCCGGAGCAGCCTCCTCACCAGTTGCAGGCACGGCCTTCTCAGCCGCTGCAGGCGTAGGCGTCGAAGCAGCCTTAGGCGTCTCAGGAGCCGAGGCTTGCGCGGGCGCCGCGACCTGGTCCGACGCAACCGGTGCAGCGGGAGCGGCTTGAGTCGTCGTTATTTCGTTTTCTTGCTGTTGATCAGACACAGTGTTTGCTCAACTTTCTTTTCAAGCCCTGTGATCACATGCTCCCTGCATAAACCTTCAGGGCGGCTAAACAGTCTAGCTCCGTCAAATACCGACGGACATCATTGATCTGTATCGAGATATTTGCGTCATATACGCAGCGTTAGTGTAACACAACCGCCGTCACCTGCAACTTAGCCATTGGGGACGTTCTTAAACGACTATTCAAAACCTTGATTATCGACTTCATTCGAACACCTCCCACATTCATCCGCACATGTGCGGATGAATGTGGGAACCCGATA
>UQLF01000035.1 GCA_900541875.1 uncultured Collinsella sp. | reverse complement strand
GCTGCTCTACAGTCCTGCGCAAGACGGAAAGCACATTAAGTGCTTTCCTTTGCGTGCGGAACTCGCGACAAACTTAATCGCCCCGCCCGGCGGGCGAGCTGCGGAAACTCGGTCGATCCAGAGCAATATCGGCGGAACGGAATTCTGGCCGATGACCTGTTTGCGACATTGACTGGATAGACAGTTCCCTCTATGCCCCTTTTGTAAGTTGCGGTGAAATAGGGACTGAATTGGGGTTGAATCGTTTAAACAGTCCCTATTTCACCGCAACTTATGGGAGGGATAGAAAAAAGGCGGAGGCCCTGGGGAGGGACTCCGCCTTATAAACAGGGGGCGATGTTATTCGCGTACCGTGGAATTAGACCAGGCGGGCGTTGATCGTCTTGGCGATCTCGGCGGCGTCGGTGGAACCCTTGACGGTGGCACGGAAGTCCTCGTCCATGAGCGCCTCGGCGACCTTGGACAGGATCTTGAGGTGCGTAGTGCCGGCCTGGGCACCGGGGATGAGCAGGGCGATAGCCACGTTGACGGGAGCGCCGTCCATGGTGTCCCAACCGGTCACGCCGGACTCGTCCTTGACGACGATGACGGCAGCCTCGGTAATGGCGTCGGACTTGGCATGCGGGATGGCGAAGCCCTCCATCATGCCCGTGGTGCCCTCGGCCTCGCGGGCCAGGAAGGCATTCATCACGGCATCGGCGTCGCTGGCGATACCGGCCTTGACAGCCTGGTTGGAAACAAAGCTCAGAGCCTCGTCACGAGAAGCGAAGTCCTCGGCGACAAAGACGTTCTCAACCTTCACGAAGTCGGAAGCCTCGGCCTTGGGAGCCTCGACGGCAGCGGCCTTGGGGGCTTCAACCGGCTTGGCGGGAGCGGCCTTCTGGTTCTTCTCGAAGTCGTACTTCTTGAAGGCCACGAACAGGATGCCACCGACCACAGCGCCGATGAGGATCGCGAGGACCCAAAGCGGACCGTTCTCGACAACGGGCAGGACCAGGAAGCCACCGTGAGGCGCCGGATCGTGAACGTTGAACATAATGGTCAGGATCGAAGCGATAGAGGAACCGAGCATCATGATGGGCATGACGGGCCAGATGTTCTTGGTCATGAACGGAATGGCGCCCTCGGTGATGTGGGTGCAACCAAGGATGAGGTTGACGACACCGGCGTCGTGATCCTCCTGGCTGAAGTACTTCTTGCCGACAACGACGGCAAAGGTGGTGATCAGCGGCGGAACGATGCAGGCGGCGGAGACGGCAGCCATGAAGTTGGTGCCGAAGTTGTAGGTATCGGTGCCAACACCGGCGGCCAGAGCCTCGGTGAGCATAGCGGTACCGGTGACATAAGCAGCCTTGTTGACCGGGCCGCCCATGTCAAAGGCGCACATGCAGCCGATAGCAAGACCCAGGACAACGGCGCCAGAGGCAGACAGGCCCTTGAGGAAGTCCATCATGGCGGTGTTGATGGCAGCCATGGGGCCGGAAATGCCGAGCATGACCAGGCCGACAATAGCCGTCGAGAACAGCGGGTACAGGAAGATAGCCTTGAGGCCGTCCAGGTTCTTGGGCAGGCCGGCAAAGACCTTCTCGAGCAGCAGGATGACATAGCCGGCGAGGAAGCCGCCGACGATGCCGCCCAGGAAGCCGAAGCCCACGCCGGCGCCACCGGCGTCGATCATGCCGGTCTCGGCATTAACAGGCAGGCCCTGGATGGCGATCATACCGGCAACAAAACCGGGGACGAGTGCCGGGCGCTTGCCGATGGATTCGGCGATGTAGGCGGAAAGCACCGGAACCATGAGGTTCATGGCGATGCCGCCGATAATCTTGAGCATCGCAGCAAAGCTGTTGTAGTCAGACGCAGTCGAATCGAAGGACGTAATGCCCCACAGGAACGAGACGGCGGTCAGAACACCACCAGCAACGACGAAGACCAGCATGTGGCTGACGCCGTTCATGAGGTGCTTGTAGATGATGTGGCCGATGGACTCCTTCTCCTCGACCTCATCCTCGATATCGGCAGCAGCTGCAACCGTGTCGTCGCCCTTGGCGGCGAGCGCGCGGTCAATCAGCTTACCGGCGGCCTCAACGGACAGGGCCTTGGAAACACCAACGGAAACCATGAGCTTGCCGGCGAAACGCTCAGCCTGGACATCCTTGTCGGCTGCGACGACGACGGCCTTGGCACCAGCGATCTCACTCTTGGTGAGCTCGTTCTCGACACCGACCTGGCCATGAGTCTCGACCTTGATGGTCAGACCGCGCTCGGCAGCTGCCTTCTCCAGCGCCTCCTTCGCCATGAAGGTGTGCGCAATGCCGGTCGGGCAACCGGTCGCGGCGATGATGTCAAACTTAGCCATGTGTCCCTCCTTCTTGAGTACAGCGCCCGCGGGCGCTCCCCTACACGCGCTTCGATGCGCGTTTTTCCACAACTGAAAGATACCAACCTACCGTCCGCGTGAGAAGAGACAAGGTGCAAATCTCCGGTGAAAGGTTCTTTCATAACCGTAAACGGTAGGTGAAAGTTTACCATCAACACTTGAAACGGCAAGGTGTATCTTGTAATTGAAAATGCCCGTATACAATGGCATTGCAAATCAAGTTAGATTTTCATGCCAACTAGGAGCCATCCATGACCGATAGTAGCAAGAGCGCACTTTCCCTCATTAGTACCCATCAGGGTTACAGCGAGTCCGAGCAGCGCATTGTCGACTATATATTAGAGCACCAGTCCGAGGCGCCGCGTCTGACGGCCGCCCAACTTTCGCGTGCCGCCGCCACGTCAGAGGCGACCGTTTCGCGCTTCTGCCGCAAGCTGGGCTTTGGTAGCTTCCGCAGCTTTCAGTTTTCGTTGGCGAGGGATTTGGAAAGCCAGCGCAACGAGGGCCTGACCGACGAGGTCTCGCTCGACAATATGGAGCAGAGCCTCAAGAACATCCTGGCTGCCAAGGTGAGCGAGCTTAATGCGACCATCGACGGGATCGACCACGATACGCTGGCGGCTGTTGTGCATGCCCTTAAGCATGCAGGGGTTATTGAGTTTGCAGCTGTGGGCAATACGAACGCGGTCGCGCTCGATGCGACGTTTAAGTTTTCGCAGCTGGGCCTCCGCTGCATGGCGAGCACCATTAGCGAGACATCAATCGGCTTTGCGCTCACGTTACGACCGGGTGACGTCATCGTGCTAATCTCAAACTCCGGCAAATCGCGCCGACTGAATCGCATGGCAAAAGCGGCTCGCGACTGCGGCGCAACCATAGTCGTCATCAGCAGCGACAGCAAATCCCCACTCGCGCGCCTGGCAGACTACACTTTTAATACCGTCAACCACGAAGCGCTACTGACGACGGGCGACTTTGCGTTCTCCAAGATCAGCGCCACGATGATCATCGAAGTCATCTACAACTTCCTGCTGCCCGAGATTGAAGACGCTCGCGAACATATCAGCTACTACGAAGAGCTCATCCAGCCGGACAAGGTCGTTGAGTAAAACGCGTAGCGGGACAAAAATTTCAGTCTATTTTGTCCCACCAACACCGCTGATACGACCTAACCTCGAGCTTCTTCGAGCATCTGCTTGGCGTGGGCCAAGCTTGCCTCGGACTGATCGCCGCTCAACATGCGGGCGATCTCGGCGGTACGCGCTTCGCCGGTTACCTCGTCCAAATGCGTCTGGGGGACTTCGCCCGGTTCCTTGCTGACAACATAATGCTTGTCGGCCATGACGGCGACCTGCGCCAAGTGGGTTACGACAATCACCTGATGCGTAGCGGCGAGATCTGCCAGCACGCCCGCGAGTGCACGCGCCGTGGAGCCACCGACACCAGCATCGACCTCGTCGAACACAAGCGTATCCACGCCGTCCGCATTACCGAGGACAACCTTACTTGCCAGCATGACGCGGCTCAGCTCGCCGCCCGACGCAATGCGGCGCAAGGGACGCGGCGTCAAACCAGCACCGCTACGGTATAGCAGCTCGTAGCTCGAAGGACCAACGGGCGTCCACTCAGCACGGGGAAGATCGCGCGACTCCCAGACGAGCTCGGCGCCGCCCATTTCCAGGCGAGCCATCTGGCGGCCAACCTCGTGGCAGAAGCGCGGGGCCGCCGTATTGCGAGCGCGCTTAAGTGCCTTGGCAGCGGTAAACAACTCGCGCTCAGCGCTCCCGAGTGCCTCACGCGCCTTTTTGATCTGCTCATCGCCATCATCGACCAGGGACAGCAGCTCTTGCGAGCGATCGCGCATGGCAAAAACATCGTCCATGGTAGGACCCCACTGACGCAGCAGGCCCTTGAGGTCGGAATACCGCTCACGCATGCGAGCGAGCTCGCACGGATCGAAGGCGACGCCATCGCGATAGGCACGAAGTTCGTTCGCGCAATCCTCAAGGGAGATACAGGCATCCGAAAGCAAATCGGCAATGTCGCCCAGCTTGCGATCGACGGAAGCCATACGGGAAAGTTCTGCCACGGCGCTGTTCACGGCATCGAGCGCTCCCCCTTCAGAGGCAAGCGATGCATGGGCATCATTAGCTGTGGCAACCAGCACCTCGGCATGTTCGGAGCGCGGCAGCAGTTCCTCGAGTTCCTCATACTCGCCCGGTTTGGGGTCGACCTCGCCGATGCGCTCGAGCGCAAAGCGCGCTTCCTCGACGCGGCTCCCCTGCGCACGCGAGGTCTCTTCGACACGTCGAACCTCCTTAGCGGCAGCGCGCGAAGCCTTAAAGCAAGCACGGTAGTGCTCGAGTGCCTCGAGCGCAGAGCGCCCCGCCCACGCATCGACCATCGCAACGTGATGTGCCGGATCGAGCAAGCGTTGGTGCTCGTGCTGGCCGCACAAATCCATCATCACGCCAACGCGCTCCGAAAGCTCGCGCACACTGGCGATGCGCCCGTCAATCTTCACGCGGCTGCGGCCCTCGGCGGAAAGGCTGCGCTGTACGGTGAACCCTTCCGTGTCGTGCGGCCCGTCGAAGAGTCGTGCCTCGACGCTCGCGAGCGCCTCGCCCTCGCGCACCGTCGACGAATCCGCGCGCTCGCCCAAAATAAGTTTGAGGGCCGAGAGCAGCGCGGTCTTGCCGGCACCGGTCTCGCCGGTCAGGACAGTCAGACCGGTACTCGGCACCAGCGTCGCCTCGCGAATGAGTGCAATGTTAGAAACCTGCAGCTCATCGATCATGACGGACTCCGTAGAAAACGCGGCTCACCGAGTTATAGAAGCTCTCGGGGCCGTAATCGAGGAGCAGCACATCTCCGGGCCCGCGGCGCACAGCCACGCTCTCAACGGTGCCATCGCAGGTAATAAACTGTCCATCGATAGCAATCGCCGGAACACTCGGGCGATCATCGGACATAAAGATTTCGACGACATCACTAGGCGAAGTCAAGAAGGCACGGGCCTGAATGGTGTGCGGCGCAATGGGTACGCAGACCATGCCCGTATAGTCGGGGCTCACGATGGGGCCACCGGCACTGAGCGCGTAACCCGTAGAACCAGTCGCCGTCGAAACGACGACACCGTCACCGCGTAGGCGGTCGATATGATGGCCGGACACCGTGATGTCGAACTCGACCATATCGGACAGCGGACCGCGGGTAAGCGCCATGTCGTTGAGGGCGAAGGTGCGAACGACATCCTTCGTACCGTCTTCGCGCACGGACACGATATCCGCGGCGATGGTGGCGCGACGGCTCACGTGCAGCTCACCGGACAGGGCGTCGCTCACGACCTGCAGGATGTCGCGCTCCTCGGGGCTCGCAGCAGTTAGAAAGCCCAAGTGACCATAGGAAAGACCGAGGATAGGAATCTCGCGATGGTTGAGGATGCGGGCAGCGCGCAGCAACGTACCGTCGCCGCCGAGCGTAATGACCAGATCGGAGCCGTCAATATCAGGCGTGCTCTGAATCTTCGATCGCTGGTCGGCAGCCCATGCGACCTCATAGCCCTGGCGCGTCAGCCAAAGCTCAAGCATCAGGCCGCTCTCGACCGCCTCTTGTTTATAGTAATTGGGAACCAGAAAGACCTTCATAGCGTTGCAGCTTTCTCGCTCAAAACCGATACCTGGGATTGCAGCTCATCGTCGGTGCGTTCGCCGGGGGCAAACCTCGTGCCGTACAGGAAAAACTCAACGTTGCCCTTGGCACCATGAATGGGTGACACGCACACATCGACCGGAAACAGGCCCTTGGCAGCAAAGAGTTCAACCGCCGCCACGAGTGTATCGCGGCGCACGGCGGGATCGGTCACAATGCCGCCCTCGCCCACCAGCGCCGCCGGAGCCTCAAACTGCGGCTTTACGAGCGTACAGAATGCACCCGTAGGAGCCATGCACGCCAGTACCGCATCGATAATGTTCGCGATGCTGGTAAACGAGACATCACACACAGCCAGGTCGATGGCGCCGGCATAGCCAAGCTCAGGCAGCTGCGTCACGTTTGTGCGCTCATGCAGCGTCACGCGATCATCCTGACGCAACGACCAATCGAACTGGGCGCGACCCACGTCCACCGAGACAACGGTCGCAGCTCCGCGCTTGAGCAGGCAATCGGTAAAGCCGCCGGTAGAGCAGCCCACATCCAGGCAGGCAAGGCCCGTCGGATTGATGCCAAACGCATCAAGTGCGCCTTCGAGCTTAAGACCGCCGCGGCCAACATAGGGAATGCGCCCCTTCACGTGCAGCGGCAGGCCCGGGGTCACCTTAAGACCCGGCGAAGTCAAGCGCTCGCCGCCACTCGAGACCAAGCCGGCCATAAGAGTGCGAAGGGCATCCGCGCGATCGGCGCAGATGCCCTGTGAAATCAGTTCGTCATCAAGACGCACGCGTTTCATGAATGCCATCAACCATTCGTATCCGGAGATGCGGCCTAGCTATCCTGGGATTCGTTTGCCGCATCCTCATCGTATTCCTGCTCGAGCTTGTCGGCCTCTCGCGGCGTCAACTCAAACTTGTCGACCATATCGACCGCGCGGGAACCCAACTCAATCGCTTCGTCAAACAAATCGAGCGAACGCTCCAAGGAGGTATCCTTGGAGCGAACGGTAGCGATGATCTGGTCCAGACGGTCCGAGATCTCATCAAAGTTACGGACAGAACCCTCTGGCATGGCTACTCCTCGACGGAGTCGGCCTCGACGGCCCCAGCAGCGTCCGCGTCCTCGGCAAGTACACCGGCAGCAGCCTGAGCAGCAGCGACCTTGGCGGCTGCCTCGGCAGCCTGTGCCTCCTCGCGAGCGCGATCCTCGGCCAGCAGCTCTTGATACAGGTCCTCGCCCGGCAGTTCCTCGCTGCGAGCGATCTTGCCCAGCACGCCGTTGACAAAGGAAGGGTCGTCATCGCCGCCGTAGGTTTTGGCCAGCTCCACCGCCTCGTTGATAGACACGCTGACCGGGATTTCGTCCTGATACTTCATTTCGTATACCGCCAGG
>UQLF01000034.1 GCA_900541875.1 uncultured Collinsella sp. | reverse complement strand
CCCCCCCCCCAACCCCACGCCAAAATAACGGGGCTTTCTTGGGGGGGGGGGTCTTTTCTCCCCCCCCCCCCCCCGGCCCGGGGCTCCCTGGTTCCGTGACGACTCGGCCGTTCGGGTCAGGCGGGCTGATAGGAAAGATGGTGGCGGAGGCGCAAAATGCGCCTCCGCCTTTTCAATGTGATGAAAGTGTGGCGAAATGAGCTTAAAACTTCCGTAAATGTGATAAATGTCACGTTTTGCCTAGGGTAAAATGTGGGAAATATCACGTTTACGGAAGTTTCTTTGCGGGAGGTTCGGTCATGCAGCGAGATATCATTGCCAAGCTTAACGCTTGGAAAGCGTCAGAATATCGTAAGCCGCTTATCCTTAAGGTGGCGCGCCAGGTTGGAAAGACGTGGGCGCTTAAGGAGTTCGGCCGAACCTCGTACCTCAATTTCGTGTATCTGACGCTCGAGGAGCCGTCACCTGGGGTACAGAGCGAGTACGCTCAGTTTTTCGAAGGTACGCGCGATCCTCGGCGGATCATCTCAAATCTTTCCCTGGCACTTGGACAGCCTATCGATCCCGGCGAAACGCTGCTTATTATTGATGAGATCCAGGATTGTCTTTCTGCAGTCGGCGCCCTTAAATACTTCTGTGACGAGGCCCCCGAGTATCACGTCGCATGCGCAGGGTCTTTGTTGGGCGTTCGCTTGTCCCGTGAGACCAGCGCTTTTCCGGTGGGAAAGGTCGAGTTCATGGAGATGCGCCCCATGAGCTTTTCCGAGTTTCTGAAAGCCGAGGGCGCTGCAAACTACGACGAATACCTTGGCGGCCTTGATCAGATCGAGACAGTGCCCGATTTCTTCCATGTCCGTCTCGTCGAGCATCTTCGTCGTTATTTTGCATGCGGCGGCATGCCAGAGGCTCTTGGCCGGTGGGTGGAGACGGGCGATATCGTTCAGGTCGATAAGGTGTTGTCTGATCTCTTGGATTCCTACGAGCGCGATTTTGCCAAGCATGGTGGCCGTGCGCAGTTCGCCAAGCTTTCACAAATATGGAACTCGATTCCAGCTCAGTTGGCGCGCGAGAACAAAAAGTTCGTTTGGGGTGCGGTGCGCGAGGGGGCTCGTGCTCGAGAATACGAGGATGCTCTGGAATGGCTTGCCGATGCTGGGCTCATCACGGCGGTTCGCCTTAATGCTGCCGGTGGTGTGCCGCTCTCTGCGTACGAAGACCTCAAGGCATTTAAAGTCTACTGTCTTGATGTCGGCTTGCTGCGCCGCATGGCAAGGCTGGATGCGTCCGCTTTTGCCATCTCGGATGCGCTATTTTCGGAGTTCAAAGGTTCGTTCGCCGAGAACTATGTGCTTCAGGCATTACTTTCACAGTTAGATGCTGCTCCGCGTTATTGGACAAACGAGAAGCCGAAGCACGAAGTCGATTTTTTGATTCAAGTCGGAAACGAAATCGTTCCCGTCGAGGTCAAATCGGGAGAGGTCGTTCATTCCAAGAGCCTTAAGTACTATGTCGACAAGCATGCGGAGACGACTCCATTGAGGGTCCGCTACTCACTTAAGAACCTAAAGCTCGACGACGGGGTGCTCAACATTCCGTTGTATTTGGCTGATCGATCTGTCCCTCTTATCAAAAAGGCGCTTGATTGTGCGCATCTTGACGTTTAGATCCTGGGTGAGCTGACGGGCGGCGGCTAATTAATCGCTCCGTTACGGCCAGGGAGCTTGGGCCTTAGCGATGCTTGCTTCGCCAAGCCGTGGGTGTCATGCCGGTGTATTGTTTGAAGGCTTGGGCGAAGGCGGCCTGCTGGGGGTAGCCTAAACGCTCTGCCACCTGCGCTATCGTGAGCGAGCTATCGGCCAAAAGGTCCTGTGCTCGCTCCATGCGGCGCCTTCGTATGTAGGCGCCCAGGGACTCGCCGGTTTGGGCCTTAAAGGTGGCGCACAGCTTTGATCGGCTCGTGAAGAGCCCCTTGGCAACCTCGTTGATGCTCACATGTCTGCCCTCGTCGAGCGAGCACTCTACAAGGCTCGACGCTTCCTTGGCTATAGTCACGCTGACGCGTGTGCCTGCCGCCTGTCGCGCCTGCTTGTGGGCCGCGCGCGAACAGGCGAGCTCCGCGACCATGGTCTCCACGATGCCCTGCATATAGACGCGTCCGCCTACGGTGCGGGCGCGGTCCTCGTTAATCCGGCGCAGCGTGTGGCAGATGGCAGACGTCGCTTCCTCGTGCCATGACTCGGCAAACGCCTCAAAGATTCCCGCGAACTCGGTGGGATAGCGGTGCTCCAGTTCGTCAAAATATCCAGGCAAAAAGAGCACCGAGCGCGAGTGATAAAGCTCTCCCGCAAACAGCGGGCTTAATTCCTCGCCACAGCTATCTTGGATAAAGCTGCAAACGGCATTGTTTGGCCACGGTCCATGCAATGGTTTAAGGTTCGCGGGCGTTATGCCAGCCTCGAGCATGCATGTAAGTGTGGGCGCGCTGACCTCGCTCACGCAGGCGTATGGCTCGGGTGTGTATTCGGCCAGGTACATATCGTGCGTCGGGGTGATGAAATGCTCCATGACAATGCAGGCAGGGGAGAGAGGCATGATCCATGCGCGGCCGTGCGCCCGGTCGTTTGCTACCTCGCCGGTAAAGACGGCGCCCTTGCCGGTAAGCTCCAGGCCAAACTGCTCGAATTGCGGTGCGTAGAGCTCGGTTATGTCGGTCGCTGCCCGCCGTATTTGCAAAAGCGTCCCTTTCCTTTGCAGAAACGTCCACGCCTGGCTTGATTGTGAGCCATGGCTAACACGTCAATGATAAGTTCATTACGGTTAACTCTCAAGCCGTTAGAAAGGAATCTCATGGCAAAGGGATCAAAAAGGGAAGGCGGCGGTATCGGCGAGCTGCTTGCATATGCCGGCGACCGTAAATTCCTAACGTATTTGGGCATGGCGCTCTCGGCGCTCTCGCAGCTGCTGAGCTTTGGCCCGTACGTGTGCATTTGGCTTGTCGCGCGCGACCTGATCGCTGTGGCGCCTAACTGGAGCGAAGCCACCGATATCGCGATGTATGGCTGGTGGGCTGTGGGTTTTGCCCTGGCAAGCATCGTAACTTATTTCGTGGGGCTCATGTGCACGCATCTGTCCGCGTTTCGCTGCGCGTCCAATATCCGCAAGACTACGAGCGAGCACCTGCTTAGGCTGCCGCTTGGCTACTTTGACACGCACGCCACCGGTGAGCTGCGTCGTGTTGTAGACGGATGCGCCGCCTCCACCGAGACTTTGCTCGCACACATGCTGCCCGATATCGCAGGTGCCGCCGCCATGGTCGTGGGCTTGCTCGTGCTGCTTTTCGCGCTCGATTGGCGTTTGGGGGCGGCATGCCTTATCTCGGTCGTCGTTTCGTTTGGCGCCATGGCCACCATGATGAGCGGCAAAGGCGCCGAGTTCATGAAGGCCTACATGGGAGCGCTGGTCAAGATGAACAAGACCGGCACCGAATACGTACGCGGCATCCCCGTGGTCAAGGTATTCCAGCAGACGGTCTATTCCTTTAAGGCTTTCCACGATGCGATCGCCGAATACGCCGACATGGCACAAAACTATGCGGGCACGTTCTGCCGAGGTCCGCAGGTACTCAACCTTACCGCGCTCAATGGTCTTGTGGCATTCCTGTTGCCCGTGGCGTTGCTGTTGGCGCCGGGCGAGACGGACTTCGCGCATTTTATGACCAACTTCACGTTTTACGCGATATTTTCGGCCGTGGTGCCGACGGCCATGACCAAGCTCATGTTTGTGGGCGAAGCCTCTCAGATGAGTGCCGATTCGCTGGCTCGTATTCGAAGCGTCATGGATTCCAAGCAGCTCTCCGTGCCCGCCCAACCCAAGCACCCTGCCGGCGGCGACGTGCGATTCGAGGACGTGAGCTTTACGTACGAGGGTGCCGAAGCGCCTGCTGTCAGCCATGTGAGCTTTAGCGTTTCCGCTGGTAGCACCCTCGCCCTGGTGGGTCCCTCGGGTGGCGGTAAGTCAACCTGCGCAAGCCTGATCCCGCGTTTTTGGGATGTCTCTTCGGGTCGAGTGCTCGTAGGCGGTGTGGACGTTCGCGATATGGATCCGCACGAGCTTATGGACCAGGTCGCCTTCGTGTTCCAGACCAACCAGCTGTTCCGGCAAACACTTGCCGATAACGTGCGAGCCTCCAAGCCTACGGCCACTGACGACGAAGTGCGTGCGGCCCTCTCCGCAGCTCAGTGCGACGACATTGTGGCCAAGCTCCCGCAGGGCATCAATACCATGCTCGGTGCCGGTGGAGCATATCTTTCGGGCGGCGAGGTCCAGCGCGTGGCACTCGCCCGCGCAATCCTTAAAGACGCGCCTATCGTGGTGCTCGATGAGGCCACGGCGTTTGCCGATCCCGAGAACGAGGCGCTCATCCAGCGCGCCTTTAGCAAGCTGGCGGCGGGTCGCACGGTCATTATGATTGCGCACCGACTCTCGACTGTAGTGGGCGCAGACCAAATCGTGGTGCTCAACCAGGGCAGCGTGCAGGAGTCGGGTACCCATGCCGAGTTGCTGTCCCAAGAGGGTCTGTATGCCAAGATGTGGACCGAATACGAACAGGCCGCGAGCTGGAAAATCACTGCAGCGACCGCGGATGCCGCCGTCACGAAGGGAGGCGAGGCCTAAATGTTCGCCTCATTCCAAAAGAAGTATTTCCTATCCGATAAAGGCGTCGCCGGCGTAAAACGCGGCATTTTCTGGACCACGCTCACTAATCTCATTACCATGGCCGGCATGGGCTTTTTATTCCTGGTTATGGCCGGCTTTGTCGAGCATCTCGCCAGCGGGGCTGACCTGCCGGATGCCCTGCCGATCGTGGGCGGCCTCCTGGTCTTTTTCGTGTTGCTCTTTGCCTCTAACTGGCAGCAGTATTACTACACCTACTGCATCTTTTACGAGGAGTGCGGCAAGCAGCGCATGGAGATTGCCGAGCGCTTGCGCAAACTGCCGCTGTCGTTTTTTGGTCGTCGTGATCTGGCCGATTTAACCGAGACCATCATGGGTGACGTCCAGGCCATGGAGCACGCCTACAGCCACGTGCTGGGAGAGCTTTGGGGCGCCATCATCGCAAGCGCCATTGTGTTCGTGGCGTCGCTGTTCTTTTGCTGGCAGCTGGCGATCGCGGCGTTTTGGAGCGTTCCCGTGGCCTTTGCCGTGCTGTATCTAACACGCGGCCCCATGACTCCGGTGTTCGATCGCGTACGCGCTGAGAAGGTCAAGGTTACCGAGGCGATCCAGGAGACGCTCGATTGCGTGCGCGAGATCCGCGCCACCAACCAGGAGGCTCATTATCTTGAGGGACTCAATGCCGTGATCGATGCCGAGGAGCGTGAGACCACCAAGGGCGAGCTCGCTAACGGGCTTTTGGTTAACTCCGCCTTTGCCATCCTGCGTCTGGGCATTGCCACCACGCTGGTCACGGGTGCCGCGATGGTCGCCTCCGGGCAGGTCGACTTTTTGGTGCTGTTTGCCTTCCTGCTTATGGTGAGCCGTATCTATGCACCCTTTGACCAAGCGTTAATGTTAATGTCAGAGCTGTTTGCCGCCGAGTCCTCTGCCAAGCGCATGCGTTCCATCATGGAAGAGCCTGTGGCGCGGGGCAGCGAGAAATTTGAGCCCGTGGGCCACGATGTGGTGTTCGATCACGTGGCATTTGGCTATGGTGCGGGCGAGGACGGCCGTGCCGGCGAGAAAGTTCTTACCGATGTGAGCCTTACCGCCAAGGAAGGCGAGGTCACGGCACTGGTCGGTCCTTCGGGTTCCGGTAAGTCTACGGTGAGCCGCCTGGCCGCGCGTTTTTGGGATGCCACCGAAGGCACGGTCACCGTGGGTGGCGTGGATGTCGCGAGCGTGGATCCCGAGGTGCTGCTGCGCGACTACGCCATTGTGTTCCAAGACGTGCTGCTCTTTGACGACACAGTGATGGGAAACATCCGCCTCGGGCGTCGTGATGCCACCGATGAGGAAGTGCTTGCGGCCGCGCGTGCCGCCAACTGCGACGAGTTTGTGAGCCGCATGCCGCAGGGCTACGACACCATGATCGGCGAGAACGGCTCCAGGCTGTCCGGCGGCGAACGCCAGCGCATCTCTATCGCCCGCGCACTGCTCAAAGACGCGTCCATCGTGCTGTTGGACGAGGCGACGGCGAGCTTGGACGTGGAGAACGAGACCGTGGTACAGCAGGCACTCTCCCGTCTGCTCGCAGGTAAGACGGTTATCGTTATTGCCCACCGTATGCGTACGGTGGAAAATGCCGACAAAATCGTCGTGCTCAAGGATGGCGTGGTTGCCGAACAGGGAACTCCGGCGCAGCTCAAGGCGGCAGGTGGAGAATTCGCCCGCATGGTTGCGCTGCAAAAGGAAGCGGCTGCCTGGCGGCTATAGGAATGTGACAAAGGGACAATCCCTTTGTCATATTGAGTTCATCCCCATAGTTTCCAAAAAGTTAGCCATTGTTGACCAAATAGTTATACTAAACTATTTTCAAAAGCGTGCTCGAGCAAACTAATGAACTCGGGTGATAAGGCACCATGCCGCGCTTGTGCGGCAAAAGGGAGAAGCAACATGAAGAAGTCGACGTTTAACACCCTGCTTGTCGGTGGCGGTTTTCTGCTTGGTACGGCCGGCATCAAGCTGCTCACCAGCGCTCCGGTAAAGAACGCCTGCGTGCAGGGCATCGCGTGCGGTATGCGCGTCAAGAACTGCTACCAGGACATGGTCGAGCAGGCCAAGGCCAATGTCGATGACATGGTTGCCGAGGCTGCCTACATCACCCAGAGCGAGGCCGCTGCTGACGAGGCAGCCGAGTAACGCTCCCAGGCACAAACTATGAGATTCTCGATTATTAGCGAGATCCCCGGCAGGACCCGTCTTCAATTGGCGGGTCCTGTGCCAGAGAGCGATCTCGATGCACTTCTTAAGCTTGGCGGCGACATCGATGGCGTGCGCAAGGTGCGCGTGTATGGCCGTATTGGCCAGATGGCGCTGGAGTACGACGAGCCGCGCCGCGCAATCGTGCTCGACGCCTTGGGCGCACTCGATGCTCAAGCTATCGCCGATGCCAAGTCGGGCTACGTGATGCAACTCGAGCCGCGCAAGCACAAGCTCGTCATGGATCTTGCCACACTTATCGGCGCCCACTACGCGCGCCGCTGGTTCTTGCCGACGCCTCTGCGTGCGATGTTTGTCGTGGCCGGTTACATGGCATTTTTGCGTGCCGCCCTTCATGAGCTGGCTCAGCCGCGCCTGACCGTTCCCGTGCTCGACGCTTCGGCCATCGGCATCTCGTTCGTCAAGCGTGATGTCGACACCGCGGGCCAGACGATGTTCCTGCTCAACGTGGGCGAGCTGCTCGAGGACTACACCCGCGCCATGAGCGAAAACGAGCTCATCAACTCGCTGCTCGATGTGCCCGACAAGGCGCAAAAGGTCGTCGGCGATACCGAGGTAAGCGTTGCTGCGACCGAGCTCGAACCCGGCGATCTGGTCGCCGTGCGCACCGGCATGTCTATCTGCATCGACGGCGTGGTCGAGCAGGGGAGCGCCATGGTCAACCAGGCGACCCTGACCGGCGAGCCGCTGGCCGTCGAGCGCAGCGTGGGCGACGACGTGTTCGCTGGTACCGTCGTGGAGGACGGCAGCATCTTGGTGCGTGTGCGCGCCAATACGGCTCAGACCAAGCTCCGCTCGATTGTCTCGCTTGTGCAGACGGCCGACTCGCTCAAGTCCGAGGGCCAGTCGCATATGGAGGACCTTGCCAACAAGATCGTCCCGTGGAACTTCCTGCTCGCGGGCCTGGTTGCGCTTACCACCCGCAGCCTCATCAAGACCTCAGCGGCACTGATGGTTGACTACTCGTGTGCACTTAAGCTCACGGGCTCCGTCGCCGTCATGACTGCCATGAGCGACGCCGCCAAGATGGGCGTCATGGTCAAGGGTGCGAAGTACTTTGAGTCGTTTGCCAAGGCCGACACCATCGTGTTTGATAAGACCGGTACGCTGACCGAGGCTCAGCCGCGCCTAGCTTGCGTGCTCACGACCGACGGCTGGAGCGAGGACGAGGTCCTGCGCCTTTCTGCCTGTCTGGAGGAACATTTCCCGCATCCGGTGGCGCGTGCCGTGGTCAACGCCGCCCACGAGCGCGGGCTCGAGCACCGCGAGCGCCATGCTGCCGTCGAGTACATCGTGGCGCACGGCATCGCTTCGTCCATCGAAGGGCGTCGCGCCATCATCGGTTCGGCGCACTTTGTATTCGAGGATGAGGGTGCGCAGCTCGAGTCCGACATTAAGGAGCAAATCGAGTCCCAGATGCAGGGCCTGTCGCCGCTGTATCTGGCGGTCGACGGCACCGTTGTGGGCGTGCTCGGTATCGAGGACCCGCTTAAGCCCGGGGTCCGCGAGGCCATCGCCGACCTGCACGCGTTGGGCGTTAAGCACGTGGTCATGCTCACGGGCGACTCGGAGCGCACGGCCGAGCGCATTGCTCGCGAGGCAGGTGTCGACGAGTTTAAGGCCGAGCTGCTGCCCGAGGACAAGTACGCGTATGTGGAGCGCATTAAGGGCGAGGGGCGCCACGTTGCCATGGTGGGCGACGGCGTCAACGATTCGCCGGCGCTGGGCCTGGCCGATGTGGGCCTGGCGATGGGTGGCGGAAGCGACATCGCCAAGGAGGTCGCCGACATCATCCTGACCGATACGGATCTGGCCGCGATCGTGCGCCTGCGCCGCATGAGCCAGGGGCTTATCGACCGTCTGACGAGTTCGTATTCCAAGGTGATGCTCACCAACTCGGCGCTGTTGGCATTGGGTATTACCGGCATGATCACTCCGCAGGCGTCGTCACTTCTGCACAACGGCTCAACGATCGCCTACAGCCTGGGCAACGCAAAGGCTTACCTGCGCTAGCAGACGTGTTCGCTCACGTTATCTGGCCTGCGCCTGGACGGCATCAGTGTCGGGTTGATTTCCGATCTCAGCCGAACACATTGAGCAAATAGGCCATTCCCGCAGTTAGCTGAACGCCCCCGCGGCCCC
>UQLF01000033.1 GCA_900541875.1 uncultured Collinsella sp. | reverse complement strand
CGCTGACCGGTGGACGGCACCGAGCCGTCATCGAACTGAGAAGGGGGAGGCCTCGCGGCCTCCCCCTTTTTTGCGTTTACGGGGCATAAATGACTCATTTACGCCAGACGATTTAATTCTTTTTGGTATTGAGCTTTTATTTAAAGAAAATAAAACGAATAATAAGGGCAACTGCTATGGCCGCAATGATCAAAAGCAGGATTGCCAGTCGATGTTGCTTGCGTCGTTTACTTGACGAAACGAAGATTGATTTTCCTTGTTTTGGCGTCTCGAGATAACGAGCCGAATGCGTTAAGGTTTGCTTTGGTCGAGGACCTCTTTGTTGATGAGCGGCGGATGCTTTCAGTGGCTCATCACTAGCTGCGCTGTTTTTAGATAATGGTGCGTCTTTCAGATATACAGGGTCTCCCGAGGCGACGCCCATATGTTTACGTCCCGTTTGGGCATCCTCGAGCGTTTGATATCGATTTCTCGTCACATACTCGGGCTCAGGATCATTAATGGGCTCTTGCGAGATGTGGGGGCGATGGAACCGTGGCGGCTGCGTGGAAGTATCTTCCCCCTGCGTCTGCATAAACATTTTGTTCTGGTTTTGGTCGTCCATGATGCCCTTTAGCTCGTTGCCAACAACGTGTACGCGCTCATTGTAAGCTCCTTGTTATTTGTAGCTGTGGACATACTCGTTATTTAAGCTCAGGTTCAAAGAACCTTAACCTTCCTAAAACCTGAGTCAAACGCACTTAGATATGCTTATAGTACTGGACTCAAAAAACTTTATAGTCGATGTATATATAAGCACCGGGTGGGCATATATAAGAGCGTCAAAAGAAGTCCCAGTCACCTAAAAGATGGCTCGGCAGTCCTATAAAGGAGTGGTAAACATGGCAAGCATGGTTCCTTATCGTTCGGTTTTTGGCGTTCGTCCCTCTGCAAGCTCGCTGTTCGATCTGTTTGATGATATGAGCGACCTAGCGAACAACTCGATTGCCTCTAAGGCGTTCCCCGTTGACGTTGAGGATAAGGGCGATGGCTATGAGGTCAAGGCGTATCTGACCGGCGTCGCCAAGGACGATATCGATGTCGAGCTTAACGAGGGCCGTCTCTCCATTAGCGTGAATGTCGAGGAAGACGAGGAGAACGAGGGCAAGAACTTCCTGCAGAAGGAGTTCAGCTCGTACAGCGCGACCCGTGGCGTGTATCTTAAGGACGCTTCGAGCGAGGGTCTCTCGGCTAAGTACGCTGACGGCATCCTGACCGTTACGGTTCCCAAGATCGTCGAGAAGAAGAACGTTACGAAGATCTCTATCGACTAACTTCGTTGGTGTTCTGCGCTATTAAAAGACAGCAAAAGGGGCTGGGAAGCGATTCTCGGCCCCTTTTGCTGTCTAGGACAGTCTATTGAATGGTTGCCGGCTGATACTGACTCGCAGGGCGTATCGAGAGTTTTCGTGATCCTTGGAGAAGGGTTGCGGAGCTGCCGACCTCGTCATCCAGGGTTGCGGCCAGAGCTTTGGCATAGCTTTTGACGGTAAGGCTCGGACGATTGTTTTCTTGGCTGATATGCATGGCAATGAGCTGTTCGGTGCGATCGGTAACAAGTTCGCGCGCGGCTTCGGCGGCTTGGCCATTGGAGAGGTGTCCCCTTGCAGACAGGATGCGCTCCTGAAGAAAGCGGGGATATTCTCCCTCGCGTAGCATGGTCACATCATGGTTGCTTTCGAGCGCGAGGACTCGACAATCTTTGAGGGTGTTCATGGCTTGGCTCGATAGCTCTCCGGTGTCGGTGGCAAAGCCGATGGAATCATCGAGGGCGTCGAATCGATAACCGACTGGATTGATGACATCGTGTGATGTTGAGTAGGTTTGCACGTGGATGCCGGCAATGGACAGGGCGTCGCCGGGATCGAATTCCTCGACAGGCAGATGAGAAAGATTTTCTTTGTTCGAAAGAGTGCCCCTGCTGGCAAAGAGGGGGCCGTGCCAGTGCTTGCACCAGACATCGAGGCCCTTGATGTGATCGCTATGCTCATGAGTAATGAGAAGAGCCGAGACGTTGTCTGTCGAGAGCCCCAGTTCTGCCATGCGCTTTAATGTCTCGCGGCGAGACAGTCCGTCATCGACCATAATGAGCCCCTGCGGGCCCTCGATGAGTGCGCAGTTGCCTTTAGAGCCACTGCCGAGGATATGAAGGTGCAGACGAGACATAAGATTCCAAAGGATACAATGGGTGCGGACGAATAGGGGAGGAAGCAAATGCCTACGGTATCTCAGCATTATGGACACCATGCCGTGCCTGGGGCAGTCGATGAGACCCGGACGAGGCAGCAGGCTGCTCCTGTCGTGCTCATGGTATCAGGCGGCGCGGACTCGACGGCACTGCTTCTTATGGCGTGCACATCAAAGCTGGATATCCAAGACGGACGCGGTGTTGCCCCCATTGCTCGCGAGCGCCTGCATGTGCTGCATGTAAACCATCATCTGCGCGGCAAGGCGTCCGATGGCGACGAGGCCTTTGTGCGTGAGCTCTGCGCGAAATATGGTTTACCGCTGTGCGTGGAGCACGCTTATTTTGATGGGGAGTCGGGCAATATTGAGGCCGCGGCCCGCGAGGTGCGCTATGCCGCGGCGCGGAGGTATGTTCGCGAGCTCTGCGCCCAGACGGGGGCACCGCGAACGGCGGCTCGTATCTGCACCGCGCACACGTCTTCGGACCGCGCGGAAACGTTTTTGATGAACGCGATTAAGGGTTCGGGGCCCGCTGGCCTATCGAGCATTCCTCGCCGGAGGAATATCGTGGTGCGTCCCTTGCTCGACCTAACTCATGGCGAGCTCGTGGGCTATCTACAGGTACATGGTCAGCCGTGGCGTGAAGACGAGAGCAATGAGGATATCTCGTATCTGCGAAACTACGTGCGCCATCGAGTGATGCCGGTGGTGGCGCAGCGCAACGCGAGCGTCTGCAAGACGATTGGCGCCGCCTGCGAGATCTTAGGCGATGAGGACGCGTTTTTGTTTCAGCTTTCGGCGCAGGCGTTTCGAAGCTGCCTGCGTAAGGAGGCGGCGGGCGCGCTGGTGCTCGATGCCAGGCGCCTTGCTGCGGCCGAGGTGGTAATCGCGCGGCGCATCGTGCGACTGGCGATTAAGCGCATCGATCCGGACGCTCGTCCAGAGATGCGACATGTGGAGCGAGTCCTTTCCTGCGTTGCCGAGGGCGCCGGCTCGGTCACGCTTCCGGCGGGGATTGACGCACGCATTGAGTTTGGCATGCTGGCGTTTAAGGCGCCGGCGGCTCGCGAGGGCCTGGTCGCGGACTGGGTTACCGTACCCGGTCGTTTGCCGTTGGGCGGGGGACGTATGCTGGTCACAGAACCGATGGCCGTTGAGCCGGGATGCGATATCGTGCGCCGCGCCCGTGAGCTTGCGGCTGCCGGGGAAGTGACAGCTTTGGTAGACGCGGCTGCCTTGGGTTTTGCCGACAGCGATAGTGAGCGGATCCTGGCGGGCTCGCGTGGCGAGATCCCTGTCGAGGCGCGATTGGCGCGCCTGTGGGTGGACGGTCCCGCACCGGGAGACGTGATGTGCCCGTTAGGGATGAGTGGTCGAAGCAAGAAAGTATCCGACTTGCTAGGTGAGGCTCGCATTCCCGTTTCCGAGCGCGCCGGCGTGCCCATGGTGAGGACGGCGCCGGGGGGTGCCGTGGTGTGGGTCGCCGGAGTTCGCGCGGACGAGCGTTTTAAGTGCACGGCCGCAACGCGCGTGGCATATCTGCTCCGCGTGGTCGATGCGGAATAGCGTCCCACGCCTGCTATTCTGTGCGACGTTGACGGTATTCCCGCGCTGATGGCGCACGGGCTGGTAAATTTACCCCGTGCGCTGCTAGAATGTGTAGTTCGCGTCCATACGGCGGTGTGTGGGCGATAAGCACAAGAAAGGGTTGTCATGGCTTCTCAACATCCGGATATCGAGAAGGTTCTGTTCACGCAGGAGGATATCGACGGTATCGTCTCTCGTCTAGGCGAGCAGATTACTCGCGACTACGCGGGTAAGGATCTGGTGCTGATTGCGGTCCTGCGCGGCGCCGTGGTCTTTATGGGCGACCTGATGCGTAAGATCGAGCTGCCGACCAACATCGATTTCATGGCTGTTTCGAGCTATGGCGACGGTGTGAAGTCCTCGGGTATCGTGCGTATCATTAAGGACCTGGATATCGACATCCGCGGTCGCGACGTGCTGATCGTCGAGGACATTCTGGACTCGGGCCTGACGCTCAAGTATCTGATGAAGAACCTCGAGAGCCGCAAGCCCGCTTCTCTGGAGGTCGCCGCCTTCCTGTGGAAGGACGTTGAGGACCGCGTCTCGGCCATCACGCCCAAGTATGTTGGAACCCATTGCCCCGATGCCTTTGTGGTGGGCTACGGCCTCGACTATGCCGAGCGCTATCGCAACCTTCCGTATCTGGGCATTTTGAAACCGGAGGTTTATTCGTAAGATGCCCGACGACCGTAACGATAACAATTCCCAGACTCCCCGGGACCCAAAGATCTCGGGGATGCCCGGAGGCAAGAAGCCCACGCGTACGGGCTGGCTGTATTTTCTTTTGGCTTGCGCGCTTCTGGGCTATGCCTTCTTTAATATGGGCTCCGGCTTTGCCAGCTCCAGCAATACCGTTAAGCTCGCGACGAGCGAGATGGTCAGCGCCATCAAGCAGGATCGCGTCGAAGATCTGACCTATACGGTTCAAGACGGAAGCGTGACGGGTCATTACTGGAAGACGAAGAAGGACAAGGGCGATACGAGCGAGCTCAAGAGCTTCTCCTCGACCTATGTCGGCTCCGATTCGCTTGCCGAGCTCATGGCGGAGCACCCCGATACCAAGTACATCGTCAACACCAACGATCCCGATTTTTGGGGCGACTTGGCGATGAGTGTGCTTCCGACGATTGCCCTTATCGCCATCATGTTCTACTTTATGCGCCAGATGATGGGCGCCAACAACAGGAACATGCAGTTTGGCAAGACCAACGCCAAGACCAACGAGGCCACACGCCCCAAGGTCAAGTTTGAAGACGTTGCCGGCGTGGACGAGGCAGTCGAGGAGCTCGAGGAGATCCGTGACTTTTTGAGCGATCCGGATCGCTATCGCAAGCTGGGCGCCAAGATCCCGCGTGGCGTGTTGCTGGTTGGCCCTCCGGGCACCGGTAAAACGCTGCTGGCCAAGGCCGTTGCCGGCGAGGCGGGCGTGCCGTTCTTTAGTATCTCGGGTTCCGACTTTGTCGAGATGTTCGTAGGTGTCGGCGCCAGCCGTGTGCGTGACCTCTTTAAGGAGGCCAAGTCCCAGGCCCCGTCGATCATCTTCATCGATGAGATCGATGCCGTGGGACGTCAGCGCGGAGCTGGCTTGGGCGGCGGTCACGACGAGCGCGAGCAGACGCTCAACCAGCTGCTGGTCGAGATGGACGGCTTTGAGGAAAGCGAGTCGGTCATCCTGATCGCCGCGACCAATCGCCCCGATATTCTGGACCCGGCATTGCTGCGTCCCGGCCGTTTTGACCGTCAGGTTACGGTCGACCGTCCGGATGTGAAGGGCCGCGAGCAGATCTTGCGCGTGCATGCCGAGAACAAGCCGATGGACGAGGACGTTAAGTTTGAGAAGCTCGCCCAGATGACCGTTGGCTTTACTGGTGCCGATTTGGCGAACCTGCTCAACGAGTCTGCGCTGCTGGCCGCTCGCCGTCATCGTTCCGTGATCTCGATGGACGAGGTCGAGGAGTCGATGGAGCGCGTGATTGCCGGACCGCAACGCAAGGGTCGCGTGATGACCGAGGCCGAGCGCACCACGATTGCCTACCACGAGAGCGGTCATGCCCTGGTGGGCCACATCCTGGAGCACTCCGATCCGGTTCACAAGATCTCGATCGTCAGCCGTGGCCAGGCGCTGGGCTACACGCTGCAGCTTCCGCAGGAGGACCACTTCCTCAAGACCAAGAACGAGATGCTCGACGAGCTCGCCGTGTTCTTGGGCGGTCGCGTTGCCGAGGAGCTCATGTGCGATGACATCACGTCGGGCGCGAGCAACGACTTGGAGCGCGCGACCAAGATGGCGCGCGAGATGGTCACACGTCTGGGCATGAGCGAGGAGCTGGGCACTCAGGTCTTTGGCGAGGCGCAGCATCAGGTATTCCTGGGCCGCGACTATGCCGATCATCAGGATTACTCCGAGGAGACGGCGCGCCGCATTGATATCGAGGTTCAGCGTATCATGCGCGAGGCCCATCGTCGTGCTGTCGAGATCTTGGATGCCCGTCGCGATCAGCTCGATCTGATGGCGAAGGTGCTGCTTGAGCGCGAGACCGTCGAAGGCGATGCCGTGAATGCCCTGCTCGATAACGAGTGGGACGCCTACCTTGAGCGCGAGGGCGATATCCTGGCGGCCAAGGAGGAGCGCAATGCCAAGGCGGCCGGCATGCCGACCAAGAAGCGCGTGCCTCGAATGAGCGAGGAGGAGCTGGCGGCTGATGCCGCGGCCTTTGCGCAGGCGGCCATGCAGGAGGATGCCGAAGCCGCATCCGATGATGCTGACGATGACCATGCCGTCGTCGATGCCGACACCGACGCCGACAAATAGTCTTTGTGGCGAAAGCCTCCGCGGGGAAACCTGCGGAGGCTTTTTCTTTTGAGCGATATGGGGCCGTCTGTCCCCAATCAACATTGCTGCGGCACTTTGCTCGGCTAAAGCGTACAATAGCGCCTATGCGAAAGGGGAACAGATGATCAACGAAACTATGTATGCTCGCGGTGCGGAAAGCTCCATCATCCGTGAGATTTTTAGCTATGGCCTTGAGCGCAAGGCGCAGATCGGTGCGGAAAACGTATTCGATTTTTCGCTGGGCAATCCGAGCGTTCCGGCGCCCGCTGCTGTGGCTGAGTCGATTAAGAAGGCCCTGGAGCTGCCGAGTGACCAGTTGCATGGCTACACCCCCGCTCCGGGCCTGCCGCAATGTCGAGCAGCCGTCGCCGAATCGCTCAACCGCCGCTTTGGAACGAACTATGAGGGTAAGGACGTCTTTATGACGGTGGGTGCCGCGGCTTCGCTCACCTGCACGCTCAACGCCGTTACGAACCCGGGCGACGAGGTTATTGTTATCGCCCCGTACTTTCCGGAGTATCGTGTTTGGATTGAGAAGGCCGGCTGTACGTGTGTTGAGGCGCTCGCCGATGAAGATACGTTCCAGCTGAGCGTGGACAACGTGCTCAAGGCGATTACCGATAAGACGACTGCCGTCATCATCGACTCGCCCAACAATCCGACTGGTGCCGTATATACACGCAACACGCTGACGCGACTGGCCAATGTTCTGCGCGAGGCCAACGCTCAGCGCGATCCCGAGAATCCGATTATGCTCATCTCGGATGAGCCGTACCGCGAGATCGTGTACGGTGCCGAGGTGCCTTGGGTGCCCTCGATCTACGAGCACACCATCGTGTGCTACTCGTATTCCAAGTCGCTGTCGCTGCCGGGTGAGCGCGTGGGGTGGATCTTGGTTCCCAACACCAATCCGCAGGCTGCCCGTCTGATGCCGGCTGTTGCGGGCGCTGCCCGTACGCTGGGTTTTGTATGCGCACCGGCACTCTTCCAGCGCGTGATCATCGATTGCATCGATGAGCCGAGTGATGTCGGGGCCTATGCCCGCAACCGCACGGCGCTCACCGATGCTTTGACGGACTACGGCTATACCTATGTTGAGCCGGATGGCGCGTTCTACCTGTGGGTGAAGGCACTCGAGCCCGATGCGAATGCGTTTTGCGAGCGCGCAAAGAAGTATGAGTTGCTTGCGGTTCCCTCGGACAGCTTTGGTATGCCGGGCTGGTTCCGCTTGGGCTACTGCGTGAGTTACGAGACGATTATCAATTCGCTACCCGCTTGGAAACAGTTGGCGGACGAGTATCGTTAAAAGTAAAGCGCTCTGCCTACAATGTTTTACGTGAAACGGGGTTTGGTGTTAAGCCGGACCCCGTTGTCATGGACGTTGTGTCTTTGGGATGGAGTGGTTTTACGACTATCGAAGGCTATGCGTACAATGAATATAAGCGACGGCCGTGCCAGATAAGGAGACCTGATGCCCTACCTGCTTTCTTGTGACATTCATACCCATACGATGTTCTCTGCGCATGCATATTCGACCATTGAGGAGAATGTGTACTGGGCGGCAGAGCGTGGTCTGCAGGTGCTCGGATCTGCCGACCATTTGAGCTCTATGGTTACGGCTTGCCCCAATGACCTGCGCAGTTACCAGTTCTTTATCAACCAGGATATCTGGCCGCGCATTTGGAGCGGCGTGCTGGTGCTGCGTGGTGCCGAGGCCGATATCGTTTCGCTGGACGGAAACCTGTTTGGCGAGGACACCCCTGTGACGCTCGATATTGCCGGCGATTCGTACAGCCGTCAGCATTCGCTGTTCGATTTGGTTACGCGTAATTTGGATTATTTGGTTGCAAGCGTGCATAATCCGCAGATTGCTGAAGGCGCGACGCTGGCCCAGACGACCGAGATGTATATCAATGCCCTGGAGCACCCCAAGGTGTTCATGCTGGGTCACACGGGGCGTTCGGGCGTGCCGTTCGATATCGACGAGGTGCTGTTGGCAGCTAAGGCTAAGCACAAGATTATCGAGATCAACAACCATAGTCTTGAACACGGTGTCGACACTGAGCATTGGGCTGTATGCCGCAAGATCGCCGAGCGCTGCGCCGAGCTGGGCGTGGGCATTGGCGTGTCGACCGATGCCCACATTGGCATGGCCATTGGCAAGCTCGATCACGCGCGCAAGATGCTCGACGAGATTCACTTCCCGCTGGATTTGATCGTGACGCGCGACCGCGAGGCGCTGCTGCGCGAGATGGCGGCAGCCGGCGTGTGCGATCTGCGCAAGGGGATGTAGCGGAGTTTATAAACCAAGCGAAGGGGGCGGCCCAGGCGGGTCGCCCCCTTTCTTGTCCCAAAAATCTACTGAGGTTGGTTAGCGGCGTTCGAGGACCGCTACGGTTTCGGTGTGGTCGGTGTGAGGGAACATGTCGACGGGCGTGATCTTGAGCAGTCGGTAGCCTCCGTCGAGGAGCTGATGCAGGTCGCGCTCTTGAGTCACGGGGTTGCAGCTGATATAGGTGATGCGGCGCGGCTTAAGCGCGCAGGCAGCTTCGAGGAACTCGGGGGTAGAGCCGGCGCGCGGCGGATCGATGGAAAGGACATCGACCCGCTCGTTGTTGTCGGCGGCATCTAGGATGTAGTCGGTGGCATCGTCGGCCATAAACCAAGCGCTGCGGGTGAGGCCGTTGAGCTCGGCATTACGACGTGCGTCGGCAATGCCGGCGTGGTTGCGCTCCACGCCAAGCAGCATAATGCCGACGCCCTTGTCCTGGGCGGCTTTGGCTGCGCACAGGCCGATAGTTCCGCTACCGCAATAGGCATCCATGAGTACGTCGCCCTGCTGCAGGTCCATACCGTCAATCGCGAGCTGATAGAGCAGCTCGGTCTGCTGCGGGTTGGTCTGGTAGAACGCGGTGGGGGAGATATCGAACTCGCAGCCGAGCAGCTGGTCGCGCATGCACTCGGCGCCATACACGATGCGGGTTTCCTCGCCGAGGATGGCGTTGCCGGGACGTCCGTTGATGTTTTGGGCGACGGTGACGATGTGCGGATTGAGTGCGGCGACAGCCTCAAAGAACTCCTGCGCATGCGGCAAGTCGCGCTGAGCGGTCACGAGCGTGACCATGACCTGGTCGGTATGCCAACCGCAGCGGACGACGGCATAGCGAAGCAAACCAAGATTCTTGTCCTCATTAAAGGCGGGAATATGCAGCCGCTCAGCTTCGCGTGCGATGCCGTTGAGAATCTGACGGGCGCCCGGTGCCTCGACGGGGCATTCGGGTACGGCAACGATCTTGTGCGTGCCGCGCTCAAAGAAACCGCAACGGACAGCACCTTCCTTACCAGGAGCAAACGGTGTGGCAGCCTTATGACGAAAACCACGCGGCGCAGGATACTTGCCCGGGTCGCCCAGGGTGACGCCCATACCGCGAATGGGATCAACGGCAATACCCTCGCGCTCACAGATCTCAGCAAACAGCTCTTCCATAGCAGCCTGCTTGGCCGCCAGCTGCTTCTTATAAGGACGATTGAGCGCCGTACACCCACCGCAAGCTTTCATGATGGAACAGGGGGACTTGGGGTCCACAGCCTTACGCGCAGACGAAACCGAATCCTTGTGCGAGCCCTTGGAGCGAGCCTGAGGCGCTTTATCCCCGCCTCGACGAGAGTCAGAACGCTTGGTCTTAGCCTTGCTCTTGGTCGATTTGCTTTTTGCAGCTTTAGAAGACTTGGATTTCGTAGAAGATTTCTCCTCCTTCGACCCCTCAACCGCCTCCACCAAAGCACGACGAGCCCTACGCTCCGCACGAGATTCTGCCATCAATAACTCCACTTATTCATGAATTAAAGCTGCAAGTATTGTACCGTGCCAAGCCAGCAGACGATATGCCAGCGGTTTATTCGTGTCAGTGATAAGCCCAACGACGGTTGCCCGCCGCGTGAGGGGTGTGGGGGTTAAGTTTATCGCGAGTTCCGCACGAACAGGAGGCCACTTAATGTGGCCTCCGTCGTGAGCAGGACTGTAGAGCAGGAA
>UQLF01000032.1 GCA_900541875.1 uncultured Collinsella sp. | reverse complement strand
ATTTAAACGGCTGAAAAAGGGGCATCGACCTGCGCCGATGCCCCTAAAGTAGACACACATTTTGTCCTATAAGCCACTTAACGCGGCCGGCCAGACTGCCCGTGACGATAGCGGCGGTGATCATGGCAAATGCCATCTGGAAGGCGATGTTGATGATCTGAGGGTAGACGGCACCGTCCGCAGCATTGCCCTCGGCCGCCTGCAGCACCTGGTTGAGCACCGGCAGGCACAGCAGCTGGTCAAGGCCTCCAATAAACGGGCTGGAACCGTCGCCGCCGTAGGCCAGCGACCAGCCGGCAACAATCCACAGCACGCCGACCAGGCCAATGGCGCCAAAGCACATGAGCATGGTGTTGATGACATTTTTGCGCCTGGACAGGCCGCCATAGAAAAACGCCAGACCCGGTGTCATTAAAAACACGAGCATGGTGCAGATGAGCATAAACGTTGTCGATCCCGTATCGTACATTCGCTCCCCCTTGATCGCATGAACGTTGTCGGCGCCCATAATGCGGCCGAGGGGCAACTGGTGTAGACCAGATACGGCGTTGTTAAACGCTGCGTTGTCGAATGGAAACGGTGCCGCAATCTTGGAAACGGCGCGGCAACGGGCGCGAAACGAACGGGAAATACGCGAGCAAGGAAGCCGCGAGCATACCCGTCCCGGCTAGCGTCGGAACAGCTCGCGGGCGCGGTCGCGGAGGTCGGTAGCTCGGATGACGCCTTCGTAGCGGTTGATGCGCAAGCGCGGGAAGGCATTGAAGAAGCGCAGGTCGCGACGACTGAGCGATACACTCGGCACCGGACGGCTCATGCGCTTGCCGGCAAGGCGACGACTGAGCGACGGACGCGGCATGCTCGGCGCGGCATCGGCCACGCGGCGGGCAGCGAGCGCCAGGCCGCGAGCGCCGTCCGCGATAAACGTCGGCATCGAAGCCTTCTCGCGCAGGGCATCGAGCGCGGCGTCACCCAGCTCGGCCAGCCACGCGTTAACGGCACGACTGCGGATATGCGTCTGCGCCACCGAGTCAATCGCCGATTCGGGAATGCGCTCGAGCATGGAGTCAGACGCATCGGCAAGCGACTCGTTGATGCGGTCGGCAAGGTCGGCGCGCACGCGCTCCAGCTGATCGGACAGACGCCGCCAGCTCGCCAGCGAGCACAACGCGTCGACCATCATCGCGACCGCGACGATAAAGGCGGACAGCCGCACAATCAGCACCGGCAGATGGCCAAGCAGCCCCAGCAATGCCGGCTCCACTAAACGGCAAATGCACAGCGCACCCAAGCCAAACGCGCAGGCCCAGTACAGACAGATGCGTCCGTGGAGGTTAAACGGTAGGTGCGAATAGTCCCAAAAGCGTGCGCCTGTTGTCTTTTCCAACAAAAGGCCCACGCTGTACTCGATTACGCTGCATACAAGCGCCGCGGCGACAAACTGGCTCGAGGCATCCGGAATCCCGCGCAGCAAAAGCCAGCAGGCTATGCCGCCCACACCATAGATAGGACAACACGGCCCCAGCAAAAAGCCGCTGTTGGCAAATCGTCCGTGATTGAGCATGGCGCATACTGTCGACTCCCATGCCCAGCCGCAAAACCCGTAGAAGGCAAACGAGAGCACCAGTGCCGAGAGCGGGCAGGCGGCAAGCGTCGTGCCGCCAAACGCCATATCAATCGCGGTTTCCACCGTCTACCCTCTCCTCTTTTCGCTCGATTCTTTGCTCACGCTATCGTCCGCCCCGTCCTTGCGTGGCAGGCGGCCGGCGACCGTCTCGCGCAGAGCACACCATTTATCTGCCAGGCATACAATCCAAGCCTCACGACACGTCGGCGGCACCGGCACCAGCGGAAACATATGCCGCACGATAATATTCCGTTCGCGCGGCGTCAGCTCAAAATCTTCCTCCGCACGTGCCAGGGCAAAAAATGGATGCCGAAATCCGTGCAGTCGATGGCTCGGGTCGGGGTCGTGCCAATCGTAGAGAAAGTAATCGTGCAGCAGGGCCCCGCGCAACAACGAAGCACGGTCGACCGAAATGCCAGCACGGCCCAAGCGCTCGGCAAAGGACAGGCTCGCCCGCGCTACCGAAGTCACATGTGCATAGACCGTCACGTCGCCATGCTGGATAAACTCGTGCGTCAGGTCCAAGCGGCCCGCCTGGGCCAGCTGGCGGGCGGCATGGTCGACCTCGTGCGCGATTTTCTCGGCACGAACGGTATCGGACATGCTGCCTCCTTCCAGCGACTCACGGCGACAAGCCACGGCCTGTGCACAATCGATAAAAACATCATGGAACATATCAGTATGGCATCGGACAAAACGTTTTGCCCCACCAGTTGGCGAATTACCGCGCCGCCGTCACATATCAAACGCCAAAATGTGCGAGACTGTCTTGTGCAATTGTGCCGGCCGAGGGAGTGCCGGCGCACGATTCGCATGGAGTAACCCACAACGATGCTGCTTACGCAAACGACAACGCCCGAGGACGTCAAGGCTCTTAATCGCGCCGAGCTCCCGCAGCTCTGCGGCGAGATCCGCCAGGCAATCCTCGAAAGCTCCGCCGCCGTCGGCGGGCACGTTGCCCCCAACTTGGGCGTCGTTGAGCTTACGGTTGCGCTTCATCGCGTGTTTAACTCCCCCATCGACAAGATTGTCTTTGACGTTTCGCACCAGACCTACGCCCACAAGGCGCTGACGGGGCGCGCGTACACTTATATCGATCCGGAGCGTTATGGTGAGGCTTCTGGCTTTGCCAATCCCGACGAGTCCGAGCACGACCTGTTCGCCATGGGTCACACCTCGACCTCGGTGAGCTTGGGCTGCGGCCTTGCCCACGCGCGCGACCTGGCGGGCGATGCGTACAACGTCATCACCATCATTGGCGACGGCTCGCTTTCGGGCGGCCTGGCGTTTGAGGGCTTTAACAATGCCGCCGAACTCGATAGCAACCTGATCATCATCGTCAATGACAACGACCAGTCCATCGCCGAGAACCACGGTGGCCTCTATCGCAATCTGGCCGAGCTGCGCGCCAGCAACGGCACCTGTGAGCGCAACGTTTTCCGCGCGATGGGGCTCGACTACCGCTACCTGGACGCCGGTAACGATGTGTTGGCCCTGGTCGACGCGTTGCAGGAACTGCGCAATATCGATCATCCCATCGTGCTGCACGTCTCCACCGCCAAGGGCAAGGGCTTTGAGCCAGCCCAGAGCGATCCCGAACGCTGGCATCACGTGGGTCCGTTTGACATGGCAACTGGGCGCAAGCTCTGCCCGGGCCATCCGAGCGAGCCTGCGCCGCGCACCTATGCCGACATTACGGGCGAGGCGCTCAGCGCCGCCATCGAGCGCGATCCGCAGGTCGTGGGCATCACGGCCGCCACGCCCTACATCATGGGCTTTACACCCGAGCTTCGCGCTGCCGCCGGCAAACAGTTCGTCGATGTGGGCATTGCCGAGGAGCACGCTGTGACCTTTGCCACCGCGCTTGCACGCTCGGGTGCCAAGCCAGTCTTTGGCGTGTACGGCACGTTTTTGCAGCGCGCCTACGACGAGCTATGGCACGACCTGTGCCTCAACGATGCCCCCGCAACCATCTTGCTGTTTGGCGCGTCGATCTTTGGCACCACATCCGAGACGCACCTCTCGTTCTTTGATATTTCCATGCTAGGCGGACTTCCCAACATGCGCTACTTGGCGCCGGCCTGCATGGAGGAATATCTGTCCATGCTGAGCTGGTCGCTCGATCACCGCGAGCATCCCGTGGCGATCCGCGTACCGGGCATCGGCCTGGTAAGCCGTCCCGACCTTGCGCCCGCCGAAGACACCGACTACAGCGCCGTTCGCTACAACGTGGTGCGTCAGGGCCGCGACGTAGCCGTGCTCGCGCTCGGCGATTTCTTTGAGCTGGGCGAGCGCGTGACAAACCGCTTGGCTGCCGAGTACGGCATCGAGGCCACGCTCGTCAACCCGCGCTATGCAACCGAGCTCGACCGCGAGTTCCTCGACAGTCTCGCCGCCGAGCATCGCGTTGTCGTCACCCTCGAGGACGGCATCTTGGACGGCGGCTGGGGCGAGCGCGTCGCGTGCTATCTGGCCTGCACGCCTGTGCGCACGCGCACCTTCGGCATCGCCAAGGGCTTCCCCGACCGCTACGACCCCAACGAGCTGCTCGCTCAGAACGGCATGACGGTCGAGAACATGGCCGCCGAAGCCGTAAGGCTACTCAACGAGTAAGAAAACCTCCGCAAGGAAAGCACCCCTGCGGAGGTTTTGTTTTCACGACGCGATTATCTCAATCTGTAACATCTAGGGCGCGAATTCCCGTCTAACTGTTACAGATCTAGATAAGACGTCGTAGTCCCAGACCTTTGTCTCAATCTGTAACAGATAGAGACCTTTTGTCCGTCCAGATGTTACAGATTGAGACATTCGAATTCCCCTGAAGAGAAAATCTCGATCTGTAACAGTTGCTCGACAAAAACGGCTGCAGATGTTACAGATTGAGACAAAGTAGCGAGACAGCCCCCACAACTGCAAGAACCACCACAAAGGTGCCTGTCCCTTTTTGGTAGGTAGAATAACCCATAAGGTAAGTATGTTTCTGAGTTATTTCGTGTTGACCCATTTGAGCGCGATAGGGTATAACTCTACTCAACCGCTAGGGATTTTATTGAGAAAGGTGTTCTACCATGAGCAAGAACCTCTCCCAGCAGGTCGTTCTCGACCGCCGCGGCTTCGTCGCCGCCACCTTCGCAACCGTCGCCGGCCTTGGTCTTGCCGGCTGCTCCGACACCAGCGCCGAGGCCGACAAGGGTTCCGCCGCCGGTTCCTCCAAGAGCCCCGAGGATACCGAGGCTTCCACCACGCTCGACGCTAAGGCATTCGACAAGCTCGTCAATAACGGCCCCAAGGCCGATGACGACGCCATCGCCGCCAGCACCTGGGCCACGGCCGTCAAGGACGCCGGCGTCTTTAAGATCGGTGGCGTTCAGACCTCTACGCTCTTCTCCCTCCTCAACGAGAAAGACGGTCAGACCCGCGGCTTCGACGCCGGTATCGCACAGCTCCTGTCCAACTACATTCTGGGCAAGAACAAGGTCGAGATCACCCAGGTGACCTCGGACACGCGCGAGTCCGTCCTGCAGAACGGCCAGGTCGACGCCGTCTTTGCCACCTACACCATCACCGACGAGCGCAAGAAGCTCGTCTCCTTTGCCGGCCCCTACTACTACACCCAGCAGGCCATCCTGGTGCTCGCCGATAACGACGACATCAAGAGCGTCGACGACCTGGCCGATAAGAACGTCGCTGTCCAGTCCGGCTCCAACGGCCCCGCCATCCTGGAGGAGTTCGCCCCCAAGGCCAGCCAGCAGGAGTTCAAGACCGACGAGGAGGCCCGCCAGGCACTCCAGCAGGGTCGCGTTGACGCCTATGTCATCGACAACAACATGCAGCAAAGCGCCCTGGTCCGCGAGCCCGGTAAGTACAAGATCGCCGGCAAGCCCTTCGGCAGCAAGGAGCCCTACGGCATCGGCCTGCCGCTCGATTCCGACGGCGTCGCCTTCGTTAACGACTTCCTTAAGAAGATCGAGGACGATGGCACCTGGACCGAGCTGTGGCAGATCTGCATTGGTGACCGTACGGGCGACACCAATGTTCCCGAGCTCCCTGAGGTCGGCGCCTAAGCTCGCAAGCTGGGCATCAGCCGCTGCGAAACCATACGGAAACGCACGATTCGCTTTATTGCGCTAAACTGTTTCCTCACTGAGTTGTCGGGGCTTCCGTACACACGGGAGCCCCTTTCCTTATCGGCGGGAGGTCCGCATGAGTCTCTCCGAGCTCTGGTCGCTCTATGGCCAGAACTATATCGACGCGCTGCTAGCAACCTGGGGCATGACGCTTGAGTCGTTTGCCATCGCCATGGTGCTGGCTGTCGCCGTCACCGTGATGCGCGTGTCGCCGCTCAAGCCGCTGCGCGTCTTTGGCGACCTGTATGTCCAGGTCTTCCGTAACATCCCCGGCATCGCGCTGCTTATCATCGTCGTCTATGCGCTTCCGCCGCTCAAGGTCGTCCTGCCCTACCGCACCTGCGTTATCGTCGCCACGGTCCTTTTGGGCTCGGCCTTTGGTTCCGAGAACTTTATGAGCGGCATCAACACCGTCGGCGTCGGCCAGGTGGAAGCCGCCCGTTCGCTCGGCATGAGCTTCAGCCGTATCCTCGCCAAGATCGTGATTCCACAGGCACTGCGCTCAAGCGTGCTGCCCATGACCAACCTCTTTATCGCCGTCATGCTCACCACCGCGCTCGGTAGCCAGGTGCCGCTTAAACCGCAGGAGCTCACCGGCGTGGTGAGCTACATCAACACGCGCTCGCTCGGCGGCGTCGTCGCGTTCTTTATCTCGGCACTCGGCTACCTGGGCACGGCCTTTGTGGTGAGCCACATTGGCAACTACATCGATAAGAAGGTGAGGATCCTCCGATGAGCAAGCATTCCTCCCCTGCACTCACCATGCGCGATGCGCTCTACGAGGCTCCCGGCCCCAAGATGCGCGCCAAGATTCGCATCGGCACCGCTATCTCGCTTGTTGCCGTCGCCGCGCTCGCCGTCCTGGTACTGCAGCGCTTTTATGTGACCGGCCAGCTTTCGGTCCACTATTGGTATTTCTTTACGCACCTCACCACCTGGAAGTTCCTGCTTGCCGGCTTTGAGGGCACCGTTAAAGTCGCACTCACCGCCGGCGTCATTGCGCTGGTACTGGGCTTAGCCCTTATGCTCGGCCGCACCAGCGGCATCAAGCCGCTGCAGCTGGTCTGCCGCGTGCTCACCGATTTCTTCCGCGGTGTGCCGAGCCTGCTGTTCATCTACTTCTTCTTTTTGGTGCTGCCCCAGTACAAGATCTCGCTGCCGTCGTTTTGGATGCTCACGCTTCCCGTCGCGCTCGCTGCCGCCGGCGTGCTGGCCGAGATCTTCCGTGCCGGCGTCAATGCCGTGCCGCGCGGCCAGGTCGAGGCCGCCCAGGCGCTCGGTCTCTCCAAGGCTAAAATCACCTTTAAAATCGTGTTGCCGCAGGCTATTCGGTTTATCATTCCGTCGTTGATTTCGCAGCTCGTGGTCGTAGTCAAAGACACCACCGTCGCCTATGTGGTGAGCTACCCCGACCTCATGCAAAATGCCCGCGTGCTCATTACCAACTACGACGCCCTCGTGTCGGTCTACCTGGTTATCGCGGTCATCTACATCCTCATCAACGTCGCGATCAACAAGGCCGCTGTCTATGTTTCGCACAAGACCGGCGCGACCATCATCCGCTAACGCTTTACCATTTCGAGTCATAAGGAGCCGAGCACCATGGCACAGAGCACCTCTTCCACCGGCAATCAGCCGCTGATCGAGCTCAGACACGTCGATAAGCACTATGGCGATCTGCACGTCCTCAACGACATCAATCTCTCGGTCGACCGCGGCGAGGTCGTCGTTGTGATCGGTCCCTCGGGCTCGGGCAAGTCGACCATGTGCCGCACCATCAACCGCCTGGAAACTATCGACTCGGGCGAGATCCTCATCGAGGGCGAGCCCCTGCCGCAGGAAGGCAAGGACCTTGCCCGCATGCGCGCCGAACTGGGCATGGTGTTTCAGCAGTTCAACCTGTTTGCACATATGACGGTACTGCAGAACGTCATGCTGGGACCAGTCGACGTGCTGGGCGTGTCCAAGGAGGAAGCTCGTGAGCGCGCTATGGACCTGCTGGGCCGCGTGGGCGTTGCCGAGCAGGCCGATAAGGTGCCCGCACAGCTTTCGGGCGGCCAACAGCAGCGCGTAGCCATCGCCCGCTCGCTTGCCATGCAACCCAAGGCCATGCTTTTTGACGAGCCCACGAGCGCCCTTGACCCCGAGATGATCAACGAGGTGCTCGAGGTCATGGTCCGTCTAGCCCAGCAGGGCATGACGATGATCGTCATCACGCACGAGATGAACTTCGCCCGCCGCGTGGCCGACCGCGTCGTGTTTATGGCCGACGGCCAGATCGTGGAAACCGGCACGCCCGACGAGTTCTTCGACCACCCCCAGACCAAGCGCGCCCAGGACTTCCTCAACTCCATCAAGGGCCACTAACCCAATTGCCATGTTCGCTCGCCATGACCATCCAAACTCGAAAGTTACACCTATGATCGGAACTCGTACTTCATCGTCATACACCCCGCACGTCGACGTCGCCCCCGCCGACCGTCCGCTCATCCTCGTCGCGCCGCGCTGGGAAGAGGCAAAGCCGTTTTTAAGCGAGACGCTCTCCCCCAACGAGGAGATCGCCAGCGTCTTTGTCGATGCCATCCTTGCCGCCGGCGGCCTGCCGCTGCAGATGTCCATCACCGAGGACATTGAGGTTATCCGTCATTACGTCGATATCGCCGACGGCATCGCCATTCCCGGCGGCCCCGATGTCAATCCCAAACGTTGGGGCGATGATCGCCCCTACGACCCCACACTGTGCTGCGAGATTCGCGACCGTTTTGAGTTTAAGCTGGTTAACGAGGTGCTCCGCGCCAAAAAGCCACTCTTTACCACCTGCCGCGGCACGCAGCTGCTCAACGTCGCCACCGGCGGCACCCTGTGCATGGACGTGCCGAGTCTGGGTGAGCGCGAGGGTCGCACGCAGTGGCGTCACACCCACGTGCTCAACGATCCCGTGCACCCCGTCGAGGTCGTGCCGGGCTCGCTGCTGGAACGCGCGGTTGGCGGGCACAGGCTAATCCAGACCAACTCCGCACACCACTGCTGCGTCGATCGCCTGGGTAAAAGCACGCGCTTGGTCGCCAAGGCGACCGACGGCGTTCCCGAGTGCATCGAGGTCGAAGGCCAGCCATTCTGTCTAGGCGTGCAATGGCACCCTGAGTACACGTGGAAGACGCTCGAGACCGACTTTAACCTGTGGAAGTCGTTTGTCGAAGCAGCAGCAAAGGTTAAGCAGGCACGCTAGCTCGCAAGCCACACAAGTTAAAGCCTCCTAAGCCAGCGGGGGGGCGGACACCAGCCACGGTGCCCGCCCCCCTGTATTTGGTATGCTCGGTATGATTATCCCTCACAAACAATCAAAGAAATCTCGACCGCAATCGGTCGACGGTAAAGCAAATGGCAAAAACGCTTGCTACGTTTATTAGGCAGTCAATTAGAATCGAAATGCATTGACTATTCCCCAACGGGGTCACGCCACAAATCCACATGAGCATCGAGGCTGGAAGCGGAAGCATGGAATTGGCCCCGATCTGTATGTAGATCGCTACAACGTTGACAAGCAACAGCATGCCAATCGGACCGAAGCCGGACCCAAAATAGGAAACAGCGATCACGCAAGAGACCACGTATGCAAGGCAGGCAGCGGCAGCAAGAACAAGTCGATAGCAAAATACATGCAGGTTGAAATACTGCTGAGCATCCAGAACGATTGCGCAGTTAAGACAGTACAAAACGACACTCGACAGGATAAACGCGACCAAAAGGGCGAGGGATGACAGTATCGCCCGCGCAACAGTAGCGCACACCCGCTTCCCTCCCCGAGCCGCCGACAACCCCCACGGTTCCTCAATAAAGCCCGAACTGACAAAGCGCGGCACAATGCAAGCCGCGATGAACGGAAAGAACAATGCATGAGCCAACGGGGCTACGTTGAACAGCAGACCGCGAAAGACCTCTGCATTACCAAATAGAAGGACATCCTCTGCCGATAGCCGAAGCGTCGGGTCTGGGAAAAAGCCCAAGAAACTGTTCTCACGGAGGCTACAGAACCACATCGGGAAAGAATTAAGCTGCAATGCCACCATGCACGCATAAATTACCAAGATTAAGGCGTACACCCATTTGCTCACATGCTTCAATTCTGACTGGAGAAGTCTTTTAATCTGACGAGCCATTGAGCACACCCCCAGCGCGAAAGCTCACGAGAGCGTAAATCAATACCGATAGACAGCTGGCTGCCACGCCATATTCCAGAAGTATCAGCTGACCCATATCGCTATACCCAAGGGCACATCCGACTCCAAGGTACGGCCCTGGAAGGAGGAAGATCCATCGCAAGGATGGTATGGGCGTCTGAAGGTAAGTTCCGTAGAGCGTCAAGCTCATGACAAATCCGATTATTGCCACAGCCCCGCTCAATACGGCGCTGCTTGTAATCCGATAGATGGTCACCGTCTCCAACGCAACCGATATCACCAATACGGCGTTGATTATCATCGCAGGCAAAAATGCAGCCAGCATGTCGTGCGCACAGCTTTGCCCACCACGTATTATGGCTATTGCAAAAAGAAGAAGGCAAAGCGCACTATATGCTGCGCCAATTATTAAAGCAGACGAAAACACATGTGCTAGGACCCCATTAAAGCGGGTAAGACCTCTTGCTGAAGAAATTCGGTATCCCTCTTCATAGCCGCGCTCCTGTAAAATCGCCAGGCAAACGATGAGCGGAACGAACAGAGAGGTGCCGGCAAAAGCACTGCGCACAAGGGACTCATCGGGTGCAGAAGGATCAATTACATTCCAGCAGAAGCCAATATCCTCCCCAAAAACGCTATTGCCAAAGGCGAGCAACGTTGTTCCGTTTTTTAGAAAGATGCCGAAGAGAAGGCCGAACGCATGCATAAGCGCAAGACCAAACTTCGCCGGAAACATCCTGTGCAAACGCATCATATCTGCCTTTACGGGATGGATCGCCCGCTTCATAGCGAGACCGCCTTCATCAAGCGCCTGTAATACTCTTTTAGGGACGACGCCTCATCCCTTATGACGTCCATCGATTCCTTTTTCAGCAGTTCGCTGTCATGAAGAAACAGGCAGCTTGTTGCAACCGATGCCAACTCATCCAAATCATGGCTAGAGATGAGCATGGTCTTACCCTGTTCTCGATTCAATCGACCGATAAGGGCCCATATACTCTCGATGCCCAGCGGGTCCAACCCGTTTGCTGGCTCATCAAAAATAAGCAGATCAGTGTCACCCAACAAAGCCGTAGCTATATCAAGTCGCCGCTTCATTCCCAGAGAAAAACTGCTCACGCTCCTTTTCTCATCGACGTCCAGCCCAACTAGGCCCAAGACGCGAGGAACCTCACGTTTCTCATCAAGCCCCCATTCCGCACATCGGATTTGAAGATTCTCAACCGCGCTGAGAGATTGATATGCTCCGCTGGAATCTGGCACATAGCCGACACGCGTCCGCATCAGGCCAAGCTCTCTTTTTGATTTGCCTCCAAAGAGCTCCACGCTCCCCGAAGATGGCTCGCAGAGGCCCAAGACGATTTTAATAAGCGTGCTTTTGCCCGCACCGTTTGCACCGACAAGGGCACAGAGCTCAGACTGATGCACCTCGAAGGAAACGTCATGCAAAACGTGCCGTTTTCCGTAGCGTTTTGAAACTTTTGATAGCTTTATCGCTGATGCGTTCATTGGACCCCCGTTCTGCTTGATAGAAAAACCGCTCATATCGTTCCTTCTTTCCTTTATCGTTTTCCATGGTTGTTATTGTTTTTCGATAACTCATATTTGTCAAGATAATCTAAAAGAGGCTTATAGGACAAAATGTGTGTCCCGATAGAACATCCGTTTCCATCCATTAATCCAGCCAGAACGGGTACGGG
>UQLF01000031.1 GCA_900541875.1 uncultured Collinsella sp. | reverse complement strand
CCCCCCCCCCCCCCGGGGGGGGCCCGGGCCCCCCGCCCCCCCCCCCCCCCCCCCCCCCCCCATATTTTTTTTTTTTTTTTATCAAAACCCCCCCCCCCCCCCCCCGCCGGACAGGTCACACTACTCGCAGAGCAGCTTAGCGATCTGGACGGCGTTGGTTGCCGCGCCCTTACGGATTTGGTCGCCGCAGCACCAGAAGGTGATGCCGCGCGCAGCCTCGGGGTTCGAGATGTCGCGGCGCACGCGGCCGACCCAAATCAGGTCCTGGTCGGACGTGTCCATCGGCATGGGGAAGCGGTCGTGTGCATCCTCGGCAGCCATATCGTCAACCAGCTTGACGCCGGGAGCGGTGGCAAGCGCAGCACGGGCCTCCTCAACCGTAATATCGCGCTCAAACTCGAGCGTAATGCTCTCGGAGTGCGAACGCAGCACGGGCACGCGCACGCAGGTGCAGTTCACGCGCAGCTCGGGCAGGTGCATGATCTTACGGCCCTCGTTCTGCAGCTTCATCTCCTCGGAGGTAAAGCCTTCTTCCTTGACACCGCCAATCTGCGGAATCAGGTTGCTCGCCAGCTGGGCGGCAAACGCGTGCGGCTCGGGAATCTCCTCGCCGCGGCCCAGGGCGGCCAGCTGAGCCTCGAGCTCGGCCATACCAGGAGCGCCGGCACCCGAAGCCGCCTGATACGTCGAGACAATCATGCGCTTCACGCCGGCGAGCTGATGCAGCGGCCACGTGGGAACCAGGCCGATGATGGTCGCGCAGTTGGGATTGGCGATAAGGCCGTGATGCCACTTGATATCGTCGGCATTGATCTCGGGCACGACCAGCGGCACCTCGGGATCCATGCGGAAGGCATGGCTGTTGTCGACCACGACGGCGTCGCGCTTGACGGCCTCGGGCAGTAGCTCCTTGGCGATATCGTCGCCGGCAGCACCGAGTACGATGTCGCAGCCCTCAAAGGCCTCGGGGCAAGCCTCCTCAATCACGATCTGCTCGCCACGGAACTCGACGGTCTTGCCCGCAGAGCGCGCGCTCGCCAGCAGCTTGAGCTTACCGACCGGAAACTCCTGCTCGTTGAGGCACTCGAGCATCTGGGTGCCCACGGCTCCCGTCGCGCCCAAAATAGCAACCGTGTACTGTTTCATGCTTCCCCCTTTAAAGGTTTTGGCTTTTGCCCGCACGCCGAGCAGGCCGATTATTGTTGCCAGTGTATACAAGAACGGGGCAGGCACGAAACCCGCCCCGTCGAAACGAAACCGAAACGAAACGCCCCGCCGTAGATTTTTGGCACTTGTCCCAAAAATGCACCGGGACGGCAGCTACTTGCGGAGCGCGGCCAGGGCGGGATCGACCGGTGCGGGGACCTCCAGGTCGGAGACCTTCACAATGCCGTTCTCATCGGAGAAGGCACGGTAAATGGTCCGAACCGCCAGGTCGAAGTCCTTCTCCTCGACACCGATAATGATGTTGATCTCGTCGCAGCTCTGCGAAATCATGCGCACGCTCACGCCGGCCTGGCCAAGCATACCAAACAGATGGCCCGAGATACCTGCGCGGCCACGCAGGTTACGGCCGACGGTCGCGATGAGCGCCAGGCCCTCGACAACCTCGATCTCGAGCGGCTCGACCTCCTGCTGAATGTCGCCCACGAGCGAGTACAGCGAGTCGTGCACGTCCTGCTCCTGCACCACGGCGCCAAAGCGGTCGACACCGGTGGGCATATGCTCGACGGAGACGTCATAACGCTCGAACACCGAAAGCGCACGGCGCATAAAGCCAACACGGGGCTTGGTGCGGTCGCGGGCGACGTTGATGGCGACAAAACCGCGCTTGCCAGTCACGCCGGTAATGATGGGCTCTGCCTCGCCCTCATCAGCCGTCTCGCTAATGATGGTGCCGGGGTCCTGCGGCGCATTGGTGTTCTTGATGACCAGCGGAATACCCGCCTCACGCACGGGGAATACGGCTTCCTCGTGCAGGACGCTCGCACCCATGTACGAAAGCTCGCGCAGTTCCTCGTAGGTAACGCGGGCGATGGGCTGAGCCTCGGGAACAATACGCGGATCGGCAGAATAGAAGCCCGAGACGTCGGTCCAGTTCTCGTACAGGTCGGCGCCCAGGCACTTGGCCAAAATCGAGCCGGAAATATCGCCGCCGCCACGGTCGAGCAGCTTGATCTGGCCCTCACGCGTCGCGCCGTAGAAACCAGGCATAACAAAGCCGCCCTGTTGACCGTACTCCTGCACCAGCTCGGAGGTGCGATTCATGCTGAGCGTACCGTCGTGATGGAACGCCACAACCGTCGCGGCGTCCAAGAACGGCAGGCCCAGGTACTCCGCCATCAGGCGAGCGGTGAAGTACTCGCCACGGCTCACGAGCTCCTCGGTAGAGTAGCCGCCCGAGCGGGCGCGCTCGGCAAAGGCCGCGAACTCCTCGCGGATGGGATAGGTGAGCTCCAACTCGTCAGCGATATCAAAATAGCGCTGGCCGATGTCCTCGAGTAGTTCCTCGCACGACACGTGGTACTTGACGTGCGCGTTAACCAGGTAGAGCAGGTCGGTCACCTTGGTGTCGCCCTTAAAGCGGCGGCCGCAGGCGGAAACCACCACAAAACGGCGGGCAGGGTCGGCATCGACGATGGCCTTGATCTTCTTGAAGTGTTCGGCGTCGGCGACCGACGAGCCGCCAAACTTGGCAATCTTAATCATGGGCTTGAGGTTACCTTTCTAAAAGCCTCTGCAAACCTGTTTTGCGCGCTCTGATACCATGGTTTCACCGATTGGGTCCAAGGCATCCGAGGAGCAGTGTTATATGGGAACTTATCATAGTACACGAGGACGCACTTTATCGTGCTCAAGTAAGGTGGCAATCCGCACCGGCATCGCTCCCGACGGGGGTTTGTTTGTCTCGGACGAGCTCGGCACCCAGCAGGTCGATATCAGCTCGCTTGCAGATAAATCGTACTTTGAAATCGCTCAAGATGTGTTGGGAATGTTACTGAATGATTACACGGCCGAAGAAATTTCGGCGTGTGTCGACGAGGCATACCGCGGCACGTTCACGAGTGAAGAGGTTACGCCGCTCGTCAAACTCGACGCTGCGCCGGGCGCTGACGCCCCTCAGACCTATGTGATGGAGCTCTTTGGCGGCCCCACAAGCGCCTTCAAGGACGTCGCCCTGCAGATGCTCCCCCGCCTCATGGCCCGCACCTCTGCCAAGGACGGCGGCGCCGAGCGCATCATGATCGTCACCGCCACGTCGGGCGACACGGGCAAGGCCGCGCTCGCCGGTTTTGCCGACGCCCCGGGCACGGGCATCACCGTCTTTTATCCCGAGGGCAAGGTCAGCCGCGTCCAGAACCTGCAGATGTCCACGCAGGAGGGCGACAACGTCGCCGTCTGCGGCATCCGCGGCAACTTTGACGACGCCCAGAGCGCCGTCAAGCGCATCTTTGCCGATAAGGAGCTTGCCGAGCGTCTGGAGGCCGCCGGCACGGTGCTTTCGAGCGCCAACTCCATCAACGTCGGCCGTCTGGTACCGCAGGTCGTCTACTACTTTGCCGCCTATGCGCAGCTGTTGCGCGCCGGCGCCATCGAGGCCGGCGACGCCGTGGAGTTCTGCGTACCGACCGGCAACTTTGGCGATATCCTGGCCGGCTACTATGCCAAGCGCATGGGTCTGCCCGTCGCCAAGCTCGTCGTGGCGAGCGACAAGAACAACGTGCTTGCCGACTTCCTGACCACCGGCGTTTACGACCGTAACCGCCCGTTCTTCACGACCATCTCGCCGTCGATGGACATCCTCATCAGCTCCAACCTCGAGCGCATGCTCTACTTCCTGTCCGATGGCGACTGCGAGCTCGTTGCCGGCCTTATGGAGCAGCTGGCGCAGACGGGTCGCTACGAGGTGCCCGCCGAGCTGCTGGCCAAGATTCAGAGCGTCTTTGGCTGCGGCTGGGCCAGCGAGGACGAGGTCCGCACTGCCATCAAGAGCTGCTGGGATGCGAACGGCTACGTAATCGACCCGCACACCGCTTGTGGTTATCACGTCTTTGAGCAGGTCGCTCCCGCCGAGGGCGCCAAGGCCCGCGTCCTGCTTTCGACCGCCAGCCCCTACAAGTTCCCGCGCGCCTGCTGCGACGCCCTGGGCCTCGACGTTCCCGAGGACGACTTTGAGGCCATGCGCGTGCTCGAGCAGGCCACCAACACGGTTGCCCCGACCCAGCTCGCCGAACTCGAATCCAAGCCCGTCCGCTTCGAAGACGTCTGCGACGTCGATGAGATGGCAAGCTACGTCGAGTCCGCAGCAAAAAAGATGGCTACCAACTAAAACCCATTATAAGGCGCCGGCGAAAGCCGGCGCACCTTCTTTCATCAGATAATCCCCGGGATGATGACGAACGCGCACAGCGTGCCTGGCTGTTTAGTTCGTCGCGAGTTCCGCACGCAAAGGAAAGCACTTAATGTGCTTTCCGTCTTGCGCAGGACTGCCCGAGCAGCGAACTAAACAGCCAGGCACGCCAGGAGGACTCACATGATCAAGATCACCGTCCCAGCAACAAGCGCCAACTTGGGCATCGGCTACGACACCCTCGGCATGGCCGTCAGCCTCTACTCGCACTTCACCTTCGAGCGCGCCGACAAGCTCACCATCACGGGCTGCCCCGAGGAGTTCCAAAACGAGAATAACCTGGTCTATGTGAGCTTTGTCGATGCTCTGGCCGCGTGGGGCGAGCCGGCTTTTCCCGTTGCTATCGACATTCAGACCGACGTGCCCGTCGCCCGCGGCCTGGGTTCTAGCTCCACCTGCGTCGTCGCCGGCATCATGGCGGCCGCCGCGCTGACGGGCCACACCGTCGACCGTGCCGAGCTCGTCCGCATTGCCACCGAGGTCGAGGGCCATCCCGATAACGTCGCCCCCGCCATCCTGGGCGGCGCCGTCTGCTCCTTTACGCCGACCGATTCGCTCCCCCAGTGCCTGCGCTACGAGGTGAGCGATCGCCTGCGTTTTATTACCGTGATTCCGCCCTACGAGGTGCACACGAGCGAGGCGCGCAAGGTCGTGCCGCAGGAGATTCCGCTCTCCACCGCCGTGTGGCAGATGGGCCGCATCGCCGGTATGACGCGCGGCCTGGAGACCGGCGATCTGGACCTGATTGCCGCCGCCAACGACGACCGCATTCAGGAGCCCTATCGTCGCCGCCTCATCCCCGACTACAACGCTGTGCGCGACACCTGCCTTAACGGAGGCGCCAAGACCATCTGGATCAGTGGTTCCGGCTCGACCCTCATGGCCGTGACCGACGACACCATCGTGGCAAAGTTCCTGCAGGTCAAGCTGCGCGAGCAGTTCCCTAAGTGTGATACGCACATTCTGACGTGCGACACGGAAGGCGCCCAGATCGAATACCTGTAGCGTCCTGCCTCATTGCTCTCACCGGTCCCCTTGGGGCTTCCCCTGAAAACGTCCTCGATCATGAATTGCCCCGTCGTGCGCTTCGCGCGACGGGGCAATTCGATCTGCGGATTGTTTTCAGGGGAAGCCCCAAGGGGACCTGCGCAGCCTCGACAGGATAGTCGCATTCGCTGATTTAATCTTGTGCTCCAACGGAGCCACAGACGAGAGGCCTTCGCGCTGCGGAATAATTTTGAGGGGAACACCCCGACCATCCCTGCGTTTACCTTGCTGAGGATGTCTACAGGGACCCACGCTTTGAAGGGGCGCCGGGCAGATAGGGGCTTTTTAGGTTACATAATAAACTGTTTATCTATGCTACTATTTAACTAGGCATCGCAGTATGGAGGTGGTCAAAGTGTTACGCACACTCAAAGCTTCGTTTTTCCTCTCGATACTTTTGATATTACCGATATGTTTCTCGTTTAGCCCTTCGACTGCTTATGCTGCAGAAAGCGATGCTGTCGCAATTTCTGGCGCAACCCAAGATTTTGATTTAACGAAAGGTCCCGAGCAGTCTCATCAAATCAAGCTTAAGGATGGGACCGTTGCAGTAATAGGAATTAAAAAAACCAATGAACCCAGCCTGATATGGGACAGTTACTACAACAACGCATCTGGAACTTGGACTATCTATTACAACAGTCCTTTTATTTATCGCGAATTCAAGATCAAGATAGCGAACTCGCTCATTACCAGCGCTTGGGGACAAAACTATACGACTATCGGCTGTACGGTAACTAACGAGTCCTTTATATGGAACTCGAAACAGGCGACATATCGACTCAACTATGAATCGATGGGGATGACGTCCGGTATCGCCGTGTTGCAAGCGACCATGGAAGGCAACACGCTCCACACCTATGCAAACTAGACTCACATCAATTGAGGAAGTTCAATGATCCCAATTCCTGCACGCTCAGACATTATGATCGCTCTCGTTTGGATTCTCGTCGGAGTGCTTATTTGGCGTATCTGCAAATGGGTTAAAAACAAGAAATAGTTGATAAAACGTATATGCCATTTATGCGATGCTTGGGGCCGTTAAATCGGCCCCTATTTCTATAGCTTTTCAAGCAGCAGTCACCCATTTGGAAGTCGCAATGCCATTCATACGATTTCGGCCCTTTAAGCCGCTATCTATTGGTAGGGACTCTTGCTGGTAAGGAGCGCTTACTAGATACAAACCTTGGCAATATATTGGTTTAGGCGGCGCTGGTTTCTTTGTATTCGAAGACTGGCTCTAGGAGATCTTCGATGTTGCAGTGGAGGGCTTTTGCTATGGCTCTTACGCTTGTTACCGAAGCTTCATTGATGTTTCTCTGGCGCTGCTCGTACATTTGGATTGAGCGGAGTGACACACCCGATTCGTATGCTAGGTCTTGTTGGGTTTTCTTAAGCTTCTTTCTTGCTAACGCAAGTTTGGTTTGCCTGGACGCTTTTTTCGCCATATCGCAGACGAGGCGAGCCACGCGCTCCTCCGAGGCTTCGTGCCAGGGATAGTACAGACTGCGCAGTGCGTCAAACGGAACGACATGCAGCAGGTCTTCGAAAGACTCCCCTAAACGCCACTGCAGATATGCCAGTATCCAGCCTGTCCAATACTCTGGCGTCTTCTCAAAACGATAGGTGCGATCCGGTATAGACCCGCTCTGATAGCCGGACCTTTCAGCGATAAGCGCGAACAGCTCAACGCCCGATTTTCCCGATACGACCCATGCGTTGCCGCGTTCGAACTCGCGAGCTACGCCGCTCAGGCAAAAGAGTTCAGCAACTTCCGATCCTTCTGCTCCATAATCGTTAACGGCATAGTCAAAGCAGTCGCCGAGGTTGTTCATTGCATCCTCGAGGTAGTAGACGGGGTATGTCCTACTCGGCCCACAATCCGTTAACTCTTGGATCATTTAAATCAACCCTCCCTGCCATCAAATCCCTAATGTCAACACCATCAGAGTCAAATCCGTTTACCGTATCCAGGTACTTACGTCGAGCGTTCTGTTCTCGCTCAAATCGTTTGGGATAAAACTCAGCTCCCGAGGCCTGTTTCCAATCGCGGAACCTGATCGCCGAGAACGCGCGCTCACTCATAAGCGCATATTGAATGCCCAAATCGCCCAAACGCATAATGCGCTGCAATTGCCTGAGCGAAATCATGCCGTTGACAAACTGTCTTGCAAACGAGAAATAAGAATCGTCTGCACGATAGCCTCGAATAACGTCATAAGGAGATGTATCAATTAAGCAGTTATCAAGTAGATAGCGAAGCCCCTCGCGCGCTACTGGCGTTGAAACATTGAACTCTCTGTTATTCGCCAGAATTGCAAGCCAGTTGAGAATCGAGAACTCACCTGATTCCAAATCCAAAATCGCAAGGCCATCTAAATCAAGCTCATATCGATTGGCAACGCCATCAGACTCAGTCCGGCACGCCCATTCCATTGCCATTTCCTCATGCGGCGTGCAATAAAACCCGCGCCCATAGTCATTGAATTGCCTACATTTATCCAACGATGGATGCTCGACAACCACGTCCGATCCGTGCCATAACTCCATATCGACCTCCAAACAAAAATATCACCCCAGTGATAGTGTACCAACAACTATCACTGGGGTGATATAGATAGATGCAAACTATTGCCTGCCAAGAGCCCTTACTAGAGGCAAGCCTCGGCGATGCGCTTTTTGAGTTCGTCGATGCCGGTACCGGTCTGGGAGCTTGTGATGATCACGTTTTCGGCCGGGACGTTGAGCTGCTTTTTGATGGCTGCTGCCTGGCGGGCCTGCTGGGTGCGGCTGAGTTTGTCTGCTTTGGTGAGGCAGACGATAAAGTTGAACTCGTTGCCCTGCAGGTAGTCGATCATGTCATGGTCGAGTTTGCTCGGGTCGTGACGAATATCCACCAGCGACACGACCAGGTTAAAGCTGCGCTCCGAGTCGAAGAAGTCGCCGATAAGTTCTGCCCAGCGGTCACGCTCGGCCTTGGAACGACGGGCGAAGCCATAGCCCGGCAGGTCGACGAAGTGCACGTCGTCGGCCTCGAAGAAGTTGATGTTGCTCGTCTTGCCCGGTGTGCTCGAAACCTTCACCAGGTTCTTGCGGCCAAAGAGTTTGTTCATGATCGACGACTTGCCCACGTTGGAGCGGCCGACGAAGCTCACCTCGGGGCAGGTGGACTCGGGAATCTGCGAAACCTTGCCATAGCTGGCAACGAACTTGGCAAGCTGGTAGTTAATGGAATCGGCCATGGACACTCCTTGGTCGTAGGTTCTTACAAAAGAGCGCGCTAATAGATAGCAGCGATACGGCGAACGATATCGAGTGTAATGCCACTCGCGGTACGGGCATACTCGAACAGGTCGAACTCGCGGTCGCAAATCGCATCGTACGCCTCATCACAATTATCGCTGATAGCGCGCAGCACCAGGCAATCGACACCATTTTTAGTTGCGACATGGGCAATCGCCGCGCCCTCCATGCCGACACAATCGGCATGCGTCGCCTCGATAGCGTCGTTGCGCATGGCGGCGCCCGTTACAAAGCGGTTGCCCGTGGCAATCGTGCCGACGAGGAACTGCTTTGCACCCTCGTTCGAGGCGGCTGCATCTGTGGAAGCGTTGACAAAGCCACGCTCAGCAAGCACATCGGCAGCAATATCGACCAGCGCAGGCGTCGAGCCAAACTCCTCGAGCCCCGGTGCAGACTCGGCAATAAGCGCGGTATCGGTATCCAGATAGCGCAGGCGTTTGCCGATGACCACGTCGTCGATATGAAGCTTGGGGTTCAAACCGCCCGCGATACCCGAAAGCACAACTGCCTGTGGAGCATACTTGCTAATGAGGTGCTGTGTCGCAGCAGCGGCGTTCACCGTGCCCATGCCCGCGGTCGTGGCGACAAGCGTCAGGCCGTCGAACTCACCGCTCACAACGTTCAAGCCTGCCTCCTGTGCCTCGCAAACGTCGCTCAGCTCTTCCTTAATCTGCATGATCTCTTTTTCGAGTGCGCCGATAATCGCGATGGTAGCCATGCCATTCCCCAAACCTATACGAAATTCTCAACCACGGTATGGTACCAGCATTTTGTTTGACCTCGTCAAACGAACACGCTAGGCCAGCGCAGCTCGCGTATCAAACAGAGCCTTTGCAATCGCAGCCGTAACCTCGCTCGAGCGGTCGCTCCACGGCATCGATGTCATGATGCTCATGACATAGGTACGGCCATCGATGTCGATAAGGCCCGCATCGCATGTCGAAAAGCAACCATCCTCGCTAATCCAGCCTGCCTTATTGCGCACCAAGGCTTGGTCGTCCGCAATGCCATCACGAATAAACGATCGGGCCGTAGAGGCCAGAAGGCCCGACAGCCATTGCGACGTCTCGGTATCATGGCTCAGATACTCACTCATCTCGCGCCACAACTTGGCCGAGGTGCGCGGGCAATAAGTGGGAAAATCACTCATCGGATCGAGTGCGGTATCGTAATCGATGCCAAGACCGACAATCCAATCCTCGTAACCGACACGGTCAAACGCCGAGCGTAACGCAATAAACGAATCGTTGTCCGAATTAACGACCGAGGCCTCGATGAGTTCGCGAACCGTCAGCCAGCCCATACTGTAGCCGCCATAGGTGCCCAGAGTATCATCGAGCGATACTTGCCCTGTCTCGGCCAGGGATTCACAGACGTAGAGCACATAGAGCGCCTTATAACTACTCGCACCGTAAACCTCGACATCGGCGTTATACGTCACGCCCTTGCCACTTGACAGGTCGTAGAACACCACGCCCACATCGCCCAATTCCTTGGCCTGATCAAGGGCATCTTGGAGCGCGGCGAGGCCCTCATCCTCCAGGGCGGGGATCTGGTCATCAACCAGCGAGAAGGTCTGCACGGTATCGCCTGAGGGAATATCGTTAAAGTCCGCCTTCGAAAGCCTCGTCTTGAGACTCGCTGTCGACAGGGTTTGGCTTGCGGTGGCTTTAGATTCAGAGCCCTTTTTGTTTTGCGTCTGTACCGTTGACGCATCTGAGTGTGCCATTCGCTCCGACGCGTAGGTTTTGGCGGTAATTCCGAGGATAATAACCGCCAACGTTAACATCCCAATGGCGGCAATCTTCGTCACGCGGATGCGAGCGTCGGCAAGGCCACGCGAAGACGTGCCCTTCGTCTCATATCTGCTGCTATGCTGCGGCACATACTCGTCCCGCGATGCGTTGTTTCGCACGTGGTCTCCTGACTGCTACCGTTCATATACGAGCAGCATAATACCGAGCAGGCATTTCTTTCCAAAGATATTCAGCGGCGTTTAAGGTGTCTTTAAAGAAACCACAAGCGTATTTATCCATATGGCACGATTCTGTTGCGCATCTCCGCCCAAAACGCAGTTGCGGTGGAATAGTTCCTGTTTGGGCGGCATAAGCCAAAAAAACAAGAACTATTCCACCGCAACTTGACGGGGCTCTTTGGCAATCAACTTGGTGCTCAGGGGCACTCATTTAAGTCTGTCCCCAATGAGTGCCCTTGGGGAGCGAAAATGGCTCGCTAGCCGATGGCGTTTTTTAGCTCCGCGCGGCGTTTTTTCATGCCGGTCATGACGGCATTACGCAGCTCGGGCATGCGCGCGGTATCCATCTGGGGCACGCCCTCAAGTTTATAGGGAATGCCCAGTTGCTCGTACTTGACGACGCCCATCGTGTGATACGGCAGCATTTCCAAGCCCACCACGTTATGCCACGGGGCAATCAGGCGACCGAGTGCCTCGCACTCCTCCACCGTGTCAGTAATGCCCGGCACCACCACGTGACGGATAACGACCTTGATCCTGCGACGCGCCAGCTCATCGCCAAACGCCAGGATACGCGCAGGATCGCATCCGGTCAGCTTTTTATGCTCAACCGGATCGGCATGCTTAATGTCGAGCAGCACCATGTCGGTCTCGTTGAGAACAGCATCGAACTTCTCGGGGTGGTTGGGATCAAACGCATATCCGCAGCTGTCAAGGCAGGTATGCACGCGACCATCGGGATTGTTGTGCATTGCACGGAACAGGTCGGCCAAAAACTTGGGTTGCAGAAGCGGCTCGCCACCTGAAACCGTAATTCCGCCGCTGCGGTAAAACTCATGATTACTCTGGAACTCGTCCATGAGGTGCTCAACGGTCACCATGGTGCCGCCGTTAACAGACCAAGTATCGGGATTGTGGCAATACGCGCAGCGCATGGGACAGCCTTGGACAAACACTACGAAGCGGATGCCGGGACCGTCAACCGTACCCATCGTCTCGATCGAATGCACGCGACCCAGGGCAAACGCAGAGTCCTCGGGACGAGCGTCCACACCCTCGAGCGTCATCTCAGCCATTCCCGCTACCTTGCCTCTCATTGGTTTTGGTTACATAAATGCCAGAGCCATTCTAGCCCATACATATGATGGCGAAACGGTTTAGCAGTCAATTGGATTGTTCTATTTGGCCCCACGCAAGAGCGGCGGGACGGTTATCGCAACCCACCCGCCGCCGTGGCAATAGAAATCGATAGACGCCAGGCCTTACGCCTTAAGCGTGAGTACCGCGCCGAAGGCGGTCGGGCCGCAATGGCTCGAGATGACGCCGCTAACCTGAGTCCAGGTAACGTCCTTAAAGCCCAGACCGTGCGCATAGACCTCCATGTCGTCGCGCAGCTCCTGGGAAAGACCCACCGAATACGCCAGGCCAATGTGCGAGTAGTCAATCTCGCCCTTCGCAACCATGTGGTCGATAAAGGCGCGGGCGCACTTGAGCATAGAGCCGCGGAACTTCTTAGTCGCCACGAACTTGCCGTCCGTCACTTCAATACAGGGCTTGATTTTGAGCAGGTGGGCGCCCAGGAACGCGACGTTGGACAAGCGACCGCCCGCCTTGAGGAAGGCAAGGTCCGTAGGAACAAAGCCCAGCAACACGCGGTCCATGACGGAGTTCGTAAATGCAAAGATCTCGTCAACGGTGGCATCGGGATGAGCCTCGATATACTTAGCGGTTTCGACGACAACGAGCGACTGGCCCACCGAGACAAAACGCGTGTCCATGGAGAACACGTAGTCGCGCCCCTGGGCCGCAATCTTCGAGGACTGATGCGAACAGGTCGTGGCCTCGGAATACGCGAGATGCAGAATAGTCGCGTCGGGCTGCTCGGCATGGATGCGGTCGTACACGTGAGCAAAATCCGCCGGCGAGCAACCGCTGGTCTTGGGCATAACGCCAAACTCGTTGCAGCGCGAATAAATCTCGAGCGGATCGATCGAGCCGTCCTCGACGGTCTCGTCACCAATCGTGACATGCATGGGCACGCGCACGATGCCGTAGCGCTCGCAGAGCTCCGGCGTCACATCCGACCCAGACTCAACCACGATTACGTACTTGCCCATTATTATCACGACCCATCTCAACGTTGGTTTTTCAATACATGACACGCGCCGCCGCACTGTTGCACAACAGCATCCAAGCACCAAAGAGACGCCGCCCCTTGCACACAACAAAGGACAGCGTCTCCCTGGAAAACTCCGTGCTTAACTGAGATTTTACACGGTTTATAAATGAGTGTTACTTATCCCGCAAACGGTCGCTATACGCGATAAACGGTAGTTACAAAATAAGTTTCCCAAACGCTCGACCTATTAGGAGAGTTCCGCCTAAAGGGTGACTCCAAAGGACCCCACATGGCCGGTTTTGGGTTATTTTCCAAAACATCCCGCAGGACGCGAGAAGCCCCCGCCGCACGTAGTGCGCAGCGGGGGCATCTCGCATG
>UQLF01000030.1 GCA_900541875.1 uncultured Collinsella sp. | reverse complement strand
TTTGTCTTGTTTTTTCTTTGCCGGGGTGTTGTTTTTTGGGGGGGGGGGTGTGTTTGTTTTTTTTTTTTTTTTTTTTTTAAAAAAAACAAAAACCCGGCCCCAGTAACCCTGCGGGAGTTAAATCCCTTTAGAACTTGTTGTGGAAGGTACGCGCAATGACCTCGTCCTGCTGCTCCTTGGTGAGCGTGTGGAAGTTCACGGCATAGCCGGAAACGCGGATGGTCAGCTGCGGGTACTTCTCGGGGTGAGCCTGAGCGTCGAGCAGCGTCTCACGGTTGAAGACGTTGATGTTCAGGTGGTGGCCACCCTTCTCGGCGTAAGCGTCGAGCATGTGGACCAGGTTATCGGCCTGGGTCTCGGAAACTTCAGAAACCTTCATAATGTGTCTCCTTCGATTGATAGGCGCCGGCCGAAACCGGCGCGCTAATCAGTAATCGTTATTGTTAGTATAGCACTAACAATAGTTACTCGCCCAGCTGATCAAGGTCGATATCGCCAAAGAACACCTGGTCCTCCTTGCCGAGCGCACTCGGGATGATGGAGAAGGTGTTGGAGATGCCGTCCTGAGCATCGCGGAACGGGAGCTTGGAAACCGAAGACAGCGAAGCGATGGCGCCGTGGCTATCGCGCTTGTGCATGGGGTTAGCACCCGGGGCGAACGGCTGGCCAGCCTTGCGGCCGTCGGGCGTGGAGCCGGTCTTCTTACCGTACACGACGTTGGAGGTAATGGTCAGAACCGAGGTCGTGGGCACGGAGTTGCGGTAGGTATCGTTCATGCGGATGTACTCCATGAACTGGTGCACAACGTCGTGAGCGATCTGGTCGACGCGGTCGTCGTCGTTACCGTACTTGGGGAACTCGCCCTCGGTCTCGAAGTCGACGATGATGCCGTTCTCGTCACGGACGGGGTGGACCTTGGCGTACTTGATGGCGGACAGGGAGTCAGCCACGACGGAAAGGCCAGCGATGCCCGTAGCGAACCAGCGATGAACGTGCTTGTCGTGCAAAGCCATCTGGATGCGCTCGTAGCAGTACTTGTCGTGCATGTAGTGAATGATGTTCAGCGAGTTGACGTACACGCCAGCGAGCCACTTCATCATGTCGTTGTACTTGGCCACAACGTCGTCGTAATCGAGCGTATCGCCCTCGACGGCGCGGTACTTGGGGCCGACCTGCTTCTTGGAGACCTCGTCGACGCCGCCGTTGAGTGCGTACAGCAGGCACTTGGCCAGGTTAGCGCGAGCGCCGAAGAACTGCATCTCCTTGCCAATGCGCATGGAGGACACGCAGCAGGCGATGCCGTAGTCGTCGCCGTGGTAAACGCGCATGAGGTCGTCGTTCTCGTACTGGATCGAGGAGCTGGCGACAGAAGTCTTGGCGCAGAACTTCTTGAAGTTCTCGGGCAGACGGGTCGACCACAGAACGGTCATGTTGGGCTCGGGGCTGGTGCCCATGTTCTCGAGCGTGTGCAGGTAGCGGTAGCTCATCTTGGTAACGAGCGTACGGCCGTCAACACCCATGCCGCCGATGGACTCGGTGACCCACTGCGGATCGCCGGTGAACAGGGCCTGGTACTCGGGGGTACGGGCAAACTTGACCATGCGGAGCTTCATGATGAAGTGATCCACGAACTCCTGGATCTGCTCCTCGGTGAAGGTGCCGTTGGCAAGGTCGCGCTCAGCGTAGATGTCGATGAACGTGGAGGTACGGCCGATGGACATAGCGGCGCCGTTCTGCTCCTTAACGGCAGCGAGGTAGGCGAAGTACATCCACTGAATGGCCTCCTGCGTGTTGGTAGCAGGGTTGGAAATGTCGAAACCATAGGTCTCGGCCATCATCTTGAGCTCGCCGAGGGCGCGGATCTGCTCCTGCAGCTCCTCACGATCGCGGATGTTGTCGGCGGTCATGACCGTCGGGGTGGAAGCCTTCTGGGCCTCCTTGTCCTTGATCAGGTAGTCGACGCCGTACAGGGCAACACGACGGTAGTCGCCGATGATGCGGCCGCGGCCATAGCCATCGGGCAGACCGGTGATAATGTGAGCCGAGCGGCAAGCACGCATCTCGGGGGTGTAGACATCGAAGACGCCAGCGTTGTGGGTCTTGCGCTCGAAGGTGTAGCGCTCGACAACGTTCTCGTCGACCTTATAGCCGTGCTGGCTGGCAGCCTGGCAAGCGATGCGGATACCACCGTTGACGTGCAGAGCGCGCTTGAGCGGCTTGTCGGTCTGAAGACCGACGATGGTCTCCTTCTCGCGGTGGGCGTTATCGATGTAGCCAGCGGGGTGGCTCACGATACCCGTGACGGTCTTGGTGTCCATATCGAGGACGCCGCCCTGCTCGCGCTCCTTGAGCAGCAGGTCGAGAACCTCGCCCCACAGCTCCTTGGTACGCTCGGTCGGACCGACGAGGAACGACTCGTCGCCCTCATAGGGGGTGTAGTTCTTCTGGATGAAGTCTCGGACGTCAACCTCTCCCGTCCAAATGCCTTCTTTGAAGCCTTCCCATGCCTCCTGCATTGTGTAACCACGCTCCTAGTTACGTGTAATGCGGCGCTCTCTCACACCGCTGCTTATTGAATTCTTGAATTTTCGGTTTGCACTACCGGCTTCTTCCGTTCTTCATCACACGTTGGTGCAGGGAAAAACGTTTGTCCACCTTGGAACTGCAACCCAAAACCCAAGATTTCATCCGTTTGAGAAGGATAACATAGCGACCCTCTCCATCTGGGCTGTTATATGTTTCTTTTTTTATATCATAAGGGCGTTTTTTACAAACCCGCAGGAAATGCGAGCGCGAACAACTACCGTTCACCGATTTGTATGTTATTTTTCCTTGCCTTTGTACGACGCTCGCTCTAGCTGTTATGCCAGCTTTAGCAGGGTAAAGTGTCACAGAGACCCTACAGAAACTGCAGGGCGGCCACAGGATCCCCCGTGGCCGCCCTGTGGCGTAGCTAGTTTTTAGCTTTGATTGCCGCTTGGCATTAGGCGGCTGCAGCGGCCTTGTCGGTCGTTGCCTTGCTGTTGCCCTGGCCCTCAAAATGCTTGTAGCACCAGCTGGTGACCAGCGGGGTCAAAATAGCCGTCACGATTGCGCAGGCAGCAACCTGTGCCGTAGCCGTCGCGAGCACGGCGCCACCGTACATGGCCCCGTTGACGCTTGCCATGGCAGCAGGCGTGGCCACATTGGCTCCGGCGCAGCTCGAAATGGCCGCACCTGCGACACCCGTACCACCCGTGAGCTTATCGACCGCGATGACGGGAATTGCAAAGACCACCGAGCAGATCACGCCGAGCAGAATGCCGGGAAGACCGCCATTAATGAGCTGGCCAAAGGTCATGGTCGAGCCCATGGCAAAGAAGACGAGCACGATGATGGCGGAAAGTGCCGGTGCCATCATCTTCTTAAAGCTCGGGAACAGGTTGCCCAGAATAATGCCGACGACGATCGGCAGGATGGCGCCCACGAGCGACCAGCCGATCGGGGCCTGACCGGCAGCGCCGAGCACGATCATCGTGACCGGAGGGCCGACAACCAGCGTGGTGATGGCGACGGCGCCACGCTCGGCCTCATTGCCCATGGTGCCCATCAGACCAGCGTACATAGCGTTGTTGGCGCCGGTGCAAGCCGCCAGCATCACCATGGCAGAGATGCCAAACAGGTTGTCGTTGAACACATAAAGGATGAGCAGCGACACGGCAACGACCACGATCTGCTTGACGGCGATGATGATGGCACCGCGGGCAGCGGCGGCAGGAGCACTCTTAAACGAAATCGTCGTACCGACGATGAGCAAAAAAGCGCCCACGAGCGGGCCTGCGCCCTGCTGGGTCATACCAAGCGTAAAGCTGCCGAGCGTTTTGAACAGGTCAGGGAACAGCGTGTTGAGCAGGCAGCCCAACAAAAGCGGCACCAAAATATTGGCACCCGGGATGGAGGACATCTTAAAGAACGGCTCCTTTGCCGCCGGCGCCTCCACCGCAGTCGATTCACTCATATATATCTCCTTTGGATGCATGCGAATCGAAGCCGCACGCGCCTATGTCAGAAAGAAGGCGACAACCCCGAGTCGCCAGGGTCGCCGCCAAACGATCACCGCGGGGTATTACCCGTCCAGGACGATGCCGCCATCGCAGTCACCAATCTCGCCGTTCACGAAGCTGGCGAGGTCGGAAGCGAAGAACAGCACCATCTGCGCAGGCTCGCTGGCCTGGGCGGCGCGGCCCAGAGGGATACCGTTGATGATGCGCTGAGAGTTCTCGTCAGAGAGAATCGAGGTCATATCGGTCAACGTGAGCGACGGGCACACGGCGTTGCAGCGGACGCCGAACTTGCCGCCTTCCTTGGCGACTGCCTTGGTCAGACCGTTAACACCGGCCTTGGAGCTGGCGTAGGCGGCTGTGCCGAGCAGGCCGCCACCGATTTTGCCCGCAACGGAACTCACGTTGACGATAGTGCCGGCATGGGCCGCCTTAAAGTGCGGGTACACGGCGTTCATCATAGTGAAGGTACCGTTGAGGTTGATGTCGATGGTGCGACGCCACTCGGTGTCATCGATCTCGTCGAACTTCTTGGTGCTGATGACGCCAGCGCAGTTGATCAGGATGTTGGTTTGCGGCAGGTCTGCGAAAATCTGTTCGACGGTCTCGCGCGCCTTGGGCGCATCGGCGACATCGAGCTGATAAAACTTGTTGCCCTCGCCAAGCTCGGCCACAGCGGCCTCGCCCTTAGCAGCGTTCCTTGCGATGAGCGCGACGTGTCCGCCGCCCGCAACGATGCCCTTGGCGATCTCGAGGCCAATGCCCTGAGTGCCGCCCGTGACAATCGCGGTCTTGCCCGTGAAGTCAAATGCCATGACTCCATCCCCCTTTATATAAGGTGTCTCCTTGCGGGAAGTTGGAGCATCGCACGTGGCGATTATATGAGTCCCAGTCGTCATGGTGGTGACAACCCCTCGCCTAACCGCGGGCATAATAGTTCTTTGAAACGCTTCAGCAATTGAATTTTTCAACTCTTTATGCGCTCTTTATATTGCCCACTGCATGAGGCCCGCGTATGGGGGTATCATCTTCCACCGAAAATAGTTTCTAGTGTTAGGGGTTTTCGGTGGAAGATACCGATTTCCATGAACTTGGGCGTCAGCTCTTAACTGAGTTTGGCAGCATGCATCAGCGAATTTCGCGCTTTGCGGACAAAGCTCTCGGCGGCGAAATGGCCGTCATGCGCGCCCTCATGCGCGCCGGCGGCTCGCTCACGCCGAGCGAACTCGCTGATCGTGCCTGGGTCTCGAGCGCCCGCATCGCCAATATCCTACGCGCTCTCGAGGCCAAGGGCTGGGTCGAGCGCGAGCACTCAAAGACCGACCGTCGTCGCGTACACGTCACGGTGACCGACAAAGGATTCCAGGATCTCGAAATCAAACGTCGGGAATTCGAGAAGCGCACCGCGGCTTTCCTCGAGCAGCTCGGCGAAACAGATACCCAAGAGATGGTGCGTCTTCTAAGGCGTGCCAACGAAATTATGGATCACAATCAAGAAAGGAGAGATGCCGAGTGAGGATTCTCAAGCTCTTTAAAAAGCATATCCTGGCACTGTTCGCAGCTATCGTACTTATCGTAATCAGCTGCAACGCCGATCTGGCGCTGCCTACCTATATGAGCGACATCGTCGACGTGGGTGTGCAGCAAGGCGGCATCGCGTCGCCCGTGCCCGACACCATCCGTGCCGAATCGCTCGACGACCTCGAGCTCTTTATGAGCACCAAGGACGCCAAGGCTGTGGAGGCCGTGTTTAGCAAGGCGGACAATAGCGGCATTCGAACGTACAAGGGCACCGAGGAGGAGCGCGCCGACGGCGGCAAGATTGCCGACATCATGAGCCTGCCCGAGACTGTCGTCCTTTCGTTCAACCAGGGCATCGATGCCAACTCCATGGGCGACATGACCGGCGCATCTACCGAGGCAAGCGATGGCGGCGCCGCCCAGGCCATGCCCACGCCCGAGCAGATGGCGGCGATGACGCCCGAGCAGCTCGCCGAGATGCAGCAGAAAGCCGCAGCGGCACAGAACATGCAAAAGCAGATTGATGCCGACGGCGGTAAGATCACCATGAAGGGTCTGCGTCTAGGCGTTGAAGGCGGCCTAATCGACCAGGGCAAGCTCGTGGAGGGCGCCAACGATATGGCGGACAAAATGGGCTCCATGTCGGGTTCCATCGTGACCCAACGCGCCGTGAGCTATGTGCAAGACGAGTACAAGGCGCAGGGCATCGACCCCGCCGACGTGCAGAACGCCTACCTGGGCCGCATGGCGACCACGATGTTTGGACTGTGCCTCGTGTCGCTCGTCGCCACCATCCTGACCGGTGCCGTGGCTTCGCGCACCGCCTGCTCCATCGCCCGTGACCTGCGCCGCGAGACCTTCAACAAGGTTATGCACTTCTCGCCGGCCGAGGTGGGCAAGTTTAGCCAGGCCTCGCTCATCACCCGCTGCACCAACGACATTCAGCAGATCCAGATGGCCGCAACCCTGTTTATCCGCATGTGCCTGATGGCCCCCGTCATGGGCATCGTCGCCGTCATGCGCGTCCTGGCCAACCACACCGGCCTGGAGTGGACCATCGCCGTGGCCATCATCGCGGTTTCGGCCGTCGTCGGCGTGCTCATGGGCCTCACCATGCCCAAGTTCAAAAAGATGCAGAGCTTTGTGGACCGCGTGAACCTTACCGCCCGCGAGCTGCTCGACGGCCTTATGCCCATCCGCTCGTTCAACCGTGAGGAGCATGAGCTCGAGCGTTTTGACAAGGCTTCGCTCGACCTGATGACCACGCAGCTCTACACCAACCGCGCCATGAGCTTCATGATGCCGCTCATGATGCTCGTCATGAACTGCATCACCGTGCTTATCGTCTGGTTTGGCGCGCAGGGCGTGTCCGACGGCGTGATGCAGGTCGGCAACATGATGGCATTCATCTCCTACACTATGCAGATCGTCATGGCGTTTATGATCCTCACCATGGTTTCGGTCATCCTGCCCCGTGCCGAGGTCGCAGCCGAGCGCGTAGATGAGGTCATCACCTGCCCCACGAGCATCAACGACCCTGCCTCGCCCAAACTGCCCGCGGCCAGCTCGCCGCGCGGTGAGCTCACCTTCCGCGACGTGAGCTTCCAGTACCCCGATGCCCGCGCCGATGTCATCAGCGGCGTGAACTTCACCACGCATGCCGGTCAGATGCTCGGCATCATTGGCTCCACGGGCTCGGGCAAGTCCACGCTCGTGCAGCTGATTCCACGCTTGTACGACGTCACGGGCGGCAGCATTTCGCTCGACGGCATCGACGTGCGCGACATGACCCTTTCCGAGCTGCGCCGCCGCATCGGTTATATTCCGCAGCAGGGTCGTCTGTTCTCGGGCACCGTTGAGAGCAACCTCAAGTTTGCGGGCGACATGGTAAGCGATGATGACATGCGCCAAGCCGCGCGCATCTCACAGGCCGAGGACTTTATCGCCGAGCGCGAGGGCGGCTACGACTCCCCCATCAGCCAGGGCGGCTCCAATGTTTCGGGTGGTCAGCGCCAGCGCCTGGCCATCGCCCGCGCGTTGGCCAAAAAGCCCGAGGTCGTGGTTTTCGATGATTCGTTTAGCGCCCTCGACTACAAGACCGACGCGCGCCTACGCGAGGAGCTGGCCAAAAACGTTACCGACGCCGCGCTCGTGGTCGTAGCCCAGCGCATCGCGACCATCATGCACGCCGACCAGATCATCGTGCTCGACGACGGCCACGTAGTGGGCACCGGCACGCACGAGGAGCTGCTGCGCAGCTGCCCGGCGTATCTGGAGATCGCACAGTCGCAGCTTTCCGCCGAGGAGCTGGGGCTTACCCAAGAAGAAATTGCAGCCGTCATGGAAGGAGGCGAGCGCTAATGGCAGACGAGACCAAGACTCAGATTCCCAAGCCCACCCGCCAACGTGGTCCCATGGGCCGCATGGGCGGCATGCGTCGCGGCGAAAAGGCCAAGGACTTTAAGGGCACCATGAGGCAGCTGCTCGGCTATATCGGCCAACACAAGATTGCCGTGTTTGCCGCCGTCGCCTTTGCCGTGTGCTCGGTCATCTTTAACATTGTGGGACCCAAGGTGCTCGGCCAGGTTACGACCAAGCTGTTCGAAGGCCTGGTCGCCAAGGTCAACGGCACCGGCGACGTTGACTTTGACTGGATCGCCAAGACGCTCGGCTTTTTGCTCTGCCTGTATCTGGCGAGCTCTGTCTGCAGCCTGGTCCAGGGCTGGCTCATGACCGGCGTCACGCAAAAGATCTGCTACCGCATGCGCAAGGAAATCGCCGCCAAGGTTGCCGTCGTGCCGATGAGTTACTTCAACGGCCACAGCAAGGGAGACGTACTCAGCCGCATCACCAACGACGTCGATACGCTGGGTCAGTCGCTCAACCAGAGCGTGACGCAGCTCATCACGTCGGTGACGCAGATTATCGGCGTGCTCGTCATGATGCTTTCGATCAGCCTGCCGCTTACCGGCGTCACCGTGCTCACGCTGCCGGCCGCCGCGATTATCTTGACCGTGATGATTCACTTCTCGCAGCCGTACTTCCGCGAGCAACAGCAGGTTCTGGGCGCCGTCAACGGCATTATCGAGGAGGACTTTGCCGGCCAGAACGTCATTCAGGTGTTCGACCGCGCCGAGGCCTCGATTGAAGAGTTCGACCGTCAAAACGACCGCCTCTTTATTAGTGGCTGGCGCTCGCAGTTCCTGTCGGGCCTGATGATGCCGCTTATGAGCTTGGTGGGCAACATGGGCTACGTGGGCGTCGTCGTGGTGGGCGCGCAGCTCGCGCTGACCGGCAATGCCACGCCCGGCGACATCCAGAGCTTTATCCAGTACGTTCGAAACTTTACGCAACCCGTGCAGCAGCTGGGCAACGTGAGCAACACGATGCAGTCGATGGCTGCCGCTACCGAGCGCGTCTTTGAGTTCCTGGCCGCGCCCGAGGAGGAGCAGAAGGCCGACGCGCAGATTCCCGAGAAGCGCCCCGGCCACGTGGAGTTTGACCATGTCAAGTTTGGCTACACGCCCGACAAGACCATCATCCACGACTTTAGCTGCGAGGCTAAGCCCGGCCAAACCATTGCCATCGTCGGCCCCACCGGCGCCGGCAAGACCACGCTCATTAAGCTGCTGCAGCGCTTTTACGACGTGGACGGCGGTTCGCTGCGCGTCGAAGGCGTCGACGTGCGCGACTGGGACCGCGCGGCGCTGCGCGGCGAGTTTGCCATGGTGCTGCAGGACACCTGGCTGTTTAACGGCACCATCCGCGAGAACATCCGCTACGGACGCCCCGATGCGACCGATGCCGAGGTCGAGGCCGCCGCACGCGCCGCACGCTGCGACCACTTTATCCATACGCTCGCCGGCGGCTACGACTTTATGATCAACGAGGAGGGCACTAACCTGTCGCAGGGTCAGCGCCAGCTCGTGACCATCGCCCGTGCCATTTTGGCCGACCGCCCGGCACTGATTCTGGACGAGGCGACTTCCAACGTCGATACCCGTACCGAGGAGCTCATTCAGCGCGCCATGGATGCGCTGATGCAGGGCCGCACCAGCTTTGTCATCGCGCACCGCCTGTCCACGATCCGCAACGCCGACGTGATCTTGGTGATTCGCGACGGCGACATCGTCGAGAAGGGCACGCACGACGAGCTGCTCGCCCAGGGCGGTTTCTACGCCGACCTGTACAACTCGCAGTTCGACGAAGCGGCGTAAGCCCAATAACCATAGCTACAAAAAGATGGCCCGCTGATAACGTAGAATCGGCGGGCCATCTTTTGCCATTGCGCGCTTTAAAACAACCTAGAAGCAATCGCGATAACGTGGCCAGGCAAGGAGTGCCAGGGTCAGCGTCACGCCGATCTGGATGAGCGTCTGTTTGATATCGAGCGTGCCAGTAATCGCTACGGTGCGCAGCAGCGTCACGAATGCCTGGGGCAGACCGCCCAAAAACCAAAGTGCGGCACCGAGCAGCATCTTGTCACCCATTTCGGGCTCAGCGTCACACGCCTCCGTGAGCGCGCGATACGCACGGACCTCAAATGCAATCACCAATGCGATACCGGCGATTGAAACGAAAAGCGAGATTGATGACACTACGGGCACGAGCGGCGGCGCGACCGCACCTGTCGTCGCCTCCATAAGCACAAGCATCCCCGCATACGCGCAGGCCACGCCTGCAAGCGCCAACATGGACCGGCGAGCCTCCTGCCGGCGAACGATTGTCGTCACCCCACGAAACCCTCGAGCCATCGCTCTCTCCCCTCTCATCAAAGTCTTGCGGTTACTCGCCGCAACCGCTCTCGATCAGCTCAACCAGTGCATCGACGGCGTCTTGCTCGTCAGCACCATCGGCCGCAATCTCGACATCGCATCCGCACGCCATCCCCAGACCCATAACCATGAGAATCGACTTAGCATCCTTGGGGTCGCTGTCCTTGGTAACGTTGCGCACGGTCACCTTACTCCCAAACCCGGATGCCTTCTGAACAAACAGAGAGGCAGGACGGGCATGGATACCGCTTGCGTTTACAACGGTCGTGGTCTTTGAATACATCCGAGTCCTTCTTTCGATCAAGGTTTCCAAAAGCCGCCGGGACACCCACCCTACAGGCATCCCGGCGAGAGGGCCGAGCTACTCGACCACGATGTTGTCACTCGCGGTGTCGGCGCCGTTACTTGCGATGAGCTTCTTGTAGTAGAAGAAGCTCTTCTTCTTGCCACGCTTGCCGGTGCCGTCGCCATGGTCGTCCTGATCGACCGAAATCTGGCCATAGCGTTTAGTCATCTCGGACGTACCGGAGCTGATGAGATCAATGGGGCCCCACCAGGCGTAACCGAAGACGTCAACGCCGTCGAGAATTGCCTGATGCATCTGCTCGACATGCTCCTTCATGTATTCGATATGAGCATCGTCATCGCAATAACCGTTCTCGTCGCGGTTCTCGGTCATGCCGTTACCGTTCTCGGCGATAAAGATCGGCAGATGATAACGGTCGTAGATGTGGTTAAGCGTGATGCGGAAGCCCACCGGATCGATCGGCCAACCCCACTCGGTCATCTCGAGGTACTGGTTCTTAATCTCGGTCAGCAACTTGCCGGAGGGCTCCGGGGACACCTTGCCCTTGTAGCGCATGATGTAGGTCATGTAGTAGCTGATCGAAATATAGTCGACGGTACCGGCCTTGAGGGTCTCGAGGTCACCGTCTTCCATCTTGATGTCTACGCCGTAATCGCGGAAGAAGCGCTTGACGTAGTAGGGATACTCGCCCTTGGCCTGGATATCGGTGAAGAACCAGTTGAAATGATCCTCGAACAGCACCTGGAGCTGGTCCTCGGGCTTGGAGGTCTCGGCGTAGTTCTCAAGACGGCAGAGCATGTTGCCGATATGTGCCTCGGGGTCGATCTCACGCAGCTTGATGACAGCTTTGGCGGACGCGACAAGCTGGTTGTGCGCGACCTGGAACTTCTCGGGCCAGCGCCCGGCATAGGGGTTGGAGCCGTCCTCGTTCTCATCCCAGATAACACCGCAGCAGGTGCAGGGGTTGGCATACACGTGGTTAATCTCGTTGAAGGTCATCCAGTACTTGACCTTACCCTTGTAGCGACGGAAGAGCGTCTCGGCGTAATGCTCGAAGGCGTCGACAACGTGGCGGCTCGCGAAACCGTTATACTCCTCTGCCAGGTGGAGCGGCATATCGAAATGGTTGAGGGTAACCATGGGCTCAATGCCGTGCTTGTGGCACTCGTCGAACACCTTATCGTAGAAGGCCAAACCCTCCTCGTTGGGCAGCGCGTCGTCTCCGTTTGGGAAAATACGGCTCCAGGAGATGCTCATACGGAAGACGCCGAAGCCCATCTCGCCGAGGAGCGCAATGTCCTCCTTGTAGGTGTGGTAGAAATCAATGCCGCGACGCTTGGGGAAGTCGTAAGCCATCTCGTTTGCCTTGCGAGCGGCAAGGGACTGACGCGTCACGGAGTTGAGCGGGCCGCCCTCGACAATACCCTCGCGGGCACACGTCTCGCGGTCGAGCAGGATGACGTAGTCCGAGACGGCCGGTCCGCGACCGCCCTCGTTCCAGGCGCCTTCGACCTGGTTGGCCGCCGTGGCGCCGCCCCAGAGGAAGCCCTCCGGGAAGGCGTCGCCAAAGTCATAAGTAGAAAGATCAATCATGCTATGTCCTCATCTCTCAATGGTCGGAATCAATAGGTAACGGGTCGTTTTGGATTTAGAAACGTACACGGGTTCCACGACGCTATTTCGCGGCGAGTGCACGCACGACGGGCATCATCTTCTTGGCCATGTGCAACTCGGCACTGATGGTCATAAGCGTGTCTTGGGCGTGGACAAAGAGCAACGAGTACTCGACCTCCTCGCCACCAGCCTGACGCTGGATCATCTCGGTCTGGGACTTATGGGCCTCGAGGATCTTCTCGTCGGCCTCCGCCAGATGGGCCTCTGCCGCGTCGAAATCGAACTCTGCCAGGGCGTCCATCGCCTTATCGATACAGGCACGGCCGTCACCGGCGTTGATGATGACGTTCATCGCAACGGCGGGAATGTTAATGGGCTCTTCCTCGGCCATCGTGGTCTCCTTTCCTGTGGCCCCGGTCGTTTCCACAACCGGGGCATCGAATGATTGCCTAATCCAGGGCAATGGGCCCCGGCGTCTCGCCTACTCGGCGATGGCGGCTGCGGCAGCAGCCTCTTTGGCCGCCTTCTTCGCCGCCTTCTTGGCTGCCTTTTCAGCCGCTTTCTCTTCCTCGACCTTGCATTGATAGTTGTCGGCCGCCTTGAAGAACGGGAACCAGAGAATCGCGGCGATCAGCAGGTTCACGCAAACCAGGGCAACGTTGCGAATGTCGCCACCGGACATAAAGAACGCCGAGACAGCATTGGGCAGGAAGTTCATGTCGAAATTCTCAACGTGAAGGCTCGCCCAGCCCATGCTCATCCACAGATAGGCGTTGGCCGGCAGGATGATGGCTTGAAGCACCATAGGGATGAACATGAAGGGGTTGGCAACGATCGTAGAGAACACGAGTGGCTCGTTGATGTTGAACAGAGACGGGACGATCGTGGCGCGACCGAGCGTTTTGTTCTTCTTAGACTTGGCGAAAAGCATGTAGAAAGCCAGCGGGAGCGTGGCGCCCTCGCCGCCGATCATGATGTAGCGAGTAATACCGTAGGCGTTGATAATCGTCGGGGTAAGGCCGGCGGCATATGCAGCCATATTCTCGGCAAGGGCGGACTTTTGGATGGACTGCTGGATGGGCGAGAAGACCCAGCCGGAGATGCCGAAGAAATAGAAGGTGTCCATGACGAGCGGAATCGCAATAGTACCAGGGAGCGTCTGGGCAAAGCCGGTGACGGGCGACAGGATGATCGCAACGGCGCCAAAGACGTCAACCTGAAGCATGTTGGTGAAAAGCCACGCAACGAAAAGCGACAGCAAGACGGCGATGATGTTATCGAACCAGTTCTTGACAAAGTCGGGGACCATGCTGTCCTCCGAGAAGAACGTCATGCGAGCCATGCGCTTGTAGATGAAGCCCACGACAAAGCCCACAACCATGGCGGTGAACATACCGCCTGCGCCGAACATGGCCATCTGAAAAACGTAACCGTCTTCAGTGATCGTAGGATTCATACACAGCATGAAGGCGCCTATACCGGTGAAACCGGCAATCATGCTGCGGTCCTTGCGATCTTCCTTAACCGCGACGTTGTGCGGAATGATAAACGCCATGAACAGGCCAACGAGACCGAAGCTGAACGTCGTGAGCGGCGACAGATCGGGGAGCGTCGGGACAAAACGACGGATGATGTTCCAAAGGCTCGGGATTGCCGAAACCATAGAGAAGGGAACGATGTAGAGGACCGCGTCTGAGATGACGCCGAACCAATAAGTTGAGGTAAGCTTGTTCATCACGGGGACGACATGCTCGGTGATCCACGCCTGGACCGCTTCCATGAACTTTTGCAGCATGTTGTCCCCTCCTAGTCTTCGTCAAGCAGGTCGTAAGCATCCTCGAGGATGTTCTCGCCGTCGAGTGCCGCATAGTAATCCGGGTCGATGGCCATGACCTTCACGCCATGAGACGCCACCTGTGCCTGGATCTCGGGCACCTCGGAGGCGAAGTGCGGACCAAGCAGAAGAACGTCAATCTTGTCGGCGTAATCCATAATCTCGGACTTGCTGACTGCCTTAATGGTGCAGTTGAGTCCCTTGGACTTTGCCACCTTGCGCATACCGGCGGCCATGAAACCCGTCGAAGCGCCGATACCGCAAGCGAGGAGAATTCGGACACATCCGTTCTCGTCTGCCATGAGGGGTACTCCTTTCCCAATAAACGAGTCCGCAGCGGCTCGGTTGCCGCCCCGGTCCTCGTACGTTTGGGGAGACCGTGTCGACCCGGCTCCCCCTTGACCGTGACTGCACTATACGGCCTGCCCCTACCCTGCCGCGAACCCTCTTTTTGCCGCATGGCGGCAAAGTGTCAGGTTTTCCGCCGTGGCGGCAATGCCACAGTCTTTCCGTTCATACGGCAAATTGGGACTTTTTCGCCCACGACCCTCTGCGATAACATGGCGCATGATGACAACATCGGGGCGCTTCATGCCCCGTGGGATGCGCCCTCGGCGGGCGCACGCTTCTATCTCGTTGGGAGTCGGCCATGGCAAGCGCAAAGCAAAACCGAATCAACCGCATGGTCGATATTCTGGAGCATGCTACTTCATGGGTATCCGCCTCCATGCTCGCCACCATGCTGGGCGCAAGCGAGCGTTCCATCCGCAACTATGTGACCGAGATCAACGGTCAGGGCGGCACAATCATCGAATCGTCTAAGGAAGGCTACCGCCTAGCACATGCTGACGAGGTCCTTTCCTCACCGGCGTGCGCCAGCATTAAGTCCGCGCCCGAGCGGGGCGGGGAGCCCACGGACGGCATCGGCATCGATGCCCGCTGCAACTATGTGGCATCGCACCTGGACAACGCTCGGGAACCGCTCTCGGTCTTCGATCTTGCCGCCGAGCTCTGCATATCCGAAAGCACGCTTGCGAGCGCCGTCATGCCCGAGGTTCGCGAACTCGCCGGCCGGTTCAATCTATTCGTCGAGACGCACGATTTCAAGGTGAGCCTCACTGGCCTCGAGCGCAACAAGCGCAAACTACTCGGGCACATCGCCACCCATAACTCTTACGGATATTTCTCATCGACGCGCACGCTCGAGAGCATGTTCCCCAATTTCGACGTCCAGCAGATCCTTGCGAGCCTCGTCGAAATCTGCCAGCGATCCGAACTCTTCATCAATGACTACGCGCTCTCCAACCTGCTCGTCCATCTCATGGTAATCATCATCCGCCTCACCTCGAACAACGAGCTCAGCGAAGTCGATGGCCCCATCGACGGTGACGGCCTCGTAGCGCAGCTCTCCCAACGCGACCAAATCGTTCGCTGCGCGGAGCATATTGCGTCCTATTTCGAGCAGGAGTTCGGTTGCGAGATTCCCCGTGCTGACTTCCAGCAAATCCTCTTGCTGTTGGCGCTTTCGATCGAACGCGTCGAATACCGCGAGCTCGATTTTGAAAAGCTGGCAAGTATCATCGATCCAGCATTCGTGGATACCGTGCTCGAGATCCTCGACGAAACGGGCGCCCGCTATAACATTCCACACTTCATCGACGAACCCATGCGACTGCAACTCGTGCTTCACATGTTCAACGCCTACCAACGCGCCGTCTACCACGTAAGCTATCCCAACCCGCTCGCTTCACAGATCAAGAGCGAATACGCGCCCGTCTACGACATGGCCGTCTACTTAACGCACCGGTTCTCGACCGCCATGAATGTCGAAATCGGCGAAAATGAAATCGCGTTCGTTGCGTTTCACATCGGCGCGTATTTCGAGCGCGTCGCGGCACCCAACAACCTTCTCACCTGCACAGTAATCGTCGAGGACTACCATGACTTCGCGCATAAACTCGTCGACGACCTAGAGATCGCACTCAAAGACGAAGCGCAGATTATCTCGATCATGAGCTGCGACCGCTATCTCTCCGAGCCGCCCGGATGCGACGCCGTCATCACCACCATTGATGTGACCGTCCCCGCCGGATGTGAGAAGATTCTGATCGGACCCATCCTCACCAAGCAGAACCTGCGCAAGGTGCGCGACCGGCTGGCCCGCATCCAAGAAAAGCGTCGCCACAACTACGCGCGCACGCTACTGCGTCATCTGATTAAGCCGGAGCTCTATTGCCGCAGCGTCAACGCGACGAACGCCGCAGCCTGTATCGACGAGCTCGGTACTGCCGCAATCGCCGCTGGCTATGTCGATGCCGACTATGTTGCCGACGTCCACCTTCGCGAAGAAGTTTCCTCCACAGCATTCACCGATTGCCTGGCCGTGCCACACGCGATTTCGGTCTACCCGAAACGTTCGTTTATCGCCATCGCGCATTGCGACACACCCATCCCCTGGGGACGGCACGACATTCGCTTTGCTCTCATGATCGGCATCACGCAGGACGATATGGGGCTTTTCCGAGACGTGCTCGACCTTATCATCGAGGTCTTTAGTAACGTCGAGAACACCATGCGGCTCCTTCAGACAGACGCCTACGACGAATTCGTTGATACTTTCTGCCGCGGCATGTCGTAGACGATGCCCTGCGACATCATTCCATTCCAGGATCAGTTGACGTTTTCCCAGATAAAACCGACCATAATAAACCTGTCTCTTTTTGGTAGGTTGATTTCCGATCTCAGCCGAACACATTGAGCAAATAGGCCATTCCCGCAGTTAGCTGAACGCCCCCGCGGCCCC
>UQLF01000029.1 GCA_900541875.1 uncultured Collinsella sp. | reverse complement strand
CAAGTCTTTCCCGTCTGGCGGGCCCCCTTAAGCAGGAGGGGCTTGCGGTTTGTCCTAGATTTCCAAGCGATGAGTTCGTCCATTAGCTGTCGCTGCATACTGCCCCCTAACGATCATGGTTAGTATAAGACCGTCTTGGTCTTTCCATCGAAAAATGTGGGAGTAAACCACGTTTTTCCATCGAATAATGTGGGGTTTAGGTCGGCACCTGGGGCGCTCCTTCTCTGCCGGCCGTTTGGAACACTCCTTGTTTTGGTGCAAATTAGCTACCCTTGCATCAGAAAACGGCGCCCGCCGGCGATGTTGCCGGCGGGCGCCGTTGTCGTGTAGGTGGCTATGTCGTGGGGGCTGCCGTTGAGCGTCCGGGTCTGTGCTCTACAGCGAGTCGATAAAGCGCTGCTGGGCGGCGCGGCCGGCTTCGTCCCACTTAAAGACGCCGGCGTTGTCGAGCACGTGGCCAAACACCACGCCGACCTCCTCGTGCAGGATATCGATGGCGTTATCCGCCGTAAGCTCGTCGGCGCGGCGAGCAAAGACGTCCTCGGCCCACGCGGCATGGCTGCGACAAAGATCATCGCCCTCGAGCGCACCGGCAAGATCGTAGCTGGCATCGACCTTGGCTGCCAGCAGATGCTCACGGACAGCGCCAAGCTCGGGAACCAGGCGCGGCGGCAGAATGGCCAGGCCCATGACCTCGATCAGGCCGATGTTCTCCTTCTTAATGTGGTGGTACTCGGCATGCGGGTGGAAAACGCCTAGCGGGTGCTCGTCGGTCGTGATATTGCAGCGAAGCGCCAGGTAGGCCTCGTAGATTTCGCCGCCGGCATTTCCGCGAGAGTCGACGCGGCGGATGACGGGCGTCACGGTGTTGTGCGCCACGCCATCGGCTGTGTACGCGATGACGCCCACAGACTCATCGGTCCACTCGCGCCAGGCGAGGATAATCTTCTCGGCAGCGTCGAGCAGCTGGGCGCGGTCATGCGAGCGCAGGCGCAGCACCGAGAGCGGCCACTGCAGCACGGTACCGCTAACCTGATCAAATCCGGGCACGCTAAACTGCGAGATCTCGGCGGCGTGCATCATGGGGAACTCGTGCGCGCCGCCCTGGAAGTGGTCGTGCGACAAGATCGAGCCGCCCACGATAGGCAGGTCGGCGTTGGAGCCAATAAAGTAGTGCGGGAACAGGTCGACAAAGTCGAGCAGGCAGGTCAGGCCCTTGCGGTCCACGTGCATCGGGCGATGCTCGGAGCTCATAGCAATGCAGTGCTCGTTAAAATACGCATACGGGCTGTACTGGAAACCCCAGCGCTCGCCGTCGAGCTGGATGGGGATAACGCGCAGATTCTGGCGGGCGGGGTGAGCGCCGCCGTCGGCTGCGGCGGAGCGTCCGGGGTAGCCCTCGTTTTCGATGCAGAGCTGACAGGCGGGATACTTCTCGCCTGTGTTTTTGGCGGCACCGGCCGCGGCAATATCGCGCGGGTCCTTTTCGGGCTTTGACAGGTTGATGGTGATCTCCAGGTCACCCCAGTTGGTGGAAGTGCTCCATTTGATGTTGCGCGCGATGGCGGCGCGGCGCACGTAACCGGCGTCACAGCACAGGCCGTAGAACCAGTCGGTCGCGGCGCGGGGCTCGTTGACGCCCATGCGGCCGTTGAATTCCTCGTTTACAACCGAAGGCCTCGGCATCAGCACGCCCATGATGCGCATGGCGATGCGGTCGCGGCCCGATGCCGTGTCCTCGGCGGCACCGTTGACAACGGCGGCCTCGGAAAGCGCGGCAAGCGTGCCCTCCAGGTCAAAATTGGGGAGTGTATCGGGGTGCAAGAACGAGAGTTTCTCGACCTGGAGCGCCCAGGCCATGTCGAGCGCCGGACCCGTGGCGCCGATGCACTCGAGAATGGTGTTGTAGGCCCAGATGCGATCGTCCTGGCCGATCATCGATCGGTGAATAGCGTACTCGATCAGGTTCTGCGCGGCCTCGCGCACGTTAGTCATTACAGCCATGCCGCGTAAGCCCCCTTGTCAGAGATGGCGTAGTGACGGGCAGAGCCCTCGCCCAGCCAGCTGTTCATCTTGGTGATGAAGGTGTCGACCAGATCGAGCGGCACGAAGGCCTGGATGGTACCGCCAAAGCCGCCGCCGTGAATACGAACGGCGCCACGGCCGTCGAGCACATGCTCGGCAAGAGCAAGCGCGTACATGGAAGGCTGCTCGGCACCCAGTTTGGCGACGACATTCTGCAGGTACATGGCAGAGCTGGCGCCGGACTCGCGCGTCAGGACCAGGAACTGGTCAATGTCGCCGGCGTTCAGGGCCGCCCAGCGCTTGTCGACCAAGCCGTTCTCGTACCAGTAGTGAACGGCACGCAGACAGGCGCGGTCGCCCAGCTTGGCGCGCAGCTCGGGGAGCTTGGCGTCAAAATCGGCAACGTTTACCTCGCACAGGCGTGCCTTGCCAAACTCGGCGGCGACGTCTTGCATTTCGCGCGGAACGGCGGCGTAGTCATCGGTGGCGGCCACGTGGTCGGCGCCGACCTTAACGAGCACGAGCGCATAGCCGTGATCCTCAAAGTTGAGCTCGAGCTTCTGGGTCTTAGGCTGAGCCTGGTCCTCAAAGTCCATGTAGGCAAGGCCGCCCAGGCAAACGGCAGCCTGGTCCATTAGACCGCAGGGCTTGCCGTAATAGCTGTTCTCGGTGCGCTGGCTCATCTGGGCGAGCGCGACGGGCTCGATGGCGGGTGCGCCCCAGAGGGTTTCCATGGCACGACCGTATGCGGCCTCGACGGCAGCAGAGCTGGAAAGGCCGCCGCCCGAGGGGACGGAGCAGGTGAAGGCGAAGTCGAAGCCGTGGGGCTCAACGCCAAGGGCTGCAATCTCGTGAGCCATGCCGCGGACGAGGCTCGCGGACGTGCCCTTCTCGGACTCTTGAATATCCAGCGTGTCGAGCGTGATCTCAAACGTAGGATAGCCCTCGTCGGCGACGCGAATCTTGTTGGAGTCGGTTGCCACGGCGATGCCGTCAACGGCGACATCGAGCGAGCCAGCGATGACGTGGCCACCCTCGTGGTCGGTGTGGTTGCCGCTGATCTCGGAACGGCCGGGCGCGTGCACGTAGAGCACCTGGCGGTCGCCGATGGGGCCAAACTCCTCCTCAAACAGCTTGGTGAGCGTGGCGAATGTCTTTTCGTCGGGGGTGGTCATGGGAGTCCTTTCCTTGGCGCGCACGGGTGGGTTTTGCGTCGTTATGAGTACGTTAACAACTTGAAGCGGCATGAACCAAGTGTTCACAATACCGCACGTTACGGGCTATGTTAACGTACTCATAACACATCGCTTGTCACTTTTTGAGAATCTGGTAATCGGTAGAAATTCGGCCGTGAACGGTACTGCCGTATGGACTTATAAAGCAGAAGAGATGCAGATAGAAAAAGTAGAGTACGTTAACATGCGTCCGACGATAGCGGGCCTCGGCGCGGGATGTATTTCTGCCCGGGCCGGCATTCACGCTATTCAAATCTCGCAAGGGTGAAGGTGATCCTGTGGCAAGGCGCCCGTCCAACGATACCAGTTTGCGTCCGGTCTCCATGGCCGACGTCGCCCGCGCTGCTGGCGTTTCGCAGCAGACGGTTTCGCGCGTCGCCAACGGCTTGCCCAACGTTAACGAGCAGACGCGCCAGCGCGTGCAGGCCGCTATGCAAGAGCTCGGCTTTCGTCCGAGTTATGCCGGTCGCTCGCTGCGCGACGGCCGTTACCATTCGGTCGGCCTATGCATCAACGATGTCACCAAGTTTGGCAACCTCTCAATGATTGACGGCATCGCCAGCGCTGCTCGCGAGCATAATTGCGCCATCACGCTGGTCGAGATGTCCAAGACCGAGGAATTCTCGCTTGCCGAGGCCACGCGTCGTATGGCCGCATTGCCGGTGGACGGCATCATCATCGGCATGAGTCGCATGGCGCCCGATTTTGAGACGTTCGATCCGTTGCCGGGCATTGGCACGGTCATCGTTACCATGTACGCGCATCCGCGCGTGACCACGGTCGATTCCGACCATTACGGCTGCTCGCTATTGCTTATGGATCACCTGTTTGAGCTGGGGCACGAGCAGATTCGCTATATTGGCGGCCCGTCGTTCTCGGTCGACGAGCAATTTCGTCGCGCCGGTTGGCAAGATGCACTCGAGCGTAAACACATCGAGCCGGTAGAGCCGCTCGAGGGTGACTGGTCTGCCAACAGCGGTTACGAAGCCGGCAGGTATCTGGCCGAGCACGACCGCACCATGACGGCGATTTACGCGGCAAACGACCAGATGGCAAATGGCGCGATTGCAGCGCTGCGCGATAGCGGCCTGCGCGTGCCCGAGGACGTGAGCGTGGTGGGTGTCGACGATTCGCTCGATGATTTTGTCGCGCATAACGAGCTCACGACCGTTCGATTCGATTTGCATCAGCGCGGACGCGAGGTATTCGAGCATGCGGTTCCCGAGGCGGGTACGGCGGGCAAAACCGTTGCCATTCGTATTCCCGGCCAGCTCATTATTCGACATAGCACGGCGATACTACGCTCATAGTTTGCGCAGGTAAACGGCGATTTATCGTATTTCAATAACAATCGGTAAGGATGCCGGCAGATAACAGTTGGAATGCTGCCGAGTGCTATGATAGACGGGTTATTTTGTCTATCTAGGAGGCTTTGCCTGATGGAGATCACCAAGGATATCCGCTACGTTGGCGTCGACGATCACGACATCGACCTGTTCGAGGGCCAGTATGATGTGTCCGAGAACGGTATGGCATACAACAGCTACGTTATCTTGGGCGAAAAGATCGCTGTCGCCGATTCGGTCGATGGTGGTTTTGTCGACGAGTGGCTCGGCAACCTCGAGGCCGCGCTCGATGGACGTACGCCCGACTACCTGGTTATCCATCACATGGAGCCCGATCACTCTGCTGGCATCGCCGCCTTTATGGAGCGCTACCCCCAGGCACAGATTGTGGCCAGCATGGGCGCCTTCCGCATGATGGTCAACTACTTTGGCACCGACTACCCCGAGCGTAAGATGGTCGTCAAAGAGGGCGACGTGCTCGACCTGGGTGGCCACAGCCTAACGTTTGTCGGCGCCCCCAACGTGCACTGGCCCGAGGTGATCTTCTCCTACGAGTCCACCGACAAGGTGCTCTTTAGTGCCGACGGCTTTGGCAAGTTCGGCGCCAACGACATCGAGGACCCGGAAGGCTGGGCTTGCGAAGCGCGCCGCTACTACTTTGGCATCGTCGGTAAGTTCGGCAAATTCGTGCAGACCGTGCTCAAGAAGGCCGCCGATCTGGATATCCAGATCATCTGTCCGCTCCACGGCCCCGTACTGACCGAGAACCTGGGCTATTACTTCGACACCTATAACACCTGGTCGAGCTATCAGCCCGAGGACGAGGGCATCACGATTGCCTATGCGAGCGTGTACGGCCATCTGAAGGCCGCCGTTGAGGAGCTTGCATCTGCGCTCGAGGCCCGCGGCCAGAAGGTTTCCGTCTTTGACTTGGCTCGCGACGACATGGCCGAGGCCGTTGAGGATGCGTTCCGCTATGACCGTCTGGTGCTCGCCTCCATCACCTATCAGGGCGAGATCTTCCCGTTCATGAGCACCTTTATCCACACGCTTGCCGAGCACGCCTATCAGAACCGTACGGTGGCGCTCGTTGAGGCCGGCTCCTGGGCGCCCGCCGCTGCCAAGGTTATGACCAAGGAGCTCGAAGGCATGAAGGACATCACCCTGGCGCAGAACAAGGTGACCGTGCTGGGTTCGCTCAACGACGCCTCGCGCGCTCAGATCGAGGTTCTCGCCGACGAGCTGTCCAAGTAGCGACACGTTCACTTTTGACGCTCAGCCATCACAACCACCACAAAGGGGACAGGCACCTTTGTGGTGGTTTTTGTTTAAGCGCCGGCGATGACGAGATTCGGGCGGGCGTCGTCGGCGGTCTCGGCGATTGAGGTGGCGACGGCGCCATCGGGATCACAGTCCATCACGATGGTGTCGACGTCGGCAAGCTCGGCAAAACGATACATACCGCGTCCGTTAACCTTGCTGGCGTCCATGAGGGCGACGCTTTGATGGGCTGCGGCGATCATAGCCGTTTTGGTCTCGGCCATCTGGGGAAAGTCGGTCGTAAAGCCGCAGCCGGGAACAAAAGCTCCAGGGCACATGACGGCAAGATCGGCGTGGACCGTTTGGAGCGCCTGCATAGTGAGCGGTCCGTACAGATAACGATGGCCTTTGCGCAGCGCCCCGCCCGGCATGACGACATCGACTGAGGGCATGCTCTCGTCGATGTAATCGGCAATGGTAATGTCGGCCGTGATGACGGTGATACCGTCGCGCTGATCGAGGAGCCGGACGAACTCGAGCGCCGTGGTGCCCGAGTCGACGAGCAACGTGTCGCCGTCACTGACGAGCTCGATGGCGCTTTGCGCGATGGCCTGCTTGGCGGCGACGTTGACATTGATGCGGCGATCCTGCGTGGAGACGGTTAGGCGTTTGTGGAGCGACACAGCGCCGCCATGTGTGCGGCGCAGCTTGCCTGCTTCGGCGAGCGCGTCTAGGTCGGCGCGGGCGGTGACGGAGGACACGCCAAAGGTCTGGGCGATTTCTGCTACCTGCACCGAGGCGTTATGCTCAAGCATCTCCATGATGGCGGCACGACGCTCATCGGCGAAGGCTCGGGTTGTTACATGGGCCATAGCTGCTCCATCCTCAACTGAAATTTGCAGGAATTGTGATGAGTCCATTTTCGTTCATTTTCTTTTTGAGTAAGAAAACGCCTTTCGATTACTTATCTTTTCTATAAAAGAAAGATGATTCGCTTGAAAACTGCAATGTCGTATAGAGGGATCCGGCGCGAATCCCTTCCGTTTGCTTTTCAAAAACGAGTGTCTTGACCTGTGTGCCGGTGATATCTCATACGTGCGACGCCGTCGATTTTCATACAATGGGCGCGGCAAAACGCAAGGTAATAGGCCTTGTGAACAACTACGCCCGATGTCCAGATGCGGGCGAGGGAGAGGAGCAAACGCTCATGGCACTTGTTACCACCGAAAAGATGCTCAAGGACGCTCAGGCCGGTCACTACGCCGTCGGCGCGTTCAACGTCGAGAACCTCGAGTTTGTTATGGCCGTTCTGGCCGCTGCCGAGGAGACCAAGTCCCCCGTCATCATGCAGACCACCCCGGGCACCATCAAGACCGCTGGTCTGGACTACTTCTACGGCATGGTCAAGGCTGCCGCCGAGCGCGCTTCCGTGCCCGTCGCTCTGCACCTCGATCACGGCGATGGCTATGACCGCTGCATGCAGGCTTTCCGCACTGGCTATACCTCTGTCATGATCGACGGTTCGCACGAGTCCTTCGAGGACAACATCGCTCTGACCAAGTCCGTCGCCGACGCTGGTCGCGCCATGGGCGTGCCCGTCGAGGCTGAGCTCGGTAAGGTTGGCGGCAAGGAGGACGACGGTCCTGCGGTCGAGGGCGAGAGCCCCTACACCGATCCTGCCGAGGCCAAGGAGTTCGTCGAGCGCACCGGCTGCACCTCGCTGGCCATTGGCGTTGGCACCAGCCACGGCGTGTACACGAGCGATCCGCACATCGAGCAGTCCGTGGTCAAGGCCATCCGCGACGCCGTCGACGTGCCGCTGGTTCTGCACGGTACCTCCGGTGTGCCTGATGAGCAGGTTGCCGAGGCTGTGAAGAACGGCATCTGCAAGGTTAACTACGCCACCGAGCTGCGTCAGGCCTACACCAAGGGCTTCATGGCCTACATGGCCGAGAACCCCGCCTGCTTCGACCCCAAGAAGCCGGCCAAGGAGGGCATGCGTGAGATCACCGAGCTGGTTAAGATCCGCATGACCAACCTCAACTCTGTGGGCAAGGCAGAGTAACAGCAAGGGTACTCCGATCCCACCGGACGGTTTGGGCGGGTCCCGTACTTAGTTTCCAAAACGTCCTCGCGCATGAAGGCCCCCGTTGTCTCGCTTCTTCGAAGCGTTGACAACGGGGGCCTTCGCGCTGCGGAATGATTTTGGAAACTAAGTACGGGACCCGCCCAAGCCGTCCTGCTCGATCGCCCTTGTGGCGTTGGGGCGGAAAGGATGGGGTGCGAGGGGCGCTTTGTTGATGGGGGATTAGTATGCCCGGGCTTGGTTGGGGAATGACTTGTTTAGGGATGCTTGGAGCTTTTCGAACGATGCTCGCAAGTTGTGGCTCTGGTCTGTTGAGCGTTTGGCTTTTGTGGTGGGGGAGTCGAGGAGACCGTTTCTCTGTGTCGGGGGGAAGGAGAAAAGGTTTGCATGTTTTAGGGATGGCTGCTGTGCTGCGTCATTGGAAGAATGCATGCTTATGCGGCCTCCTCGATGTCCACCAAAAGGTTGCGCACAGGGTGTGCTGCTAGGTCCCGTGCGTTGGCAGTATTATGCAGCGGACCGTTCAAAGAAGCGCTAAAGAAAAGCTTAATGAGGTTTGACGTTGCGATGAAACCGCAGGTCAAAGCCATTGCATAACGCTCTTGAAAGGTTGGGGGCTTAAGGGCTTTCTAAGGTTTGTGGCGCGGATGTGGCTCGCCTGTGTGGGGCGTGTGGATGGCTCGTTTCTAGCGCTGCGGCTCTGCGGCGCGCACCTGCTCGATGACCTTTTCCATCGTGGCGTCGATGCGGTCTTTTTTGAGCTCGCATTCCCAGATGGTTATGGGTGTCCAGCCCATTTGAGTGAGCGCTGCCACGGCAGCGCGGTCGCGCTCGACGTTGCGACGGAACTTTGCTTCCCAAAACTCAACATTGCGCTTGGGCTGGCTTGGATTGCACTTAGGGCAACGGTGCCAAAAGCAGCCATTGACGAAGATGGCGATCTTACGGCCGGGGAAGGCGATGTCGGGCTTGCCGGGGACCTTCCATTCCAAGCGATAGCCCGTAAGGCCCGCGGCGCGCAGACGCTGGCGAACGAGCAGCTCGGGCTTGGTATTGGCGCGCTTGTTGCCCTTCATGGACTTTTTGATGGCGGCGCGACGGCGCACGAGTTCACGCTCGTCAGCGGAGAGGTCCGAGGTATCGATGCCGTCGAGCAGACCGGGCTTGGGACGCTTTTTGCTGCGGCGCTTAGGTGCGCGCTTGGGCTTGGTAGCAGATTCGTCTGCCGCGGTGGCCTCGGCGCCGTTAGCCTCGAGCCGATCTTCCTTCAACTCAATCAGAGCATCAATGAGCCCCTTGTCGGCGGGCATCCACTCAACGGTGGCAAGCGAGGTGCGCGGAATCCAGCGGATATCGAGCTGGCGGTCGTGCTTCTGGGGCTCATCGGATTCATCGGCGAGCGAGCAGTAGTAGCACTCCATGGAGAGGTGAAAATCGGGGTAGTCGTACTCAACGGTATAGAAATCACGCAGGTTGGTGACTTTTACCCGCAGCTCTTCCATGAGCTCGCGGCGTACGGCGTCCTCGGGCGTCTCGCCGCGCATGAGCTTGCCACCGGGGAACTCCCAAAGTCCCTGCATGTCGCCATAGCCGCGCTGCACGGCAAGCAGCTCGTCAGATCCTTCCTTGCGAATGATCCCAGCGGCAACATGAACAGTCTTCAACAGGAGTCCTCCCTCAACATCAAAACATAACAGGGTGGCTACCCGTACCTTACACAACGGTAAGGCAAGCGTAAGCCATATCGATGGTAGCCGACTCGTCTTCTTGCGACTATAGATGCCGTAGACTAATCGCAAGAAAGGACTCGGTATGCAAACCACGCACATGGCGACCCCGGTACTGGAGGTCGCGCATCTCGAAAAGGTATATGGAGCGCTGGGCAACGTGACCCGCGCGCTCAACGACGTCAGCTTTACCGTCAACCGCGGCGAATTTGTTGGCATCATGGGCGCTTCGGGTTCGGGCAAGTCGACCCTGCTCAATTGCGTCTCGACCATCGATAGCGCCACAAGTGGCACGATCCGCATCAACGGGCAGGACGTGACGCGCATGAAGCAGGCTAAGCTTTCGCAGTTCCGCCGCGAGGAGCTGGGCTTTATCTTCCAGGACTCCAACCTGCTCGATACGCTCACGGCACGCGAGAACATCGCCCTGCCGCTCACCATCGCCCGCACAAATTCGGCAGAGATCTCGACCCGCGTGCAGGATGTGGCCGCGCGCCTGTCCATCAGTCAGGTGCTCGACAAGTATCCCTACCAGATGTCCGGCGGTCAGCAGCAGCGCGTTGCCGCGGCTCGCGCGCTCGTCACCGACCCCACCATGATCATGGCCGACGAGCCCACCGGCGCCCTCGATTCCAAGAGCGCCCGCCTGCTGCTCGAGAGCCTGGAGGCCCTCAATCGCCGCCTGCGCGCCACGGTGCTCATGGTCACGCACGACAGCTTTGCCGCCAGCTACACGAGCCGCGTGCTGTTTATCCGCGACGGCAAGATCTTCACCGAGCTGCGCCGCGGCGACACCGACCGCCGAGAGTTCTTCGACCGCATTATGGAGGTCGTTGCCATGATGGGCGGTGAGGGCTCCGATGCTCTGTAAACTCGCTTGGGGCAACGTCCGCCGTGCCGGCCGTGACTACCTCGTCTACCTTTTGACGCTCACCCTGGGCGTCACGGTCTTCTATGCCTTTAACACCATCTCGATGCAGGTCGACATCGCCGGAATCGATGAAGAGGGCTTGGCGCAGGTTATGGGCAGCATGCTCGGCGACCTGACGTACTTTTTGGCCGGTGTCATGGCCTTTTTGATGGTGTACGCCAATAACTTCATCATGAACCGCCGCAAAAAGGAGTTTGGCCTGTACCAGGTGCTCGGCATGGGGCGTGGGCGCGTCGCCACGATCATGGCGCTCGAGACCGTGATAGTGTCGGTCGTGGCCTTTGTTGCCGGCATTGTGCTGGGTGTGGGACTCTCCCAGCTCATGACGTTCTTTACGGCCTCGCTCTTTAAAACACAGATCGCCAATTTCCACTTCTTTTTCTCGGTGCATGCGTTCAATCTGACCCTTGCCTGCATGCTCGTAATGTTTGTGCTCACGCTACTGCTGAACCTTCGCGTCGTGCGTCGTACCAAACTCATCGAGCTTATGGGTGCCGAGCGTCGCAACGAGAGCATCAAGACGCGCAACCCCTGGATCGCGATTGCCATCTTTGCCGTGGGCGTGGTGCTTGTGGGCGTGGCCTATTACCGTCTGCTACGTGATGGGTTCCCGCTAACCGCGACGGACAGCAAGCTGCAAGAGGCCATGAACCAGTTTGGTATTACGACCGCTATGGTTACCGTGGGCACCTTTGCCCTGTTCTGGGGCCTCTCGGGCATGCTCATCAAGCTGCTGCAGAGCCTGCGCAGCGTGTATTGGCGCGGCCTCAACATGTTTACCGTGCGCCAGCTTGCGGCCAAGGTCAACACGGTGTGCTTTTCGATGGGCGTCATCGCGATGCTCCTGTTTTTGGCCATCACCTCGGTGACGTGCGGTATGTCGATTGCCAATGTGATGAACGAAAACCTGGAGCGCTATAACCCTGTTGACGTGTCACAGACGTATGTCTATTACACGCCCGATACGCTCGACTACTACAAAGAGTACATCAATCCGTCTGAAGCCGATCGCATGGTGCTGGCCGATAGTACGGTCGATTTGTACTCCGCATGGCACGGCGATCGTAAGGGCAAGTCGGCGGACAACAACGACGAGACCGGCAAGAAGGTCAATATTGCCGATGTTGCCGGTGAGCATGTGCAGATCGATTCGTATCTGAGTTACCCGCTTGGCGGTTCGGATCCTTCGGTGACTCCAAGTGAAATGTGCAAGGCCATGGGCGAAAAGCTTCCCAAGGCGTTCGGGGGTAGCAATGCCGATACGATGGGTCTGTTTGTGACGCCGGCGAGCCAGTACAACAAACTGCGTCAGATGATGGGCGAGGAGCCGGTGCACATCGGTCACGACCAGTATCTGCTCACGTGTGATATGGGCGGCGAGCTGGTCGACCTGTACACCAAGTATATGGCTGGCGGCCATGCCCTTACCTTGGGCGGGCATTCGCTCAAGCCCGCAACCGATAAGTCGGACGAGGACACGGCGGCCATCGCCAACTCGGCGATGGGCAGTAATCCGGGTACCGTCGTCGTTGCCGACGAGCTGTTGTCCCAACTTAATCTGCAGCCGTATTCCAGTAGCCTGCTCGTTAACTACAAACAGGGGATGGATACGACCGAGGCAGACGAGAGCATTAAATACACTTTGCTCGACAATCTGCTCGTTGACGGCAAGGAGCCGGGGTCGTGGGGAATCTTCATCACACGCTCCGAGATGTACACGCAAGCAGCGCAAATGAACGGTCTTATTAGCTACCTAGCCATCTACATCGGCTTTGTATTGGTTGTTGCATGCGCGGCGATTCTGTCGATCCAGCAACTCTCCAACGTGGCCGACGGCAGCCGCAGCTATCGTGTGCTGGCACAGATCGGCTGCGACGACCGCCAGATTCGCCATTCGGTGATGGCGCAGCAAGCGGTATTCTTCCTGTTCCCGCTGGCAGTGGGCTTGGCGCACTCCTTTGTGGCACTTAAGGTGATCAGCGAGCTAGTGAGCATATTCGGAAATATGAGCATCGGCGGCACCGTGGGCCTCACCTGTGCAATTTTCCTGGCAGCCTATGGCGGATACTTCCTGGTGACCTACCTCATGAGCGCCGGCATGGTACAAGCTGCCATCGCCACCCGCTACAGCGAGTAACTCGTTCAGCTTGGAATTATCGTAGGTTGAGCATAGGTCAGCGAAAACGCCCCTAAGCGAGCAAGGTGACGTGAAAGAGGAGGGAAGCGTACTTCGGTACGCGACCGACGATTGAACGTCAGATTGCCGCTTAGGGGCGTTTGCAGCGTCGAGCCGTTACGCGGTTTGGCAAAACCGCGTAACTTCATCGTAGAAGCACGTCTGCGGGCGTCGGATGCTCGTCTCCTGTCGCCCGCCCACCGAGGCCCGGCAATTGCCTTAATATCTTAAGGACCTCGATTTGTCCAAGACTGAGCGAAGGAGCTCATCATGAGCGACGGAAAGAAAAAGCTCTCCTTCTTGACGGTCATCTCGACCATCATCTGCGTCGTCTTCGTTTGCGAGGCCGCCGCACCTGCCGCTGCCATTGGCAACCAGCAGTTCTTCTGGTGGATCTTCCTGATTCTGACCTTCCTGCTCCCTTATGGCATGGTCGTTGCCGAGCTCGGCACTACCTATGACGGTGAGGGTGGCATTTACGACTGGGTACGTGATGGCCTGGGCGACAAGTGGGGCGCCCGCATTTCGTACTACTACTGGGTTAACTACCCGCTGTGGATTGCCTCGCTGGCCACTATGTTCCCGGACATTTTGGGCATGGTCTTTGGCGTCGAGTTCAATCTGATTGCCAAGATTGGTATCGACCTTGCCTTTGTGTGGATCGTCTATCTTATGGGTCGCTCCAAGGCTGCCGATTCCGAGTGGGTCCTGAACGGCGGCGCCATCATCAAGGTTGCCGTTGCCGTTATCGTCGGCGCTTTGGGCATTTGGTACGCCATGGAGAACGGTTTTGCGAACGATATGTCCGCTGCCACCTTCTTGCCCGAGCTCACCAACACCAACGCGCTCGGCTACCTGTCGATCATCATCTTTAACTTTATGGGCTTCGAGGTCATCTGCACCATGACCGACGATATGGCCGATCCCGCTCGCGATATCCCCAAGGCTATCATCGTCGGTGGCCTGTCCATCGCCGTGATCTACCTGTTCGCTGGCTTTGGCATTGGCGCTGCTGTGTCGGCTGATTCCATCGATCCCGACTACGGCATGATTTACGCTGTCCAGACTATTGTGGGCGATTCCATGATCTTTAAGGTCATCTGCATCGCCTTCCTGATCACGCTGTTCGCCAACATGGCTGCCTGGTCATTCGGCGTCAACTCCGTTGCTCGTTATGCTGCCGAGCATGGCAACATGCCCAAGGTCTTCGCCTCGATGATCTCGGATGACGACATGCCCAACGGCGCCAACCTGGTCAACGCCATCGTTGCTTCCCTGGTGCTGTGCCTGCAGCTGGTTCCCATCGACGCCATCTCCAACGGTGTCTTCTGGATGCTCTTCGGTACCTCCGTTGTCTTCCTGCTGCTGACCTACATCCCGATGTTCCCGGCATTCCTCAACCTTCGTAAGAACGACCCCAACCGTGAGCGTATCTTTACGTTCCCGTTTAAGGGCGCCATGATGAAGGCCATGCTGGCTATTCCCTGCATCGAGCTGATTCTGGCTATCGTTGCAACGCTGATTCCGTTCTCTGTCGATGAGATTGGCGATAAGGTCCCGATGATCGTCATCTTCATCGTGCTCTTGCTTATTGGCGAGGTTGTCCGCGTCGTCAGTGCTAAGGGCCGCGAGACCGAGTACAAGGGTCTCACTCCCGAGCTGGCTGCTCAGCGCCTCGCTGAGGAGTCCGAGGAGGACTAGAGCACCCGGATTCGGGACTCCAACCTTCCTTGCCACTTGACCATTCCCCGGGGTGGGTGTGAGCGATAGCTTTGGTAACCACCGCCCACCCCAATCTCTCTTCCGTATCCTTCGTGCATTTTGTCTCCGCGCGCCAGGTTACGTTGTCGCTTGCCGGTGCGACATCCGTGAAAACCGGTGCCAGGCGCCCCGACCTTTGCCGGGGAACGGGCGCCTACCATCTCTTGGTTTTAGGCTGCGGGTAACCCGCCCGCAGCAAGCGATCGTTCGATTTGGAGGAAATCTTATGCGTACGATCACCGAGTCCGAGTCCACCCCTAAGGCCGACGGCTTCTTTATGCCCGCTGAGTTCGCTCCGCAGGATCGCGTGTGGATGGGTTGGCCCCACCGCACCGACACCTGGGCCCACGGCGCCAAGCCGGCTCAGAAGCAGTATGCCGCCATCGCTCGCGCCATCGCCGAGTTCACTCCGGTCACCATGTGCGCCAACCAGGCCGACTACGCCAACTGCAAGGCTGCCTTTGAGGAAGACGAGAACGTTACCGTTATCGAGATGACCACCGACGACGCTTGGTTCCGCGACACCGCTGCCACTTTTGTTATCAATGGCAAGGGCGATAAGCGCGCCAACCACTGGCACTTCAACGCCTACGGCGGCCTCGTCGACGGCCTCTATTTCCCGTGGGACAAGGACGAGCAGATCGCCCTTAAGATAGCTGAGCTTTCCGGCTGCCGTCGCTATCGTCCCGATGACATGATCCTCGAGGGCGGTTCCATTACCGTCGACGGCGAAGACACTGTGGTCGTGACCGACCAGTGCCTGCTTTCCCCAGGCCGCACCTGCTCTGCGGTTCTGGAGGAGGAAGAGGATCCCGAGTCCATCTGGCCAAAGTTCAAGAGGAAGTTTGAGCCCTGGAGCGAGGAACTTCGCGCCTATATGGACGAGCACCTCAAGGAGTACCTGGGTGTCGAGAAGGTCATCTGGGTTAAGGAGGGTATCGATCCCGAGGAGACCAACGGTCACATCGATGATGTCGCTACGTTCATCGCTCCGGGCGTCATGGCCTGCATCTGGACCGACGATCCCGAGTATCCGTTCTACGAGCAGTGCCACGCTGTCTACGAGACCCTCTCCAACGCCGTTGACGCCAAGGGCCGCAAGATGAAGGTCTACAAGCTCTGTATGCCTGTGAACCCGCTGTTCATGGACCAGGCTTCCTGCGACACCATCGACGCCGACGAGAACGCCGAGCCGCGCGTTGCCAACGAGCCGCTGATTGCCTCCTACATGAACTACCTGGTCACCAACCACGGCGTTATCGTCCCGCAGTACGGCGACGAGAACGATCAGCTTGCCGTTGACACGCTCCAGAAGATCTACGATGAGGTCTGGGGCGAGGGCGTCTACAAGTGCGTCGGCGTTCAGTCCGAGCAGGTCGTCTTCGGTGGCGGAAATATCCACTGCATTACGCAGCAGGAACCCTCGGCGTAACTGTCTGTCTTCCCGAGGCACGGTACCTTGCCCTTCAATCGTCGAGCATGACCCTTAAGGTCTATGCCCTCCTCTTTCGCGGGAATCTGCCGCACCTCAGAAACCCAGCCGGTCAAGCGGACCGACGTAGCTAGTTACCGCATTAGTCATTGGTGCCAACCCTGGCAACAATGCAGGTCGAAAAAACGTCAGCGAAAACCCGCCAGAGCGAGCAAGGTGCCTTGAAACGAGGCGGCATTGATCTTTTGATCATGCCGTCGAAGTTGAAAGGCAGATTGCCGCCCTGGCGGGTTTGCAGCGTCGAGCCGTTACGCGGTTTGGTAAAACCGCGTAACTAAATACGTTCCGCGATCTCGTGGATGAGGTAGTCGGTCTTTTCCCAGCCCAGGCACGGGTCGGTGATCGACTTGCCAAAGACACCGCCGTCGACCGGCTGGTTGCCGTCCTCCAGGTAGGACTCGATCATAAAGCCCTTGACCAGCTTGGAGATGGACTCGTTGCGGCGGCAGCTGTCGAGCACCTCCTTGCAAATACGATACTGCTCCAGCGGACGCTTGCCCGAGTTGTCGTGGTTGCAGTCGATGACCGCTGCCGGATTGGCATAGCCGGCATGCTCGGTATAGCGTTCGGCCAGGCGTTCCAGGTGTTCGTAGTGGTAGTTGGGGTAGGTGCGCCCATCGAGACCGATGTAGCCACGCATAACGGCGTGTGCGAGCGGGTTGCCGTCGCACTCGACCTCCCAGTTGCGGAAGATGAAGCTCTGGTGCGCCTGCGCGGCGTAAATGGAGTTGAGCATAACGGTGGTAGAGCCGGCAGTGGGATTCTTCATGCCGACGGGTACCGAAATGCCGCTCGACACCAGGCGATGCTCCTGGTTCTCGACCGAGCGTGCGCCCACGGCAACATAGCTCAGCAGGTCAACGAGGTATTGGTAGTTGGACGGGTAGAGCATCTCATCGGCGGTAAAGAAGCCGGTCTCCTCGATGACGCGCAGATGCATGTGGCGGATGGCCTTGACGCCCTCGAGCAGGTCGTCGGGAGCCTCGGGGTTGGGGTTGTGCAGAAGACCCTTGTAGCCGGTGCCCTTGGTGCGCGGCTTATTGGTGTAGACGCGCGGAATGATGATGAGCTTGTCCTTGACCTCTTCGGCGGTCTTGGCCAGTCGGTTCATATACTCGAGCACCGAATCCTCGCGGTCGGCAGAGCACGGGCCGATGATGAGCACCTTACGTGCGTCCTCGCCGGTAAAGACTTTGGCGACCTCGGCGTCAAATGCCTGCTTTTTGGCGGTAAGCTCGGCAGAAAGCGGCATTTCCTCGCGGATCTCCATGGGTATCGGCAGCCTGCGTTTGAATTCCATGGCCATAGGGGCCTCCTCAATCTATAGAAAGAGCAATAAGCGTATTGTCGAATGCTCGGCATTATCCGCTGTCGCACGCTAAAGTGCAAGCCCTTGTCACCCCGAAACCTACCAAAAAGAGACCTTGATTATCGACTTCATTCGAACACCTCCCACATTCATCCGCACATGTGCGGATGAATGTGGGAACCCGATACCC
>UQLF01000028.1 GCA_900541875.1 uncultured Collinsella sp. | reverse complement strand
AATTTAAACGGCTGAAAAAGGGGCATCGACCTGCGCCGATGCCCCTAAAGTAGACACACATTTTGTCCTATAAGCCTGAGTAGACTTTTACCGAATCCCCGACCACACCGACAGAGCACTAGTCTGTGACCTGCAGTTTTATTGAGGCAAATATGTTGGGTGCTCGGCATTTCCAAAAAAGTCTACTCACTTAGCCAGCGGGCAGCCAAATGATTATTTAATCCCCGTCCGAGAGAAGTCAATTAGCGGGCAGAAGGGCAAAAGTAGTCAAAAAGCCCCGTCCAAATTAGCTACCCCTTGCACCGATTATTCGCCCGGGTTGATGTTCGCGTAGAACTCCGCCCCGTCGTCCAGGCGCAGGATGCCCACGCGGCCGAACTCGGAGCCGGTGGCGGCGGCGCAGTCGATGTCGATGCGATCGGGCACACCGGCAGTGTCCTCGCCGCCCAAGCGCACGATCTGCCCGCGTCCCGATTCCTCATCGAGCCCCGCCAGACCACCAACCTCGCAATAGCGCCCAAGCGATACCGTGGGCGTGTGACCGCTCACCACGACCGGACCCTTGCCCTCGGCAGAAAGCAGCCCGGTCGGCACATCCCAATAGCCGTGACGAATCCATAGCAGGTCATCGGACGACTGCACCGCGAGCATCTGCTGCAGCAGCTCGCGATCGGCATCGACCGCTCCCCTGCCGTCGCCGCAATCGACACCATGCTCAAGCAAAAACGCACGCGCCGCCTCGGTCTGAATGCCGGCGTGCACCAGCAGGTACGGCCGCTCGGCAGTCTCGACCACCGCGTAGAGCGGCAGCGCGGCCATCCATCGCACGAGCTCCTCGTATGCCTCAAATTCCATGTCGTTGAGCTGCTCGCGCGTCGTCCAGCCACCGTTGATATCCCAGGTCTCGGCATCAAGCGGATCTTGGCCAATGATGGCATCGAGCATGATCTGCTCGTGATTGCCCTTGAGCACGCGGGCGTTGGGCAGCGAGCGCACAAGCTTAATAACGCCGACCGGATCGGGCCCGCGATCGATCATGTCGCCCAGCACGTAAAGCGTGTCGTCGGACGTCAACGAGATCTTAGACAGGGCCTCGTCAAGCGCACGCACGTGCCCGTGAGCATCAGATGTCACATAGATCGCCATGGTACGCCTCTCCTTGCATTGCGGCCGAAGCCCGGCGCCGCAACTAAAACTTCAAGTTGAACTTAAACGTTACCCATTGTACTCCGTTGCAATAAAGCTGGAAAGGGTTTCCGAGCAGAGGCAAAGACGGCAGCCGTCTATGACGATATCGCGCACGCCCGCCATCCAACCCCATATACCCACCATCTTTGGGTACAAATAACCGCAGACAACTGACCGTGCCACGCCAACCACCCAGGAGCGGACACTATCCATGAACCAGATCCTTCTCTTTATCGGCCTCGTCATCATTTTGTGCCTGACCATCAAACCCGTCGGCAAAAAGCTCCCCTTCCCCACCCTGCTCATCTTTATCGCGCTCGGCATGCTGTTGGGTGTCAACGGCCCGGCGCATATCGACTTTAGCGACTATGCGCTTACCGAAACCGTCTGCAGCACGGCGCTGCTGTTCATCATGTTCTACGGCGGCTTTAACACCAATATCGACCGTGCCAAACCCGTCTCCGTGCCCGCGGTGTTGCTGAGCACGCTCGGCGTCGTCATCACTGCCGGCATCACCGGCGTGTTCGCCCACTTCGCGCTGGGGTTCGACTGGATCGGCGGCCTGCTGCTGGGATCAGTTGTAGCATCCACCGACGCAGCCAGCGTCTTTAGTGTTCTACGCGAGCACAGCCTGTCGCTGAAGGGCGCCACCGACTCGCTGCTCGAGGTCGAATCGGGCTCCAACGACCCCGTCGCCTACATGCTCACCGCCGTGCTCGCCACACTCGCGGCCGGCGGCGACATCAACATTCCCGCACTGCTGGCCAAGCAGATTATCCTGGGCGCGGGCCTGGGCCTTGCCATCGGCTGGGCGGCGGGTCGCCTGATTGAACGCGCGCACGCAACGGCCGAGGGCGCGCAGACCATCTTTTTGTTCGCCGTGGCGATCGTCGCCTACGCGCTACCAAGCCATCTGGGCGGCAACGGCTTTTTGGCTGTATACCTGGCCGGCATTGTGCTGGGCGCCAGTGACATCACTGGCAAAGTCGAGATGGCGCACTTCTTTGACACCCTCACCGAGATGGCCGAGATGACAATCTTCTTCTTGCTCGGCCTGCTCGTGACGCCCGCGCGCCTGCCGCAGATGCTGCTGCCGGGCCTGGCGCTCATGGCGTTTATGCTCTTCGTGAGCCGTCCCATCGCCGTCGGCGTGCTCCTGGCGCCCTTTAAGACGAACCCCCGCCAGGTCGCGCTCGTAAGCTGGGCGGGCCTGCGCGGAGCAGCTTCGGTCGTCTTTAGTCTCTTTGCCGTGGCGGCCGGCGTTCCCGGCGGACACGACCTGTTTGACCTGGTATTTGTGATTGCCGTGTCGAGCATTGTGCTGCAGGGCTCGCTGCTGCCGGCGGTGGCGAAGAAGCTCGATATGATCGATGCGACCGGCGACGTGCGCCGCACCTTTAACGACTACCGCGACGAGGACGGCATGTCGTTTGTAAAGCTCAAGGTGGGCGCTGGACATCCGTTTGCCGGACGCTCGCTCGCGGACATTGGCAGCGCGACGGACATGCTCGTGGTCCTGGTGCTGCGCGACGGGGCGCACCCGGTGCTGCCCAATGGCGACACCGTGATCCAGGAAGGCGATCTGCTGGTGATGGCCGCCCCAACGTTCGAAGAGCGTGCCGAGGTTACGCTGCGCGAGGTCACCGTGACTCCCCACGGTCGCCTGGCCGGCCAGCGCCTGCGCGATGTGCCGCAAGGCAAGCATCCCTTTATCGTCGTGATGCTCAAACGCGACGGCCAGACGATCATCCCCGACGGCAACACCCTAATATACGCCGGCGACGAAGCCGTCATCGCCACGCTCGCATCGTAGTAACCAGGAGGTGGCTAATTGCGACGAAGAGATCAAGCGCCTAGAGAACCTCATACCTTCGCTTGCAGTTTTGGATTTGCCTGAGGAGTAAAGCACCCCTCCCCCATGTAACCATCCTGTAAATCATAGCGGCACACTCGAGTTTTACCGTGATGCGGTCGCGCCTGGCGCTCCACTGTGCTAAAGTATCCCGAACGTTCAAACGACTACGAGGGGAACTAGAAGATGGCACGTGTGCACAACTTCTCAGCTGGCCCGGCCGCGCTGCCCACAAGCGTGCTCGCCGAGATCGCCGACGAGATGATGGACTACCGCGGTTGCGGCATGTCCGTGCTCGAGATGAGCCATCGATCTAGCATGTACCAGCAGATCATCGACGACGCCGAGGCAACCCTGCGTCGCCTGCTGAGCATCCCCGACAACTACCGCGTCCTGTTTTTGCAGGGCGGCGCCACGCTGCAGTTTGCGGGCATCCCCATGAACCTCATGCGCCGCGGCCGCGCCGGCTACGTCGTGACCGGCAACTTTGCCAACAAGGCATACAAAGAAGCCGCCAAGTACGGCGAGGCCGTGCTGCTCGCGAGCTCCGAGGACACCAACTTCGACCGCATTCCCACCATGGCCGACATCAACGCGTGCATTGCCGCCGAGGCCGCGGGCGACGGACTCGACTACGTCTACATCTGCCAGAACAACACCATCTTTGGCACCATGTACCACGAGCTGCCCGCTTGCGGCGACGTGCCGCTGGTCGCCGATGTCTCGAGCTGCTTTCTGTCGCAGCCGCTCGACGTTGAGCGCTACGGGCTCATTTACGCCGGCGCGCAGAAAAACGCCGGCGCCGCGGGCGTGACCGTGGTCATCGTGCGCGACGACCTCATCGCAGATGGCCCAGCCTTTGCGCAGACGCCGCAGTACCTGGACCTTAAGACCCAGGCCGCCAAGGGTTCCATGCTCAACACGCCCAACACCTTTGGCATCTACGTGTGCGGCAAGGTGTTCCACTGGGTCGAGCAAACCGGCGGACTTGCAGCCATGGCCGAGCGAAACTGGGTCAAGGCCAATCTGCTCTATGACCTGCTCGAGCACAGCGAGCTGTTCCATGGCACCACGCAGACCGACAGCCGCTCCATCGCCAACGTCATCTTCCGCACCGGCGACGCCGAGCTTGACGCGGCCTTTGTCGCAGGCGCGGCCGAGCACCAGATTCAAAACGTCAAGGGCCATCGCCTGGTGGGCGGCATGCGCGCTAGCGTCTACAACGCCGTAACCATGGAAGATGTGCAGGCACTGGCCTCGTACATGAAGGACTTCGAAGCGCAGCATAGTTTGAGTCCGCGATCTAACTAGCCCGCAACCCGCGGGCCGACCAGCCACTTCAAACCACTTGTTTTAGACAAACCTGCTAAGGAGTTTTCCATGCGCAAGATTAAGACCATCGACGACATCACCAAGGACGGCAAGGTCGAGTTTGGCGAGGGCTACGAGTTCGTGGGCACCGCCGAGGAGGCCGACGCCATCCTGATGCGCTCCACCGACCTGCACGGCTACGAGCTGCCCGAGGGCATCCGCGCCATCGCCCGCTGCGGCGCCGGCGTCAACAACATCCCCGTCGAGGAGTACGCCAAGAAGGGCGTCGTCGTCTTTAACTCCCCCGGCGCCAACAGCAACGCCGTTAAGGAGCTCGTCCTAGGCATGCTGGTGCTCTCGAGCCGCGGCGTGGTGCAATCGATGAACTGGGTGCGCGACAACGCCGACGACCCCGAGATCCAGGTCGACGCCGAGAAGGCCAAGAAGGCCTTTGTGGGCCGCGAGCTCAAGGGCAAGCGCATCGGCGTCATCGGTCTGGGCAACGTAGGCTCCAAGGTCGCCAACGCCTGCGTCGATCTGGGCATGGACGTCTACGGCTATGATCCGTTCATTTCCGTCGAGCACGCGTGGGTGCTGAGCCGCGAGGTGCAGCGCGTGGGCACGCTCGAGGATCTCTGCCGCGGCTGCGACTACCTCACCGTACACGTGCCCAGCAAGGCCGACACCATCGGCATGATCAGCACCGAGCAGATTAACCTGCTGGCACCCGACGCCGTGCTCATCAACTACGCACGCGAGACCATTATCGACGAGGACGCCGTCGACGCCGCCCTGCGCGAGGGCAAGCTCAGCTGGTTTAGCTGCGACTTTGCCACGCCCAAGACCGTCAAGATGCCGAACACGTTTATCACCACGCACTCGGGCGCCGGCACCGGCGAGGCCGAGGCCAACTGCGCCGACATGGCCATCAGCGAGCTTAAGGATTACCTGGAGAACGGCAACATCGCGCACAGCGTCAACTACCCCGCCTGCAGCATGGGCAAGGCGCGCGCCGCGAGCCGCATCGCCTGCCTGCACGCCAACGTGCCCAACATGATCGGCCAGATCACGGCGATCCTTGCCAAGGACAACGCCAACGTGCAGCGTATGACCAACGAGTCCGCTGGCGAGAACGCCTACACCATGTTCGACACCGACGAGCACCTGGACAGCAGCACCATCGAGGCGCTCAAGCAGATTCCGTCGATGTATCGCGTGCGCGTGATCAAGTAGCGCCGGCCGATCTGACGGGCAGTTCCCCATGTGGCCTGCCCGTCACTGACATTGAATGCCCGCAGGGGCGCCTTTCGCACGAAAGGCGCCCCCTGTTTTTGTGAGCGCTCCATTAAATGCACCGAGCCGCTTCTTGGCATACAATCTGTATGTTGACCTAACTATCTGTGAGGTGCCTATGGTTGATACAGATTTTGCTTGGCGGCTTACGCAAGGGCTCGTGCGGATCGACAGTTCCGACCCAGGTGCATATGAGGGCGAGATTGAACGCTATATCAAAGCGTTGGTTGAGGAACGGTTGGCGCAGCTGAGCCATCCGGTACTCGATGCCGTGCAGATTGCAGAGCTCGAAGTACTCCCCGGGCGCCGCAACCTTATGGTCACCGTGCCGGGCCAAAGCGACGAGCCGCGACTCGTCTATATCTGCCATATGGATACCGTTACGCTGGGCGACGGCTGGGATGCGGACATTACGCCGCTCGGGGCGGTCGTGCGCGACGGCAAGCTCTACGGCCGCGGTGCCTGCGACATGAAGGGCGGACTGGCCTGCGCCATTGCCACACTGGTCCATACGCTCGAGCGCGTGGCGGCGGATGGCGCGCTGCCCCGCCGCGGCTTTTCACTCATCTGCTCGGTCGACGAGGAAGACTTTATGCGTGGCTCAGAGGCAGTCATCGATGCCGGCTGGGTCGGTTCGCGCGAATGGGTGTTGGATACCGAGCCCACCGACGGACAGATTCAGGTGGCGCACAAGGGGCGTACGTGGTTCGAGATTGAAATGGCTGGCGTGACAGCGCATGCGAGCCAGCCGTGGAAGGGCGCGGATGCCGTCGCCGCCATGGCCGAGGTCGTGTGTTCGCTCCGTCGCGCGTTTGTGGCGCTGCCCGCGCACGATGAGCTGGGGTCTTCGACCATCACGTTTGGCCAAATCGAGGGCGGATATCGCCCCTATGTCGTGCCCGACCGCGCCAAGGTCTGGGTCGATATGCGCCCGACTCCGCCGACCGATACGGCCGTCGCGAAGAGTATGGTAGAGCAGGCCATCGCCGGCGCCGAAGCCGCGGTCCCCGGCTGCCATGGAAGCTATACCGTGACAGGCGACCGCCCCGCTATCGAGCGCGATCCGACCTCTCCCCTTCTAGCAGCGCTCAAGCGTGCCGCCGATGACGTGACGGACGCGGACACGACCGTCGGCTTCTTTACCGGCTACACCGACACCGCCGTCATTGCCGGCAAGACAGGTAACCGCAATTGCATGAGCTACGGTCCCGGGTCGCTCGCGCTCGCGCACAAGCCCAACGAATATGTGCCCCACGCCGATATCGTTCGTTGTCAGCAGGTGCTAATCGCGCTCGCCGATAACGTGCTCTGGGACGCGAGCGGCCAAGTTGGGGCATAATAAGCCGCGAACAAACCGACTCGCGCGTTAGGACCGCCCATGAAAGCACTTCCGTTTCCCTGCATCCGCCCGGCTCAGGACCGCGTGCTCGAGGCGCTGCCTGCAATGGGCAGTATTCTAAGTGACAACGAAGCCCTGCGCGAAGCCATTGCCGATGGTCTGATGCTCAAGGACCCGGGTGCGGCGTATTACGTGTACGAATGCTCGGGCGAACCGGGACGTGTGACGGGTGTCGTGGCGATCTGCCCGACGAGTGTACTTGCGGGCGGCAAGGGCGATGCCAGCGCCGACGTGGCCGCCGCCGCGCGCGCGATCGCCGAACTCAAAGTTCAGCCGCGCCCCGTGTCGCTCGCCTACGAGGCGTCGCCCGTCATGGACATCATCCTGGGCGCTGCCAAAGAGGGCGCCTCGCTCTACGCCGTCACCGACCCCGCGGGCATTACGCACCGCGTGTGGGAGGTCAAGCGCGAGGACGCCGTCGGCGCCATCCGTGCCATGCTCGACCAGGCGCCGGAGCCGGCACTGGCCGACGACCCTGCCTACGCTGCCGCGCTGGTCGGGGCATCACAGCTCCTGGCCGACGATGCCCGTGCCGCCGGCACCTACACGGGCAAAGAGCCGTTCAACTTTACCGTTGCCGTGCTCTTCCCCGCCGCGCAGGTCAGCGGCGCCGCGCCGCAGGTTCCGACAGGTCTGCTCACGCACCAGGTCGCGCGGTTCTAGCAAGACCAGACCGCCCGGCACAAAAATCGGCAGCTCAACAAACAGGGGGCGGAGATGCAGCAGGTACATGCATCTCCGCCCCTTTTGCGTCGAGAAGTTATGCCGGCGACCCGTGCCGCCGCGCTCGCGTTATCCGCGCTGCGGACCCGCAGTAGCCACGAGCGGTTCAAGCCCCAGCTCGCGCGCGTAGTCTTCCTGCGTGAAAATCTCAACCAGTTCAAACGTACCGGCCTCGTCGTCAAACACGAAATGCAGCACCGAGCAGTTGCCCGGCACGCGTTCGCGCTCGTCGGCCGCCGCGCCCCGCACGTGGTCCAAAAACTCCTTGATAGCCGAGCCGTGGCTCACCGCGAGCACGCACTCGTGGTCCGGACGTCGCATAAGATCGGTTATCGTCGCCGCCATGCGCTCACGCACCTGCATCTGGCCCTCGCCGCCAAACTGACGATAGAAATCTCGCCACGGGCGCTCGGGCATAAGCATCACGCGCTCGGCCTCAAAGTCGCCAAAGAACCACTCGCGCAGACCGTCCAGGCGCTCGTACGCCAAGCCCGGCCACAAGTTGGCGATAGTCTGCTCGGTGCGATGAAGCGTGGAGGTGTAGGCATGATCGGGCCCAATGCCGCGCGCACGTAAAAACATGCCGGCGCGCGCCGCCTGGTCGCAACCCAACTGCGTAAGCGGCGAATCACTCCATCCCTGAATGATACGCTTAAGGTTGAATATCGTCTGTCCATGACGGACCAGATACAGATCTTTATTCATAGGGGTCCTTTCGTTCGTTACCAACCCAAGAGCGAAAACGCCCCGTCGCAATAGCCAAAATGAAGCACGGCACCGTTGTCGGGTAGCTCTCCCTCGCCAGTCACATACTCAAGAAACTCCTGGCAGGCTGAGCCGTGGGAAACCGCCAGCACGCAGTCGTGCTGCGGCCTGGCCATGATGCGGGACAGCGCCGCGACCATACGTGCGCGAAGCTCACTTTCCGACTCGCCACCAAAGGCCACCGGATAATCGCCCCAGGGCTGCGGCGGCATCTCGCGATTTGATGTGCCCTCCAGCGAGCCAAAATGCCACTCACGCAGGTCATCGACCAGCTCTATGGAACGGCCCTCGCCAACGATAAGCTCGGCCGTATGCCGCGCCCGGCCCAACGGCGAGGAATACACATGATCAAAGGCCACGCCACGCGCCGCAAACGCCGTACGCGCCGTCAGCGCCTGCTCGCGCCCGCGCGCCGTAAGCGGCGAATCGTGCCAGCCCTGCAAAATGCTCTGCACATTGAGCTCAGTCTGCCCATGCCGCACCAAATACAGATTTGCCACACACCCTCCCCTCGTACCACCACAAAGGGGACAGGTGCCTTTGTGGTGATTTTGCCGCCGGATCACACCGCGGTGACGCTCAACTACACCAGCACGTCGGCGAGCGAACGCTTGGGTACGTGGTGCACCTGCGCCTCGTCGCGCCAATAATTGATGGAGCCGTCGGGGTTGGAATCAATTGCGTCGATCGCCTGTGTCTCGGCTGGCACGCCAAAAGCCATGATCAGCTTGAGCTCGTATTTGTCGTTATCGAGCCCCATGGCGTCGATCGCGCGGGGCGTAAAGGCCTTGAACATGCAGGCCGCCACCTCGGGCGTGGCGCTGCGGGCGGCGAGCATCATCGTCTGCGTGGCAATGCCCGTGTCGACCTCAGTAATGGGAGCGGCAGGCTTGCCCGGAACGGCGCGCTCGGCAAGAATCGCGATGTAGCCGGTCGGGCGCTCGCCCTCAGCAGGACCCGGCCAATCCTTAAGCGCGCCGGCCCATGCAAGCTCGTCAAACACGCGCGCGCAGTCCTCGGCACCGCTCACCACATGAAAACGAAGACGCTGAGCATTGGCACCACAGGGAGCCAGGTGCGCAAGTTCCGCCAGCTCGAGCAAAAACTCGCGCGGCACGCGCATGGACTCGTCAAAACGGCGGCAGGTACGGGCATGACGGACCAGCGCATCAAACGCTTCCAGACCGAGCTTTTCGCAACCTTGCTTTGCCATCGATTCGACACTCGACGGTGCCTCGGGAACTGCTTCGTTCATAGGGACCCCCAATACAAGCCAATTGTCCTTAGGAAAATCTAACCTAAAACGTAGGCAAATACGAACAGGGCTGCAATGTTCTACACCTGTTGAATAGAAAATCGCGACGTGGGGAACAACGGAAACAATTCGGGACCTTTGGGTTACGTTTCGCCCTCCCCAACCCATACGCCAGCGCCTTTAGGCGATACTGGTTGTAACAATCAAGGCTTACGCCGCACGGAAAGGAGACATTATGGGCATCTTTAAGAACGATGACCAAAAATCGAGCCAGTTTGGATTTGACGAGAAAAGCATGGCAGGCAAGGCCGTCAAGGCCGTACGCTGGATCTACGCCATCACGGGCGTCTTAGCGCTCATTGCTGGTATCGCGCTGCTTTTTGCACCCGCCAAATCCCTCGTCTTCCTAACGACCGTCTTGGGCTTCTACTTTGTGATCACGGCCGCGATCAGGCTGTTTACCGCTGTTTTCGAGCCGCTGCTGCCCACCGGCTGGCGCGTGACGAGCATCATCTCTAACCTACTCATTATCTTGGGCGGCGTCATAATCCTGCGCAACCAGGCCTTCTCGACCGCGACGCTCACCACGATGGTGGTTATCGTGGCCGGCTTTGGCTGGATTGTCGAAGGTGTCATGTCCATTCTGGAGTCCGAGCTTTCGTCCAACCGCGCCCTCGCCATCCTGAGCGGCGCACTCTCCATCATCGCCGGCATGTTCGTGTTTATCTATCCGCTGTGGTCGGCCAAGATGCTCGTCATCTTTAGCGGCGCCGCACTGCTGGTGTTTGGCGTAACGCTGATTGTTCGCGCTGTTCAATTTGGCAAACTGGTGCACTAGATGCCGCGAACGCTCTTTATTGATGCCGACGCCTGCCCGGTCACGCGCGAGTCGATTGACTGCGCGCGGCGGGCGGGCGTCGCCGTTGTTATCGCCGGCAACAGCACGCAAAACTTGGAACGGCACATTCGCCGCGACGACCTGCGCGATGCCGAGCACGCGCGACGCGGCTTTTGGGTCACGACACTCGATGTGAGTGTGGGCGCCGACAGCGCCGACTTTGCCATTGTCGAACGCCTGCAGGCGGGCGACGTGGTCGTGACGCAGGACATTGGCTTGGCGAGCATGGTGCTCGGGCGCGATGCCGCCGCCATCGGTGTGCGCGGGCGCGTCTACGACAAAGCGACCATCGACATGCAGTTGTTTATTCGCCACGAGGAAAAGAAGGTGCGACGCGCCGGCGGACGCACTCGCGGACCGGCGGCATTTACCAGCGAAGACCGCGCCCGCTTTAAACGCAACCTCACCGAGCTGTTACGCTAAACAAGGTAGATTTTTGGGCTTAGAGACCAAAGGCGGAGAGAACGAGTCCCCAACCGGCGCCGATGACGTACATCATGACCAGGAACATGACGTTCTCGCGGGCACTGCGGTTGGTGCGGAACAACACCAGGTAGCCCACGCCGGCGGAGATAAGCGTGCCGGCGAGCATCGGGGCCAGCTGCAGCGCGCCTTCCAGGTACAGTTGCGTGATGACGACGCTGGCCGAGCAGTTGGGGATCAGGCCGACAAGCGCCGAGCCCAGGACCGCAAGCGTCTCGTTGCCGCGCAGGAACTGCTCGATCGCCGACTCGCCGAAGGTCTCGAGCACGGCGACCAGAATCAGCGTCACCAGGAAAATGAATACCGACACCTGCACGGTATGCGAGATCGCGCTGCGGATGATCGACAGGAGGGGCGTGCCCTCGTGAGAGTGGGAGTGACCGTGGCCATCATGGTGTTCATGCTCGCCCTCATGACCGTGATCGTGTCCATGTCCGTGTTCGTGCTCGTCCTCGTCCTCGTCTTCATCGCAACCGCAATGGTCGCGCTCGCACAACTCGTGGATGTGGTCGGCGCTCACGCCCGCCTCGGCCACCTCGTCGATGATGTCACCGCCGCTGTGGTCGTCATGCGCGCAGTTAACGTGCGCCGGATTGGCAGCGGTCCCCAGCACGGTACGGCGAATCGCCGCATGCGCGCGAGCGTTACGACGCAGGCCGCGAATGGCGGCGTCCACGATAAAGCCCGTGACCAGCGCGATCAGTGCCTTCGAAGCCAAAAGCATCGCCATGATCTGCACGGGCACCTGCTCGGCGAGCAACAGCGGCAGCATCTCGTCGGAGGTCGAAAGGAACACCGCCACCAACGTGCCCAAGGTCACGACACGGCCGGCGTACAGCGTTGCTGCCATGGCCGAAAATCCGCACTGCGGCACAATGCCCAGCAGCGAGCCAACCACGGGACCCGCAGCGCCGGCGCGCTTGATAGCGCCGTTGACGCGGTCGCCCGCAACGTGCTCAAGTGTCTCGAGAGCAAGATACGTCACCAACAAAAACGGCACCAGCGAGAGCGTGTCCTTGCCGGCGTCGAGCAGAATATCAATCAGCAAATCCATGACGGATGGAACCTTTCGTGTCTTTCGGCAGCATTGTAAAAGTCCTAGCGGTCAACTAGGGTATTGTAGTTGTCCTAGGCGCGATGCCAATAGTTTCCCATGGTAAACTATCATCTCGCCACATCTCAATGAACCCGAGCCGCGCGGTGTGGCCCGTCCAAGGAGCAGTTATATGAACGTTTCACAAGCACTCGAATACGAGCGTCAGCCGTTTATCCCCATGTTTATCTATGGCGATCACGGCGCCATGGAATCCGAGCGCCAGAAGGGCGAGGAGGCCCTTAAGGTGCTCGAAACCGAGTACTTTACCGCCGAGGGCGACCCCAGCTTCGACTTTGCCACCGTGCGCGACCTGGCTGACCGCAACCGCGACCTGTGCGACCAGATTGGCGAGGCACGCCTGCGCAACGTGACGCCCGCGACGCTTTCGCGCGGCCTCTCCGATGCCGACACCTGCGCCGCCATCGGCAAGATGCAAAAGCGCACCGCCGCGTCCGTTATGCGCGAAATCCGCGGCGACCGCGACGCGCTCGGCGTGGCCTACGCCCGCAAGCCCATCCAGGGCACCGTGCTCGGTATCGACATCGAGACCACCGGCCGTGCACCCGAGCGCGGCTATATCATCAACGTGGGCTGGGAGATCATGGACCTCACGAGCGACGCCGTCCCGCACGACGCCGAGGCACACTACTGCGGTCTGCCCGACATCTACCGCGGCGAGGATGTGCCGCTATCGAACATCCATCACATTACCTGGGACGACATCGACGGCAAAAAACCATTCCGCGAGAACAAGGAACTGCAGAAGCAGCTGCTCAAGCTTATGAAGAAGTACCCGTACATGGCGCATAACGCCGCGTTCGAGGACAGCTGGTTCAAGATCCACCTGGACGGCTACGCCGAGGCACGCCGCGCCGGCAAGATTATCATCATCGACTCGCGCCAGATCTGCCGCAGCCTGGATGCCGACGTCCGCTCGCTCCCCCGCGAGTCCGCGCCCGCCGCGCTCGAGAACTGGGCACGCCGCCGTGGAACCCTCGCCGCCGACGCCAACGAGCAGCATCTGGGCTTGGACGACACCGACCTCATGCTCCGCACGGTTCAGGCCGAGTTCAACCTCAAGAACCTGTTTGCCAAGTAGAAACGTCTACGACAAACTCCGGCGTAGATCACGAGCGGTCTCGCAGCGGGAAACCCCGCAGCGGGACCGCCCTACGTTCCACAGATAGATCTGCCATCACAAATTCTGAACCCTCATTTTGAACGATTTCGACCAATTCCCGACACGTAATTCGTTGTCGGATGGTGATGCATCGATATCAAATGCGCAGCAATTGAGTATTTCTATGCTATAGCCGAGCTGCGAAAACATTTATTTAGGGCGTACCAACCCATTATTGCGTCAAGCTTTTGGACAGCATTTGGTTAGACCTCTAAAACGATTTTTCCACTCAGCGCCATCAGCACGGTATTAGCTGACACGATATATACCATGAGTATCGTATTGTCACATACCACTGCAAAAGCGGTCTACCAGGCCGCGCATTCGGTGTCTGCGAAAGGCATCGAGTCCTGTAGTCCTGCCGCGATTTACGGATCATGTCCCACCGGAACGCTCCTTGACGCAGCCGCAGAATGGCTCACCAAAAATGATGTTTCCCTCGACGCAAATGATTCCCTCGAGGTGATGGTGTTTGATCGCAGGAATGCGCGCTATGCAATGAACTGTCAATGCCACGTATCTTCAAAACGATTCTCGAACTCACGCTTTGTTGAGCTTAAAGATGGCATCTTCATTGTCGGCGTTGAGCTTTGCGCGCTTCAGGCCGCCACCTATCTTTCTTTTCGCGAACTAGTGGAGTACTACTTTGAACTATGCGGCGCTTATTCCCTTGGAACCGACTCTTCCACCTCCTATACCGAGCGTTTCGCGCTCACCTCGACCGAGAGGTTAAAGCAGTTCTTTAATTCCATTACCAGATGCGACGGTCTGGCCCTTGCCCGAAAGGCGATCCAATGTGTGCGCGACGGATGCCGATCTCCTATGGAAACGGCCTTTGTCATGATGCTAACGCTGCCCAAAAGCGAAGGAGGGCTTGGTATTAAGGGAATTGAGACCGATTACGAGGTGCAGGTCACCGCTGCTGCAAAGAATCTCACGAGACGCAAAAAGTTCTTTATGGATGCGTATCTAAAGAAATCTCGCACAGACATTGAATACAACGGTTTTTATCATGACGCGGAAGAAGACCGCGCCATCGATGAGGAGCGCAAGAATGCACTTGCGTCCATGGGGTACGGAATCATCACCGTCAGTCGTTATTCCTTTATGCATGCCAGCGCTTTCGTTAGGGTCATGGAAGCAATCCAGCGGAAAGAGGGCGTACGCCCCTCGCGTCTGCCAAAAGACTTTCAAATCATGCAAGAGGACCTGAGACAGTTTGTGCTCAGAAGGTTTATAGAAGAAAAACAGCGAATTCAGAAGCAGCTTCGCCAGGATTCCGAAGATCGTCAACGAATCGACCTCGAAAAAGCAACACTCGAAGGCATCACGTTGGATGACCCGACAATTAATGAAGTTCCGACAATCGATGACATGCAGACTGTCGAATCCGACAGCCCATCATTTGCCCAAACAAGCAGCCTCGCGCCCGAGGGCAGGATCTTCGGGGCCGGAAGCTAGACTGGCTAACAAGGTGGGCACCTTAGCGACGTGCAAAATTGCGAGTATTCAGCAGAGCCGGGTGTCTATCACCCTCGAGTGGATCCAAATGTGAAGCGAAATCACTCTTGCGCGAGAGCGTTAGGCAACATTTGAGGAAGAACTCATCGGATTAACACCCTAAGATAACTCTTGAACTGCATTATATGGCCTGCAATAAATTAACGGACCCCCTATCGTTGCAGAATACTCCAATTTTTGCACGGCTCAGGGGCACCCACCCCGGCATCGGCTATCAAAACCGCTCAGTCCGGGATCTCGTCCACTATTCCCCATCATTTTGTGCAACGAATTACCTGAACGTCATTGACATATGAACATACACTCATATAATCGGAAGCAAGTTATATGAGCGCATGTTCATATGAAAGGATATTGCAATGAGCATCCGCGTTGATGAAACGAAACCCGACATCGAGGCCACCGAACCCGCGATCCCCACCACCTGCTCGCCCGAGGACCTTCCCGACGAGGAGCTTCTCTACGACCTCGCCGACCTGTTCAAGGTCTTCAGCGACACCACGCGCATCAAGATCCTCTATGCCCTCATGGGCCGCGAGCTCTGCGTGGCAGACATCGCCGAAGCGACCGAAACCTCGCAGTCGGCAGTATCGCACCAGCTGCGCACGCTTAAGCAGTCGCACCTGGTCAAGTTCCGCCGCGACGGCCGCAACATCCTCTACTCGCTTGCAGACGATCACGTCTACACCATGCTCAACCAGGGCATGAGTCATATCTGCGAATAGCAACCAACCACGGTACCAGCGCGGCCTGCACCCAAGCCGCAAATACAGAGAAAGGAACCCACCATGAAAAAGCAGTTTAAGCTCGACGAAATCGACTGCGCCAACTGCGCGCGTGAGCTTCAGGACGAGCTGGCCAAGCTCGAGGGCGTCAAGTCCGTTTCGGTCAACTTTATGACCCAGAAGTTGACGCTCGAGGCCGATGACGCCGAGTTCGACGAGGTGCTCAACCGCGTTGTAGAGTTTACGGCCGACGCCGAGCCGGACTGCGAGATCATTCTCTAGCCCAGGTTTACGCCAACCTGCAAGGCCGCGCTTGCCGCGGCCTTTGCTCGCGAAATTATATGAGCGAGTGTTCATTCATTCAAATGGGAGGATACGAGTCATGGCCACCGCCGACCCCAAAAAGAAAAAGAAGAAGCGCAAGAAAAAAGAGTCACTCGAGCATAAGCGCAACCGCATCCTGGTAGCGCTGGGCATTTTTGCCGTGGTGTACGCCCTCGATGAGCTCGGCACCCTCACTGCCGCATTCGGCACCCCGGGCGACATCTACGCCAGCTTCGCACTGTTCCTCGTGCCTTTTTTGATTGCCGGCTACGACGTGCTCCAAAAGGCATACAACAACATCCGCCGTGGCAAGGCGTTCGACGAGAGCTTCCTCATGGCCGTCGCGACCATCGGCGCGTTTGCCATGGTGCTCTTCCCCGACACCGACCCGCACATGGCCGAAGGCGCCGCCGTCATGCTGTTCTACCAGGTCGGCGAGCTGTTCCAGGCATACGCCGTGGGCAAAAGCCGCAAGTCGATCAGCGCCATGATGGACATCGCGCCCGACTACGCTAACGTCGAGCAGCCCGACGGCACACTCGAGCAGGTCTTCCCCGATGACATCGCCGTGGGCACCGTGATCGTGGTCAAGCCCGGCGAGCGCGTGCCTATCGACGGCGTCATCGTCGAAGGCGAGACACAGCTCGATACCGCCGCGCTCACGGGCGAGTCAGTCCCCCGCCCGGCCAAAACCGGAGACGATATCATCAGCGGCTGCATCAACATGACGGGTCTCATCCACGTGCGCACCACCAAGCCCTTTGGCGAGTCCACCGTCGCACGCGTCCTGGAGCTCGTAGAAAACGCCAGCGAAAAGAAGGCGCGCACCGAGAACTTCATCACGCGCTTCGCCCGCGTCTACACGCCCGCCGTCACCGGCGCTGCCGCGGTACTCGCGCTCGGCGGCGGCTTGATCACCGGCGCCTGGTCCGACTGGATCCTGCGCGGCCTGACCTTCTTGGTCGTCAGCTGCCCGTGCGCGCTCGTGATCAGCGTCCCGCTGAGCTTCTTTGGCGGCATCGGCGGCGCCTCCAAGCTGGGCGTTCTCATCAAGGGTTCTAACTACCTCGAGACGCTCGCCGACGTGGACACCGTCGTCTTCGACAAGACCGGCACGCTCACCAACGGCACGTTCTCGGTCGTGGCAGTACACCCCGAAGCCGGCTATACCGAGCAATCGCTGCTTGAAGTCGCAGCCCTCGCCGAGTCATTCTCCGACCATCCTATCGCGCAGTCGGTGCGCGCCGCCTACCAGGGCGAGCTCGACCCCAAGCGCGTAACGGATTCCACTAATGACGCGGGCCACGGCGTGACGGCAACTATCGATAGCAAGCATGTCGTCGTCGGCAACGCCAAGATGCTTGCTGCGGCCGGTATCGACGCTCCCAATTGCGAGGTCGTCGGAACGATTCTGCATGTGCTCGTTGACGGCGTGTACGCCGGCCACATCGTGATTGCAGACACCGTTAAGGCCGATGCCGAGCAGACGATCCGCGACCTGCACGCCGCCGGTATCAAGCGCACCGTCATGCTCACGGGCGACCGCGAGGAAGTGGCTGCTGCGGTGGCCAAGCAGCTCTGCCTCGACGAGTTCCACGCGCAGCTCCTGCCAGGCGACAAGGTCGAACGTGTTGAAGCGCTGCTCGCGGCCGAAAGCGGCAAAGGCAAGCTCGCCTTTGTCGGCGACGGCATCAACGATGCGCCCGTGCTCACCCGCGCAGACGTTGGCATTGCCATGGGCGCTATGGGTTCCGACGCCGCGATTGAGGCCGCCGACGTGGTGCTCATGGACGACAAGCCGTCCAACATTTCCCGCGCGATCCGCGTGGCACGCAAGACCATGGCGATTGTCTGGCAGAACATCATCTTTGCGCTGGGCGTTAAGCTGCTGATACTTGTGCTGGCAGCGCTGGGCATCGCTAACATGTGGCTTGCTGTGTTCGGCGACGTGGGCGTGGCGATCATCGCCATCCTAAACGCCATGCGCGCGATGGGTGTCAAGAACCTGTAGCGTTCGTGGGCTGTCCGGCCGGGACCGGGCTTGGTTTTGAAAACGTCCTCGCGCGCGAGGCCTGCCTGTCCCAATCGAGCGGAAGTCCGGCCTCGACCCATGCCTCGTAGGCCCTCCTTATGGGCTTGAGCTCC
>UQLF01000027.1 GCA_900541875.1 uncultured Collinsella sp. | reverse complement strand
TTCCAGCGGGCGGGATTACCACTTCTATATCACCGATGCTTCCGGTGATGGCCGCGTGCTGGAATACGACTGCAATGCCCCCCCCCCCCCCCGGGCCGGGGCCCCCCGCCGCCGGGCCGGGCCCCACCTCCGTTGCGATTTCGAAAGGTTGGGTTCACGAGCCATGCCAAGTGCTCAGGAGCTACAACATCAATTTGATGAATATCGAGGCGCCATGCCCCGTCCATCAGATTTCGATCTCTTTTGGAAGGATCGCATGGCCGAGGCCGACGCCGTCGGGCTTGACTATGCGATCGAGACGGCATCGGTCGCCGATGCCGCGACCTGCCGGCTTTTCGACCTCTGGTATACCGGCATGTGTGGCGCGCGCCTGCATGCCAAGTACCTTAAACCCGTCTCGGACGAGCCCGTGCCATTGGTACTTCAGTTCCATGGGTATCCGGGTGCAAGCCGCAGCTGGTTTGAGCAGGCGTCGTTTGCGGGCATGGGCATGGCACTCATCGCCCTCGACTGCCCCGGCCAAGGAGGTCCCTCCGAGGACATTGGTGGATTTGAGGGCACAACGGTTGCCGGTCATATCGTCGCCGGTATCGACGGCGACCCGGCCAACCTCTACTATGTCCGCTTGCACCAAGATATTCGCATCCTGTGCCGCATCGTTCGCGAGCTCGAGGGCATCGATCTTGCGCGTGTGTTTGTGAACGGCGCGTCTCAGGGCGGCGGTTTGGGCATTGCGACCTGTGCGCTTAACAGCGAGCTTATCAATCGTGCCGCCATCCTCTATCCCTTCCTGTCAGATTTCCGCCTGGTCTGGGATTTGGATGCCGACGACATTGCCTACGAGGGCCTGCGCTATTGGTCTCGCTGGTTTGACGAGGACTCGACTCGTATTGACGAAGCCTATGCCAAGCTGGCGTACTTCGATTCCAAGAACTTTGCCCCTATGGTCAAATGCCCCGTGCTGTTTGGCACTGGCACAGCCGATATCGTCTGTCCGCCAGCGACGCAGTTTGCGGTCTATAACAACCTGACCTGTGAAAAGCGTCATGAGTTCTTTGAAGGCTTTGGCCACGAGGAGATTCAGGATTTTGACGATTTGATCATTCCGTTTTTCTGCAAGGGAGGGGAGGCTCATGTCTAAGTGCGAGAGCAATGTTGACGAGCTGATTGTCCCCGGGCTCGTGGGAATTTCTGGAACGGTTTCGTCAAGGCTCGCAGAATATCGGGACTGGCGCGGTGATGTCCAAGCAGATGTTTCTGATTTAGAGACATGCGCTTCGAATCTTGAGATTCAAGGCCTGGCCATTACGGCGATTGACTTTGTTAACCCCTGCGCCCGTTACTCGGAGGTCTCCTTTGAGCTCGGTGACGATGCGATTCACGCTCGTTTGATCGAGCCTGTCGGTCGTGCCCGAGTATCTGAGCGCGTGCCGTTGTGCCTGATGTTCCACGACATCGATCGGCCTGTGCGCGGCTGGCATCACATGACGAGATTTGCCGCCATGGGGTATGCCGTCCTCGCGCTGGATGACGATGTTGCCGGTGCGGACGACCTGCAGCGGGGGATTTCTTCGCCCGCTTTTGTCGAGCGCGTCCGTTGGGGTTGCGCGCTGGCGAAGGTGGCGCGCAATCTTGATGGCATGGACCCCGACCGCATCTTTGCATGGGGCGAGGGTCTTGGCGGCGGAGTCGCGCTGGCGGTTTCTGCTCTGGACGAGCGGGGCCTCGCTTGCACGGCGGTTGCCAATCCAATTCCCGGTGGCCTCGAGGCGCTGTCGTCTCGGGTGCGTGGATCGGTGCTCATGGGCACATCGCTCATGGATACCGTGAGCGATCCCAAGGATCAGTTTGCCGTATTCAACGGTCTTGAGTGTGACCGGAGGCATATCATCTATGCAAAATACGCTCACGAGCGCATCAATGCGTTCGAAAACGAAGTCGTCGACTTTTTTAACCAAACGTTCTACTCGTGTTCTTTGGCCTAGACGGCCTGGACACTGCCAACAAGAGTGGGTGGCATAGGGCCGCCCGCCAGACAGCTAAGGAGATTCTTGTGGCAACTCAGAAATTCACCGGCGTTATCCCTCCCGTCGTTGTTCCCGATACCGAAGATCACCAGCTCGACGTTGCCTCCTTTGAGCGCAGCATCAACCGCATGATCGATGCCGGCGTCGATGGCCTGTTCTTCTTGGGATCCTCGGGCGAGGTCGTCTTCTCCACCGACGAGCGCCGTCGCCAGATTATCGCCGAGGCCGTTCGTATCGTCGACCACCGCGTTCCCGTTCTGGTCGGCATCATCGATACCGAGACCGAGCGCATGATCGAGCACGGCAAGGTCGCCCAGGAGCTGGGCGCCGATGTCCTCGTCGCCACCTGCCCGTTCTATGCCCTGCAGGGCATGACCGAGGTCGAGGAGCACTTCCGCATCCTGCACGAGGAGCTCGACCTGCCCATCTTTGCCTACGACATTCCCGTCTGCGTTCACACCAAGCTCCCCTGGAAGCTCCTTGCCAAACTCGGCGCCGAGGGCGTCCTTGCTGGCGTCAAGGATTCCTCGGGTGATGACATCTCGTTCCGCTACCTCGTTCAGGAGAACGAGAAGAACGGCCATCCGATGAGCATTCTCACCGGCCACGAGGTTGTTGTCGACGGCGCCTACCTCGGTGGCGCCGACGGTTCCGTCCCGGGTCTCGCCAACGTTGAGCCCGAGGGCTACGTGCGTCAGTGGAAGGCCGCTCAGGCTGGTGACTGGGCTACCGTCAAGGCCGAGCAGGATCGCCTCAACGAGATTTCGCACATCTGGGATGTCACCTCGGGCGTCCAGGGCTATGCCGGTGGCGTCGGCGCCTTCAAGACCGCTATGAACCTCATGGGTATCTTCGACAGCCCGACCATGCCGCGCCCGGTGAAGGCCATGACCGGCGAGAACGTCGAGGCGATTAAGAAGGTCCTCCAGGACAACGGTCTCCTGTAAAGCTTCCCCAGGCACCCGACCTCGCCGTTCAACCGTGCGGCCATGACCCATTAGGTCAATGGTCACACGGTTTCTCGGCGATCTCGGGCACCTGGAAAACCTTTACCGCGCTGTGACGGCTAGCCTGACGGCGCATTTCCTGTAGTTGTTTTTTATCTCCTAAGGAGAGCGACATGGAGAACAAGTACGTCTGCTCTGTCGATATCGGCGGAACTAAGATCGCGACTGCCATCATGGAGTACCCGGCTGACGGCAGCGTGCCCCATCCCGTTTTTGAGGCCGAGGTTCCTACCGAGGCCCAGGAGGGCGGCGAGGCCGTCTTCCAGCGTATCGAGGCGTCCATCAAGGCTGCTCTCGAGGCGAATCCCGATGTCGAGGTCCTTGGCGTCGGTATCGGTGCCGCCGGCGTCGTCGATCCCAAGACGGGCGCCATCGCGTATGCCAACGAGATCATGCCCGGCTGGTCCGGCGTTCAGTTGGGGCCGCGTCTGCGCGAGGACCTCGGTCTTCCCGTTGCCGTCGTAGGCGACGTGCAGGCTCATGCTCTGGGCGAGGCCCACTGGGGCGTCGGCAAGGGCAAGTTCTCCGTCTTGTGTCTTGGCATCGGTACGGGCATCGGCGGCGCATATGTCGAGAACGGCCGCGTGATGCAGGGCTTCCATGGTGCTGCCGGTCATATGGGCCACATCGAGTGCTCGGCTGCCGCCGGCATTCCGTGCGCCTGCGGGCGTTCCGGCCATCTGGAGTCGGTTGCTTCGGGCACATCCATTGGTCGAATGTACGATGAGCGTTTTGGCCGCGTCGACCCCAGCCGTCCTTCGGTCGGTCGCGATGTGAACGACCTGTGCCGTGCGGGCGACGCAAAGGCGACCGAGGTCATCCATGACGCCGGCTTTGCGCTGGGCGCCAGCTTGGGCTCGCTCGCTAACATCCTGGACCCTGAGGTCATCGTGCTTTCGGGCGGCGTGATTCACCAAGGTCCCGATTGGCGTTCGCAGACGTGGAAGGATTCGGTGCACGAGGGCTATGCCAGCCAGGCGCTCGATCCGCTTCAGAACACGCCGATCCTCATCGGTTCTCTGGAGGGCGATGCTCCGCTCATCGGTGCCGCTGAGCATCTCCTTGCCTCGTTGAAGTAAACGTATCTTCTGTAGGAGCCTCCCGAGACAACACGTCTCGGGAGGCTGTTCTGAGAAAGGTTACAGCCTTATGACCGTCAATCCTTTGATTCAATCCCTGAAGGGCAAGCTCGTCGTGAGCGTTCAGGCGTATATGGGCGAGCCGCTTCGTACGCCCGAGACCATGGCGCAAATGTCTCGCGCTTGCGAGCTCGGCGGCGCCGCCGCCATTCGCTGCCAGGGCCTTGCCGACATTGCCGCCATTAAGGGTCGCTGTGAGGTTCCCGTCATCGGCCTGTGGAAGGATGGACACGAGGGCGTTTACATCACGCCGACGCTGCGTCACGCTCGCGCCTGCGTTGCTGCCGGTGCCGATATCGTGGCGATCGACGCCACCGATCGTCCGCGCCCCGATGGCAAGACGGTCGAGGATACCTTCCGCCCGCTGCACGAGGAGGGTGTGCTCCTGATGGCGGATTGCGCCACCATCGAGGACATTCGCCGTGCTGTTGATATGGGCTTCGACCTTGTATCCACCACGCTTTCTCACGGCGTCGCCGCCATCGACTGCACCATGGCCGATGGCCCCGACCTGCCGCTCCTGCGCCAGGCGACTGAGGAATTCCCCGGCCTTCCCATCATTTGCGAGGGTCGCGTGCATACGCCCGAGGAGGCTCGCGCTGCGATCGATGCTGGCGCCTGGGCCGTTGTCGTCGGCACCGCCATCACGCACCCCACGAGTATTACGAGTTGGTTCAAGGCTGCGCTTGAGGCGTAAGACAGGCCTCGTATCCGCTCGGGGCGGTATACTCAATATAGGCAATTGACCGCGCGGGATCCGGGTTGCTGGGTCCCGCGCTTGTTTTCGGGAGGCAGCACATGCAAAAGGGAGATGCCATGGATGCGGCGGAGCGCTCGGAGCGCATCCCCGATATCGTCATCATCACCGGAATGTCCGGATCGGGCCGCACACAGGCCATGCACGTGTTCGAGGACATGGGCTATTTTTGCATCGATAACCTGCCTCCGCGTCTCATCGCCCAGCTTGCCGAGCTCGTCGGCATCAATACGGGCGTGGGCAGGCATCTCGCCGTTACCTGCGATTTGCGTAGCCAGGGACTGTTTGACGAGTTGCTCGATGCGGTCGCCGCGCTCGAAGAGCGCGAGATGAGCTGCGACATCGTGTTCCTGGAGGCTTCTGACGAGGTGCTGATTCGTCGCTACAGCGAAAATCGCCGCCGCCATCCCATTGCCAAGCCGGGGGAGACTACGGCCGATGCCATTCAACGCGAGCGCCTTCAGCTGCAGGGCGTGCGCGACCGAGCCGATATGATTATCGACACGAGCCGTCTGCGCACCTCTGCGCTGCGCAACAAGCTACGTATGGCATTTTCCGAGCTGTCCGACCAGCAGCTCATGGACGTTCACGTGTTCTCGTTTGGCTTTAAGCACGGCTTGCCCGTCGAGGCGGACATTATGATCGACGTTCGTTTCCTGCCCAATCCGTTCTACGATCCCGAGATGCGCACGATGACCGGTCTCGATAAAAAGGTCTCAGATTTTGTTCTGGACCATCCCAAGACGCAGGAGTTTTGGAAGGCTTGGACACAGCTGCTCGATACGGTGATGCCGGGCTATATCGCGGAGGGCAAGCCACAGCTTTCTATCGCCATCGGCTGCACGGGCGGTCAACACCGCAGCGTTGCCATCGCCGAGGCCACGGCACGTTATTTGGAAGGCGCCCAATATCACGTGAGCATTTCCCACCGCGACCTTTCGCGCGCCAACACGAAGGCATAGGCCTGCATGTCGTTTACCGCCGAGGTGCGCGACGAGCTCGCGCGCTGCGAACCCGAATGTGAATATTGCGACTTGTCGACGCTTGCCGCCCTGACGCGTGTGAGCGGTACACTTTCGCTGGCCGGCTCCGGGCGGTATCGTTTGACGGTCGCGACCGAGACGGGCGCCGTCGCGCGCACGATGATCACGCTGACGCATCGCATCCTTAAGCTCAAAACGGAGTTCACCGTTCGTAAATCTGTATTGCATAAGGTTCGAAACTACCTCATCACCTTGCCTGATCAGCCAGACCTGGATAAGGCTCTGGTGCTGCTGGGCATCCTCGACCGTAGGGGAGGACTTGTCGCCGGCGTACCCCGACATATCGTTGCCCGTCCTTGCTGTAGACTTGCCTATATCCGCGGCGCGCTCATCGCGGGCGGCTTCGTGGCCGATCCACGCGGCGATTTTCATTTGGAGATCGCTGTGCAGGGCGAGCAATATGCCAAGGGGCTTTGCGATCTGTTGGAGCAGATTGGGGTCCATGCTCGTGTTAATGCACGGCGGGGGTCATATGCCGTGTACATTAAGAGCGCCGAGGAAATCGAGCATCTATTAAAGCTGATTGGCGCCAAGCGCAGCGTTGCCGAGATTGAGGAGGCGCGCGCGGTCAAGTTGGTTAAGAACGATGTGAACCGTCGCGTGAACGCCGAGCTCGCCAACCAGACCAGAAGCGCCGGTGCTGCCCAGCATCAGCTTGCGTTGATCGATGAGCTCGAGCAGCGAGGCCTTCGCGATGCGCTTCCGGATGCCTTGGCGGTCTTTTGCGACCTGCGCGAGCGCTATCCCGATCTTTCGCTGCGTGATTTAGGGGAGATGGCTGACCCTCCCTTGTCGAAGTCGGCCCTCTACCATCGTGTTTTACGGCTTGAAAAGCTCATTGAAGCAAACAGGTAGGTTAAAGTATCGACTTATATACGGATTTAGCTGCTATTTTATTCTTTAAAGCGTTTTAACGCAAATTTGATTTTCAATTTCGAGCATTCTCGTGAAATTCAAGTCAAAAAAAAGGTATATTAGGCGAGTGGTTAGTTTGTGGGCCTCAACGGCAGGCGCTGTAGCTTGCGGGGGCCTTACGAAAGGAGACACAATGGCAGTAAAGGTTGCTATTAACGGCTTCGGTCGCATCGGTCGTCTGGCCTTCCGTCAGATGTTCGGTCATGAGGGCTCCGAGATCGTCGCTATCAACGACCTCACCTCTCCCGATATGCTCGCTTACCTGCTGAAGTACGACTCCACGCAGGGCAACTACGCTCGCGATCACGAGGTCGTTGCTGGCGAGGATTCCATCACCGTTGACGGCAAGGAGATCAAGATCTACAAGGAGGCCGACGCCAACAACCTGCCTTGGGGCGACCTCGACGTCGACGTCGTTCTCGAGTGCACCGGCTTCTACACCAGCAAGGCTAAGGCTCAGGCCCACATCAACGCTGGCGCCAAGAAGGTCGTCATCTCCGCTCCGGCCGGCAGCGATCTGCCCACCATCGTGTACAACGTCAACCATGAGACGCTGACCGCTGAGGACAACATCATCTCCGCTGCTTCCTGCACCACCAACTGCCTCGCCCCGATGGCCAAGGGTCTGAACGACTTCGCTCCCATCGTGTCCGGCATCATGACCACCATTCACGCCTGGACTGGCGACCAGATGCCGCTCGACGGCCCGCAGCGCAAGGGCAACAAGCGTCGTAGCCGCGCCTGCGCCGTCAACATCGTCCCCAACACCACCGGTGCTGCCAAGGCTATCGGCCTGGTTCTCCCCGAGCTCAACGGTAAGCTCATCGGTGCCGCCCAGCGCGTCCCGACGCCGACCGGCTCCATCACCAACCTCTACGCTGTCGTTGACAAGAAGGTCACCGTCGACGAGGTCAACGCTGCTATGAAGGCCTACGCTGCCACCATCTCCGAGACCTTCGGTTACAACGAGGACGACATCGTCTCCACCGACATCATCGGCGAGACCCACGGCTCCATCTTCGACGCCACTCAGACCATGTGCTCTGACCTCGGCAACGGCCAGACCCTCGTTCAGGTCACCTCTTGGTACGACAACGAGAACTCCTACACCTCTCAGATGGTCCGCACCATCAAGTACTTCGAGAAGTTCGTTGCTTAATTTAGCTTTTAACGAATAGCTCGTTGAGCGTCTAAAGAAGGGCGCGGCCTTATAGGGCTTTCACCCTAGGGTCGCGCCCTTTTTATAAGAAATCGTCTGCCGTAATGGGAGGCAGACACGTACGAAAGGTAGAAGCAAACATGGCCTTTACCAAGAAGACCGTCCGCGACATCGATGTCGACGGCAAGCGCGTTCTCGTCCGCGTTGACTTTAACGTGCCTATCAAGGATGGCGTCGTTGGCGACACCACCCGTATCAAGGCTGCCCTGCCCACCATCAACTATCTCGTTGAGCACAACGCTCGCGTCATCCTCATGAGCCACCTCGGCCGTCCCGAGGGCACCGGCTTCCAGCCCGAGCTGTCTCTCGAGCCCGTCGCCAAGAAGCTCGCTGAGCTCTCTGGTCTCGACGTTGCCTTTGTCGCCGACACCTACGGCGAGAAGGCTGCTGAGGCTGTCGCTGCCGTCGAGCCGGGCAAGGTCCTCGTTCTCGAGAACGTCCGTTTTGACAAGCGTGAGAAGAAGAACGATCCCGAGATCGCCAAGAAGCTCGCTTCCTATGGTGACGTCTTCGTTCTCGATGCCTTCGGTACCGCTCATCGCGCCCAGGGTTCCGTCGTGGGCCCCGCCGCTTACCTGCCCGCAGTCGCTGGCTTCCTGCTCGAGAAGGAGGTCGACACGCTCACCGGCATCTTCGCCGAGCCCGAGCGTCCCTTCGTCGCTATCGTCGGCGGTTCCAAGGTTTCCTCCAAGATCGGTGTTCTCGATCACCTCATCGACTCTGCTGATACCCTGATCATCGGTGGCGGCATGGCCTACACCTTCTTCCTGGCTCAGGGCCTGTCCGTTGGTCAGTCCCTCAAGGAAGAGGACTGGGTCGAGCGCGCTGGCGAGATGCTCAAGAAGGCCGAGGAGAAGGGCGTCAAGATCCTGCTCCCCATCGACAACCGTGTTGCCGATCACTTTGGCGAGGACGCTGTCCCCGAGGTTGTCGCTTCCGACGCTATCCCCGACGATCGTGAGGGTATGGACATCGGCCCCAAGACCGAGGAACTCTACGCCGAGGCCGTCAAGGGCGCCAAGACCGTGTTCTGGAATGGCCCCATGGGCGTCTTCGAGTTCGATAACTTCGCTCACGGCACCCAGGCTATCGCCGAGGCTGTCGCCGAGGCCGACTGCACCTCGATCATCGGTGGTGGCGATTCCGTCGCGGCCGTCAACAAGTTTAACCTGGCCGACAAGATGAGCTGGATTTCCACCGGCGGTGGCGCTTCCATGGAGCTCGTCGAGGGTAAGGCCCTGCCCGGAGTGGAGGCGCTTCTCGATGCCTAATCGCACCCTTCTTATCGCTGGTAACTGGAAGATGAACAACGACGTCGCCGAGGCTGCCAAGCTCGCCGACGAGCTGGCTCAGGCTCTGCCCGAGGTTCCGGCTGGCGTCGAGGTACTCGTCTGCCCTCCGACCATCGACATCACCACGGTTCATGACCGTATTCAGGCTGCCCCCATCGCCCTCGGTGCACAGAACGTGTACTGGGAGGCCAAGGGTGCCTTCACGGGTGAGTCCTCTTGCGACATGCTCAAGTCCGCTGGCTGCACCTACTGCATCATCGGTCACTCCGAGCGTCGCGACTACTTCCACGAGACCGACGAGGACCAGAACAAGAAGGCCAAGGCTCTCGTTGCCGCCGGCCTTGTTCCCGTCTTCTGCTGCGGCGAGTCCCTTGAGGTCCGCGAGGCCGGCACCTATGTCGAGCACGTCGTGAACCAGGTCAAGGCTGGCCTTGCTGGTCTTGAGATCACCTGCCCCAAGCAGGTCGTCGTCGCCTATGAGCCCATCTGGGCCATCGGCACCGGCAAGACCGCTACCGCCGAGGATGCTCAGGAGGTCTGCGGCGCTATCCGTGAGACCCTCAAGGAGATGTTCGGCGAGGAGCTCGCCAACGGCATCCGCGTTCTCTACGGTGGTTCCGCCAAGCCCGGTAACATCGCCGAGCTCGTCGCCAAGCCCGACGTTGACGGCGCCCTCGTGGGCGGCGCTTCGCTCAAGGCTGCCGACTTCGCCTCTATGGTCGTCAAGGCAGGCGAGTAGGACATATGGCACAACGTCATCTTCCTGCACTCCTGATTATCATGGACGGCTGCGGCCTGGCTCCGGCTGATGGTGAGAACGCCGTCGCCGCTGCCAAGACGCCCTTCCTTGATGGCCTGTACGAGAAGTATCCTCACACCACGCTCGGTGCTTCGGGCGAGGACGTGGGCCTTCCCGACGGCCAGATGGGCAACTCCGAGGTGGGTCACCTCAACATGGGTGCCGGCCGCATCGTGTTCCAGGAGCTTTCGCGCATCAATAACGCCATCAAGGACGGTTCCATCGCCAAGAACGAGGTTTTCGTCAAGGCTATGGACGACGTCAAGGCTGACGGCAAGACTCTCCACCTCATGGGCCTTATGAGCCCCGGCGGTGTTCATTCTCACATGAACCACGTCGAGGCTCTGGTCAAGATGGCTGCCGAGCACGGTGTCAAGACCGTTCGCGTCCACGCCTTCATGGATGGCCGCGACGTTGACCCGCAGTCCGGTGCCGGCTACATGAGCGAGTTCTGCGCCTTCCTGGCTAAGATCTCCGAGGAGACCGGTTGCGACGCTCGCGTCGCCACCGTTTCGGGCCGCTATTGGGCCATGGACCGCGACAACCGTTGGGAGCGCATCCAGCGTGCCTACGACGTCATGGTCAACGCGTCCGATGCCGATACCGACCCCGTTGCCGGTATCAAGGCCTACTACGAGAAGGATCCGCGCGGCGACGAGTTCGTCGAGCCCTTCGCTGCCCACAACGAGGGTATCCACGAGGGCGACGCGGCCATCTTCTTCAACTTCCGTCCCGACCGCGCACGTCAGATGACCCGCGTGTTCACGGACAAGGAGTTCGACGGCTTTGAGCGCGAGCAGATCAAGCTCTCGCACTTTGTGACGATGACCGAGTACGATCCGACGTTTGACGTCGAGGTCGCCTTCCCCAAGACGTTCCCCGAGAACGTCCTGGCCGACGTCATCGCCGCCAATGGCCTGAAGCAGCTGCACACTGCCGAGACCGAGAAGTACGCCCACGTGACGTTCTTCCTCAACGGTGGCATCGAGGAGCCCAAGGAGGGCGAGGAGCGTGTGCTCGTCGCTTCCCCCAAGGTCGCTACCTACGATTTGCAGCCCGAGATGAGCGCTCCCGAGGTTACCGAGAAGCTTGTCGCCGCCATCAACGAGGATCGCGCTGATTTCTACATCGTGAACTTCGCGAACTGCGACATGGTTGGTCACACCGGTGTCTTCGACGCTGCCGTTAAGGCCGTTGAGGCTGTTGACGATGCCCTGTCCAAGGTTGTCCCGGCGATTCTCGCCAAGGGCGGCTTTGCACTGATTACCGCCGACCACGGCAACGCCGATCACATGTTTGACGTTGCTTCCGACGGTTCCAAGCATCCGTTTACGGCGCACACCACCAACCGCGTGCCGTTCATCATCGTTGATGAGAAAGCACAGCTCACCGGTATCGAGGACGGTCGTCTTTCCGATATCGCCCCGACTATGCTCACCATGGCTGGTCTGGAGCCTTCCGCCGAGATGACGGGCCGCGTGCTCGCCACCGAGGCCTAAGAGAAAACAAATACCGTTTTCTAGCAAGGGGGTTGTCCACAATCGGACAATCCCCTTTTTTGGTATTTCTGCCATTTCCGCCCCGTCCCCGAGTGGCAGGTAGGGGAGAACGGGGGATTGTGGTACAGTACTGGAGTTTGAATTGTTCTATTAAGGAGCTTATCTATGGGTCCGTTCCAGATTCTTCTGTTTGTCGTTTGGGCTGTTTCTGCCGTGGCGCTGACGATTCTCGTCCTGATGCATTCCGGTAAGGGTACCGGCGTTTCGGATATGATTGCCAGCTCGCTGTATAACTCCAGCTCAGCCACGGGCGTTATGGAGCAGAACCTTGACCGCCTGACCGTCATCATGGCTGTCGTGTTTGCTGCGTGCGTCGTGCTGTGCATGTTCTTCTTCCCGCAGGGCATCGTCGGCTACTAAGCACGAGCCGCATAAATATTCAAAAAGGGTCCCGTAAGTGCGGGACCCTTTTTGTTTACATATTTGTAACAGAGTCAAAATATCCTCACATACTTCGCCCAACTAAAGAAATTCTCGACCGTTAACCGGAATTAGCCCCAAATTGTGTATAAAATGCGCTACAGTATTGCAAAACGTTGGCCTGTTGTGCATAACCAGCCATAGCAACGGGCGGCGTTTTGATGGTTCGGATCGGATTGTCTCGACATGTGTCCGACTGAACATTTCTTTGTCCTATCTCATAAGGAGGATGGCATGGCTGATTCTATGTTCCACCAGCCCGTTATGGGTCGTCGCGCCTTTGTTGGCGGCACCCTCGCTGCGAGCTCCATGGCTTTTCTTGCCGCATGCGGCAAGAAGGGCGGCGACACTTCCGGTTCTGAGTCCGGTTCGACGCTGAACTTCTACATCAACAACCCGGTCTGCATCGACCCCTACAATGTCCAGGAGGACCAGGGCACTCAGGTCGAGTACCAGCTCTTTGACGCTCTGACCTCTTATGATGCCGAGAAGGGCGAGATCGTTCCGCTGGCTTGCGAGTCCTTTGAGGCCAACGACGACGCCACCGAGTTTACCTTCAAGATCAAGAAGGCCAAGTTCCACAACGGTGACGACGTTACCTCCAAGTCCTTCAAGCTCGGTTGGGAGCGTCTGGTCAACACCAAGTCGGCCATCGCTACCGAGTATGGCCCTTCCGAGGTCTCCTATCACCTTTCCATGGTCGAGGGCTATGACGATCTGCTTGCCGGTAACGCTACCGAGCTCAGCGGTGTTACCTGCCCCGACGATGAGACCCTCGTCGTCAAGCTGTCTTCCGCTTACGCCGACTTCCCCTTCGTCGCCTCTCACCCGGCTCTGGCCCCGGTTCCCGAGTGCGCCGAGTCCGATGCCAAGAGCTTCTATCTTGCACCGGTCGGTAACGGCCCGTTCATGATGGACGGCAAGTGGGAGGATGGTCAGGAGATCAACCTCAAGAAGTTCGACGATTACTATGGCGACAAGGCCAAGATCGATGGCATCCACTTCCAGGTCATCAAGGACATGGAGACCGCTTACAAGGAGTTCCAGGCCGGTAACCTCGATGTCTGCGACGTTCCCGTTGCTCAGATCGACGCCGCCAAGAAGGATCGCGGCGTGTCCAAGGACGGCTACACCATGGGCGACGGCGAGCGCATGCTGCTTGGCTCCGAGCCTTCCACCTACTACCTGACCTGCAACAACACGGCCGAGCCGTTCAACAACGCTGACCTGCGTAGGGGTATCTCCCTGGCCATCAACCGTGAGGCCATCTGCAAGACCATCTTCAAGGGTACCCGTACTCCCGCCGACGGCATTGTTCCTCCGGGCATCGATGGCTACAAGGAGGGCGCATGGGAGTTCTGCGCCTACGACGTCGACAAGGCTAATGAGTACCTCGATAAGGTCGCTCCTGCCGGTGCCAACGGCGATCGTGGCATTAACGTGATCCTTTCCTACAACCAGGACGGTGGCCACAAGGAGATCATGGAGTCCATCATCGGCGACCTCGCCAAGGTTGGCGTTACCGCTGTCTCCGATACCCCTGAGTGGTCTGCCCTGCTCGAGCAGTATCAGAACTTTAACTATCAGTTCGGTCGTCTGGGTTGGATTGCCGACTACCCGATCATGGACAACTTCCTGTATCCGCTGTTCCACTCCGACTCCCTTGGTGGCGACAACCGCTCTGGTTACAACAACCCCGAGTTCGACGCCAAGGTCGACGAGGCTCGCACTACGGTTGACGACGAGGAGCGCGTCGCTAAGATGCAGGAGGCCGACGCAATGGTCGCTGCCGACTGCCCGGTCATCCCGGTGATGTTCTACACGCACACCATCGTCGGCTCCGATCGCATCAAGCACCTCTATGTCGATCCGCAGAAGCATGCCGAGCTGGGTACCGCTGAGCTCGCCTAAGAGTTTGCAGCTTCCGTGAGGGTCAAGTATTTACGTAGACCTCATGGGAAACATACAGTTCTCCCTAACCTGGGGTAAACTGGCTGATGGTAATTTTGGGATGCCGGTCTGGCGATCGGCATCCCATTTAGGTTAATCCCTAGATAGGGGAGTGGTATGGGTAAGTACATCGTTAAACGTGTGCTTCAGTTCATCCCGGTATTTTTGGGCGTTACGCTGATTCTGTTCGCCCTCCAGAATATCGTGCCGGGAGATCCGATCAAGCTGATCGGTGGAGACAAGGCTCTGTCCCCCGAGGTGGAGCTTCAGCTTCGCGTCCGCTATCACCTGGTCCAGTCGGACGAGGACGGCAACGCGATCCTTGACGAGAACGGCGACCCCGTTCAAACGTCGCTCGTGGACCGTTACTTGTATTACATGAACGGCCTGCTTCATGGCGATCTGGGCAATTCGTATCAACGCAAGCTGCCGGTTACGGAAATCTTTGCCCAGAAGTATCCGTATACGGTCAAACTTGCCGCGTGCGCCATCGTGCTCGAGGCAATCATGGGTATCGGTGCGGGTATCATTTCGGCGGTTAAGCGTTATTCCTTCTGGGATATTTTGGTAACGCTCACCACGTCGATTCTCGTTGCCGTCCCGGCTTTCTGGCTCGGTATGTTGCTGCAGCTGTTCTTTGGCGTCATTCTCAAGGATGCCACGGGCGGTGCATTCTCCATGCCGATCTCGGGTGCCGGCGGTTCCAGCTCTCAGTATCAGGATTGGATGCACTATGTGCTTCCGACCATTACGCTGGCTTCGGTTTCGACCGCTTACGCCGCCCGCATTATGCGCTCGCAGCTGCTTGACGTCATGAACCAGGATTACATCCGTACGGCAAAGGCCAAGGGTCTCTCCAATCGCGCGATCATCATCAAGCACGCGCTTAAGAATGCACTCATCCCCGTCGTTACCTATATTGGTGTCGACTTTGGCGGCATGCTTTCGGGCGCCATCCTGACCGAGACGGTCTTTAACTGGCCCGGTATCGGCTATGAGGTCTATCGCGCCATTAGCATGCGTGACTGGCCCATCGTTATGGGCGGCGTTACGCTCATCGTCGTCGTCGTCATGGTGATCAACCTGCTCGTCGACATTAGCTATGCATTCCTCGACCCGCGCATCCGCCTTGGCGGTCCGTCGGATAAGGCCTAAGGGAGGTACGTCTCATGCAGGAAACTGATTCTCAGTCTCAGGAGCAGGCTACCGCCACCAAGGCCGCATCTGCTCCCGCCAAGTCCCGCACGCTGTGGGGCGACGCTTTTAAGCGTCTTCGTAAGAACAAGCTCGCCGTTATCGGTGTCTGCTGGATCATCATCGTCGTTGTAGTTGCCCTGACCGCAGATTTGTGGGCTAAGCCCTGGCTCGGTTCGCCGACGGCTTCCGACTCGACCACCATGGCCGAGACGTCGCTGCTGGCTCCGTGTGCCGAGCACCCGTTTGGTACCGACGCCCTAGGTCGTGACATTCTCGTCCGTGTTATCTACGGTGCACGCGTTTCGCTTTCCGTCGGCATTATGGCCACCGCGATCTCCACGCTGATCGGTCTGGTCATGGGTGCTCTGGCCGGTTTCTACGGCGGCATCTGGGATACGATCATCATGCGCTGCGCGGATATCTTCCTGGCGTTCCCGTACGTGCTGTTCGTCGTCGCCATGATCGCCGTTATCGGCCGTGGTCTTCAGAACGTCTTTATCGCCATCGGCATTCTCGGCTGGCCTTCGATTGCGCGCGTCTTCCGCTCTGCAATCTTGACGGTCAAGGAAAACGACTATGTTGACGCTGCGCGCGCGATGGGTGCATCCGATGCTCGTATCGTCGTGCGTCACATCTTCCCGAACTCCGTTGCCTCCATCGTGGTCTACGCGACTATGAACATTGGTGGCGCCATTCTGACCGAGTCCGCTCTGTCCTTCCTCGGCATGGGCGTTATTCCGCCTACGCCTTCGTGGGGCTCCATGATTCAGGACGGTCAGCAGTTTCTTCTGACTGCTCCCTGGATGATGATCATGCCCGGTCTGGCAATTCTCTCGACGGTGCTCGCTTTCACCCTGCTGGGTGACGGTCTGCGCGACGCCCTCGACGTCAAGATGAAGGACGCATAAGGATGAAGAAGAACAAGAACTATGTGGACCTGAAGGACCAGCCGGTTCCCGAGGGCCAGCATCTGCTCGAGGTCGATGACCTTAAGATGTATTTCCACACCGAGGATGGCGTTGTTCGCGCTGTCGACGGTGTCTCCTACACGCTCGATCGCGGCGAGACCCTGGGTGTCGTCGGTGAGTCCGGCTCCGGTAAGTCCGTGACCGCCATGACTATCATGGGCCTCATCTCGATGCCTCCGGGAAAGATCGAGGGCGGCGACGTTCGCTATCGCGGTCGTTCTATCCTCGAGATGACCGAGGAAGAGATGCAGCTCATTCGCGGTAACGATATCGCGATGATCTTCCAGGATCCTATGACTTCCTTGAACCCGGTCTATAAGATCGGCAAACAGGTGGGCGAGGGCCTTCGTCTGCACCGCGGCTACTCCAAGCAGGAGGCGCTCAAGCGCGCTACCGAGCTTTTGGACCTCGTTGGTATCCCCGAGCCCGAGAAGCGCGTCAATGAGTATCCGCACCAGTTCTCTGGCGGTATGCGTCAGCGCGTCATGATTGCCATGGCTCTTGCCTGCGATCCCGATATTCTGATTGCCGACGAGCCCACGACTGCCCTGGACGTTACCATTCAGGCTCAGATTATTGAGCTTATGCAGGAAATGCAGGAGAAGAACGGCAACGCCATCATCATGATCACCCATGACCTGGGCGTCGTCGCCGATATGGCCGACAAGATCATGGTTATGTACGCCGGTCGTCCCGTCGAGTTCGGTACTGCTGAGGAAATCTTCTACGAGAGCCGCCACCCCTATACCTGGGGCCTGATCCGCTCCATCCCGGAGCAGGCTATCGATGAGAAGAAGCCGCTTACGCCGATTCACGGCAACCCGCCTTCGCTCATGAACCTGCCCGAGGGCTGCGTCTTCTCTCCTCGCTGCCCCTATGCGACGGACAAGTGCCGCAAGCAGCGCCCCGAGCGCGTTGTCACCGAGTCTGGTCATTACTCTGCGTGCCACTACTCCGGTGACCCCGAGTTCCTCAAGAACGCTCCTGAGACGTCCCGTACGCGCAAGGATTCCAAGAAGGGAGGCGAGGCGTAATGGCAGATACCAACGAGCGTACTCCGCTGCTGAAGGTTGAGCACCTCTCTAAGGAGTTTCCCGCTGAGTCCGGCATGTTCGCCAAGCGCTTCTCCAAGCGTGTTGTCTCTGCTGTGAATGACATTTCGTTTGAGATTTATCCGGGCGAGACCTTTGGCCTGGTCGGCGAGTCTGGTTGCGGTAAGTCCACCACGGGCCGTACCATCATGCGCCTCACCAAGCCGACGGCTGGCAAAGTGTTCTTCCAGGGTAAAGACGTTGCCGAGATGAGCAAGCATGAGATCAAGGACATGCGTCGCGAGATGCAGTTTATCTTCCAGGATCCTTATGCTTCGCTGAACCCTCGTATGACCATTGGCGAGATCGTCTCCGAGCCCATGACCATTCACGGCGTGGGCACCAAGGAGGAGCGTATTGAGCGTGTCCGCGAGCTGCTGGACGTCGTCGGTCTGAACCCCGAGCACATCAACCGCTATCCGCACGAGTTCTCCGGCGGTCAGCGTCAGCGTGTCGGCATTGCCCGCGCGTTCGCTCTGAAGCCCAAGCTGATCATCTGCGACGAGCCTGTCTCTGCACTTGACGTTTCCATTCAGGCCCAGGTTTTGAACCTGCTGAAGGAGCTTCAGGATAAGTTCGGTACTGCTTATCTCTTCATTGCTCACGACCTCTCCGTCGTGCAGCACATTTCTGATCGCGTTGCCGTTATGTATCTGGGCAAGATGGTCGAGGTTTCGGACTGGAAGACGCTCTACAGCGAGCCTCACCATCCGTACACGCAGTCGCTGCTGTCTGCCGTGCCGGTGCCCGATCCTGATATCCAGAAGACCCGCAAGCGCATCATCCTCGCCGGCGATCCGCCGTCACCGCTGGATCCGCCGACCGGCTGCCGTTTCCACACGCGCTGCCCGATCGCTCAGGGTATCTGCTCTGAGAAGCTTCCCGAGTTTAAGGAAGTCGCACCGGGTCACTGCTGCGCCTGCCACTTCGCGGAGCCGTTCCCGATCAAGGAATCGCACATCGACCTGTAGCCGGTTGTTATCGTCCGGGCCCGTGCTGGACTTAGTTTTCAGAACGTCCTCGACCATGGAAACCCCCTTATCCTGCTCCTTCGGAGCCGCGGATAAGGGGGTTTCCTGGTCTGCGGAATGTTCTGAAAACTAAGTCCAGCGCGGGCCCTGCGGCAACGCGGCAGGGAGGGGTGCGATTCCTTGATCGCTCACTTAATCTAATAGGAAAGTTAGTGAGGCCAGAGCTTTAGCTCCGGCCTCTTTATATAAGGGCTCGGCAAAGCCGAGCCACCAAATTTGCATCAGCCCTCAGAACATGTTTGAGAATTGTGCCTGAAGTACGTATTTGCAGGCCCCGAATCGGTGTTTGCGCCCCGCGGCGTACGCCGGGGGGGCGGAATTTTTGGGGACCAAGTGGGCGGCAAAAAAAAGCGCCTTGCCGCGGGCGCGCCGGGGGGGCACACCCCGTGGGGGGCCGGCCAAAGG
>UQLF01000026.1 GCA_900541875.1 uncultured Collinsella sp. | reverse complement strand
ACCCGTACCCGTTCTGGCTGGATTAATGGATGGAAACGGATGTTCTATCGGGACACACATTTTGTCCTATAAGCCTCTACTCACTTAGTTTTGCGTGGTGCATATTGTCCACAACGAGACCCTAGTCGGGGAGATTCCATCGCAAATTCCGGTACCGGGGGCAGCTAATTAGGCGCCGTACGGGTTGCGGTCGCGTTCGATGCGTTGGCGGATGTGGGCGTACTCGATTATCAGCAGCACCAGGAGTAGGGCCATGATGGCTAGGTAGCTCACCACAGCGCCCATCAGACCCAGCAGCTTAATCAGGATCACCGGCAGCACCACGCTTACGGCGAAGCAGATCAGGTAGATCTTGGTGACGTCTCCAGCGTGGCGCAGCACCGTGATGATGGCGTAGATAAAGTCGATGGCCGCGGTGACGCCGCCGGCGACGACCATCAGCAGCGCCAGCGTACGGTAGCGCTCAAAGCTAAGACCGTACATAAAGCTCATGAGGGGAATACCGGGACCTGCCATAAATGCGGCGCACACGCCGGTGATGACCACGATCAGCGCCATAACGGCAACAATAATCAGGTCAAAGCGACGACGCTTGCGAGGATTAGCCCAAATGCTCGACAAGCGCAGGAGCTGAGGTTTATAGACAAATCCAATGCTTAACAGAATAGCCTGAGCTGGAAAAAACAGGGCATTAAAGTACAGCTGATATTTGTATGCCAGCGTGCCTTCCATCACAAACTTGGGCATGCTCTCAATTAGGTTGGACAGGAACAGTGCACCAAAGAGCGGGGCGCACTGGACAAACAGGTGGCCGACCTCGCGCAGGCTCACGCGGCGCGATTTTTCGGTCTCGAGCAGGGCGAGCGGCGCGGTGACCAGCACGAGCGAGGCGATCGCGGTGACACCCATGGCCATGGCCGCGATGGGCATGCTGCGCGTGAGGAACAGCGCCACGCTGAAGACCGCGATGACGCCGACGGAGCGTAGCGTTTGGCTCATGCCAGCCAAGTAGAGTTTGTCGGCCTGCTGCAGGCGGCCTTCGTACACGTCGGCGACGCCGTCGATGACCTTATACAGGTAGACGCCCAGGCCGATCGTCGCCATCTGCGCATCATAGCCGCGGGCGCTGCTGTACATGAGGCCGCAGCCTAGGGCGAGCGCTCCACAAAGCCAGCGGTTGAGCTGGTAGGAGGCAAAGGACGTCTTTTCGTCGATGTCTGAGACCTGGAAATTGCGCACGCCGTAGTTGCACGCGATCATGATGAGCGTGCCGGTGACAAAGGCGATGGAGAATTTGCCTGCTTCTTCGGCGCCCACGAGCTGCGTAGACACTATGGTGAGCAACGGAAACGCCAGGCCCCACACGGCGGTGCCGAGGGTGTTCCAAAGATAGTCGCGGCTGGTGGCGTGCTCCTCGTATTCCGCTTCCTGCATGGAGAAGCCGCCGCCGTAGACGGCGCCGAGCAGACGGTTCCACCAAGCGTTGACCATGCGGCGGACGGGGCCGGGCTCCCGATCGCGTTCGCGCCGGCGACGTGTGGCTTGGCTGCTATCGGGTCCGCCGGCGTTGCGCTGACTCAGCTCCTGGATGCGTGCGAGCTCTTCGGCCGTGTGGGAGGCAGGGAAGAGGCCGTTCTCGATGCGGCCGCCCTGGGCCCTTGCGGTGCCGCTGCCCGCTACGGCGGAGTCGGCGACGCCATTGCGGCGGGCGATGGCGCGGCGAATGCTATCGAGGGGCGTGATGCTCAAAGCGGGGTCCTTTCTATTGCTGCGCTCTAGTATAGTCGCGGTGGTATCCATTCGTGTTTTTGAACAGGTTGTTCAATAATTTCGGCGGGCGGCTGTAATTTGTCGGTAAACGTGCGGTATCCTGTTGAAGTTTTGTGACCCCCCGATGCCGCCCACGCGGCACCAAGGAGCTTCTACCTATGGACGTCGCCGCATTCTTACTGGCTCTTGTGCCGATTATTTGGCTGGTCGTGATGCTGCTGTGCTTTAAATGGCCAGCTTGGAAGGCCGCTATCGGATCGTTTGTCCTTTCGTGCTTGCTTGCCTTCGCATGGTGGCACCTGCCGGCAGCGCAGATCGCGACCGCCTCGCTCGAAGGTTTTTTGATGGCTCTGTGGCCCATCGTCCTGGTGATCATCGCCGCGGTGTTCACGTATAACCTGTGCGTTCGTACGGGCGCTATGGAGGTGATCGGCAGCATGATCACCTCCATCAGCAGCGACCGCCGTCTGCTGGCGCTGCTCGTGGCTTGGTGCTTCGGTGGCTTTATGGAGGGCATGGCCGGCTTCGGTACCGCTGTCGCCATTCCCGCCGGCATGCTCGCAGGCCTGGGCTTTGAGGCCGTGCCCGCCGTGCTTATCTGCCTGCTGGCCAACGGCGTGCCCACGCCCTACGGCTCCATCGGCATCCCCACGGTGTCCGTTGCCGACCTGGTGGGTTTGGATTCCCTTCACCTGGCGACCGTTCAGCTGGTGCAGCTCGCACCGTTCTTTGTGGTGATGCCGCTATTTATTGTGCTGGTTGCGGGCCGTGTTGCCGATGACCAGGGCAATGCCGCGAGCGTGGGCGAGCGCCTGCACGGCGTGGCCGGTATCGCGCTGCTCTCTGGTGCGTCCTTTGTCGGCGCGGCCCTGGTTGTCGCCACGTTTGTAGGTCCCGAGCTTGCCGTGGTTGTGGGCTCCATCGTGTCGCTCGCGCTGACAGCTGCGCTTGCCATGCGTGCCGAGAAGTCGGGGCATCTGGACGCACGCTTTCACATGAATATCGAGGCGGGGGAGAAGCTCACCGTTAGGTCGGCGCTTTCGGCCTGGTCGTGCTTCATCCTGATCTTTGTGTTGCTGCTGGGCACGTCTAATCTGGCGCCCGCTGTACATGTCGCGCTCGCGCCGTTTGCGAGCCATGTGCAGGTGTATTGCGGTGAGAATCCCGGTACGCTTACGTTTTCGTGGATCAATACGCCGGGCGTCTGGATTTTCCTGGCGGCGTTTGTCGGCGGTGCCATTCAGGGCGCTTCGCCGCGCTTGATGGGTGAGGTACTGGCCGCGACCGTCAAACAGATGATGCCGACGGTCATCACCATGCTTTCGGTGCTGGGCTGCGCCAAGGTGATGGGCTATGCCGGCATGATTTCGTCGATCAGCGCGTTTTGCATTGCGGTCGCCGGCGGCCTGTACCCGATTCTGGCACCGTGGATCGGTGCGGTCGGTGCGTTCGTGACCGGTTCGGGCACGTCTTCGGGCATGCTGTTTGGCTCCATCCAGAGCCAGACTGCCACCGCGCTGGGCGTGAGTGACTACTGGATGGTTGCGCTGAACGCGCTTGGCGTTGCCGCCGGCAAGATGATCTCGCCGCAGACCCTCGCCATTGGTCTTGCCGCCGTGCACGTGCGCGGTAAGGATGCCGAACTCCTGGGCGCGGTGCTACCCTACGCTGCCGGCATGCTGGTCCTCATGAGCGTCATAGCCATGCTCGGCCAAAACCTGCCGCTGTAGTCGGCACTTAGGGACGTTCCTTATGTGCCGGCACTTTGGGAACGTCCCTAAGTGCCGGCATCCGGAGACACTCCTTGGATGTTGCCTGTTCAAGAGTGTCCCCAATGACTAGTCGTTTAAGAACGTCCCCAATGACTAGGCCGCTTGCCTGCGATTTTTGACCGTTGGGCGGGCTTGCCGCCCTTGCCGCAAAAACGTTTTTGCATATCGGGTACAACGGGCTTTACGTGAGTAAAGTGCGCGCCGCGTCCATGTGTCGCGTTTTTAAAGGAGGCCCCATGCCTGGTGTTACCCCTGCAGAAGTTTTGTCCAACTTTGGTATTACGCTCGTTGAAGATCCCGCCGAGAATCAGCCCCGTCTGCTGGTCGATCTACCCGCCGCGGAGCTCGTCGAGCACGCTATCCGCCGCGAAGAAGGCCGCATGGCATCCAACGGCGCGCTGGTGATCGAGACGGGGGAGCGTACCGGCCGTTCCCCCAATGACCGCTTTATCGTCGACACCCCCGATGTTCACGACAAGATTGCCTGGGGCGCCGTCAACCGCCCGCTGTCCGTCGAGAGCTATGAGGCCATCAAGGCCGGCATCGTCGACTATCTCAACGAGCGCGACGTGTTCGTCACCCGCGGCATGGCAGGCGCCGACCGCAACCACACGCGTCGACTGCTCGTTGCCTGCGAGCGTGCCAGCCAGGCACTCTTTATAAAGCAGATGCTCGCCCGTCCGCTCGCCCGCGAAATCGCGCGCACCGGTGAGCCCGACTTCTGCGTGCTCGCAGCGCCCGGTTACCAGTGCGACCCCGCCATCAAGGGCCTCAACTCCAGCGCCGCCGTGGTCATCAACTTCCAGGAACGCGTGATTCTGGTCGCTGGCACCGGCTACTCCGGCGAGATCAAAAAGTCCATCTTCAGCGTCATGAATTACCTACTGCCCGTCGAGGACGACGTGCTGCCCATGCACTGCTCGGCCAGCATGGATCCCGTCACGCACGAGACCGCCGTGTTCTTTGGCCTGTCCGGCACCGGCAAGACCACGCTTTCGGCCAATCCCACGCGCCTGCTGATCGGCGACGACGAGCACGGTTGGTCCGACATGGGCATCTTCAACATCGAGGGTGGCTGCTACGCCAAATGCGAGGGCCTGGACGCCTTCCACGAGCCCGAGATCTTCAACGCTGTCCGCTTTGGCGCGATCTGCGAAAACGTGGTGCTCGACGAGAACCGCAAGCCCAACTACGATGACATCTCGATCACGCATAACACGCGCGTGGCCTATCCCGTGGAGCACATTCCTAACGCGTGGACTAAGGGCATGGGTACCACTCCGAGTGTCGTGCTGTTCCTGACTTGCGACGCTTTTGGCGTGCTGCCGCCCATCTCGCGTCTGACGGCCGACGCCGCCATGTACCACTTTGTGACGGGCTTTACGGCTAAGATTCCCGGCACCGAGGTCGGCGTCACCGAGCCCACGCCCACGTTCTCTTCGCTGTTCGGCGAGCCGTTTATGCCACTCGACCCCATGGTTTACGCCAAGATGCTCGGCGAGCGCATTGCCGACGGCCGCACGTGTGTGTACCTGGTCAACACCGGCTGGATCGGCGGCGGCTACGGCGTGGGCCATCGCATCGAGCTGGCCTACACGCGCTCGCTGGTCGCGGGCGCCCTCGACGGCACCATCGAGGACAGCGAGTTCGTGCACGACGACATCTTTAACGTCGACATTCCCACCACGTGCCACGGTGTGCCCGACGGCATCCTGGTGCCGCGCCAGTACTGGCAGAGCACCGCTCGTTACGACGAGGCTGCACACAACCTGGCCGTGATGTTCGAGGAGAACTTCGAGAAGAAGTACTCGCACCTGCCCGAGTCCGTCAAAGCCGCCGGCCCGCACGTTCAAGTACACGCCGACGCCCGTCATCGCGGCCGCGGCCTGCTGGGACTCCGCCACTAGCTTCGCCGTGAGTCCATATCCACCACAAAGGGGACAGGCACCTTTGTGGTGGTTTTGCTCGTGTGGATGACTCGGGTTACAATACGCCTGACATATCGTCCCCTTCTCCGGATGGGGACAGCGCAAGCGTTCTTGTGACGGCACCGTAGGACTTTGAAGGTGGCCGTTGTAAGGGCGCTTTTTGTTTAGGCGCCCTCACTCGGGCGCGCACAATGAAGGGAGAGCGTATGAAGAGCTTTATTGCCGAGGATTCATTCTGGGAGCTGTTTCCGCAGGCAGCGGTCGGTGTTGTGGTCGTGGAGGGCATGAAGCCCACGGCTCAGATTCCTCAAGAGGACGTGGATGCGATTGCGGCGTTGCTCGACCGCGCCAATATCGATGCGGAGCGTCATCTGACCAGCGACACTATCAGCGAGAACGCACCGGTCAAGGCATGGCGCGAGGCCTATCGTCTGTTCAAGACCAAGAAAGGCGCGCGCTGCTCGATCGAGAACTTGCTCAAACGCGTGCTCAAAGGCAAGCCGGTGGGCCACATTACGCCCGCGGTGGATATTTACAACACGGTGTCGCTGACCTACGCGCTGCCCGTGGGAGGCGAGGATCTGCATGCGATCGAGGGGGACCTTCGCCTGAAGGTGACCGACGGTGGCGATGCGTTCTTGCCGCTTGGCGAGGAGGCGGACGATCCGACGCTGCCCGGCGAGCTCGCCTACATCGACGATGCGGGCGCTGTGTGCCGCTGCTGGAACTGGCGCGACGGCGTTCGCACGGCGCTGTCCGATGATTCGGCCGATGCGTTCCTGGCGATTGAGTGCGTGGAGCCCGAGCGGATGGGGGATTGCCAGGCTGCGATCGATCGCTTAGCCGAGCTGCTTGAGCGCTATCTGGGAGCGACGGTTGTCATTAAGACGCTTGTGACCCGCGACAATCCTTGCGTGGAACTGTAGCGGCGCCTAGAACCTATTGATGCCCCAAACCACCACAAAGGTACCTGTCCCCTTTGTGGTGGTTTTTATGTTGATGGGTTAACAAATGGGGTATTTGGGTACGGGTGTCGCCTTATGCGACTAAGATGTTTACCCGTTAGCATTATGCAAGCGAAAGGCGGTCGTCTCCCATGCAGCAGAGCGACGAGACACGTTTCGAGGACTTTGTCGGACTGATCAGCGGACTCTACAAGGAGATCCAGCGCATTAAGACGTCTGAGGGCGCAAGGCTGGGTCTCAAGGGCTCCGACGTTATGTGCCTGTACTATCTTGAGCGCAGCAAGGACGGCCTGACTGGCGCCGACCTCGCCCGCATGGCCGGCGTTACCCGAGCCGCCGTTTCGCGCACACTGGCACATCTGGAGGAGGGCGGCTACGTCGAGGTCGATGATTCGGGTGATGCGGCCGTCAAGTACCGTGCCCCGGTGCGCCTGACTGCCCTGGGCGGTGAGAGCATGAGCGAGGCCGATCGCATCATTCGCGAAGTGCTCGACACCACCGGCAAGGCCATGGGTGTGGAGCAGCGCGAGCAGATGTATGCGTCGCTGCGTACGATTCTCAACACCTTGCGCGAGATCTAAGGCCGCCAAGGCATCTGCTTCCAATTAATAACTGCATAGTCCCGTTTGAGCGCGTATACCGTGCCGGGGCATTGCTGTCAAAATTCCCCGCGCGAGGTCCGCGCAAGAAAGGATTCGCTATGTCCATTCGTATTATTACCGATTCCGCGAGCGATATGACGCCGGCTGAGCATCCCGCTCTGCGTGTTCTGCCGCTGTCCGTCACCTTTGGCACCGATGTGTACATGGATGGTGTCGACATCGATCACCAGCGCTTTTACGAGATGCTCGTGGAGCGCGACGAGCTGCCCAAGACCGGCCAGGTCAACCCGTACGCGTTTTCGCAGGCGATTGCCGAGGCGCGTGAGGCCGGCGACGAGGCGGTGATTATTACCGTGGGCGCCAAGCTTTCGGGCACCAACCAGAGTGCTCGTACGGCACTTGCCGAGGCGCCGGGCGGCGACGTGTTCGTCGTGGATAGCAATAACGTGACCTTGGGCGAGCGCGTGCTGGTCGAGTATGCGCTGCGCTTGGTGGACGAGGGCCGTAGTGCGGCCCAGATCGCGGCAGCGGTCGAGGCCGTGCGCGACCGCGTGGTGGTTATCGGCCTGCTCGAGACGTTGGAGTATCTGGTGCGTGGCGGTCGTCTGTCTGCTGCGGCCGGCGCCGTGGGTACGCTGCTCAACGTGAAGCCGGTCGTGGCCGCCGAGGACGGCCTCATCGTGCAGTTGGGCAAGGCGCGCGGTTCCAAAAACGGTCGAAACTTGTTGAACCAGAAGGTCGAGCAGGCGGGCGGCGTCGACTTTTCCATGCCGCTGGCGCTCGGCTATACGGGCCTTTCGGACGCGGTGCTCAAGAAGTATATCGATGACAGTGCGGCGCTGTGGGCTGGCCACACCGAGGGCGAGCTGCCCGTCCACACTATCGGCGCCACCATCGGCACCCACGTAGGTCCCGGCGCCGTAGCCGTAGCCTTCTTCCAGCCCGCCAATTAACCGACTTGCCATAAACCACCACAAAGGGGACAGGCACCTTTGTGGTGGTTTATGCTTTTCCGGGTGGAAGGGAGTGAGCAATGGCGTCTGAGGGCTTTTTTGAGCGGGTGTACGAGGTGGTCGAGCAGATTCCCGAGGGGATGGTCGCCACGTACGGACAGGTGGCGCTGCTCGCCGGTCGTCCGCGAAGCGCGCGCTATGTGGGCTATGCGCTGCACAGCAATCCGCGCCCTGGTCTGATTCCCTGCCATCGTGTGGTGTTTGCCGATGGCCGTATTTGCGAGGGCTTTGCGTTTGGCGGCCCCGATGCTCAGCGTGAGCTCTTAACGGGGGAGGGCGTGACGTTTATCGATCCCATGCACGTCGACTTGGCCGCCTGTCGCTGGCCAGCAGGGCTCTAGCGGCTCTACCGTGGCTAAAACCACCACAAAGGTTTCTGCCTCCTTTGTGGTGGTTTTCCGTTGCAGGTTTACCGGAGCTAACTTATGGAGAAGGTATGGCGGTGCATATTGACGCTAGAAAGTAAACCACGGTGAACTATATTGGTTTCAGCAACGGAGCAGGCAATAGGCGATGAAAAAGCCTGCCCTGTTGAGTTTGATTCGCATTCCTCCCCTCTGTGCGATTCAACGGTGTACTTCGGGAACAGGCCCGCTGGCAACTTACTGCCAGCGGGCCTGTTCCTGTTTGTCGGGGGAGTGCGTTGGACGGAGCCGAAGCGGTCCGGCTCCAAAAAAAGCGGACGCCGTAGCGTCCGCCCTAAAGCAATCGAAAGCTCAAGCCAGCAGATCGGTCTAGTACACCATGCCCATGGCGTCCCGAACCTCGGTCAGGGTCTGCTCAGCGATCTCGTTGGCGCGGCGATTGCCCTCGTGCAGCACGTCCTTGACGTAATCCAGGTCGTTCTCGTAGCGCTGGCGACGCTCACGGATCGGGGCGAAGTACTCGTTGACGGCCTCGGTCACGTACTTCTTGAGCTGGCCGGAGCCGCCCATGCCGATCTCCTCGGCAATCTCGACCTCGGAACGACCAGTGCAGATGGCAGCCGTGGAAAGCAGGCCGGATACGCCGGGGCGGTTCTCGGGATCAAACGTGATCATGCGCTTGGAGTCGGTCTGGCTCTTCTTGATGCGCTTGGCCGTCTCCTCGGCGGTCATCGAAATATTGATGGCGTTGCCGTAGCTCTTGCTCATCTTGCGACCGTCTAGGCCGGGCAGCAGCGGGGTCTCGGACAGAAGCGCGTCGACCTCGGGGAACACCTTGCCGTAGCGGTTGTTAAAGCGGCGTGCGATGGTGCGGGTGAGCTCGATGTGCGGCAGCTGGTCGCGACCGACCGGCACGACGTTGCCCTTGCAGAACAGAATGTCGCAGGCCTGATGCACCGGGTAGGTGAGCAGAAGGCCGGTGAGCTCGTGGCCCGAGGCCTCCATCTCGGCCTTGACCGTGGGGTTGCGCGCCAGCTCGGCCTCGGACACCAGCGACAGGAACGGCAGCATGAGCTGGTTTGCGGCGGGCACGGCGGAGTGCGCGTAGATCATGGTCTTGTCGGGGTCGATGCCGCAGGCAAGGTAGTCCATGACCATGTTGTACACGTTGTCCTGGATGTGCTCGGTGGTGTCGCGGTCGGTGATGACCTGGTAGTCGGCGATGAGCACGTTGGTCTTGGCGCCCATGTTCTGTAGCTCCACGCGGCCCTTGAGGGTGCCGAAGTAATGACCCAGGTGCAAGCGTCCGGTCGGGCGGTCGCCGGTGAGCATGGTGAACTTCTCGGGCGTCTTTGCCAGGCCCTCGCGAATGGCGTTGCTCTTTTGCAGCGCGACTTCGTAGCTGTTCTCGTTTGGCATGATTGCTCCTAACGTATGTTCATGGGTCAAGATGATAACGCGTTTATTGAAAGGAGTAGGGCGTAAGTAGGCGAGGGGCGGGAGAGGGGCGGCTTGTGCGATGGGTGCGGCGCGGCTGCGCTTGGCCAGCGTTGCCTGGGCGCATCCTCGGCAGCTTATCCTAGAGCTTGTGGTGGCGCTCTTCTTTACGTTCCTCGGCTGCTTGTTCCTCCTGTTCAAAAGCGGGGTCGTCGGGGGTTACCAGCTCGTCCTCGTGCGTGCGCTTGTTGTAATGGTGGCGCAGGACGGGCTTAAACAGGTGCAGGTGCTTGGCGAAGGCCGCCGAGCCAATGGCGAGCACGACAAAGATGAGCACGCGCGTGGGCACCTCGACCTGATTGATGGCGGCGGCGCTGGCCGAAAGCATGATGCACCAGGCGTAGATGAGCAGCACGGCCTGCTTTTGGTTGTAACCCTCTTGGATTAGGCGGTGGTGGATATGGCCCTTGTCGGCCTGTCCGATGCTAATGTGGGCCCGCTTGCGGCGCACGATGGCGCTGAACGTGTCGATGATGGGCACGCCTGCCACGATGAGCGGGATGATGAGCGAGGTAAGCGCGGCGGTGCGGCTCACGTTGAGCAGCGAGATGGAGCCCAAAGCGAAGCCCAACAGCAGCGACCCCGAGTCGCCCAAGAAGATGCTCGCGGGGTTGAAGTTGTAATGCAGAAAAGCCACGCACGAGCCAAAGAGCGCGATGGAGAGCGCGGCGGCGTCGATACGGCCCGAAAGCATGGCCATCGTGAACATGGTGAACGATGCAATGCCGCAAATGCCCGTGGCCAGACCGTCGAGGCCGTCGATGAGGTTGATGATGTTGGTGAACGCCACCAGGTAGATCACGGTGATGGGGTAGGCGAGCCAACCAAGCATGATCTCGCCAGGGGCAAACGGGTTGACGATGACGCCGATTTTTAAGCCGCCCACGCAGGCGATGAGCGCGGCGAGGACCTGGCCGGCCAGCTTTTGCTTGGGTTTGAGCTGGAAGACATCATCGATCGCGCCGGTCGCAAAGATCACGGTAAAGGAGAGTGCCAGCACGGGGTAGCTGATGTGCAGGCGCGGGTGCGGCACCAAAACGGGCGGCCAGCCCAGGTACCAGGTGCCCAGGATCTGCACAATACAGGCGACGACGAGGCCCAAAAACACCGCCGTTCCGCCCAAACGCGGGATGGGCTTGGTGTTGATGCGGCGCTTAGAAGGATAGTCGACGGCATCGAGCTTAATTGCCAAGCGCTTGACCAGGGGCACCGCGAGGAAGGTCGTGATAAAAGCCGCCGCTGCCACGCATAGGTACGGTATGTAGCTCGGGGATGAAGCCATGAATCTAAAAACCGCCAAGCGTCGAAGGAAAAGGTCAGAAGAACGCCATGCGCAAAGGGCATAGCCAAACCATAATACTCGACCAAGGGGGGTGCATGTAATTGCACGCAGCGATAATCACGCGCTTACCAGATATTGGGATGTTGTCGATGACTTGTCGGGATGCCGGCGGGGATCCATATGGACTGTATGGTGATTTTCGGCAAAAGAAAACCACCCCCCACGTTACGAAAATGAACCCACCTAAAACAGGTGGGTGCCCTCATCGACTGTTCCAGCGTCCTTAACAACGAAGGATACCTGTACTAGGTACGACTGTGTGGGCTCCCTAAATAAACGCGACGGTTCACCCAGTTGCTCCGCGGGGGGCGGAATACCTACATCATAAAGCGGCACTTTATCGATTCCAGTCTTGACATTACAAAAATCGTGTCGGACGATTACGGCGCCTTAGGGACGGAGCCGTCTACGCGGTCTGGCCCTTTACGTTTGAGCTGCCGAATCGTTGTTTTGGAGCATGTTTTTATGCCGACGTCGTTGACCGAACTTTTTTCGTCCGCCTGCCATTTGTGTCCGCGCCGTTGCGGTGCGGCGCGCGATGAGGGCGCGCGCGGCGTATGCGGTGCTAACGACACGCTTAGGGTGGCCCGCGCGGCGCTTCATATGTGGGAGGAGCCGCCTATCTCGGGCGAGGCCGGTTCGGGCACGATCTTCTTTAGCGGTTGCTCGCTTAAATGTATCTACTGCCAGAACCACGAGATCTCGACCGGCAATTTTGGCCTTGAGATTTCGCCTGAGCGCCTGGTCGAGATTATGCTGGAACTGCAGGACCAGGGTGCCAACAACATCAATTTGGTGACGGCGACGCACTACGCGCACCTGTTGCCGGCTGCGATTGCCGCGGCACGGGCGCGCGGGCTGGTCATCCCGATCGTCTACAACACGAGTGGTTACGAGCGCGCGAGTGCCGTGGCGGCGCTCGGCGATCTAGTTGACGTGTGGCTTACCGACTTTAAATATGCCGATGCGGCGCTTGCGCAGTCACTCTCTCATATAAAGGACTACCCACGTGTGGCTGTGTCAGGCCTGGCTCAGATGGCGTGCGAGATCGAGCGCCGCGGGGGAGAGCTGGTGGACGAGGACGGGCTCATGAAGCGCGGCATCATTGTGCGCCATCTGGTACTGCCGGGACATGCAGACGATTCATGCCGCGTGCTGGACCTGGTGTGGCAGACGGTGGGCGACGTGCCGATCTCGGTCATGAACCAGTACACGCCCAATGCGCTTATGCGCGAACAAGGCGGCGATCTGGCGCGCGCCGTGACGCGCGAGGAGTACGAGCAGGTGCTCGACCATGCCGACGACCTGGGCTTTACGACGATGTTCTGGCAAGAGGGCGGCGCGGTAGACGAGAGCTTCACCCCAGCGTTCGACACCACCGGTGTTCTTACCAGCGCAAAGTAGTGCGTTCGTCGATGATTTTTCTGGGACGGGGATTAAAAAATCATCGAGAGGATCGCCTGTTCGAAAAGTTGTCAAAATAGCCGCGCCCCAAAAAGACTGGGTATTGGGCGTTGACAGTTGGCGAGCCGTAGGTAAAATATCAACTTGTCCTGGGGACGTAGCTCAGTTGGGAGAGCGCTGCCGTCGCATGGCAGAGGCCGAGGGTTCGACTCCCTTCGTCTCCACCCTTGGATTTGATAAGCCGCTGACATTGTGTCGGCGGCTTTTTTTAAAAAGAAAGGGCTGTAGTATGGCCGAGCTTGAGTCCCAACCACTGTCTGCCGAGGAGCGCGCCGAGTTGGAAGAGCTCCGCGCCGAGAAGGCCCGTCGCGAGGCCCAGGAAGAGGCCCGTCGCGAGCGTGAGGAGCTGGCCGCCCTGCGCGCCGAGCGCGAGAAGGCGGAGGAGGCAGCCGCGAAGGTTGCATCCGAGCCTGCGCCCAAGCCCGCCGCCGCGAAGCCCGTGCCCGCCGCACCCAAACCTCAGCCCAAAAAAGCCGCTCACCCCAAGTCCGTCGAGCCTAAGCCGAGTCGTGACGAGATGACCTTTGCCCAGCGCATGGTTGCCTCCAAGGAGCCTACGTGCGAGAACGAGATCCCTGGCATGGCGCCGGCTCAAAAAATCATCATTGTCCTTGCCCTCATCGCGTTTGTCATCTTTATGGGCTACACGATCCTGACCAGCATGGGCCTGCTCTAACCGATTTGCATCGGGCGTCATGTCCGCATGCTCTGCTCTCGTCCAACCCTCAAATTCTGCACCACACATTCGAAAGGTCGCCCCATGGCTTTGACCGACATCTCTCATCCCACCGACATCGCAATGCTCACCGATCTGTACGAGCTCACTATGGCCCAGGGCCTGTGGGAGAGCGGCAAGGCCAATGAGCAGGGTTGTTTTACCGCGTTTTACCGCGACCATCCCTTTGGCAGCGCCTATGCCGTCATGTGCGGCACCGCCGAACTGCCCGAGCTGGTCGAGAATCTGCGCTTTACGCCCGAGGACATCGACTACCTCGCCTCGCTCCAGGCCCCTGCCGGCGGCGCGATGTTCAAGCCTGGATTCCTCGACTACCTGCGCGATTTTCGTGCGCATGTAAACATCGACGCCGTGCCCGAGGGCGAGCTCGTCTTTCCGCGCGAGCCCATGGTGCGCGTCACCGGCCCCGCGTTGGAGTGCCAGCTGCTCGAGACGGCGCTGCTTAACATCGTCGGCTTCCAGACACTTGTCGCCACCAAGACGGCGCGCGTGGTGTTGGCGGCGGACGGCCGTCCCGTGGCGGAGTTTGGCCTGCGCCGTGCCCAGGGCCCCGATGGCGGCCTGGCCGTCGCGCGCGCGAGCTACGTTGCCGGCTGCTCCTCTACGTCCAATGTGCTCGCCGGCCGCCGCTACGGTATTCCCGTCTTTGGCACGCATGCGCACAGCTGGGTGATGAGCTTCGATTCCGAGCTCGAGGCCTTCCGCGCCTTTGCCAAGTCGAGCCCCAAGAACTGCACGCTGCTCATCGACACCTACGATGTGCGCGAGGGCTGCGAGCATGCCATTACGGTTGCCAAGGAGATGGAGGCGGCGGGCGAGCGCCTGTCGGCTATTCGCATTGACTCGGGCGACCTCGCCAAGCTCTCCAAGTATGTCCGCGGTCGTTTCGATGCCGAGGGCCTGCCCTATGTGGGGATCTCGGTTTCGAACGATCTTGACGAGTATACGATTCAGTCGCTGCTCGACCAGGGCGCGCCCATCGACAGCTTTGGCGTGGGTACCAAGCTCGCGACCTGCTATGACCAGCCGGCGCTGGGCGGCGTGTACAAGCTTTCCGCCCGCCGTGCGAGCGAGGCAGATCCATGGACGCCGGTGGTCAAGCTCTCCGAGCAGCCCTACAAGCGCACGATCCCGGGCGTGCAGCGTGTGCGCCGTTATTACGACGGCTTTGGCGGCCCGGTCTGCGACATGATCTACGACGAGGACCATCTGGCGGGGGAGGGCTCCGCGCGCGGCAATACCCTCGTGGCCGTGAATGATGCCGCCCTGGTGACCGACGTGTCCGAACTTGAGTATCGCGAGCTGCTGGTGCCGATCGTGCGCGACGGCAGTGCGGTTGCTCCGCGTGAGAGCATCAAGGACGCGCGCGAGCGCTGTGCTTGGGCACTCGATCATCTGGACGCAGCTTTCAAGCGCTTCCTGTATCCGCAGACCTACGTGGTGGGTATGGAACAGGGCCTGGCTCAGGTGCGCGACGAGCTCGTGCGCAAGAACATGGCCGCGGCTTCGGCCTTCCCCTGGGCTCACTAATTCTTTGGGCGGTAGGGGCGAGTCACGCTCCCTTGGCCGCCAGCTCGGCCGTTCGCTGAACAGTTGATTGGTTTGACGTATGACGACTTCTTATAAAACGATGGTGGTAAAGATCGGTTCGTCCACGGTTGTGGGCGCCGATGGCAAGGTCAACCGCTCCTTTATCGGCGGGCTTGCCGATCAGGCCGCAGCCCTGCGCAAGCTCGGCTGGCGTCTAGTCGTGGTGAGCTCGGGCGCTATCGCCTGCGGCTATCCCGTGCTGGGCTTCGACCGCAAGCCGGTCGGCGACCTGCCGAGCCTGCAGGCCTGCGCCTCGGCTGGTCAGTGCATCATCTCGTCGGCCTACGACGAGGAGTTCCATGCGCGCGACCTGCTCACCTCGCTCGTGCTGCTCACGCGCCACGATACGGCCCGCCGCACGTCTTACCTGCACGCGCGCGACGCCCTGCTGCGCCTCGTGGAGCTTGGCGTGGTGCCGGTCGTCAACGAGAACGATACCGTTACCGTCGATGAGATTAAGTTTGGCGACAACGACACACTGGCGGCGCTTGTGAGCTGCCTGGTTTCTGCCGATCTGTGCGTGACGCTCTCGGACATCGATGGCCTCTATACCGCCAATCCGCACGAGGACCCCACGGCCGAGTTCGTCCCGGTCGTGCATAAGATCGATGCCAAGATTATCGCCTCGGCGGGCGATTCTTCGACCTCGGTGGGCACGGGCGGCATGATTACCAAGATTCGCGCGAGCCGCATTCTGATGACGGCGGGCATTCAGAGCGTGATTTGCTCGGGCGAGGAGCCCGATGCGCTCGTGCGCCTCGCCCGCGGCGAGAGCGTGGGCACGCTGTTCGATCCGCCGGCGGAGCGTCTGGATATCGCACCCCGCAAGCTGTGGATCGCACTGGGCGACAAGGCACATGGCTCGGTGACGGTCGATGATGGTGCTGCGAAGGCGTTGGTCAGCCGTGGCTCTTCCTTGCTTGCGGTGGGTATTCGCGAGGTCGATGGCCAGTTTGCCGAGGGCGATGTGCTCGATGTGTGCGATCCGAGCGGTATGGTCGTCGCCCGCGGTATCGCCGAGGCCGATTCGGACGTGCTGGAACTTGCCGCCGGCCGCCGCCAGGACCAGATCGCCAGCAACCGCCTGCTGGCAGACCTGGCCGAGAAGCCGGCGATACACAGGGATAACCTAATCGTCTTCGCCTAACGGGTCGACGCTGCGCGCCGCCCAGAGCGACAATTTGTCATTCAAAAGGCGAGGCATGACCATCAGGTCTATGCCTCGCCTTTTTCATGCCAACTTGTTCGCTCTGGGCGGCGCTCGCTTCTTTTGTTCGACCTACGATTTACAGCCACTCGCTTAGGGGCGTTTTCGCTTTCCGTTCTCTACCTGCGGCATTGTCGTTGCCGGCACTTCGGCACTTGGGAACGTTCTTTTTGTGCCGGCAGGTGGGGACACTCCTTTGCTAGAAGATCTGGCGCAGGTCTCCTCGGTTGAGCGCTTCGTTGAAGAGGTGCTTGAACACCACGCTGCCGTGCAGGCCATCGTGCTCGAACTCGTTAGTCACCCAGGCATGCGAGTTGCCCACGCGGCTGAGCGTGACGAGCTGCATGCCCGAATCGACGTACATGTCGTCGAAATACACCGCGGCCTGGAGCGGCACTTCGTTGCAGGCCAGGCGCTGCGGGTCGTAAATCTTGTCCCAGCTGGTGTCTTCCATCAGCAGGTCCATGGCGGGCTTAAACGGCATAAGCTCGGGCATCTGCTCAAACATCCACGGGAACATGGCCTCGCCGGTAAACATGAGCGGGCGCGCGAGCGTGTCGAACTCGGCGCGATGGGCCTTCTCCTCTGCTGCGGCCCAGCGAATGGGCATAGTGTCGCCGTCGGCGTATATGAACTCCTGCAGCGTCCAGTACAGCGGATTCGTGCGCGTGTTGGTGCGCTCGAAGGCGCGCATCAAAAAGCTGTCAGATACCGAGGCGCCGCAGCTCAGCGTGCCGTCGCCGTCAACAAAAGCGTGATCGATAATCCAATGCATGCGCTCAAAGCTCGGCTTCATGCCAAAGTCGCTGCCCATGAGCTGTAGGCGCTCGACCGTCATCGGCGAGCCGTCGGGCAGCACGGGCTTCTGAGCCTCGAGCGCATCGGCCAGGGCGGCCACGCGCTCGACGTCAGCGGGGTAGCGGTCATAATACTGCTGCGTCTTGGCGGCCATGCGCGGGAAGGTGTGCGCGTAGACCTCGCTTGCGCTCGCCGGCACGTGGGGGATGCCGCCGCAGGTAAAGCTCTCCGCCACACCCTCGGGGAAGAGCGACAGGTAGCTCAGCGTCAAAAAACCGCCGTAGCTTTGGCCGAGCGTGACCCACGGCTTGCCGCCAAAGCCCACTAGGCGCAGGTACTCAAAATCGCGCACGATGGAGCTGGCGAGGTGGCGCTTGAGGAAGTCCGCCTGTGAGCGGGCCGCATTGGCGCCTGCTGCCTCGGCGCGATCGCCCAAGGCGGCAATCGTGCGTCCGTCCACGCAGCTACTGCGTCCGGTGCCGCGCTGGTCGGGAAGGACCACGCGGAAGTGCTTGACGGCCTCCTCGATCCAGCCGTCGCTTGTGGGCGACAGCGGACGCGGGCTCTCGCCGCCGGGGCCGCCCTGCAAAAACAGAAGCAGCGGCAGATCGTCGTTGATGCGGTCGGGCGCGCAAACCACGCGGTAGAAGAGCTTGATGCTCTCGGGCGCGCCGGCGATTGGTGCCGGCATAGCGCCGCGGCGCATGGTGCTGCCGACGGCCAGGAGCATCGGCTCCAGGCCGCGCCAGTCAAGGGGGACGTCGATGCTGTGGTCCTCGACGTAAAGGCCGGGGACGTGGTACGAAGTGATGAGGGCCATGTGAGTCTTCCGTTCGTTGCGGTGTTTCGGGTTGACCAATTCTACCGCCGCGGGCGAGGCCATGTGCAAATCGGCTACCATGGTTGCAAACTTCTAGGAGAAAGGGCCGCCCATGTCGGTCGATATAGCCACGTATGTCCACGATCTTGCCGTTGCCGCCAAGGCAGCGTCGGCCTCGCTTGCCACGGCGAGCGATGAACAGCGCCAGGAGGCCGTGCGCGCCATGGCCGCAGCACTGCGCAACGGTGTCGACTCCATCGTCGCCGCCAACGAGCTCGATATGTCCGCCGCGCGCGATGCGGGTACCTCGGCCGGACTGCTCGATCGCCTGCTGCTGACGCCCGAGCGCGTCGAGGGCATGGCCGCCGGCCTGGAAAAGCTCGCCGAGCTGCCCGATCCCGTGGGCCGCGTGCTCGACCACCGCGTGCTTGCAAGTGGCGTGGACCTGACCCGTGTGAGTGTGCCGCTGGGCCTGGTCGCTATGGTCTACGAGGCGCGCCCCAACGTGACGGCCGACGCCGCAGGCATCTGCATCCGTACCGGCAACGCCTGCATTCTGCGCGGCGGCTCGCTGGCCTATCACTCGTGTGCCATGATCGCCGAGCTGCTGGCCGATGCGCTCGAGGCCAAGGGCTTCCCGCGCGAGGCCGTGTCGATGATCGAGTCCACCGACCGCGAGGCCACTGGCGAGCTCATGAAGCGCCGCGGTATTGTCGACGTACTCATTCCGCGCGGCGGTGCAGGCCTGATCCAGCGCTGCGTGCGCGAGTCGCTTGTGCCGGTGATCGAGACGGGCACGGGCAACTGCCACATCTACGTGCATGAATCCGCCGACTTTGATAAGGCGCTCAACATTATCGTTAATGCCAAGACCCAGCGCGTAGGCGTGTGCAATGCCGCCGAGTCGCTGCTGGTCGACCGTGCTGTGGCCGATGCGTTTTTGCCCGCGGTCGTGGCCGTGCTGCATGACCACGGCGTGCTCATTCACGGCGACGAGGCAACCTGCGCCGCATGCGCCGATGCCGGGCTTGCCGAGGGCGACAACTACGTCGCCGCGACTGAGGAGGACTGGGGTCGCGAGTACCTGGCTCTCGAGATGAGCGTGAAGGTCGTGGCAAACGAGGACGAGGCCATCGCACACATCAATCGCTACGGCACGATGCACTCCGAGGCCATCGTTGCCGAGGACACGGATGCTTGCGAGTGCTTCCTCGATGCGGTCGATGCCTCGGCCGTGTACTCCAACGCCAGCACTCGCTTCACTGACGGCGGCGAGTTTGGCCTGGGCGCCGAGATCGGCATCTCGACCCAAAAACTCCACGCCCGTGGCCCCTTTGCCGCCGAGGCCCTCACCACCTACAAATACAAGCTCCGCGGCACCGGCCAGGTCCGCCCCTAAACCTACCAAAAAGGGACAGGTTTATTTTGGCAGGTTTTATCTGCGGTTTTGCCGGGCGACGCGTTCGCCCGGCTTTTTCCTCCGCATGCTTTTTCTGCCTTTCGGCTTGAGCCGCGGCGATATACGATAGTGACACCGTGTCTTAGCACCGACTCACCTGGAGGTATTGCCATGTCCCAGACGCTTTCCGCCGGAATCACCCGCGACCGTGCGTTCGAATTGCTCAACGAGCACAACAAGGACCCGTTCCACATCACCCACGGCGAAACGGTCGAGGGCACCATGCGCTACTTTGCGTGCGAGTTCGACCCCGAGAACGAGGAGTTTTGGGGCATCGTCGGTTTGCTGCACGACCTGGATTGGGAGGAGCATGAGGACGATCCCGTGAACCACACCATCTATGCGGCCGAGATCCTTGAGGGCGAGGGTGCCTCTCCCGAACTCATTCGCGCTATTCAGACGCACACGTCCGATTTCAATACCTCGCTGCCCAAGCCCGAGCTGCAGATGGAGAAGATCCTGTTTGCTTGCGACGAGCTTACCGGCCTGATCGGTGCTGCCGTGATCATGCGTCCGAGCAAGAGCGTCATGGACTTTACGACCAAGTCGCTCAAGAAGAAGTTCAAGGACAAGCGCTTTGCCGCCGGCTGCTCGCGCGACGTGATTTCGCAGGGCGCCGAGATGCTCGGCTGGGAGCTCCCCGAGCTCTTTGACCGCACCATCGCAGCCATGCAGTCCTTCGCGCCCGACCGCGACACCTTCCAGGCCTAACCTGCCAAATTGGGACAGGTTTATTTTGGTAGATTTTAGGCTTATAGGACAAAATGTGTGTCTACTTTAGGGGCATCGGCGCAGGTCGATGCCCCTTTTTCAGCCGTTTAAAT
>UQLF01000025.1 GCA_900541875.1 uncultured Collinsella sp. | reverse complement strand
GAATTTAAACGGCTGAAAAAGGGGCATCGACCTGCGCCGATGCCCCTAAAGTAGACACACATTTTGTCCTATAAGCCCTAAAAGAAGGGACCCGTGTTAGACACGGGTCCCTTCACGCTGATACTTCGTTTTAGTTGTTTGCCTTAAGCTACTCGTCACTCAAATCGACAGCGAAGACTGATGTCGGAAGCGATACCTCATTGCCTCCGCCGTCCCGCATCTGTCTCACGACATTTTTTGCGCGCTCGACAATAAGCTCCTCAAGCTCTTTCTCGCTCACGCGCTGAATAATATCTCCCGGTTGACAATCAAGCTCATCACAGATATCGAGAAGCGTCTTTAGGCGAATAGCTTTTATCTTTCCGTTTCTAAGCTTTGAAATATTAGCCGGAGTATGCCCCGTCGCCCGAATAAGATCAGCGCTGGTCTTTCCGGTCTTAAGCAGCTGCGTCTCAAGCTCGATGATGAGATAGCTCATGCTTCCTCCTACACAAGCTCGTCAGACTGCTCTTGGAGCAGCGAGGCATAACTCCAGATCACCGAGATAAACAAGCAGACAACTGCGCCGATAAACGACCCCGCATCAAAGGTAGCGCCTTGGCAAATCTCAATAACGAAGGAATGAGGCACGACGTAAAGCTCCAGCCCACCAATGGTAAGATTGACCGATCCGTAGGCACCAATAAGCGAAACCGCGGCGTTAACAGCAAAGGCAAGCGCAAGAACACGGATAAGCCGCACATGCGTCTTGGTAAAGGGCGAGACGCCTCGCGAGATGTTACGGCTGATCCCACACAGAACGACAAGCGAAATACCCACGACGAGTGCCAGGCACAGTCCGCTTGGGATAACGATGCACCCGCCATCGAGAAGCGTCACGACGCCGAAAGAATCGACAGAAGCAACGTTTGCAACCGCATACCAGATCACGTAAACAACCAACGCGGCAAAAGCGACGAGCATCCCTGCAAAAACGGCTGCCATGCAAAAGCCAAGCTTCCTGATATTTTCGCCCGCTTTGGCCATACGCTGAACGCTGTTAGACATACACTCACCCTCATCGACTCTATCGTTATTCGAACAGTTTATCGAACAACGATATTGATTGCATGCGGAAAGCCCCGCCAGTGCGCATAGCCCATTCACTAATCAGAAGGGGTGAGAGTGGATTTTTGGACACGTATCGAACGAGAGTGGATAATCTCCCACTTCGAGGCCACCACCGGGCCTAAAACGGGAGATTATCCACTCTCATAGTCATCAAGGCTCGCAAGCTCTTATTCGGCCGCCTCGCGCAGGGCCGACATCGTAGCCGCATATTGCTGCTACAACGCATGCATTCCCTCGCGAGCGCCGTCAACAGCATCGGCGCCGCGCAGCGCTTCGGTCACCACGACCGCTGGCTCGTACAGATTATCGAATCCCAGGTTCTGGCTCACGCCCTTGAGCGTGTGCGCTGCCATAAACCCACCTTCGGCGTCTCCCGCCGCCATGGCGGCCTCTAGCTTGTCCATGCTCTCGTCATCCAAAAACTTGAGGGCAAAGCGGGCGAGCATTTCCTCGCCCATCAGCCGAGCGCACGCGTCATCATAATTGGCGCCGATCTTCTCATACGCCTCACGCATGGAAATCATGGGTTAAAAACTCCTTTGTTCAAACTAAATCGTGGGAAACGCGACGACGTCGGCGGGGCGTGCCAACGTCTCGGCAATTTGATCTTGCACCTCGAGCAGGCAATCGAGCAGCAGCGGGTTAAAGGTACCGCACTTACCGTCCAGAATCATCTTGATCGCTTCCTCGTGCGGGATAGCGTCCTTGTACACGCGCACGCTCGTCAGGGCATCGTACACGTCGGCCACCGAAACCACCTGTGCGGCAATGGGAATTTCGTCGCCCTTAAGGCCATCGGGATAGCCCTTGCCGTCCCAGCGCTCGTGGTGCCAACGCGCAATCTGGTACGCATATTCCATAAGCGCATTGCCGGCGTGATGGCTACCCAGCTCACGCAGCATGTCGGCACCGATCGTGGTATGCGTCTTCATAATCTCGAACTCCTCGGGCGTAAGGCGTCCGGGCTTGTTGAGAATCGCATCGTCAATCGACATCTTGCCGATATCGTGCAGCGCCGAAGCCAGGGCGATCGTGGAGCGTTCCTCATTGTCGAGGAAGATCGTGCCGCTACGCTGGACCAGACAGCCAAGCAGCAGCTCGGTCAGCTTCTCGATGTTCGTAACGTGCCTGCCGCTCTCGCCGTTGCGAAGCTCCATGACGCCGGCCATGATGTCGATGAGCATGCGACTGTTCTTGACGCGCTCGTTGTACTGCTGGGACAGCAGGTTCGTCAGGCGACGCTGCTTGGCGTATAGGCGGATGGTGTTGCTCACACGGCGGCGCACGACACGGGAGTCAAACGGGCGGTTGATATAGTCCGAGGCGCCCAGCTCGTACGCGCGCAGAACCATATCATCGGAATCTTCGCTCGAAATCATGATGACAGGCAGATTGTCACCAACCGATCGGCGCGACAGACCGGCCAGCACCTCAAAGCCGCTTATGCCCGGCATGACAATATCCAGCAGCACGAGCGACAGCTCATCGCCATAGCGGTCGACCATGTCGAGCGCCGCACGACCGTTATCGGCCTCGAGGATGCAATACTCGTCCTTGAGCATCTCGTTGAGAATGGCTCGGTTCATCTCGGAGTCATCGACAATAAGCACCGAAGGTTTTTCGCTTTGGAAGGCCTCGATGGAATCGGCATCGGTCACGACCGTACCGGCTTTTGCCTTAGCGCGGCTCAGTAACTGGACAGCACGGCCAACGCCCTCATCGACCGTCTCGCCATGAATGCGAACGCCACCAACACATGCCGTCAAGCTCACGTACTCATGGCCCGGAATAATCGTGGAATGAACGGCTTCGGATACCTGATGCAGGCGACGGGCGAAGTCATCGGAGGGAATATTGGGCATGACGACCACAAACTTGTCGCAGCCATAGCGCACAAGCTCGTCAGTCGAACGAATTCCGCTGCGTATGGCTGTCGCCACAGCACCGAGTGCAAGGTCGCCGGCATGACGGCCACACGTATCGTTGAAGGCCCTAAAATCATCAAGGTCAATCATCGCAACGCCGGCATTCATGCGGGCGCCACGAAGCTTTTCCTCGTAATATCGGCGATTGCGCACACTCGTCAGCACGTCGGTGTAGACAAGGTCCTCTTCTGCAGCCTCTTGCTCATCGATCGGACGCACCATCAGCAGGACGCGAGGCTCGCCCTCGACCTTCAGAGGGCGCAGACGGGCGCGGTACTCAACACCATCGTTGAGCAGTTGCTCCGATACATCATCGGAACCTGCCAAGGCCTCAAGACTCGACTGACGCAGACAAGGGCAGCGATCGCCGGCGAGTAAGCAGTTAGGCTCGCTCTTAATCTGATCGGCCGACAGCAAACGCACCACGGGGTAGGTCTTCGCGACGCGGGCGACCTCGGCGGCAGCCTCCTCGCCGGTTAGATTGACCTCGTGATTATTGAGCATATGGGGCCCTTTCGATAGGTTCGCATGGTAGCGGTGGGTTCCAAACGGTACCAGAGTAGCACCTTGTCGATGCAGGTAAGCACGTGAATGCTGTTACATTTTTATGAGTTGGCAGACGGCGCGATTGAAGCCGCAGACGTGAGGTTTTGAGCACGTTTGTTAACACGGCCGAAACGGTTGCGGGTGAAGCCTGTTTTGTTTTTTGCAGCTGCTAGAGCCCCAGGATGCCACGGACAGTCTGGGCAGCCGCTGCCGGGCGATCGCGCAGGCCGTTGTGCGCGCCGGGAACCATTACGAGTGGACAGTCCAAAAGCTCAGCCGCTATCCTCGTTCCCGCCTCGCGAGGCGTATCGACCGAAAGCTCGCCCAAAAACACGGCCGACACCGCCTTTGACGCGCGGGCGCGCTCCCAGTCGGGAGCATATGTCATATTCGTTCCGTATTCATTGGCCATAAAGCAACGACCATTGCGCAGGGCATGTTTGGTTTCCGCTTCGGTCGTCCCGGGAGCCTCGGGGTCCAAGTCGCCGAGGGCTACCAAGAAAAGCCGGAGCGCCCTTGAAACCTTTCCAGCCGCAATCATATCGAGCAAAACCGGAGATGCGCCCATACCGACGCCTTCGGCCGACACAGCCGGCTCATGCAGAATCGCACGGGCGACGAGATGGGGTTCAGTACGAAGAAGCTCCAGCGCCACCAACGTACCGGCGCTATGCGCAAGCACATTTGCCGGAGCGCCAACGTGTTCGATCACGGCTTGCAGGTCGGCGGCCTGAGCGGCAAGATCATAGCTGTCGTCTGCCGCATCGCTGCTGTCACCGCAGCCGCGGCGGTCGTAGGCAATTACGCGGTAGTTGCGACTGAGCTCACAAGCGATACCGTCAAAAAATGTGCCGTCGACACAAGCGCCGTGCACGCACACCAAGGCAGGAGTATCAGGCGACACATCCGGGCCGGCATATTCGCGACAGGCAATCGTGGTGCCCGCATTCTCGACCGTAAAATCCATGTTGTGCCCCCATCATCAATGCTCATCCAGTTGCACGTCAGTGCGGTTGGATGGACCCGCATTGCCTTACACCTTGTTAACAGATTAACTTTACCCGACCCGAGGCTTTTCATGACACGGCATAATGAGCGACGTGAAAAAACGAAACTTGTAAAGCAAGAGCCCGCACCCTGCTTTGGAGCCGATGCTATGCTTAGGCACAATTGTCTTGAGGAGCATATGCCTATGTCTACGTTTTTGAATGCCAGCCCCATCTTTGGGCCCGTTCGCAGCCGTCGCCTTGGCCTCTCGCTCGGCGTCAACATGATGCCGGCCAGCGGCAAAATCTGCACGTTCGACTGCATTTACTGCGAAAACGGCCTCAATGCCGAGCGCCCCTGCCATGAGCCGCACAACACAGCTGCCGTGGTACTCGACGCGCTCGAGGCAAAGCTGCGCGAGATGACAGCCGAGGGCGAGCTCCCCGATGTGATCACCTTCGCAGGCAACGGCGAACCCACCGCCGCACCGGAGTTTCCGCAGGCCATCGCCGGCGCCGTCGCGCTGCGCGACGAGCTTGCCCCAGACTCCAAGATCGCCGTGCTCTCCAACGGTACGCGCGCCGACCGCCCCGAGGTGCACGACGCGCTCATGATGGTCGACGACAACATTCTTAAGCTCGATACCGCCGACTCGGCGTTTATCCAGCTGCTCGACCAGCCCGTTGGCCCCTACGACGTCGAGCACCAGATTGAGACGTTCGCAAGCTTTGACGGTCACGTTATTATCCAGACGATCTTTTTGACCGGTGAGTATCTGGGCAAGTCTCTCGATAACACCGGCGAGGAGTACGTCGGCCCTTGGCTCGCGGCGCTCGAGCGCATTCGCCCGCAGGAGGCGACCATCTACACGGTGGCTCGCGAGACACCGGTCGCCGGCCTTGCCAAAGCGGCGCCCGAGGTGCTCGACACGATCGCCGCACGCGTGCGCGCCCTCGGCATCCCCTGCCAGGTGAGCTACTAGCAAAACCACGCAGCAGCTAGTGCCCGCCATCCCGCTCCATCAGTTGCGGTGATATAGTTCCTATTTATGCTGTTAAACCGCTTAAATCGGAACTATATCACCGCAACTTTTATGGACGCGTGGGTGGGCTATACTAGCTGCGGATGAAAGGAAGTTAGCCATGTATGACAAAGGACCCGTGCCCGGCCGCAACGACGCTTGCTGGTGCGGCAGCGGCAAAAAATATAAGAAATGTCACAGCGCCTTCGACGAGCGCCTCGAGCGCCTGTGGGAGGAGGGCTGGGAGGTTCTGCCCCGCACGCTCTACAAGACGCCCGCCGACATCGAGGGCATCAAACGCTCGGCCGCCATCAATGTGGGCGTGCTCGACTACGTAGGCGAGCACATCGCCGCGGGCATGACCACCAACCAGATCGACCAGATGATCTACGACTACACCGTCGAGCACGGTGGTACGCCGGCCGACCTCAACTACGAAGGCTACCCCAAGAGCGTATGCACCTCGATCAACGATGTGGTCTGTCACGGTATCCCCTGCGATACGGACGTGCTGCACGAGGGCGACATCATCAACGTGGACTGCTCCACGATTTTGGACGGCTACTTTAGCGACTCGAGCCGCATGTTCTGCATCGGCGAGGTCTCTGCCGAGCGCCAGCGCCTGGTCGAGGTCACCCGCGCCAGCGTGGAGGCGGGTCTGGCAGCCGTCAAGCCATGGCTGCCACTGTCCGTGATGGCCGAGGCCGTGCAAAAGACGGTCGAGGATGCCGGCTTTAGCGTGGTGCGCGAGTACGGCGGACACGGCATCGGTAAGGAGTTCCACGAGGACCCGTTTGTGGGCTTTACCACCGAGGCGCCCGATGTGGACACCATCATGGCTCCGGGCATGGTCTTTACCATTGAGCCCATGGTCAATGCCGGAGCGCCCGACATCAAGATTAGCAAGGGTGACGGTTGGTGCGTGCGCACCAAGGACGGCAGCGATTCGGCCCAGTGCGAGGTACAGCTCGTGGTGACCGAGGACGGCTACGAGCTGCTGAGCTGGTAGCCGTGGATGCGCCGGATGCTGACGGGCATGCTCGTCTTGCATCCGGCGTTTTTATTTGAACGTTTTGCCTGATAAAACCTGCCAAAATAAACCTGTCCCTTTTTGACAGGTCGAGCGGAGAGGACTGCTTGTGAACATCCTGGTTTTGCTGCCCGTCAACGACCGTCATCGCGCAATTCTTGAGTCGAGCGCTCCGGGCGAGGACTTTATCTACACGAGCTCCGACGCCGCCACGCGCGAGCAGGTCGCCGATGCCGACGTGATCCTGGGCAACATCGGCCCCGACATGCTCACGGCATGCGAACATCTCCAGCTGTTGCAATTGCAGACTGCCGGCTATGACGATTACTTGGCCGCCGGCACCGTGCCGGCCGACGCCAAACTGTCTTGCTCGGTGGGCGCCTACGGCCAGGCCGTAAGTGAGCACATGTTTGCCATGGTGCTGTCTATGATGAAGCGCCTGCCCGGCTACCAGGACCTGCAGCGCGAGCATCGCTGGGAGGACTTGGGCCCGGTCACCTCGCTCAAAAACGCCAACGTGCTGGTGCTGGGCGCGGGCGATATCGGCGGCCACTTTGCCACGCTCTGCCGCAGCATGGGTGCACACGTCCGCGGCATCAAGCGCCATCCGCTCGTCTACCCCATTGTGTTTGAGGACATGGACGGCATGGATGCCCTGCCCGAGCGCCTGGCCGAGGCAGACGTTGTCGCGTCCTTTATGCCCAGCACGCCCGAGACCCGCGGTCTGGCGAATGCCGAGTTCTTTGCCGCGATGAAGCCGGGCGCTTTCTTTGCCAACGGCGGTCGCGGCGACCTTGTTGTTGCCGACGATCTGGTTGCCGCTCTTGAGTCCGGACACCTTGCCGGCGCCGCGGTCGACGTCACCGACCCCGAGCCGCTGCCCGAGACAAGCCCCCTGTGGGATGCGCCCAACATGCTCATCACACCGCACGTCTCGGGCTGGTTCCACCTGGCCGCCACGCTCAACAATGTGGTCGACATCGCCGCGGAGAACCTGCGTCACCTGCAGGCGGGCGAAACGCTTCGCTGCTGGATCGAACACTGATTGTTCCGGCGTTTTTCCAAACGCCGGAACTACTCGACGCTGCGAGCCCGCCAGAGCGGCAATCTGACGTTCAATCGTCGGGCATGGCCAAAAGGCCTATGCCCTCCTCTTTCACGTCACCTTGCTCGCTCTGGCGGGCTCTCGCTGACTTTTGTCCGACCTGCGGCATTCTCCCTTTTTGGTGCAATGGGGTCAGGTTAGCTTGCACCATTACGTTGGTTTTGCCTGCGATACTTTTGTCAAAGTGATATCAGGCATTCATTTGGCGTTTTCGACGTTTCGCCTATTAGAGCCAGTCCATCTCCTTACCATAATGGTCCGAATAGGCGCTACGTTTGAGTTCTTCATCGCTCGCTGGCCACGCGTTGGACACGTCGATTCCCGATTCATGGCAAGCGGTGGCGAACAGCTTCGACCCCTGATCGATTAGTTGAGACCTGCCCTCGGCCTTCATTTCTTCGGCTCGCATTTAGAGCTCCACGCTTTCGGCGCCGTTGATGGTTAGGTTTCGCTCGTAGAAAGCGGTGAGGGCGCGGATGGCGTACATCACGTCGCGTACGCCGCCGGTCTCGTAGCTCGAATGCATGGCAAGCTGCGGCAGGCCCACGTCCACGGCATGCATGCTCGCCTGCATGTTCGACAGGTTGCCGAGCGTGGAGCCACCCGCCATATCGCTCTTGTTGGCGAAGGCCTGCGTGGGCACGTCGGCGTCGTCGCAGATGGCCTGGAACACCGCGCGGCTAAAGGCATCGGTGCAGTAGTGCTGGTTGGCAGCTTCCTTGATAACGATGCCGCCGTTGAGCGCAACCTGGTTGCGGGCATCGCACTTCTCGGCGTGGTTGGGATGCACGGCATGTGCATTGTCGCAGCTTACAAGCATCGAGGCGGCAAGGGCGCGATGATACGACTCGTCGTCAAAGCCCAGCGATCCGTTGATACGGCGCAGCGCATCGGCCAAGAACGTCGACATAGCGCCCTGCTTGGTCTCGGAGCCAACCTCCTCGTTATCGAAGCAGCAGAAGACCGAGACGTCGTGCGCATTTTCGGCGCCCAAAAATGCCTGTAGCGAGGTGTAGGCGCAGGCCAGGTCGTCGAGCTTGGGCGTCGAGATAAACTCGTCGGCCCAGCCCCAAATGCGCGCATCCTGGCGGTTGACCAGGAACAGATCGCGGCCCAGAATTTGCTCGGGCTCAACATCCAGCTCGTCGGCGATCAGGGCGTCAAAGTCACCCTGCTTAAGCTCACCGGCGCTGATGAGCGGGCACAGGTCGACAGCGCGGTTGGGTGCAAAGCCCTCGTTAACGCCACGATTCATATGGATGGCAAGGCTCGGAATGATAGCAACCTCGCGCTCGGTGGCAAGCAGGCGGCTCTCAATACGGTCACCCTCGCGCACCAACACGCGGCCCGCGAGCGCCAGCGGGCGGTCGAACCAGGTGTAATCGATCATGCCGCCGTAAGCCTCGGTGTTCAGGCGCAGTGTCTCGCCTGCGCCGTCGAGCTCGGGCACGGCCTTGACCTTAAACGTAGGCGAATCGCTGTGCGACGCCGTCAGTTGAAAATGATAGTCACCGGCAACGCCGTCCTCGCCCCACGTAGCAGCCAGGTCCTCGCCCACCTTAAAGGCAACAACGCTCGAGGTATTGCGCTGCGTGCAATAACGTCCGCCCGGCTCGATGTCCCACGCCGCGTTCTCGGGCAGGTAGGTAAAGCCCGCCTCGTCGAGCTCGGCCATAATGGTCGCCGCCGTATGGAACATGCTGGGGCATGCCTCGATAAAGTCGATAAGGTCGTTGGCGGCCTCGATATCATCGGCCGTCACATGCGCGCGCTCGGGCGTTTCCTGATCCGTCATGCTCTCCCCTTTCGCTGGGTTGATGGTCCCTTCCAGCATACCCCGCCGCGCCAGCGCCGCACTCTTCATTCCGTGTTTAATCCCGCGCCGCTCGCCAAGTTGAGCCATCATGCCCGTGCACCTTTTGCGACAATTACGCTAACAGGACGAGAGGAGCCGTCATGAAGCCACGTAACATTGCCATCGCCCGCGGTGTCGCGGGAGTCGCCGTCGGCCTTGCCGCTGCCACCGGTATCGTTTATCACAAGCAAATCAAGTCCGCCGCGTCGCTCAAACGCTTGACCGGCTACGCGGATAGCTATGACCTGTACGCAATCGACATCGCCTACGACTACGATCTTGATCGCATCATCGCCGCTGGCGTGCGCGACGACCAGGCCTACATCGATGCCGTGGTGGCGCAGGTGCTGCCCGGTGTGCCGGTACATGTCCAGGCGCCCCAGTTTGCCTGCAGCGCTTTTGTCGCCGTAGATGCCGAAGGCCGCGTGCGCACCGGTCGCAATTACGACTTTAAGGACGACACCTCGGCGCTGCTGGTGCGCAATCACCCACGCGACGGCTATGCCTCCATCGGGTTTGCCGCCCTTAACAACCTGGGCGATAACACTCCGCTTGACTCCGTCGCCGGACGCGCCGCCGCACTCATGGGCCCGTTTGGCCAGCTCGACGGTATTAACGAATGCGGCGTGTCCATTGCCGTACTCACCCTGGATTCCAAGCCCTGTGACCAGGACACGCAACGCCCCGTCATCAATACCTCGCTCGCCATCCGTCTGGTGCTCGACCGTGCCACCACCACGCAAGAGGCCGTCGACCTGCTTTCCGCCTACGACATGCACGCCATGGCAGGACGCGATTACCACTTCTTTATCAACGACGCCGCCGGCGACGCGCGCGTAGTAGAGTGGGATCCGCGCGATCCGGACCGCGCTTTCAAAGCGGCTCCTGTACGCCAGGTTACGAACTTCTACGCCTGCTATGGCGACGAAGTGCTGCCCAACCAAAAGAATGGCGAGCTGGGCCATGGTAAAGAGCGCGCCATCGCAATCGCCGATGTCCTTGACGCCCATGTCGGTGCCCAGGACGAGGCAGTCGCTTGGAAGGCCCTACGCGCCGCAGCCCAAGAGCCCAATCCGGAAGACATCACCAGCAATACGCAATGGTCGGTCGTCTTTGACAATACCGAGCCCGCTGCCGCCATCACGCTGCGCCGCCACTGGGGCGACGTCGACGCCTTCGCACTGTAAGGAGCCAGGCCCGTCGACCTTACGCTCCCTGACGTTGCTTACATTTCCATACGCTTGAGCTAACACGTTTTACCCCCGTATCAACAGTGTGCGGGGGTAAACTTATGCGCATGTTATAACTTGCCCGGAAGGATTCATCATGCTCAGGATCGGTCTTCTTACCAGTGGCGGCGACTGTCAGGCGCTCAACGCCACCATGCGCGGCATCGTCAAAACGCTTATGACCAATAGCGAAGAACCTATCGAGATCTATGGTTTTGAGGACGGCTACCAGGGCCTTATCTACAGCAGGTTCCGCGTCATGACGCCCGCCGATTTTAGCGGAATCCTCACCCGCGGCGGCACCATCCTGGGCACGAGCCGCACGCCGTTCAAGCGTCTGGATACCCCCGAGGCCGATGGTGTCGAGAAGGTGCCGGCAATGGTCCACACCTATCATAAGCTGCAACTCGATTGCCTGTTTATGCTGGGCGGCAACGGCTCCACCAAGACCGCCAACCGCCTGCGCGAAGAGGGTCTCAACGTTATCGCCCTGCCCAAGACCATCGATAACGACACCTGGGGCACCGAGCTGACGTTTGGCTTTACGAGCGCCATCGACGTCGCCACCAAGTGCATCGACGACATCCACACTACCGCCTCGAGCCACGGCCGCGTGTTTGTCATCGAGATCATGGGCCACAAGGTTGGCTGGATCCCGCTGTACGCCGGCGTCGCGGGCGGCGCGGATGTCATCTTGATTCCCGAGATCCCCTACGACATGGATAACGTCATCAAGACCATCGAGCATCGCATGGAGACTGGCAGCCGCTTTACCATTGTGGCCGTCGCCGAGGGCGCTATCTCCAAGGAGGACGCGGCGCTGTCCAAGAAGGAGTACAAGAAAAAGCTCGCCGAGCGTACGAGCCCTTCGATCGTATACGACATCGCCAAGGAGATCGAGGCCAAGACCGGTCGCGAGACCCGCGTCGCCATCCCCGGTCACACGCAGCGCGGCGGTCAGCCCGACGCCCAGGACCGCATCTTTGCGACCCAGTGCGGCGTTGAGGCCGCGCTTGGCTGCTTGCGCGGCGAGTTTGGCTACATGATCGCCCTGCGCGACGGCAAGATGTGCCACATGCCGCTCGAGGAGGTCGCCGGCAAGCTCAAGTATGTCGACCCCCAGAGCGATCTGGTGCGCGAGGCCAAGGCGCTGGGCATCAGCTTCGGCGACGAATAGCCTCGGCTGTAACCGCCCCCATCGGAGCCCCCAGGGCTTACCTCCCAAATCGCCCTCGGACATGTCAGGACCCCGCCGTGCGCTTCGCGCGGCGGGGTCCTTCCGTCCTGCGGAAAGATTTGGGAGGTAAGCCTTGGGGCCTCCTGCGGTAACCGGGGAGGCCGAGGCTATTCGTCTTCTTGCTGCAAGTGCCTGGGGTAGGATGCGGCGTGCATTTTTGGGAGTATTCAGCAGCCGAGGGTGCCTGCATACTGAATTTTGGGCGAGAGACAGGCGCCGCGGGCCGCATTCTGCAAAAAAATGAGCGGTCCTCGAGGCGCCGGAACTCAAAGTCAGGCTTTCAATGCGCTTTTGTGCGCCCGCTCCCACACCCGCGGACTCCGGGATGCTGAATTCTCCGGAATTTGCACGCCGCCCCCTGGGTTACCCGTAGGCAAAAAGCAACCGCCCCGCCGAAATATGCATTTTTCGGTGCGGTTTATGCAGTACAGCGGCTGTGGATGCGCATGTCGCTCAGCGTTCTTGCCGACCGATGCAACGTCGTGCGTAGCCCTTAATGTCTTCGGTGAAACCGTCAAGGTCGTCGAGCGTGATCACGTTATCGGAAAGCAAGTTGGCAATCTCATAATGCATGGTGCTGCGGCGAAGGTCGTTCACCAGCACTCCTGAGGACAGCTTATCCCTATTGATACGCTCTTCTAGCGCCCAAAATCTACTGGACGCTTCGCTGTCGCCGTTCAGCATCTCAACGTACCGGCCGATGAGCTTTTCCATATAACGTTCTTGCCATTGAGGAAGCATTTTCTTAAACAGCTTCCAGTCGCTTTCGGCTACGTCGCGCATATGTTCTCCGCTCGTCAAACGGGCTTTCCATTTGCCTTTCATTCTATTTGGTTTTCACTCGCAGGCGTGGATGAGAGGCTCTCTTCAGCCTTCGAGATTGAGCTTGAATGATCCGTTGCCACAAAATGGGCCTATCTACTACGTTTGCTACCACACCCTCGACCATGACAAAGATTGTAAAAATAAAACCGCAGGTAGAAAGCTTGCCAGTTTTCGAAAAAGGCGGGTATGGTCGGCCCCTTCGGGCTAAACGTAGTAAATAGGCCCTTTTCTTGGCGCGCGGTCAGCTCAATGCTTATCTCCGTGCCGGAACTGACCCAATTGTTTGTTAGTTGCGGTGATATAGGGACTGTTTGGCGCTTTGGAGCCTCAAAACAGTCCCTATATCACCGCAACTTGGAAGGGACGGGCGGTGTCGGATGAGTGGCGCTGGCGGTTTAGGCCTGTTTGCGGTGCTTCCATTGTTTGCGGCACCAGTGCATAAGCGCTTTTACGATGGGAATCGTGATGAGGATGACCCATGCGGGATGGGGCTGTCCCAGGCAGAGCCACATGTAGAGAAACCAAGTTATGGCAGCTGCCGGGTAGACGGCGTCGACAAGCTTTGACAGATGACGTCGGTCGATGAAATCGCCAAGCGCGTAGTAGACGGGAATCAAAAAGACGAGGAAAAGTCCCGTAGTCCACACGCCGCAAATAATGCCGAGTGCCAGATAGGCGAGGGCGACAAGCACGGGAAAGGGGAACTTATTCCACGCGCGACCGAGCTTGGTGTGGAAATGCTTGCCATGATGGTCGAGCTTGTCGTGTGCCTCTTTCCAGCTCGAAAAGGTCTCTCCGTCGACGGTGACGGTGCCGTCGGCATTGGTATGTACGCTGTGTCCATCGTCCTCTAGCGTATCGATATGCAATCCGCCCGGCCCGACATGGACCTCTTCACCCTTGCGTTTGTTAGCCACATGGATACCATCCCAGCCAACATGGACCTCTTCGCCTTTGTTGGGATCAATAACGTGGATACCGCGTGCGAGAGAAATGTCGACAAGTGGCTTGCCGTCAGAATCCACGTGCTCGGTAGAAGGCTCGGCGCCTTCAGACTCGCCTGAATTATTGGCGTCAACGTCATCGTCGGCCGAGGTGTCGACATCGCTAGCCGCTTCCCCATATAGCAATTCATCCAGTGACACGCCATACAGCGCGGCGAGCGCAATAAGGTTATCGGTATCGGGTGAGGATTCGCTGCGTTCCCATTTGCTGACAGCCTGGCGACTTACGCCAAGCTGAGCAGCAAGCGCCTCTTGGGAAAGACCGGCAGCTTTGCGGCGATCGGCGAGGCGCTGTGCCATCGCAAGATCCATGACAGTTCCTTTCATGTGGCGACCGTAATCGAATGAGCCGAGTATGCCGAAAACAACCGGTAGCGACCACCATTTCTAGTTAGAATCTGCCCCAACCCTACCGCAACTACCAGTAGCAACCCCTAACGACCTGCCATTTCATGACAAATGTCAGTGCAAATAACAACCAAGAGCCCTCTCGATAAGTTGCGGTGGAATAGTTCCCGTTTGGCATAGCAGAGCCATAAACGGGAGCTATTCCACCGCAACTTACTATTAGGCCAGGCACTCGCAGAGTAGCTGCGGGTGCCTGGGGTAGGATGCGGCGTGCATTTTTTGGAGTATTCAGCAGCCGAGGGCACCTGCATACTGGATTTTGGGCGAAAGGCAGGCGCCATGGGCCGCATCCTGTAAAAAACGAGCGACTCTTGAGGCGTTGGGGGCTCAGAATCAGGACTTTAAGCGCTGTTTTGTGCGCCCGCTCCCGCACCCGCGGGCTCCGGGATGCTGAATACTCCGGAATTTGCACGCCGCCCCCTGGGGTACCCGTGGACAAGTAGCAACTGCCCCGCCGAAATATGCATTCGACGGGGCGGTTTATGCAATAATGCGGATGTGGGTGCGTCGGTAGCTCGCTACAGCTTGAATCCCAGGACAGGTTACTCGGCGCTTTTGAGAGCGCCGACCATGTCGATCTTGTTGAGCGTTCGGTTAGTGGCGAGGTTGACGATAAACGTAAAGCCAAAGGAAAGCACCACGGCAAGCACGTAGCTCAGTGGCTCGACTTCGACGTCAAAGTACAGCGACGGCATCTGCAGGATGTACGTGAAGCTCTCGGCCAGCAAGCCACCCAGCGGCACGCCCAGCGCAGCGCCGATCGCCGTGAGGATCAACGTCTCCTTGTTGACGTAATGGTGCACCTCGCCACGACGGAAGCCCAGCACCTTGATGGTCGCCAGCTCGCGCTCGCGCTCCGAAATGTTGGTGTTGGACAGCGTAAACACCACCACAAACGACAGACACGCCGCCATAAAGGTCACGAGCACCACGACAGAATTGATAATCGTAAAGTTCGCCTCGTAGTTCTGCCAATGTTCGGCCGTGCTCGAGATGGTGAGCCAACCGTCGCTCTTAATCTTCTTGCTAAACGCAATCTGGTCGGCCGACGAGCCCTTAAGCAGCACAAAGACGCCGTTAAGGCGCACGCTTCGACCGAACGCGCGCTCATAGGTGCCCTGCGTCATGTAAAGCGTGTTGCCCAGATAGTTGAGCGAGATGTCGCTAACCTTGACCTTAGCAACATTGAGCGACGAATCCTGGACGTGCGCCGTATCGCCCGGCTGAATCCCCAGCACCAGCTGTGAACTCTTGCTCAGATACACATCTCCGTCGCGCAAAGATAGAGGCTCTTTGGACTCGTCCTCGAGACACACGTAGTCGTCCAGGTCGTTCGTGCGGTCATCGGGCACCACGATCAGCTGCACGGTCTCGCTCTTGCCGCCAAATGTAAAGGTGACGTTGTCGGTCATAATCGGCAGCGTCGAAGTCACGGTCACGTTGGAATCATTGGCCGCGTTGCGCTCGTCGAGCGCCGCGCACGTCTGCGAAAAATCGTCGGGATTGGCGACCACCAGCAGATCGTAGCGCGTGATGTGGCCGTACTGCTTGGGCGACAGCGCGACCGACGTATCACGAATGCCCATGCCGCAAATCACAAGCGCCGTACAGCCCGCGATGCCAAAGATGGTCATAAAGGCGCGCTTTTTGTAGCGGAATAGGTTGCGTGCAGCGACCTTGTTCAAAAAGCCCATGCGGCGCCAGATAAAGCCGATGCGCTCGAGCAAGATGCGCGAGCCGGCGCGCGGAGCCTTGGGGCGCATGAGCGAGGCTGGGGTCTCGGCCATCTCGTGGCGGCAGGCGATAATCGTGGCGCCCACCACGCCCACGGCAAACAGCGCCACCGACACAATCGACGACACGATGTCGTACGAAAGCAGCATCTGGGGCAGTGAGTACATATCGTCGAACACCGTAAACAGGAACAGCGGCAGGCCCACAAATCCGATGATGTTGCCGAGCACGCCGCCGATCAGACAAGCCCACAGCGCATAGTCCACGTATTTGGACAGGATACGTCCGCGCGAATAGCCGAGCGCCTTATACAGGCCGATGAGCGTGCGCTCCTCCTCGACCATGCGCGTGGCGGTGGTAAGGCTGATGAGCACGGCGACGATAAAGAAGATGAACGGGAACACCGTGGCGATGGCCTCAATTGACGAGCTATCGCTCTCCACGCTCGAGTAGCTTGCGATATTGCCGCGGTCCTGGATGTACCAGGTGCATTCACCAAGGTCAGAGAGCTCGGCGCGGGCATCGGCAAACTGCTGGTCGGCGGCGGCACGGCGCTGGTCCAGGTCGGCTTGCGCCTGCGCACGCTCGTCGCTGCCCTCGGCCATGCGATTGATGTTGTCCTGCTCAATCCCAAAGAGCATATTCGCCTGGCGCTCGGCCGCATCCAAGCTTGCCGGCGTGTCGACCGTCAGTTCCTGAGCGCGCGCTTTCTCACGCTCCTCGCGGATCTTCTCGATATTGCTCTTGACCTCATTGATCTTTGCCGCGTAGGAATCCGAATAGGAGTTGAGGCTCTTGGCTCCCTCGACGATCACGTGGACCGCGGAGTAGGAAGAAGATGTCGCGGCGTCCTCGCTCACATAGAACTTATAGTCCGCCGCCGAAGCAGCGCGAAAGGCGTTGACTGTCGAGTCAGAACTTACATCAGTGGGGTCGAGGACCTCGGCCGTAATGGTGTAATCGCCCGCGGCAAACTGGTCCTTGGCGCTTTGATTGGACGAGCTCGCGTCATTGGCGGCAAAACTCACCGTATCGCCGATTTTCTTGCCCGATGCCTTCAGGAACTTCGAAGTCACCGCGACTTCATCAGCGCTCTCGGGCAAATCGCCGTTCACGAGCACCGGCTGATCGATGTTCTCCTTGGAGAGACTCTGCACGACCACGCGCTCGCGCGTTGTACCCACGGCGGTGTAGGCGGTCTCGGTGTAGATGCCCTCGGCCGTCTCGACACCATCGACCTCTTGGATGGCGGCGAGATCATCGTCGGTCAGGCCATAAGTCGACTGGACGTTGATATCGTAGACATTCTGCTGGTCAAAGTAGGCGTCAACCGAATCGCACAGGTCCTCGCAACCCGCCTTAAGGCCGCACATCACGCTCACGCCAAGCGCGGTGATGACCACGATTGACAAGAAACGCTTAAGACTGCCTCGGATTGTGCGGTAGATGCCACGGCGAAAAACCGTCGGCACCATATCGTTTGAGCTTTGAGCGGTACGGTAGGTCGTAAACTCCCGGTCGCGCTCCGTGCGCTTAGCATCGCCGGTTTGGCTGTTTTGGCGGTCTTGGTTCATGGGCGCTACCACTCGATCGTCTCGATAGGCACGGGATTTTGCTGGACCGTCTCGCTCTCCACGCGACCGTTCTTAAAGCGGATCAGGCGATCGGCCATGGGTGCTAGCGCGGAGTTGTGGGTGATGATGATGACCGTAATGCCCTGCTTGCGGCAAGTGTCCTGTAGCAGCTGCAAGATCTGCTTGCCGGTTTTATAGTCAAGTGCGCCCGTGGGCTCGTCGCACAAAAGCAGCTTGGGGTTCTTTGCCAGTGCGCGGGCAATGGACACGCGCTGCTGCTCGCCGCCCGAAAGCTGCGCGGGGAAGTTGGCGAGGCGCTCACCCAAGCCAACCTGGCAAAGCGTTTGCTCGGCATCGAGCGAATCGGGGCAGATCTGAGCTGCGAGCTCAACGTTTTCGAGCGCCGTCAGGTTGGGGACCAGATTGTAGAACTGGAAGACAAAGCCAACGTCGGCGCGGCGGTATTCCACGAGCTGCGCCTCGTTGGCGGAGCTCACGTCGCGCCCGTCCACCGTCACGGTGCCGGAGGTTACCGTATCCATACCGCCCAGGATGTTGAGCGCCGTGGTCTTGCCGGCACCCGAAGCACCCAGAATGATGGCGAGCTCACCGCGCTCGACCGTAAAACTCGCGCCGTCGAGCGCATGAATGCGGGCGTCGCCCTCGCCGTATGCTTTGATGACGTCTTTGAATTCGATATAGGCCATCGATCGGTTCCCATCTGGTCGGATAACTCTTTAGTATTACCCATTTCGCACCGACCAAAAAGGGGCAGGTTCATTTTGGCAGGTTTTATATGGGGAAATGAAAGCTATAGATGAGGCGCCGGGGAGGCAGAGAAATCATCGACGGGGTCAGGCCGACCGCCAAACACAACGCACACATCTCAATCTGTCAGCCAAATCATTCGAACAGCTGTTCGTTTCTATGATATGATTCCGCTGTCTAAGCAGGCCAATACGCAGAAAGGCGGCCAACATGGCGTTCGACTTTAAGAAGGAATGCAAGGAGCTCTACAAACCTGCAAGCAAGCCGAGTATCGTAACTGTCCCGCCTATGAGCTACGTTGCCGTTCGCGGAAAGGGCGACCCAAATACCGAAGGTGGCGAGTATCAAAACGCCCTACCGCTGCTTTACGGCATCGCCTATACCGTCAAGATGTCGAAGAAAGGCTCAAGGAGTATCGAGGGCTTTTTCGACTTTGTGGTACCGCCGCTCGAGGGTTTCTGGTGGCAAGACTCCCCGAGCGGCGACATCGATTATGTACGCAAGGACGATTTCAACTTTATCTCGTGCATCCGCCTGCCCGATTTCGTCACCCGAGATGACTTTGACTGGGCAGTCGCGGAAGCCACGACCAAAAAGAAACTGGACTTTTCCGCCGTAGAGCTGCTTAAAGTTGACGAGGGTCTCTGCGTTCAATGCATGCACACCGGGCCCTACGACAACGAACCGGCGACCGTAAACGCTATGCATGAATACATGACCGAGCAGGGCTATGTCCCCGACTTCTCAGACTCCCGTTTACATCACGAAATCTATCTCTCCGATCCACGCAAATGTGCACCGGAGAAACTTAAAACCGTGGTTCGTCATCCTATCAAACGCGCTGAATAGCATGGAGCGTCATTTCACGCGCCAGGCTTTAAACCAGCCAACCAGCCGCCTCCTAGGCTGTCAAGCAATTATCTTGACGCGGCCCGTCGCATCTTATATCCCCTAGGGGAAACTGCATCCCGTTCTGAAGCCTCAAACTGGGATGCAGTTTCCGCTAGGCGCCCCAAGAGGAAAGTGCATCCCACTCCGCAGCGTCACGCTGGGACGCACCCTCCGCCCATGCCCTCTCCCGCCGGCGTTTCCCCAGATAAAACCTGCCAAAATAAACCTGTCCCTTTTTGGCAGGCTCTAGAGGCGGATGGTGAAGGTAATCTGGTTGTCGTGGCCGCAGACAGAAGCGCTCCCGCCATGGGCCTCGGCAATGGCACGCACCACGGATAGGCCCACACCCGAGCCACCTGTCTTGGAGCTGCGCGACACGTCCGCACGATAGAAACGGTCGAATAATCGGTCCAGGTCGCCTTCGGGCAGCTCGTCCACGGCGTTCGATACAACAAGCTCGGCGGCGCCTTTACCCTGACCGCGCGAAACGGCACGCAGGCTCAGCTCGATCACGCTGTCCTCGCTTGCGTAGCGTGTGGCGTTATCCAGCAGCAACTCAACCACCTGCGCCACCGCTGCAGCGTCGGCATGGGCCCGCACGCCGCTCGCAATCGACGTCGACAGCCGCTTCCCGCGCGAGACCGCCACCGATTCAAACGGCGCCGCAGCCTTGTCCACGGCCTCCGAAAGATCGATCGCCGCCATAGTAAAGCCGGCCGAGCCCTCGTCCATGCGCGCCAAAAATACCAAACGCTCCGTCAGCGCCGTCAGCCGCGCGACCTGCTCGTGAATGCTCTGCGTCCACTCGCTCTCGCCGCTTTCAATCTCCTGCACCTCGTTCGCGGCATCAATCACAGCGAGCGGCGTCTTGATCTCGTGGCTTGCATCGGTAATGAACCGCTTTTGTTTGCTGTAGCTCTCGACCATCGGTCGAATCACGGCGCCCGAGGCGACCGTTACAATTGCCAGCACCGCCAGCCAGCCAATGCAGCTGATTGCCACACTCGCGCTCAAAAAAGAATGGAAACTTGCAAGCTCGCGCGAACAGTCCACGAACACATAGGTGGTCTTTTCGCCTTGAGCTGTGGTCGTATAGCGGTAGTTACCAGAAAACCCAGAGGTCAGGCCCTTGGCATTCAGCCCCATGGCAATACGGGCGGCACGCTTGGCGCCCACCGCGGCAATGCGGGCGGAATTGACATCGACCACCCGCCCTTCGACAAGCGTCACCGTAAAGTAGCGCGTGTCGAAGGGGGACTCCGCCGTCATGCCTTCAAAATGTCCCACGCGAGCGCCCGCTCGATCGCCGTCCGCAAGCATGCCGGCGCTCGCGTCCCCGCCATTGCCGGGATCGGTCCTGGACTCGTCTTCCCAATCGAGGCCGCCCCTGCCTGCCAGGATATAGTCCAGGCGAGCATCGGCCATCTTGCAGATATGCGAGTAGTTGACGATATTGATACCGGCAATGATGAGCGTGAGCACCACGGTCACAGCGCCCATGGCAACGAGGATGAACTTGCGACGCAGGCGGTGGCCCAATGCGTCAGCAGCATTTGCCCGCCCCGCACCACTCGAGGCGGCACGAGACGGCTCCGTCATGCGCTTACACCACGTGCACACGCTCACGCCTGCTCGCTTTCCTCGACAACCTCAAGCGAATATCCCTGATTGCGCGATGCGCGGATGGCCACGTTGGCACCCAGCGCCGTCAGCTTTTTGCGCAGGTACGAGATATAGACCCACACCACGTTGGCGCCTTCGGGCGCGTCCTCACCCCAAACCTCGAGCATCAGACGCTCGGTGGGCATACGCGTGCCGGCGTTGCGCATAAAGAGCTCCATAAGCTGAAACTCACGATTAGCCAGATGCTCCTCGCCCAAAGGGCCAACGAGCGTGCACGATGCCGTGTCGAGGCGCACGTTGCCCACGCTGAGCGTCGTGGCGTCAATTGCCGTCGCGGCACGCGTCATGGCACGAATGCGCGCGAGCAGTTCCTTGGCGGCAAACGGCTTGGTCAGATAATCGTTGGCACCGGCGTCCAGGCCCTCGACCTTATCGGACACCTCGCTTTTGGCCGTAAGCATGATGATGGGCAGGCGTTTGCCGGCCTCACGCGTGCGCTTGAGCACCTCGATACCGTCCATGCCGGGCATCATGATGTCCAGGATTGCGGCGTCATAGTCGTTGGCGAGTAGATATTCGAGCGCCGTCAGACCGTCGAGTGCGGTATCGACCTCGTAGTCGCCATGTTGAAGAATCGCGGTAAGGGCGCGGGAGAGGCCGGGTTCGTCCTCGGCAAGCATCAGCTTCATGGTTGTTCCTTTGGCGCACGGCTCTACAGGTTTCGATACCGCCGATGATAGCGCACCGCCAGCCGCCTTAGCGCAGCCTTAGCTACTCAACCTGCGCGTTTTCAAATACACAGGATATGGCTTAACCAAACTTAAGGCGCAGATGCCGAGCGCTTGGACGCATGCCGGTCGCGAAAAGACGGCGACTCGTTCTTTCACGGCGTCTTGGCTATGCAAAGTGCCCTGGCGTTACTCCTCGTACGCGCCCTCAAGCCGAAGCAGCCACTCCTTGCGGTCAAGGCCGCCGGCATATCCGTTAAGCGAGCCGTCGGCGGCAACCACGCGATGGCACGGCACGATAATCGAAATGGGATTCCGCGCGACCGCGGCCCCCACGGCACGGGGAGACACAACAGGCGCTTCATTTCCCGGCACACGATGTCGAGCCGCAACACGCTGGGCGATCTCGCCATACGTAGCGACCTCGCCACGCGGGATAGAGAGCAGCTCAAACCAAACCTCACGCTGAAATGCCGTGCCAATCATATGCAACGGCGGCGTAAACCGAGGCTCCTGCCCCGCAAAATAAGCATTCAACCAAGCCCAAGAACGCTCAAGTACCGACGAGGCAGCACCGTTTGCCGGATTCACCGAAGACATCCCGCCAGCACCAGAAAACGCATCGGAACCCTCGACATGCTCCGTATCTTCTTTGAGCAGCGTAGAGCCAAAATGCTCCTGCCCCTCAAACCAAAGCCCTGTCAAACCGCGGCCATCAGCGGCAAGCAAGATTTCGCCCAAAGGCGAAGCATACGTCGTCGTGACCACCAGCGGCTCCTTTCAAAACTCCGCAACATAATACCTCGAACTGTGCAGGCAACCCCCGCAGATACGTCCGGGCGGGCTCGCAATTACTTCAGCGAGGCTGTTTTTCCCAATCAAGCGAAGAAGACGCGGGGCTTCGACGCCGGGGCGGTACCCCCGCGAGCTGAGCTCTAATACTTTTCCCGAGAAGTGAACGAGTAAAAACGAAGCCCCAGAACATCCACACCTTTAGACCGCAAAACCGCAGGATTCGCACTGTAAAACCGCAGGAAATAGCGGTCAAAATATGCCAATGCTTCGGGGGTCCAAATAAGGTCGTTCACTTCTCGGGAAAGTATTAGACCCCGATTCGTACCAACCCCGCAGTCACCCCAGGCAGCAGGCGCAACGCGCCGCAGCTGCCGGCCGCGCCCCACAGTCCCCCAAGGCGGCAGGCGCAAAGCGCCGAGGCCGCCGCCGGGACCAGGGCCCACAACAGCCACGTGCTCTCATCAGCCCAGCGGCCCCAACCAACAACGGCCCCATCGCAAGCCACTCGCAACAGCATCACCGCAGGCGGGGGCCGGGCTTAGTTTTCAGAACACTCCGCAGACCAGTGTGGCGCCTTGTCCGCGGCTCCGAAGGAGCAGGACA
>UQLF01000024.1 GCA_900541875.1 uncultured Collinsella sp. | reverse complement strand
GCCTGGCCGCGTTCCCCCAACGTATCTAAATCCAACCGGTGGGGCGCCCGGCCTGGGCGGGGGGCCCACGGGAGGGAAAGCGAGGCTACTCGCCGAGCTTGGGATGCAGCAGCGACGGCGCAGCGCCGAGCAGCATCTTGGTGTAGGGGTCCTGGGGGTGCTGGAAGACCTGCTTGGCCTCGCCCTGCTCGACGATCTTGCCGCCATTCATAACGATGATGTCGTCAGAGATATAGCGGACCGTCTGGATGTCATGGCTGATGAACACCATGGCCAGGCCGAGCTCCTTCTTAAGGTCGGTCAGCAGGTTGAGAATCTGCGCGCGGACCGAAACGTCCAGAGCCGAGGTGGGCTCGTCGGCGATGATGGCATCGGGGTTCAGCGACAGGGCACGGGCAATTGCGACGCGCTGGCGCTGGCCGCCCGAAAGCTGGCCGGGAAGAACCTCGGCGGCGGAGCTGGGCAGACCGGTGAGCTCCAAGAGTTCCTTGACGCGCTTCTCCTGCTCGGCCTCGGTACCCAGGTTGTGGACGCGCATGGGATCGAGCAGTTGCTCGCGAACGACCATGCGGGGGTTGAGCGCCGTGGCCGGGTTCTGGAACACGACCGAGATGACGCGACCCATGTGACGACGGTCCTCGGCAGTACGTTTGGTAACGTCCTTGCCCTTAAAGTAGACCTTGCCGCTCGTGGGGGCCTGCAGGCCGCACATGACGTTGGCGGTGGTGGACTTACCGCAACCGGACTCGCCGACGATGCCAATCGTCTGACCGGGCATGAGCTTAATCGTTACACCCTGGACGGCGTGAACCAGGTTGGGGTGCAGAATCGAGCCGGTACGGGTCCTAAAGGTGACGTGGACGTCATCAAGGAAGATGATCGGCTCGACGCCGTTGACTGCAGTCTCGCTCATCTACATCACCTCCGCATGAGGGGTCAAACCATTTGCCTTGAGCACCTCGTCGGGGAGCTCGGAATAGAAGTGCTCGGTGCCGGGCACGCGCTTGAAGACCGGACGGGTGTCCAGGCCAATACGCGGATGGCTCGAGCGGGGCGCGAAGCGATCGCCCTTGGGGAAATCGCGCGGACTCGGAACGGCGCCGGGCACCTGGTGCAGGCGGCCCGAACCGCTCTCGATGGACAGAACGGAACCCAGAAGACCGCGGGTGTACTCGTGGATCGGGTTAGTGAGCAGTTCCTTGGTGGGTGCCTGCTCGATAACTTGACCGGCGTACATAACCGTGATGTTATGGGCGACCTCGGCGACCAGAGCCAGGTCATGCGAAACGAAGATCATGGCAAAGCCGAGCTTGGCCTGAAGATCGTTGAGCAGCTTGATGACCTGCTTCTGGACGGTAACGTCCAGAGCGGTCGTGGGCTCGTCGCAGATGACCAGCTTGGGGTCGCGGGTAAGGGCCATAGCAATCAGGACACGCTGACGCTGGCCGCCGGAAAGCTCGTGCGGATAGCTCTCGAGCGTGCGCTTGGGATCGAGGCCGACGAGCTCCAGGAGCTCCTCGGCGCTGCGGGTTCCGCCGCGCTTGGTGAGCTGCTTCATCTGGGCAGAGATGAGCATGGAGGGGTTGAGCGAGGACAGGGCGTCCTGATAGACCATAGCGATATCGGTACCGCGCAGGCCGAACCACTCCTTCTTGCTCATCTTGAGCAGGTCACGGCCCTCCCAGAGGACCTCGCCGGAAAGGTGCTCGTCCTCATCGGTCAGGCCCATGATGGCCAGCGTGGTGATGGACTTACCGCAACCGGACTCGCCCACCAGGCCCATGGTCTGACCAGGACGGACGTCAAAATTGACATGGTCGACGACGTTGATATCACCGTGATGCTCAAACTGGATGCAGAAGTCACGGACCGAGAGAATCGGTTCGACAGACTCGTCGGGCACATGGCGATCGTCACGCTTGAGCTCGACATCGCGCAGGGCGCCAAGGCGAGCGGAGAGGGACTGGGCCTGCTCCTTGTAGGCGCGAACGGGGTCGGAGACCAGCAGGTCGGCCTCGCGACGCTTGGAGGAATCGGTCGGATCCAGGGCGGCGGAGGGAGCAGCGGCCATGGCGTCGGTAATGCCCTCGGAGAGGATGTTGAGCGCCAGGCAGGTGATCATGATGGCCAGACCCGGGAACAGTGCCTGCCACCAACGGCCGGCAAGCACGCCGCCGCGGGCGTCGGCGAGGATGTTGCCCCAGGTAGCGGTGGGCTCCTGAATACCAGCGCCGATGAAGGTCAGCGAGGCCTCGAAGATGATAGCGTCGGCGACCAGGGTAACGGTGAAGACCATGATCGGGGCGATGCAGTTACGCAGAACATGCTTGATCAAAATCCACGGAGCCTTGGCGCCGGAAACGATGACCGCACGGACATAGTCCTCGCCGTACTCGGACACGATGTTGGCGCGCACGATACGGGCAATCTGCGGAGTGTACATAAAGCCGATGGCGAAGATGATCGACGGCACGGAGTTGCCCAGGATGGAGACGAAGACGGCCGCGAGGGCGATGCCGGGGATGGACATGATGATGTCCAAGATACGCATGATCGTCTCGGAGACGGCCTTGCGCGAAACCGCTGCAAGGGCGCCCACGACCGAGCCGCAGACCAGAGCCATGGCAGTGGCGCCAAAGCCGATGATCAGCGAGTAACGACCACCGTAGAGCATACGCGACAGAATGTCGCGGCCCTTATCGTCGGTACCGAAGATAAATCCGTTGCCGGGAGCCTGGCGAGCCGTAAAGATCTCGACCGGGCTATAGGGGGCAAGAAGGGGCGCCAGAATCGCAGTCAGGGCGACCAGCACCAGCACGACGGCGGCAATCTTAGAAGACAACGTCATCTTCTTCCAGCCACCGAGCTTGAGCCCCTTGGAGGCAGCCTTCTCGAGCTGCTCGGTTTGCTTCTCTCGAATCTTTACCATAATCTACACCGTCCTGATGCGCGGGTTGATGAGCAGGTAGAGCATGTCAACCACGATGTTGATGATGATGAAGGCAAGAGCAACGACGATAACGACGCCCTGAACCAGGTTCGCCTCGTTGCCCTGAACGCCCTGCAGAATCGCAGTGCCCATGCCGGGGAGGTTGAAGATAACCTCGATGACGACGGCGCCGCCCATGAGGTAACCGATCTTAAGACCGAGGGTGGTGACCGGGGTGATCAGCGCATTGCGAAGAACGTTGATGCCGACGACGACCTTCTCGGGAACGCCGGCGCCGCGAGCCATACGGACATAATCCTTGTCGAGCTCCTCGACCATGGCGGTACGCACGATACGAGTCATCTGGCCCGTCAGCGGAAATGCCAAGGCGATAGCGGGCATGATCATACGTCCCAGATAGCCAACCGGATTCGTGGTGAAGTGAGGCAGAGCACCCGATGCCGGGAGCACCTTAAGGTAGGAAGAGAACAACAGGATCAACAGAACGGCAAGCCAGAACGACGGGGTTGCCAAGCCGGCGATGGAAAAGACGCGGATCACTTGGTCCGGCCATTTGTCGCGATACAGTGCCGCGATGACGCCGAGCAAAAACGAAACGACCGCACCGATGGCAAGACCGATGAAGGTCAGCTGCATCGTGACGGGCAGGGCCGTGGAGATGCGCTTGGCAACGGAGTTGCGAGCAGCACCATAGGTGCCCATGTCGCCATGGATCAAATCGCCCATATAGCGCACGTAGCGCACGGGCCAGGGGTCGTCCAGACCATACTTCTCATGGTACTCGGCAACCGCCTCGGGCGAGGCACCGTCACCCAACGCCGTGTAGGCGGGGTCGGTCTTGGAGAACGACATAAGGAAGAACACCAGGACGGTGACGCCCAATGCCATGATCGGCAGCGCCACAAGACGCCTTCCAATCAAACGTAGCAAGTTGTTCACGTTCTCTCCCCTTTCTTTTGTCGGTAGGACCAACTGGTATATGAGTACGGATACTCATTACAAGACCCGAGCGACATCGTTGCCGCCCGGGTCTTTGTTTCAACTATGAGGATACGGTCCCAACGACCGACATCCTGCATACAGACTCAAGCGAGTCTTACGCCTTGACGGTCGCAACGCCCCTGAAGGACATGCTCGTCGTGCCGATGCCCTTGAAGCCATCGAGGGCCTCGCCGTTGGGCGCAGTGGACGGATCGTCCCAGGAAGCGGAGACGGTCTTGACGTGGACAACGGGGTACAGAACGGCGTTGTCGGCAATGATGTCGAAGCACTCGTTCCACTTCTTCTGCTGCTCGTCGCCCTCGGCGGCAAGAGCCTCGTCCATGAGACCGTGGAGCTTCTGCCACTCAGCGGACTCCTTCCACGGGCAACGGGTCTGCATCCAGACGTTGTCACCGTACCACCAGTTGAGCAGCAGGTCGGGGTCGGCGCCGAAGCAGGAAGGATCGCCAGGGGCAAGGAGGATATCGTAGGCCTCGCCGCCGTCGATGGCAGCGTAGGTGGCCGGCGAGGTATCGGTCTGGATGGTCACATCGAAGCCGAGAGCGTCGAGGTCGTTCTTGACCTGGGCGGCCATGCCCTTAATCTGCTCGTTGTCGGTGGTGCGCAGGGTGATGGCACCCGGGGTGATGCCAGACTCCTCGATGAGCTTCTTAGCCTTCTTGGCGTCGGTCTTGTACACCGTGGAAGCCTCATGATAGTTGGTGAAGCTCTTGGGCAGGTAGCAGCTGGCAGCGGTGGCAAGGCCGGCGAAGGTGTTGCTGACCATCTTCTCGGTGTCGAGCGCATACATGACAGCCTGACGGACCTTGACGTTGTTCCAAGGCTCCTTGGCGACGTTGAACATGATGAAGCGGGTGCCGAAACCCTGAACGTTATCGATCTTGCAGCCGGCGCTCTCGAGCTGGTCGACGGCGTCAGCGGTAACGAGCTCCATAACGAGCGTGGAGCCCTCCTGCTGAGCGGTAACGCGAGCGGTGGGGTCGGTCAGGATGCTGTACTGGATCTTCTTATCCTCGGCAGCATACTCACCGTTGTACTCGGGGTTGGGAACCAGGGTGATCTCGGTATCGGAGATAGAGTCGTACATCCAGGGGCCGGAGCCGATCGGCTGCTTGGCGCGATCCTCCTCGGTCTGAGTGGCCGGGGTAACGCGGACGATGGCCAGACGATCCTTGAGCAGGGAGAAGTTGGGGACCTTGGTCTTGACCGTCACGGTGCTGGCGTCCTTGGCCTCGATGGACTCGAAGGGCTGGAAGAACGGAGCGTAGGTAGCGGAAGCGGCACAAGCGGTGTAGGAGGCAACGACATCGTCAGCGGTGACCTCGGTGCCATCGGAGAACTTGGCGCCCTTGCGGATGGTGACCTCGAAAGTGGTGTCGTCCACAGACTTGGGATCGTCGGTGGCGAGCTCGTTGAAGGTGCTGTAGTCGTGGTAATCGATGCCGTAGAGGCCCTCGACGACGTGCCAGTTAGCACCCAGGCCCACAGCGGAGCCGGTGCTGGCGGGATCGAAGCTGGACGGAGCGTAAGCGGAACCAGCGGTGATCACGCCGCCGCCACGGTTGGCGGAATCGGTGGAACCGGAAGCGGAACCCTCGTCGCTAGAGCTGCCACCGCAGCCGGTGAGACCAAGCCCTGCGACAGCAGCGACGCTGCCGGTGAGGCCGAGGAACGAACGCCTGGACATACCCTTGTTGATGATGGCCATGTCTTCTCCTATCAATAGAGAATCTTACTCGGGAGCACCTAGACTTGCCCCCGCGCAACTTGCGGACGATATATACCTTACCTACCGACGAACCCAACTGAGGTGCCGCGCTCGGCGACCGATACATACATACGCTTGAACGGTATTTACTACCGTTCACCGAATTCGTTGACAAACGATTCACCAGACAGTATGTATCGGCGAGGTGAGATATCAGTCTTCGTCAACCCGCAGGATAGCAGGGTTTTCGCTTGGGTTAGTCAAACGTTTTAGCGTTAATAAAACCCGAAACCAGCAGGCAATCATGGCGAAATAAATGGTTGAAAATCGCGCAATCATGTATATCAGTTGTTTAGGCTCGTGTTTAGCTATCGGAATGGCCAGCCGCCGCCTCGGCGCGCTCGGCATTCCATGCAACGAGCGCCTCGTGGACCGCCTTGGCAACATCGGCAGGTATGCCGCGAACTTCCGCGATCTCTTGCTCGCTCGCCGCGCGCAAACGCTTCATCGAGCCAAAATGGCGCATAAGGGCACGTTTTCTGGTGGGTCCCACGCCTGGAACGTCATCGAGCACCGAAACCGTCATGGCTTTATCGCGCAACTCACGATGGAATGTAATTGCAAAACGGTGCGACTCATCGCGTACCTGTTTAATTAGATAGAGCGACGCGGACCCGGTCGGCAGCACGACAGGAGTCTCGTCCCAAGGCACAAAAACTTCCTCGTCGGCCTTCGCCAAGCCACAAACTGGTATATCGAGCCCAAGAGCCTCAAGTTGCTTGATCGCAGCGGTCAATTGCGGCTTACCGCCATCGACAACGAGCAAATCGGGGCGCGAGCCAAAGCGCTCGTCGGCCATGCGCTCGGGAGCATAGCGTCGTCCCAAAACCTCGGACATCGACACGAAGTCGTTTGCCTCGTCCAATTCGGCCTGAATTTTAAAACGACGGTACTGGCTCTTGTCGGCGCGTCCGTTGGTAAACACCACCATCGAGGCGACCGTAAAGGTGCCGTGCAGCGTCGAGATATCGAAGCACTCGATACGCATCGGCGGCGCCGGCAGCGCCAGCGCGCTTTCGAGCTCTAGGAGCGCCTGATTGGTGCGGTCGTCAGCGTACCCCGTTCGCATCATGTAGCGCATGAGGGCATGGCGCGCGTTTTTGGATGCTATATCGAGCAAACGGTGCTTTTCGCCACGCTGCGGCCTATGGAGATGGCAGGAACGCTCACGCTTGCCCGCAAGCCACTCCCCCAGCGCCTCCGCATCCTCAAGCTCGACAGAGAGGTTTATCTCAGCTGGAATATCAGCCGTCTCGTCGTAATAGCGCTTAAGAAAGCCCGACTGGAGCTCTTCCTCGTCAACATCAAGACCCTTGTCGAGAATGAACTCGCAGGTGCGAACTGTTCGGCCCTCGCGAACGACGAAGACGCAAGCGGCGGAGATGGTCTCCTCGCGATAGAAACCGATGACATCGATATCGACACTGGAGGGAAAAACGACTTGCTGACGATCGTCCAGGCCCCTGATGACCTCCAAACGACGTTTGACGCGTGCCGCGCGCTCAAAGTCGAGCGCCTCGGCGGCATCCGTCATCTCGGAGGTCAGTTCATCGACGACATCCTTGCGGTGGCCCGACAAAAAACGTTCGACACGTTTGACGTTCTTGGCATAGTCCGTAGGAGAAATCGCGCCGACACACGCACCCGGGCCGCGCCCGACATGGTAGTCAAAGCAGGGACGACCGTTTTGCGCGCAAATCATATTGACGATGTCTTCCTCGCCCTTGTGGGACTCGACGATACGGCGACAACGACGCCACTCCGCACAGGATGCGGAGCAGATGGGGATAACCTTGCGCAGCGTATCTATCGTCTCACGTGCCGCACGGCTATCGGTATAGGGTCCAAAATAGCGCGTTCCCGGCTTATGACGCTCACGCGTGTATTTGATAGCGGGATACAGGTCGCCCTTTGTAATGGCGATAAAGGGATAGCTCTTGTCATCCTTGAGGTCGACGTTAAAGTACGGATGGTACTGACCAATCAAATTGCGCTCGAGCACCAACGCCTCATGCTCGGTCTCCACCACGATATAGTCAAAGCTCGCCACCAGCTGCATCATCAACGGGATCTTTTGACGCTCATCCTGCAGTGTCACGTATTGACGCATGCGGGCGCGCAGGTTTTTCGCCTTGCCCACGTAGATGACATCGCCCTTGGCATCCTTCCAAAGGTAGCATCCGGGCTGTGTGGGAACGCGCGAAACCTGCTCGGCAAGCGTTGGAATGTTGTCGTGACCGGCCACACGCACCTACTTGCGACGAAGCAGCGCCGAGACCTCGGGCATCTTAAGGACGACGGCAAGGCCAAAGGTAACAGCAAGCGAGACGACACCCGCAACGCAAACGTAGCCAAGAGTAATCAGAATCGAGCCGCCAAGTGCCCCGACAAAGTGTTCAAGCGCCCACATGACGCCGGCGCCTGCGGCAGCACCTAGGCTACCGAGCAAAAGGCCAAAGAAACCGCCATGCAGGATAGATTTGACCTGAAGGCCACGCAGGCGACGACGCAGCCACCACAGCGAACAGCCGACCAAGATCACGTAGTCGACGACATACGAAAGCGCGATTGCCGGCATACCGAAGCCCAGCACAACGCCAAACAGCAGAACCGAGCCGGCCTGGCCGATGGCGGAATACAGGCAATAGCGGCTATAGGGCTTCATGTCGAGCAAGGCAGAGAAGCTCTTCTGCATCAACACGACCACGCCGTAGAGCGGCAGCGAGAGCGCCAGGTAGACAAGGTACTCGGACACCAGCGTCACGCCGGATTCATCGAACTTGCCAGCACAGTAGATCATGTTGAGCGGACGCGCGAAGACAATCAGGTACAGCGCGAACGGAATCAGGAAGAACAGCATCTGGGCGACGCCACGCGAAATGCCCGTGCGAACGCTGTCGTAATCCTTCTCCTGTGCGTCGTGAGAGAGCTCGGTATAAAGCGCCGTCGAAAGCGAGGCGGCAATCAGCGCGTAGGGTAGCGTGTACCACAGGCGCGCATAGGCGATGACGGAAGGACCCGTCTCGGGCTGGACCACCAGCGCGGCAGCATTGGTGATAGAAGTCGAGACAAACATGCACACCGTGGCGAGCAGCGTCGGGATACCGAGCGCAATCGTCTGGCGCAGCGCGGGGTCCTTAAAGTCGATATGGATATGGGGATGCACGCCGTGCTTGCTAAGCGCGGGAATCTGACATGCCATCTGAACAAAGACACCGAGGGTCGTACCGGCCGCAATCAAGATGATGCCGGCACGTTCGCCAAACTGTGCGGACACGGGCGCAAAACCCATAAAGCTCGCAATGACGATCACATTGTTGAGGACCGGGGCGAATGTCGACCAGAAATAGTCGCGGTGTGCGTTAAGAACGCCCGAGAACACCGAGCCCAAACCATAAAACAGAATCTGGATGGCAAAGAAACGGAACATGAACGCAGCGGTGTCCATGCTGCCGCCGTCACCCGAAAGGAACGATTGCGTCCAGATAAAGCCCGGGGCGAACACGGTCCCCAGCAACGAAATGCCACCCAGCACCAAAAGCAGAATGCCGAGCAGGTTGCCCACGTACTCGTTCGAGGCCTCGCGACCCTGCTCACGCCTCACGCCCATGTACACGGGCAAAAACGCCGTCACGAGCATGCCGCCCATCACGAGTTCGTAGAGCATATTGGGCAGGTTGTTGGCGACCTGATAGGAGGACGAGAGTAGCGACATGCCGATAGCGGCCGCCATTGCCCACGTGCGGATAAAACCAGTGACGCGAGACACGATGGTCAGGATGGTCATAAGCCCGGCGGAACGACCAACCGTGGAGTAGTCCGACGAGCCCATGTCGTCAGCGTCATCTCGCGTCGAAGAAGCTTCGGATGAGGGTGTCTGAGGCGCAGATTCTTTTGCAAAATGAGCTCCGCACTTCAATTCTTCCTGCGGCATCGCTCAGTCCTCTCTCGTAATCGCGGCAACCGTCGCCCCGCAAAATGCAATTAAATCATCGGGTGCAAGCTCGAGCTGATAACCACGCTTGCCTCCCGAAATAAAAATGGTATCCCAAAGGACGCATGTCTCATCAATGAGCGTCCGGTAGCGTTTTTTCATACCGACCGGGCTGCAGCCGCCGCGAACGTAGCCAGTCGCCGCAAGCAAATCCTTCACATGCATCATGGCCAAGGACTTCTCCCCCGCGGCACGCGCGGCGGACTTTAGATCGAGCTCGTCGGCAACAGGGATACAGCACACGACATAGTCGTTGGACGGTGTCACGCAGACCAAAGTCTTAAATCCTTGACCGGGCTCCTCGCCAAGTTGCTCCGAAATCGCGACCCCCAGGCCCACCGACTCATCGCCATCGTCTTCGTACGTATGTAGAACATAGGAAATGCCGGCGCTTTCCAGCTCGCGCATCGCATTGGTTTTTGGCGTCTTTACAGCCTTTGCCATGACATATCCTTTCCCTCGCATTCGGACGCAAGGATTAAGTATATGTCCAATTCGGCTGCAAACGTCACTTCGGCACAGCAAGCGCCATCGAATCACAAGGAGTCGATGGCGCCCATAAACTGAATCGCCTATTTATTGAGCATCAAGTTGAGCCTGACGCTCCCGGTCACGTCTAAGCAACGGCGCCAAAAACTTGCCCGTATAACTCCGCGGACAGTCCGCAACCTGCTCCGGTGTGCCCGAAACCACGACGGTTCCGCCGCCGTTACCGCCCTCGGGACCCATATCGATCAGGCGGTCGGCAACCTTGATGACATCAAGGTTGTGTTCAATCACTAGCACCGTGTTGCCCGCATCGACCAAGCGCTGCAGCACATCGAGCAGCTGGCGGACGTCCTCAAAATGAAGGCCGGTCGTCGGCTCGTCCAAAATATAGAACGTCTTGCCCGTCTGGCGTCGATGAAGCTCCTTGGCGAGCTTCACACGCTGCGCCTCGCCGCCCGAGAGCGTCGTGGCGGGCTGGCCTAGGCTCACGTAGCCCAAGCCTACATCGTACAGCGTTTGGAGCTTGCGCTTAATCTGCGGGATATTCCCAAAGAAGGCCAGCGCCTCGGTGACACTCATTTCGAGCACGTCCGAGATGGTCTTGCCACGGTAGGTGACCTCGAGTGTCTCGCGGTTGTAGCGTTTACCGCCGCAAACTTCGCAGGGAACGTAGATATCGGGAAGGAAGTGCATCTCGATCTTGATCTGCCCGTCGCCCTTGCACGCCTCACAGCGCCCGCCACTCACATTAAAGGAGAAACGACCCGGCGAGTAGCCGCGCGCCTTCGACTCCGGCGTACTCGCAAACAGCGCGCGAAGATCATCCCACAGGCCGATATAGGTAGCAGGGTTGGAACGCGGCGTGCGGCCAATCGGCGACTGGTCGATATCGATAACCTTATCGATACACTCGATGCCCTCGATTTTCTTATATGGACCCACAGGGCGCGTCGAACGGTGAATGGCATTCGTAAGGGCAGGCGCAATGGTATCGGTAACCAGGGAGCTCTTGCCCGATCCCGACACGCCGGTAACAACCGTAAGCGTACCAAACTCGATCTTGGCAGTAACGTTTTTGAGGTTGTTGGCTCGAGCGCCCGTAATTTTAAGGCAGCCGCGACCGGGCTTGCGCCGTTCATCAGGCACCCGGATCATTCGTTTGCCGGTCAGATAAGCGCCCGTCATCGACTCAGGACACGCCATGATATCGGCAGGCGTTCCCGCCGCGACTACGTGTCCGCCGTTGACGCCGGCGCCGGGCCCCATGTCGATCACGTAATCGGCGGCACGGATTGTATCCTCGTCGTGTTCGACGACGATAACGGTATTGCCGATATCGCGCAGGCGCTCGAGCGTCTTGATCAAGCGCTCGTTGTCACGCTGATGAAGACCGATCGAGGGCTCGTCCAGAATATAGAGCACGCCCATGAGACCCGCGCCGATCTGCGTTGCCAGACGAATACGCTGTGCCTCGCCACCGGAAAGCGTCGCCGAGGCACGATCGAGCGTCAGATAGTCGAGTCCAACATCGACCAGAAAACGCAAGCGCTCCAGGATTTCCTTGACGATGCGCCCGCCGATAAACTGTTGGCGCTCGGTGAGCTCCAGGCCCTCAAAGAACTCGAGCGACTCACGGCACGACAGGCAACAAACCTCGTAAATGGACTTGCCGCCCACGGTGACGGCGAGCATCTCAGGGCGCAAACGAGCGCCGTGGCAGCTCGAGCACGGTTCCTCGCGAATGTACTTCTCCAAGCGCGCCTTGGTGTTCTCGTTCGTCGTCTCGGTATAGCGTTCGTACAGGATGTTGCGAACGCCCGAAAACTTGGTATCCCACTGGCTGCGACGTCCGTCGAGCTTTTGGTAGTCGACCGAGATCTTCGTATCGCCCAGGCCATCCAAGAATGCACGACGCACGCGAGGGGGCAAGTCCTCCCACGGCGTATCGGTGCTCACCTTAAAGTGTTTGCAGACCGCAGCAAAAATCTGCGGATAGTAGTTCGAATTGCCAAACAGGCTACCAAAGACTCCGTCGGCAATGGACTTCGAGGGGTCCTCGATCAACGCCTCGGCATCAACGGTTTTCTTAAAGCCCAGGCCGTCGCACTCAGGACATGCGCCATAGGGAGCGTTGAACGAAAAATCACGCGGCTGAAGATCGTCAATGGAGTGACCATGCTCCGGGCACGCCAAGGCCAACGAATACTCCAGCAGCTCGCCCTCGGTCCCCTCGGGAGCGTCGCGGCCGGGCAGCAAGTATACGTTCACATTGCCGTGCGCCAGCGCAGTCGCCTGTTCAACGGACTCGGCAATACGGCCCAGCGAGTTCTCGCGAATCACGATGCGGTCGACCACGACCTCGATATCGTGCTTGAATTTCTTATCCAGATCGATCGGATCGTCGAGCGAGCGCACTTCACCGTCGACACGCACGCGGCTAAAGCCCTCGGCGCGAAGGTCCTCAAACAGTTTGGTGTACTCGCCTTTTCGCCCGCGCACCACCGGTGCCAGCACAAACGCGCGGCGGCCCTCCCCCGTCGCCAAGACCTTGTCGGCAACCTGGTCGGTCGTCTGACGCTCAATGACGCGGCCGCATTCGGGACAGTGCGGGGTGCCCACACGGGCGAACAGCAGGCGCAGATAGTCATAAATCTCGGTTACGGTGCCAACCGTCGAACGAGGGTTTTTAGACGTCGTCTTTTGGTCGATCGACACCGCCGGCGAAAGGCCGTCGATTGAATCCAAGTCGGGTTTGTCCATCTGGCCCAAGAACTGGCGCGCATAGCTCGAAAGACTCTCGACGTATCGACGCTGGCCCTCGGCATAGATAGTGTCAAATGCCAGCGAACTCTTGCCCGAGCCAGAAAGACCGGTAATGACCACGAGTTGGTCACGCGGAATGGAAACATCGATATCACGGAGGTTGTGCTCACGAGCGCCGCGAATAACGATAGAAGAATCAGACATGGAAGCTCCTTGCCTCCTATTGCATCGAATCATACTGTCGATGAGTTTAGCGCACTCGACGCGCACAGATGTTCGTAATACAAGATTCGCAGACCTTTAGCTTTGCGTATCGGGTGCTTTGTTTCTCGAAATGCCGTGGAAAGGTTACAGTAATCTACTACTGAACTTAATTTGCTGTAACAGAGGAACGTCCATGACCGAAGATATCCCCCTTGAAATCACTTCGAGCGACATGGCCAATCTGCCCATATTCATCGCCGTCCTTATCGTGGCCACCGTCGTCGTGCGCGTGTATTTTTCAATCAAACACAATGAAAAGCCGCCCATTGCCCGCGTCTTTTGGTGCGCGACGCTCCTCATCCCGCTCGGCATGGTAGCTGCATGGATTACGAATCAATTGCTCGTAAATGAGGACAATTCCCTATGGGTCCTTTCTTATTCGGCGCTCGGTGCTACCGCCGTCATACTTCTTGTCGAGCCCTTGGTTTCGGGACTTATCGACCAAACCGATCTTGCGACGGGAACGGTTGCCTGTATTTGCCGTGACATCCTTGTCATCGCCGCTGTTTCAGCGCTCTCGTTCGTTTCACTCGAAATTGCCTGTAACGAAACGTTCTATCGCATTCCCGCCAACTCATTCGGGTTTTCCGTCGGGCTGCTCGCGACGGTTCTGCTCTCCCTTTATTTGCTGGGACAGCGTCATGGAGGCGTCATGGCCCTCGTGCCCGTCGCCTGTTGCATCCTTGGCATTGCCGAGCACTTCGTCATAACGTTTAAAGGCGAGGCCATCCTGCCAAGCGATATCTTGGCCCTTGGCACCGCAATGGAAGTGAGCGAGGGATACGAGTTTACCTTTACCGCCGGAATCGTAACCTCTCTAGCCCTGCTGGAGATTTCCCTGGGGCTTCTTTCGCTTATCCGACCGAGAAAGCTCCGTACGCCCACCCATGTCTTCCCCGCAATCGCCGCTAACCTCTGCGCTTTTCTGCTAGTGACCGTTGTGGGGCTCTCGGGCTTTTCCAGCATCGACTTGGAGCAGGCGCTGAATTTTGGATTTGACCGTTGGCAGCCCATCACCACGTATGCGTCTCAGGGTTTTATCACTTCGTTCACCGAAATGGTCAACGAGTTGCCCATTGAGAAGCCCGAAGACTATACGCCCGATGAGGCGCAGAGCATCGAGCAGGAGCTCGCCGCCACCTACGACAGCACGTATGGCTCGAGCGAGCAGCGCGCGGCGGCCGTTGCCCAGTTCAATGAAATCAAGCCGACGATTGTTGCCGTCATGAATGAGAGTTTTAGCGACCTTTCGTGCTTTGAGCAGCTCCAGGCGGCCGGGTACACCGGCCCCGCATTCTACAACTCGCTTCCCGACACACTTGTTCGCGGCACCATGCTCGCTTCGGTCGCCGGTGGCGGAACGGCGAACTCCGAATTCGAATTTTTGACCGGAGCGACAACGGCCTTTGTCGGATTAGGCAAAATCCCCTATCAGCTGTATCAGATGAATGGCGTCAACAGCCTGGCAAAGGACCTTAAAGAGCTTGGGTATACCGCTACGGCTATGCACCCGCAAAACCCCGTCAACTACCATCGAGATAAAATCTATCAGCAGCTGGGCTTTGGAGACTTTCTTTCAATCGGCGATTTCGAAGGTGCGTCCTATTACCATGCCGGCGTATGCGACTACGTCACCTACGACAAGATACTCGACCTGCTTAGAACCGACGAAGCCCCGCAGTTCATCTTTGACGTCACGATGCAAAATCACGGCGGCTACGACTATGGCACCGTTCCCGCCGAAGAGCTGACAAACTATTGGGTCGAGGGAGCCAGCGAGGGCGCCAATAGCGCGCTCAACACCTATCTCACCTGCATCAACGCATCCGACCGGGACCTCGAGTACTTTATCAACGAGCTCCGCAATATCGGCAGACCGGTTGTTCTTGTCTTTTTTGGCGACCATCAGCCGAGCGCCGCAACGACTCTCAACGACGAGCTGTACCCTCAGGAAGATACGGCAAGCCACGCTTTCCGTGTCTATCAGTCGACCTATTTCGTCTGGGCTAACTATGAAATCGCCGGCAATACCGAGCTCAACGTCTACGACACCGTCGGGGCAAACGAGATTGCAGCCATTACCCTTAATAAGATCGGCGCCCCGCTCACCGACTATCAAAAGGCCCTGCTTGCAACAAGGTCAGATGTGCCCACCATCAATGTCGCCGGCTACCTTGGTGCCGACGGGCTGCGCTACAACTTGGAATCTGAAGACAGCCCATACACCTCGACGATCGACAAGCTGCAGCGCATGCAATACCTCGAGTTCGCCAGCAAAGTTCAGTAAGCCCGCCCATTCGCTTGGGCCCATCGTATTGCAAGCACGCTCGGCCCAAATGCATCGCAAATGACTCCCGCTCGCAAACGAGGGTACAATGACGCTCGTGTCACATCACGGGGCTCCGGCCCCAACATATACAAAGGAGTCATACATGGGTTGCGAGCACGCACAGGCCGCCGGCGGACAAACGTCGCCGTCGCAATTTGAGGAGAACACGCTGTCCGAGGTCAAACGCGTCATCGCCGTGCTTTCCGGCAAGGGCGGTGTCGGCAAGTCGTTTGTCACCGGTGCCATCGCCACCGAGCTTGCCCGTCACGGCCACAAGGTCGGCGTCCTCGATGCCGACATCACCGGTCCCTCTATCCCCAAGATGTTCGGCATGAGCGGACGCCACGTCCATGCCCTTGGCAACCTCATGCTGCCCGAAATCTCCGAGCACGGCGTCAAGGTCATGAGCTCCAACCTTCTGCTCCAAAACGAGACCGACCCCGTCCTTTGGCGCGGTCCGGTCATCGCAGGCGCCATTAGGCAGTTCTGGAGCGAGACCTCGTGGGGCCCCATCGACTACCTGCTGGTCGACATGCCTCCGGGAACAGGCGACGTCGCGCTCACCGTCTTCCAGTCGCTGCCCGTCGACGGCATCGTCATCGTCACGAGCCCGCAGGACCTGGTCTCGATGATCGTCGCCAAGGCGGTCAACATGGCCGAGAAGATGAACGTCCCCATTCTGGGCATCGTCGAGAACATGAGCTATATCGAGTGCCCCGACTGCGGCAAGAAGATCGAGGTCTTTGGCAAAAGCAAGCTCCCCGAGGTCGCAGAGCGCTATAACCTCGACATCTTGGGCACGCTTCCCATTAATCCGGCACTCGCCGAGGCCTGCGATAAGGGCGAGGTTGAGACCGCGCTGCCCGATGGCATGTTGCCCAAGGCAGTCTCTGCCGTCGAGGCTATTACCCCGCACGAGACCGACGAGGCCTAAGTGAACACGAGCGCCTTCTTTGACGTCCTGGTAATCGGCGGCGGGGCTTCAGGCCTCGCCGCCGCCATTACGGCCGCACGTGCTGGCAAAAGCGTCTGCATCGTTGAGCGCGATGTCGCCTGCGGCCTAAAGCTCCTTGCGACCGGTAACGGCCGCTGCAACCTCTCCAACGAATCGATTGATCCTCAGCGGTATAACCACCCCGCATTCGTCGAATCTGTCATGGGCCCCCAACCCGAACAAGAGCTTATGGGTTTCTTCTCCTCGCTGGGCATCATGACAACCTCCGAGGAAGGCCGGCTATACCCGCGCTCCCTTCGCGCAGAATCGGTGCGCGACGCGCTTCTCAACGTTTGCGACCGCCTAGGTATTACCTTAATCTGCGGAGCCAACGTTGCCTCGGCGCACAAAGCTTCCGAAGGCTGGACACTCCAAATAGACCGTCCAGCGCGGGCGCTCAAGGCAAAAAAGCACGACGACCGAAAAACGGAGCTCCGCTCGCTTCGGAAAGCGCTCGCCGATGTCCCTCGCAAGAACGAGGCCCTGGAGGCACATGCCGTAATTATCGCCACGGGTGGCAACCCCACCGGTATCGCCGATACGTTTAGCCTCCCCCTCACTTCGCTGCGCCCCATCCTCTGCCCCGTATCGGCAACGGTCGTCGGCGATCGGGCGGCACTCAAGACGTTGGACGGCCTGCGCGTCCGCGCCCGCTTGACGCTCGCCCGCAATCATAATGAGCTCTGGCACGAAGACGGTGAAGTCCTGTTTCGAGCCTTCGGCATCTCGGGCGTCGCTGTCTTCAACCTCTCCCGTCGTATCCAGCGCGGTGATACGATCCTGCTCGACGTTTTCCCCGACCTCTCCAAAGACGAGCTGCTCGATATGCTCAACCGGCGCGTTGAGCTGCTCGGCGGCTTTTCGCCCCGCGATCCCCGTTGGCTCGACGGCATGCTCGCCCCGCAACTCTCCCGCGTCGTCTGCACGGCGTTCGAGCAGTGCCATCCAGGCTCCAACGATGTCATCCACCTGGTCTCGATCCTCAAGCACTTTAAGTTGCTCGTCGAGGGTACAGCCGAGGAGCGCTCGGCACAGGTCACGCGTGGTGGCGTATCTGTCGAGAGTATCTCAACACCCAGTCTACGCGCGCGCAGCGTTGTCGACGCCCCGCTTTACGTCTGCGGCGAAGCGCTCGACATCGACGCCGATTGCGGAGGCTTTAACCTTGCGTGGGCATGGCTCTCGGGCATTCGCGCTGCAAGCAGCCTGTAGCCGCGCAGTCTATAATCAAAAACGCATTCGGGCCGTCTGGGATACCGGACGGCCTCTTTCTTGCCTCTAAGGAGACCTCGATGATCGAAATCACCCAAGTCAACGCTTCGCTCGATGAAGCCGGCGATGAAAATGCCTGCCTCATTGTTGGCAAGCGAGTCGCCAAGCGCGTCCTACGTTGCAAAGACTCCGAGATCAAGTCCATCGAGCTCCACCGCAAGTCAATCGACGCTCGCAAAAAACGAGACGTCCATTTTATCCTGAGCTTTCGTGTTGAGCTGACCAGTCCCCACCTCGAGCGAGAAGCGGTCGACAGCGTTTCCGAACGTGACCGCTCGCTCGTACGCGCGATAGAAGACGATGAGCCTTCATTCCCCTCCCCCGTCTCCGACGCACCTCAAGAACGCCCTGTCGTTGTCGGCGCCGGATGCGCTGGCCTTTTCGCCGCGCTAACGCTCGCCAAAGCAGGTCTTAAGCCCTTGCTCATCGAGCGCGGCGACCCGGCATTTCGCCGCTCGCATGCGATCGACCTCTTTCTAAAGGAGCGCATCCTCGACCCCGAGAGTAATATCCAGTTTGGTCTGGGCGGCGCGGGGACCTTCTCGGACGGCAAGCTCAATACGGGAACAAAAAATCCCGCCCATCGCCTTATCCTCGAAACCTTCGTCGAGGCGGGTGCGCCCCGCGATATTCTGTGGGATGCCAAGCCGCACATTGGCTCCGACATCCTTCCCACGGTTGTCACCGCTATATCCCAGCGCATCGAGCAGCTCGGAGGTATCGTCCGTTATCGAACAAAGCTCGTCGACATTCACATCGACGCGTCTGGCGCCATCACCGGTATTGATGTCCAATCGTCCCAAGACGCCGCTTACGAGCCAATCGAGACAAAGCACCTCATCCTCGCCTGCGGGCATTCTGCTCGCGATATTTTTGAGCTCCTTAAGGACCACAACGTGGCCCTCGCACAAAAGACCTTTGCCATGGGCGTTCGCATCGAGCATCCGCAGCGCGACATCGACCGAGCCCAATATGGAGCCTTGGCGGGACATCCTGCCCTCGGAGCAGCCCCCTACAAGCTCGTCGCCCATCTTCCCAACGGCCGCAGCGTGTTCTCGTTTTGCATGTGCCCCGGCGGGCAGGTTGTCGCCGCCTCTTCCGAGCAGGGCCACCTGTGCGTCAACGGCGCCAGCCTCAATGCCCGCGACGGACGCAACGCAAACGCCGCCCTGCTCGTTAACGTCACGCCTGAGGACCTTCCCAACGATGACCCGCTCGCCGGCATCGAGCTCCAGCGCGCCTGCGAGGCGGCCGCCTATCGCCTAGGCGGTTCCAACTGGAACGCACCGGCACAACTCGTCGGAGATTTCCTCGCAGGACGCGCCAGCAAGGCGCCCGGAAAGGTAAAGCCCACCTATCCGCTCGGTGTGACCTGGACGGCAATTGACGAAGCCCTGCCGCAGTATATCGTCGAGTCGCTCCGCCTGGGACTTCCCCTACTCGGAAAAAAGCTACGAGGCTACGACCGCCCCGATGCCGTTCTTACCGGCGTGGAGACTCGTTCGAGCTCACCTGTCACTGTCACCCGAGACCGAACGTGCCATGCCGTGTCGACCCCGGGTCTCTACCCTTGTGGTGAGGGAGCTGGATATGCTGGCGGCATCATGAGCGCGGCCACCGACGGCATCCGTTGTGCCGAAGCCCTGATTGCAGACCTCTAACGCACGAATTCCAGTGCGCAAAAGACACAGGCCCCGAGCTCCACAGGGAACTCGGGGCCTGTTCGCTATTTCTTAAACCGTGCGCCCTGGCGTTTTCTGCCCGATGCGAAAGTGGAACCCTTGCGGGCCTGTGAACGTAAGCGCTCGATCGTCTCGTCCTCAGACGCGCCCTCGAGCATCGCCCGAATCTGAACGACGGCATCGCGCAGGCGCGCCGCCTCCTCAAAGTCCATGGCGGCAGAAGCGTTACGCATATCCTCTTCCATGGATTCGACAATCCGCACAAGCTCGTCATGCGGCAGTTCTTCCAACTGCTCCGCAAGTGTCTGCTCGGGCGCCACCGTTTCCGGCACGCCGCCCTCGCCCGACTCATCGGGCGTATAGAATGCGCCATGGCCAAGGGAGTCGCCCTTCGAGCGCCCCTTGGAACCCACGGTTTTTTCGGCTTCGGCAATAAAACTTGAGATGTCGTTGATGGCTTTGCGCACCGTCTTGGGCACAATGCCATGCTCTTCGTTATATGCCATCTGAACCTCGCGACGGCGCTGCGTCTCCTCGATGGCCTCTTTCATCGAATCGGTCACAACGTCCGCATACATGATGACTTCGCCATCGGCGTTACGGGCCGCGCGGCCAATCGTCTGAATCAGCGAACGGCGGTTGCGCAAGAAGCCTTCCTTATCGGCGTCGAGAATTGCCACCAGCGACACCTCGGGAAGGTCTAGACCCTCGCGGAGCAGGTTGATGCCAACGAGAACATCGATCTTTCCCTCGCGCAGCGTTCGCAGGATCTCGACACGGTCCATCGTCGCTGTATCGGAGTGCATGTAATTGACCTTAATGCCGGCATCAAGCAGATGGTCGGTCAGGTCCTCGGCCATGCGTTTGGTCAACGTGGTCACCAGCACGCGCTCTTTGCGGGCAACGCGCTCGCGAATCTCGTCCTCAAGATCGTCAATCTGGCCTCGGACCGGACGAACGTCGATCTTGGGATCGAGCAGGCCGGTCGGACGAATGATCTGCTCCACGTCGTTTTGGCTCACCCGCAGCTCGTAATCGCCCGGCGTGGCCGAAACATAGATAAACTGGGGTATCCTTGCCTCAAACTCATCGAAACGAAGCGGGCGGTTATCGAGCGCCGAGGGCAGGCGAAAACCGTGTTCCACCAGCGTCACCTTACGCGAGCGGTCACCTTCGTGCATGCCGCGAATCTGCGGCACCGTCACATGGCTCTCATCGATGATGCAGAGCATATCCTTGGGAAAGTAATCGATTAGGGTAAACGGCGGCTCACCCGGCTTGCGACCGTCCAGATGACGCGAGTAGTTCTCGATGCCGTTGCAAAAGCCCATCGTCTCGAGCATCTCAAGATCATAGTCGGTACGCTGCTGCAGACGCTGCGCCTCGAGCAACTTGTCGGTCGCCTTGAGCTCCGCCACGCGCTTCTCGCACTCTTCGCTGATCGATTTCAGAGCCGCCTTGACCTTCGGCTTCTCGGTCACGTAGTGCGATGCCGGCCATACGGGGATGGCCTCGTACTCACGAAGCATCTCGCCGGTGACCTCATCGATCTCGGCAATCAGCTCGACCTCGTCGCCAAAGAACTCAAACCGCAACGGATGCTCGGCATAAGGCGGATACACGTCGACAACATCGCCGCGCACGCGGAACGTGCCACGTGCCAGGTCATAGTCATTGCGATCATATTGAATGTCGATAAGCGCATGGATAAAGTCATCGCGCTCGAGCGGCACCTTCTTGTCGACGTTTGGAGCCAGACCCGCATAGTCCTCAGGAGAGCCAATGCCATAGATACACGAGACCGATGCGACAACGATCACATCACGTCGAGAGAGCAGTGACGCGGTCGCCTGATGGCGCAGCATCTCGACCTCTTCGTTAATCGAGGAGTCTTTCTCGATATATGTATCGCTTTGCGGCACATACGCCTCGGGCTGATAGTAGTCGTAGTACGAGACGAAGTAGACCACAGCATTATTGGGAAAGAACTCTTTGAGCTCGCTCGCAAGCTGAGCGGCGAGCGTTTTATTCGGAGCCATGACAAGGGTCGGCTTACCCAAGGCCTCAATGGTTTTGGCCATCGTAAAAGTCTTACCCGAACCAGTCACACCCAGCAAAACCTGATAGCGGTCTCCGTCCCTCACGCCCCGCACAAGTGACTCAATGGCCTTAGGCTGGGAACCAGCGGGCTCGTATGGAGACACGACCTTAAACGGCACATCAGCGCCCTCAACGCCAAAGCGCTTAAGTTCACCACCAACGCGTTCTACTTCAAATTCCGCCATGGATACTCCTAACTCATACATCTGCAGTATACGCGGGCGGTGGGCTTAGTCCTATACGAACCGATCGGGATAGAGAGTCTTATATCGAACCCAGGCATTATTGACGCGAATCAGATAAGCCTGAGTTTCAGGGAAGGTAATCGCATTATGAAGTGACGTGTTCTGCTGCGCCCATCCGTCGACATTGCCCATACCGGCGTTATAGGCGGCGATGGCACTATCCGTCGACCCGTTGAAATAGGCGAGAAGATACGAGAGGTATGCGCAGCCAAACTCGATATTCGTAGCCGGATCGTTAAGATTGTCGGCCGAATACTCCCCTCCGTCGACAAGGCCCTTGGCGATCATATCCTGGGCAGTCTCGGGCATCAGCTGCATCAATCCCTGAGCACCCTGATTCGACTCGGCCTCGGGATCCCAATTCGATTCCGACTTAATGACAGCGCACACCAGATACGGATCCAGATTATGCGAAATACTGGATTGCTTTACATACACCTCGTAGTCAATCGGATACAGCGGCTTAAAGAAAGTGGCAGGGCACACGAGTAGACGAGCGAAATAAGGCCGAAGACGAACACAACGGCAAGTGGCGCCACGCGATACCACGTAAAGAAACGTGCCTTAGGCATCGGCCTCCTCCTTATCCGGAGTATCTATAAACCCGTGGAATGCAAGCCATGAGTCAAGCTGCTCAAAGAGCGAATTATCGGCTGCCGAATTATCAATCACCGTTGTAGCGAGATTGCACAGCGCAGACTCATCGGGCTGGCAAGCAGAACGGGCATCGAAATCAGATGGCTCCATGCCACGTTGAATAGCGCGCTCGCGACGAACTGACAAAGGGGCGCTAATGACCAGAATTTCATCAGCCAAGCCAAATGCATCCTCAAAACCAGTCGGAGCAGAAACCTCGACCACCGCAAAGGGATAACGGGGAGATGAAACCGTACAACAAACCGGATCGAGAATCCTAAGCGAAAGCTGTTCAATCAGAACGGGATGCACGATGCCATTGAGCCGTGCGACCGAATCAGGAGAAGCGAAAGCTCGAGAAGCGAGGATGCTGCGGCGAATGCCGCCTTCCTCATCCAAAATGTCCCAACCGAATTCATCCGCGAGTGCATTGACGATATCAGAGCCCGGCACATACAGCGATTTTGCAAGCTCATCCAGATCGATTAGCATAGCGCCACGAGATTCGAAATAGCGGCAGGCAGTCGACTTACCCGAAGCAATATTGCCCAAGACAAATACGGTAAACATCAAGCCCTCCCTAACGCCAATGCGAGTAATTATCGCTCAAATACACTAGAAGGACTCAAAATACAGCCAAACAGTAAGAGCGCATACGGGGGAACTAGGTCCCAAAGTACAACGTGTATACAACGCAAAAAAGGGGGAGGCCGCGAGGCCTCCCCCTTCTCAGTTCGATGACGGCTCGGTGCCGTCCACCGGTCAGCGGCGCCC
>UQLF01000023.1 GCA_900541875.1 uncultured Collinsella sp. | reverse complement strand
GGGCGCCGCTGACCGGTGGACGGCACCGAGCCGTCATCGAACTGAGAAGGGGGAGGCCTCGCGGCCTCCCCCTTTTTGCGTTTGCGGGCTTTTGTCTCACATAGTAGCTGTGTTTTATAACCCTCGTTTGTCGCATCTTCTGTGAACGGGCTACAATAACTTAGTCTGTGCGATATGGAGGTGAACATGGCTGAAGCTGGTATCGGCGTTGATATCGTCGAGATTTCCCGTATGAAATCAATTCTTGAAAAGACGCCGTCGTTTGCTAGGCGTGTGTTTACCGAAGAAGAGCGTGCGTATTGCGATGCATCATCGCGCCCCGCTGCTCACTATGCCAGCCGCTTTGCTTCGCGCGAGGCGGTACTTAAAGCTCTCGGCACGGGTTTTAGTCAAGGCGTTGGTCGCAAGGATGTTTCGGTTACGCGTGATAAACTCGGCAAACCGAAGGCGCTGCTTTCGGGCCGTGCTCTCGAGATCGCTCAAGAGCTGGGTGTTGTTGAGGTCGCTCTTTCCATTACGCTTACAGGAGACTTAGCCGTTGCGAATGCCATCGCGATTACCGAAGATGCTCGGCCTAAGCCAAAAGAGGAAAAGGTGAGTACCAAGAAACGCGTAGCGCAGACATTTAAAGAGGCTCGCTCTGTTTTAGATGAGCTTGAGCAGCTGCAGAATTCAGCATTGACGGAGCACCTGGGCGATGCTTCGCAAGATACGCTAGGAGCATAGATGAAACCGGTTTTGAGTACCGAAGAAGTCGTTCGTCTCGAGGACATCATCGAACGCGAAGGGACTTCGAAGGCCGAGCTTATGGAGCTAGCGGGTGAGTTTGCCGCCAACGAGGTCTTGAAGCTCAATCCCGATCGGGTTCTCGTTCTGGTCGGTTTTGGTAATAATGGCGGCGACGGTTGGGTTGCCGCCGATATTCTGAGCCATAAGGGTGTGGACGTCGATATCGTTTCTCCGGTTGAGCCGGATGAGATTCCTGCTGCTCTGGCACGTCATGTTGCTCGTCGTACTGCCGGCCGCGATGTGCACGTTTGCGTCGGCCCTTCGCGTGACGAACTCGAGGTTTTGATCGATAAGGCCGATGTTGTTGTCGATGCCATTTTTGGTACCGGGTTCCACGGGAATCTGCGTGCGCCGTTCTCCATCTGGATTCCTACGGTCAATGAATGCGCCGATTGTGTCGTATCCATTGATGTCCCCTCGGGCCTGAATGCCGAGACGGGCGTTGTTGATGACGACTGCATTCGTGCCGAGCATACGGTGACGATGATTGCGCCCAAGATTGGTCTGTATAGCGCTGATGGCCCTGAGTATGCTGGCGATTTGATCTGCGGCAATCTTTACGACCGTCTTGACGAGGTCATCGATGATGTCGACCACGCCGCCGAGATTGTCGAGCCCGGTGACTTAGTTGATTACTTTGCCCCACTACCTACGAATATCGATAAGTATTCCCGTGGTTCTGTGCTTATTGTCGCCGGATCTGCGCAATATCCTGGTGCTGCCATTATGGCGGCCAAGTCTGCAGCTCGCGCGGGTGCTGGTTACGTGGCAGTCGCGGCTCCTGACGCCTGCGCCAATCTTATTCGCATGGCACTTCCTTCGATTCCCGTCTTTGCTATTCCGTCTGATTCCCGCGGCTCCTTTGGCGCCGCTGCGCGCATGACTGTGTGCGAGATTGCAAAGAAGTACAGCTGTGTACTGTGCGGTCCCGGTATGACGACATCTGCCGGCGCTATGCAGGTGGTTTCGGGCTTGCTCGAGCTTGATGTGCCGCTTATCTTGGACGCCGATGCACTCAACTGCCTTGCTAAGATTGCCATTGACGGTATTGATAGTAATCCCGAGATGTATCGTCGCGAGCAGCCGTTGGTTATGACGCCGCACTATCGTGAGCTTTCGCGTCTGGTTGCCGGTGACGAGGTGAACGACCTTGGTACCGCGATTGCAGCTGCGCAGAAGGTTGTCTGGGCTGCAGGCTCCGACAACCTGGTGGTCATTGCCAAAGGGCCGACGACGGCTATCTGTGGCGTTGAGCGCGTGCTTTTGCCGCTCTCGGGTCCGGCGTCGTTGGCGACTGCCGGTTCGGGCGATGTTCTTGCGGGCATTTTGGCCGGCACACTGGCTACCATGCGTGATGAGATGGATCGCTGGGAGCTGCTGTATTCGTATGCCGTCGCGCTTCACAGTTACGCAGGTTTTGCCGCGGCGACGGAGTACGGTGAGAAGAGTGTTATTGCGACCGATCTGATCGACTTAATCGGTCCTGCCATGGAATTGGCGGCAAAGGACGCACTCGATGATCTGGGAATCATGGACGAAGGGTCGGATGACTAATCATGAATAAAGCCGATTTGACGCGCTGGTCCTGGGTTGAGATTGACCGCGGGGCGCTTCGCCGCAACACGAGGGCCTATAAGAATTTGCTGAATCCGCGTCAGCGCCTGTGTTGCGTGGTTAAAGCCGACGCTTATGGTCATGGAGCTGTTGAGTGCGCCAAGATTATGTATTCGGCCGGTGCCGACATGTTTGCCGTGGCGACGGTTAACGAGGGTGTTGAGCTCCGACAGGGCGGGATCACGAAACCCATCCTCATCCTAAGCGAGCCGCCTATCGAGGCCATTCCGACGTTGCTCGAGTTCGATATCATGCCCTCGGTCTATACGTCCGACTTTGCTCTTGCGTATGGCGAATGTGCCGTCGCAGCGGGCAAGGTGGGCAAGTACCATCTGGCCATCGAGACGGGCATGAACCGCATCGGTGTTCACTACACGCAGGTGCTCGACTTTGTTCGTGGTATTAGCTTCCATCGCGGTATCCAGTGCGATGGCGTCTTTACGCACTTCGCCACGGCCGATGAACCTTCGGGTTGGGACTACAAACTGCAGTGTCAGCGTTTTACCGAGGCTGTTCAGGCGATAAAGGATGCGGGCTTTGAGTGCGGTATCGTGCACTGCGCCAACACGCCGTCCTCGATGCTCGACCCCTCAATGCACTTTGATATGATTCGCGCTGGCGTTGGCTTGTATGGCATGCAGCCGTGCGAGCTGAGCGGCCGCGTGATGCAACTGGATCCCGTCATGAGCGTTCACGCGCGCGTGACGCGTGTGGCACATCCTGCGATGGGCGAGGGCGTGGGCTACGGATTTACCTATCGCGTGCCGCGCACACGCGTTCAGATCTGCACGCTGCCGATCGGTTATGCCGACGGTCTTTCGCGTACGCTTTCCAATCGTATGGACGTGCTGTATCGCGGTGAACGTGTGCGTCAGGTGGGTAACATCTGCATGGACCAGTTTATGGTCGCCATCCAGTCCAATCCGGCGCATGAGATTCCCGAGGCCGAGTATGGCGACGAGATGGTTATTGTCGGCCGCGATGGTGATGCCGAGATCACTATGGACGAGATGGCGCGCCTGCGCGGCACGATTAACTACGAGGTTGCTTGCGGCTTTGGCATGCGTCTCGACAAGGTCTACGTGTAGGAGCCGCTATGGGCGTCATGCACATCCCCGGACATAGTCATCAGGCGCCGCGCGAGGTTGCGCTCGAGGAGATTGAGGCTGTTTTAGGCGACTGCCATCTCTGCCAGCTCTATCAGTCGCGCCATAACATCGTGTTTGGCGTGGGAAACCCCCACGCCCGCGTAATGTTTATCGGCGAGGCGCCGGGGCGTAACGAGGATCTGCAAGGCGAACCGTTTGTGGGGGCGGCAGGCGAGGATCTCAACGGTATCCTGTCGCTGGCTGGCCTCAAGCGCGAAGACGTCTACATTGCCAACGTGCTTAAGTGTCGCCCACCGGGAAATCGCAATCCTCGGCCCGAGGAAGTGCTGGCCTGTTCACCGTTTTTGCGTGAGCAGATTCGAAGCATTTGGCCCGATATCATCGTGACGCTCGGTAACCCCGCGACGCACTTTGTGCTTAAGACCGAGATCGGCATCACCAAGCTGCGCGGCAGGTTCCATCAGATGGGGCATTTTGTGGTGATGCCCACGTTCCATCCGGCGGCGGCGCTGCGTAATCCGGCGTGGCAGGAGCTGTTGGAGGAAGATTTTAAGATGCTGGGCGACTATCTGGAGCGGCATCCCGCGCCAGAGGGTGCCTCGGAATAATAAGGAGCATATATGTCCCTGGAGCGCCTGGGGGTAGGTATTTATAAAACGGCTTGCTCTGCCGATACGGAGCATTTTGGCGAGCTGGTTGCGCCGTGCCTGGCAGATGGCGATGTGCTGATTTTGACCGGCGGCCTCGGGGTGGGCAAAACCCACTTTACCAAGGGCGTTTCGCGTGGTCTGGGCGACGGCCATATGGTCACGAGCCCCACATTCGCACTCATGGCCGTTCATGACCAGGGACGTATTCCGCTGTTCCACTTTGACCTGTACCGTCTGGAGCATGCTTACGAGCTCGAGGATACGGGCATTTTCGATGTACTGGGCTATGAGGGCGCCTGTCTGTTGGAGTGGGGCGAACAGTTCCAGGACGAACTGACGGACGAGTATCTTTCGGTAACGCTTAAGCGTGATGAGAACGATAGCGATGTGCGAATGATAACGCTCGAGGCGCACGGCGGGCGCGCCGCGGAGCTTTCCGATTTGATTGATAAGGCTGTACAAGATGAGCTTGCATAACGATTACGCGCTGGCGGTGGCGCTCGATACTTCGACCGATATGCTTGCCTGCGCGGCGAGCTGGACTGATGGACAGACGGGCGAGGCGAAGCTGGTGAGTGGCGACCATATGTGCCGTCGCCATGCCAATGTGGAGCTCGTGAATACCGTCGACAGCGTGCTTGCCCAGTCTGGCATGGACCGTGCTGACGTGGGCAGTTACGTCGTCGGTCGCGGTCCGGGTTCGTTTACCGGCGTGCGTATCGGCATTTCCACCGCCAAGGGCTTGGCGCGCGGTGCCAACGTGCCGCTGTTGGGCGTGTCGACGCTCGATGCCTGCGCATGGACCGCGTGGAAGGCTGGCGTGCGTGGCAAGCTCGGCATTCTGGCCGATGCCATGCGCGGCGAGGTGTATCCGGCTTTGTATATGCTGGGCGACGAGGGCCCCGAGCGTCAGTTTGAGCGCGAGCACGTGGTCAAGGCTGCCGTGGCGCTTGATGAGTGGCGCCAAGCCGCGGACTGGGACCAGGTTCAGCTGACTGGCGACGGTCTCGTGCGCTATGGCAAGCTGCTGGGCGAGGATGAGGCCGCTCGCTGCGTAGAGCGCGGCTTGTGGTGGCCTTCGGGCGAGGGCCTCCTCCTTGCGCATGCCGCGGGTGACGGCGACCCGGCCCGCGTCCTGCCGATCTATACGCGCCTTTCTGACGCCGAGGAAAACGAGCGCAAACGCCTCGGTCTTGCCGAGAGTGCGCAGAGCGAAATTACGGGCGTCGCCGATGAGCTCGCCGGTCGCCATCTGCAATTCCGCCCCATGGGTGCGGCTGACGCCGAGGGCGCAAGTTCGCTGGAGGCCGCCTGCTTTGAAGGCGCCGGGCACGAGGCGTGGACGCCGGGCATGTTCCTGTCCGAGCTGGGCGAGGATGTTGCGGCACCGCGCAGCTGGTGGGTGGCGCACGACGACGGTCAGCTGCTGGGGCTTGCCGGTGGCATGGTCGTAGACGGTGACGTGCAGATTCTGGATGTTGCCGTCGACCCGAAGCATCGCCGCGAGGGTATTGCCCGCAAGCTGCTGTCGCATGTGAGCTACGATGCCCAGATGCTCGGCTGTACGACCGCCTCGCTCGAGGTCGAGGATGGCAACGAGGGCGCTATTGCGCTCTATGCCTCCCTGGGCTTTACCGAGGCGGGCTGCCGCCGCGGTTACTACGGTGTTGGCAAAGATGCCATCGTCATGACGGCGCCGCTGCCCTTGGTGCTCCCGGTCGACAACGCTTCGCCCGAGCCGACGGCGGCTGAGCAGCGTGTATGGCCGCTACCTGCACCCGAGCGCACCGTCGAGGAGCGAGCCGAAATTGAGTGTCGTCGCCTGGTGCTTGCCATCGAGAGTTCGTGCGATGAGACGGCTGTGGCGATTATCGATGCGGACGGTAATATGCTGGCCAACCAGGTTTCGACGCAGATCGATTTTCATGCCCGCTTTGGCGGCGTAGTGCCCGAGATCGCTTCGCGCAAGCACGTTGAGGTGATCGTGAGCGTCGTGGACGCTGCACTCGAGGATGCCGCGGCATCGCTTGGTCTTGAGGGCGGAGCCATCGCGCCGAGCGAACTCGCCGCTGTTGGCGTGACACAGGGTCCGGGCCTGGTGGGTGCTCTGGTGGTGGGCGTCGCCTTCGCCAAGGGCTTTGCCTATGCCACCGGAAAACCGCTCGTGTGCGTCAACCATCTGGAGGGTCATCTGTTCGCCAACCTGCTGGCGCAGCCCGATCTCAAGCCGCCGTTTATCTTCACGCTCGTCTCGGGCGGTCATACCATGCTTGTTCACGTCAAGGCGTGGGGCGACTACGAGGTGCTTGGCGAGACGCTCGACGACGCCGTAGGTGAGGCCTTCGACAAGGTGGCTAAGGCGCTGGGTCTGGGCTATCCCGGCGGCCCCATCATTTCCAAACTGGCCGAGACGGGCAATCCCCGTGCGATTGACTTTCCCCGTGCGCTCAATAGTAGGGGAGACTATCGATTCTCGCTTTCGGGCCTTAAGACGGCCGTGACGCTCTACATTGAGCAGGAGACCAAAGCCGGCCGTACGATTCATCTGCCCGACCTGGCGGCTTCGTTTGAGGCCGCGGTCTTTGACGTTCAGTACAAGAAGGCCAAGAACGCGCTGCATGCCACCGGATGCAAGGAATACTGCATCGGCGGCGGCGTCTCGGCTAATCCGCATCTGCGCGAGATGATGATCAAGAAGCTCGGGCGCCAGGGCATCCGCGTGACGGTGCCGTCTCTCTCGGCATGCACCGACAACGCCGCCATGATCGCAGAGGTCGCCCGCCGTAAATTCGACCGAGGAGAAATCTCGCCGTTCGACGTCGACGCCGATCCGAACATGACGCTGTAGTCGTACGGGTGTGGTCCCCGACCGGAGGGGCCGGATATAAGGTTTCCTGCTCTACAGTCCTGCGCAAGACGAAGGCCACATTAAGTGGCCTTCTTTGCGTGCGGAACTCGCGATAAACCTTATATCCGGCCCCTCCGTCCGGGGGCCTTTCTGTATCGATATAGCTTCTGGGCTGGTTTGGCGTCGACAACGTCCAGCAAGGTTAACAAGCCAGCGTCGAATTTCCGGCGTTCTTTAGCTGAAAGAAAAAGTTGGTGTGCGGAGCTTTGCTCCGCACATTTGGGATGGGAGCCCCCGAGAGCGGCGGGAGCCGGGCGGCGCATATGAACTTTATCGCGAGTTCCGCACGCAAAGGAAAGCACTTAATGTGCTTTCCGTCTTGCGCAGGACTGTAGAGCAGGAAAGTTCATATGCGCCGCCCGGCTCCCGCGGCTCTCAGGGGCATCTCTCATGCAAAAACTGTCGTTGGGTAAAGTCCGAGGTTAGTGGCGTTTTATACCGAGAATTTCAAAAAAATTGAAAATTCATTACAAATTTGCGTTGACTTTAGGTAACTAAAGTTTCATACTCCTTTACATCCACTGGGGGATGTGAACTCGCACGAATCGTTCACATCATGATTGAAGAGGATTTCTCAGACATGTTCACGCATCAGCTAGACATTATCAGCGTAGTAATTATCTGATGCGGGTTAGCACATACAGCTAGCCCGTACGATAACGGGCGGCTGATGAAGATGAGGGCCGTCGAGCGCAACCGACGGCCCTCATTTTTTATGTCTGAGTAGTTCTTTTTAGAGGAGGAAATGTAATGAACGGAGTTTTGCTCATGGTTGTGGCTGCGGCGGTGCTCGCCTGCGGCTATCTGGGCTATGGCCGATGGCTGGCCAACAAGTGGGGCGTTGACAAAGAGGCTCTCACGCCGGCCAAGCGCATGAAGGACGGCAAGAGCTTCTCGCCCGTCTCCGCCTTCACCGCGTTCTCGCACCAGTTCAGCTCGATCTGCGGTGCCGGCCCTGTCACGGGTACGATCGTCGCCATGGCCTTTGGCTGGCTGCCCGTCGTGCTCTGGGTCCTCGTCGGCGGCATCTTCTTTGGCGCCGTCCACGACTTTGGTGCCCTGTACGCTTCGATGAAGAACAACGGCAAGTCGCTCGCTCAGCTCATCGAGAAGTACATCGGCAAGACTGGCCGTCGCCTGTTCCTGCTGTTCTGCTGGCTGTTCTGCATCATCGTCATCGCCGCTTTCACCGATATGGTCTGCGGTACGTTTGCCGCTCCCGTCCTCGATGCCGCCACCGGCGCTGTCAACGAGGCTAAGTCCTACGCCGCTGGCTGCGCTGGTACCATCTCCATCCTGTTCACGTTCGTTGCCATCGTCTTTGGTTGGGCCCAGAGGAGGTTCAACCTCACCGGCGCTGCCGAGTTCGTCACCGGCGTGGTGCTCATGGTTCTCATGTTCGCCGTTGGTATGCAGTTCCCGGTTTATCTGACCAAGTTCCAGTGGTTCGCCGTCGTCATGGTCTATCTGGTCTTCGCTGGTGCTATGCCCATCCAGATGCTCAAGACCCCGCGTGACTACCTTACTTCGATCATGATGATCGTCATGATCGCCTGCGCTGTCCTCGGCATCGTTGTCCTGGGTGTTAACGGCCAGGCTACGATGACCGCTCCGGTCTTCACCAACTTCTCTGGTGCCTCCGGCATGATGTTCCCGGTCCTGTTTGTCTCCGTTGCTTGCGGCGCTCTCTCCGGTTTCCACAGCCTCGTTTCTTCCGGTACCTCCTCTAAGCAGGTTGAGAAGGAGCAGGACGCCGTCAAGGTCGGTTTCGGCGCTATGATCGTCGAGTCCTTCGTCGGCATCCTTGCCATCATCGTCGCCGGCATCATGTTCTCCACCATGAACACTACTGGTGCTAATGGCGCTGCCGTGGGTACCCCGTTCCAGATCTTTGCCGCTGGTGTTGCTCGCGGTATGCAGGCCTTTGGCATTGACGGCACTGTTGCCACGGTCTTCATGACTATGAACGTCTCCGCTCTGGCCCTGACCTCGCTCGACGCCGTCGCTCGCATCGCCCGCACTTCGTTCTCTGAGTTCTTTGCCCAGACCAACGACGCTCTGGCCGTCGACTCCAAGGCCGGCTACATGAAGGTCCTCGGCAACCCCTGGTTCGCCACGGTCGTCACCCTGCTTCCCGGTCTCGCCCTCGCCTTTGGCGGTTATGCCAACATCTGGCCTCTCTTTGGTGCTTCCAACCAGCTGCTCGGCGGTATGACCATGATCACCCTCGCCGTGTTCTGCAGGTGCACCGGCCGCAAGGGTTGGATGCTCTACGTGCCCGTCGCCTTCCTGCTCTGCTGCACCTTCACCTCGCTGGTCCAGAGCGCCATGGGCTGCATGACCGCTGTCCAGCAGTTTGGCTTCTTCGGTACCATCCCGGCTACCGCCACCACGGCTGCCGTCTCCGTCGCCGCCACCAAGGGCCTGCAGCTTGTCTTTGCCATCCTGCTGATGGTCCTGGGCCTCATCGTTGCCGTCAACTGCCTCAAGGAGTTCTTCGGCAAGGAGGCCGGCTCCATGCCCGACGAGGAGCCCGAGTGGTCCGAGATGGGCAAGGCCGAGTACGGTCGCGCTGCTGCTGAGGCTCCTGCCGACGCTGAGGCCGCCAAGGCTTAGCCGATCGGACGGATTGAATCCTCCATCTCTATGACTCGGAAAGACCGGGTCCGCAGAACGCGGGCCCGGTCTTTTTTGTAAAGAAGGGTGATGCCGGGGTGTTCTCTCAGGTGTTTTGCGTGAATGGCGGCGCGCGTTGTACCATATAGACGTATATGTATGCATATGAAAGGGGCCCCGTGGCCAAGACGGTATATTCCGATAACCAACAAAATGTCGATGCTCTGGCTGAGCGTCTGAGCGGACAAACGTCGCTTTCTGCCGAGCGGGCCAAGCTGGTTGCCTACGACCTGCTCTGCCGCAAGGCGCTCAAGATCAAGTCGAGCGCGCTGGCGCAAATCTTCCGCTCCGTGGATAAGGAGTGCGATACCAAGGCGATGCGCGATGAGCTTATCGCGGCAAAGATTGTGACCAAGATCGAGGGCAGCGGCGTTAACGGCCGCCCGGCATTCTATACCATCAATGCCGAGATGCATGATGCCCAGGAGCAGCCTGTCGAGGATTCCGTTGAGGTACCCGCCGCGGAAGAAACTGCCCCGCGTGAGCATATCGATACCGACGAGCTGCTCGATGAGCATGTCGTGCGCGCCTTTACCGCCAAGGCGGGCCGAGGCGTCTTTGGCGGAGGCGGAAAGCGCGATGCGCAGCGCCGCGCCCAACAGGAACGCTTCCGTCGTGCTGTGGCTCAAAAGGATGGGGCCGTTACCGAGGTTGTCGAGAACGAGCCTGTCGTCGAGCCGCAGGAGCCTGCGAAAGAGCAAAAGTCCGCTGAGCCTCAGGAACCCAAGCGTCGTCGCGGTGCGCATTTTAAGGCCGAACAGCAGGACGTTGTGCGCGAGGCCGAAGATGCTGCCGAGGTTGCGGACGATTCCGAGAAGCCGGCCAAGAAGGCCTCAGACTCGTGTCGTCCCGGTCGCGGCTTTGCAGGTCGCGCGTACCCCGTAAAGCGTCAGGAGCAGGTTAATCAGGTTTCGGAGGTGCGGGCCGAGAAGGCCGTGAAGCCTGCCGAGTCGGAAGTTCGTGAGCAGAATCCTGTTGATGAGCATGCTGCGTCCGATACGGAGACTCAGGGCCAGCAACCTGCGGTTGAACAGACGGGGGAGGGTACTTCGAGTAAGCCTCGCCGTCGTCATCATCGTGGCGGTCGCGGCTCTAACGCTCAGGATGCCGCCGAGAATGTAGCGCCGCGCGACGAAGATGCGAACGTGGATGCTCCGATGGAGCAGCCCAAGCGTCAGCCGGCGAAGGAGGACAAGCCCAAGCGTTCGCAGAAGCAGACGTCAACTTCGAAACGTGAGCGCAATGTCCAAGGCGATTCTAAGCGCAAGTCTCAGAAGAAGCCCGAGTCTGCCGCAGCAGATGCGACTGCCCAGCAGGCTGAGTCGACTTCCCATGGCGAGGTTTCGGCGTTTGCCCTGGCTCGCGTTCTGGGCAGGCGGCTGCTCAAGGTCGTCCCCACGCCCACGGCGCTCTCCACAATTAAGGAACAGCAGACCCAGATCGTTAAGGTCGAGGGCAAGGACGGCAAGAAAGCTCCACAGCGCGCCCAGCACAACGAGATGTCCAATCGCAAGATTGCCGAGGAAATCGCGATCATTCAGGCTTGGATCGAGCAAAACCGCGGTGCCGATACTCCGGTTGCCTCGCGCCGCCAGCGCGCCTACCAGATCTTCAATGACGAAAAAGCTTTTGACGGCAAGCATGGCGAGCGCCTGATCAGGCGTATGACCGAAAAGGGCATCAGCATGCAGGCGATCAAGGTAGCCCCCAACCGTCCGGTGCACTTTACGGGCTTCTTTACGCTGGGCGCCGACAAGCCGTTCATTATGGTCGAGAACTTGGATACCTACGACGAAATCGTCAAGCTTCTGCGTGGCCGCAAACATGCCAAGTTATTTGGCACTAAGGTGGGCGGCGTGATCTTTGGCGGCGGGTGCAAGGCGAGCGTCTCTCATGCGCTGGATGATTATCTGGCCGAGATCGGCTACCGCTTTACCTATATCTACTACGTGGGCGACATCGATCGAGAGGGCGCGCGCATCGTCGAGCAGGCCCGCAACGCCAACGTCGTTGAGATTCGCCTGCATGCCGGCATGTATCGCGCCATGCTTGCCGAGCATAAGCGTCGTGTGAAGGCCGGCGGCGAGTGCGAGCCCGCGGCTGCCAACCAGGGTGTGCCGCAGAACCTGGCGGCGACGATTAAGGATCTGCCCATGGTTACGCGCGTGCAGTTCCGCAACGTGCTGCGTGAGGGCGGACGAATTCCGCAGGAGATTCTGATGACCGCCGACTATCGGGATGGCGACTCGGGAAGCTTCGACCGCATGCTGAACAATTAGGGACGTGTGGCCCCGACGGGCCGGGCATTAAGTTTGCTGCTCTACAGTCCTGCGCAAGACGAAGGCCACATTAAGTGGCCTTCTTTGCGTGCGGAACTCGCGACAAACTTAATGCCGGCCCGTCGGGGCCACACGGCACCTTGTTGATGACGGCCCGCTTTTCGGAACTGGGCTGATGATTTCTAGATGTAAGGCGCTCTTGGTCCTAATGGGCTTGGGGCGCCTGTCTTTTGGAGGTAGATTTTTGGGACATGCCTGAAAATCTGCTTCAACTTCTCGTCCTGCAGGAGAAGTTTTGGCTATAACTTCTCGTACAGGACGAGAAGTTATATACTCAAGCTACCGAAAGGAGTATATGATGGCCCCTACTGCTTTGAGTATTGCGGAGATTGTTGCTGAGGCTCGTACCTTTGAGATTCCTCATGTCATTCATCGCGATGATGTCATCGGAAATCTTCCCGATCCAAAGCCGTTCAATCTTGTTCATATCATCACGGGTATCAGGCGCTGCGGCAAAACGTTCTATGCGTTTCAATGGATTCGTCGCCTTATCGATCGCGGTGTCGATGCCGAGCGTATCTTCTATTTCAATTTTGCTGATGACCGTCTTCGACCGGCGCCGGACACGCTCATGAGCGATATTTTAGAAGAGTATTGGCGGCAGGTTCCCTCGGCGCGAAAGAAAGGTTGTTATCTCTTTCTGGATGAGGTGCAGGAGGCCGATGGCTGGCAGGGCGTTTGTCAGCGTTTGGCAGAGCACGAGAGCGTAACGCTTGTTATTACCGGGTCGTCTTCAAAATTATCTGCCGATGAAATAGCGACGCAGTTTCGCGGTCGCTCGCAAGAGCACGCTATGCATCCGCTTTCATTTCGCGAGTATTGTGCGTTTCATCGCATTGAAACACCGGATATATCTGCCGGTGCTGGGGTTCCAGTTGTTTCTCCGCGGCAGCGAACTGATCTGGATTCGGCATACGACCGTTATCTCATAGAGGGTGGCTTTCCTGGGGTTCAGGAGCTTAATGCCGGTTCGCGTATTCAGATGCTTCAAGCCTATTTGCGAGATGTAGTTGCACGAGATATTCTCGAGCGGAGCGGGCGCACGGATATCGCTCTTGCCAACCAAGTAGGGCTCTTCTGCCTTCGAAACACGGGTTGCGACCTTTCGGTCAACAGTTTATTGGATGCCTTAAAGTCTGTTGGATATCGAGCGTCATGGGAAAAAATCAACGAGCTCGTTCGCTTGTTTCAGCAGGCTCATCTCATTGGATTGCTTCCGGAGTATTCAACTTCATTGGCTCCTAAGACAACGACGACGGATAAAGTCTATGCCGTCGATCAGGGAATGGCATATGCAACATCGCGCGCCAATCAACAGGATATAGGAAAGCGTTTGGAGACAGCGATTTATGCTGAGCTCATGCGCCGCACGGCAAACGGCCGGTCGGAAACGGTGACTTCGTTTACGGCTCCAACGCAAGCGCGAGAAAAAGTCGATTTCTTGGTCGGCGACGCTTTGGCATCAGAGCCATACGCGCTCTACCAGGTGACAGTCGATATGGTGGCAGAGAAGACGCGCAGGCGTGAAGTCGGTTCCCTTGAGGTTGCTATGGCAAAAACCGGTATCAAGGATGCCAATATTATCACGCTGCGCGAGGCGACCCAGATTGAAACGGAGCATGGCGTCATCGAGGTCATTCCCGCATGGAAATGGTCGCTTGGTCTGTAATGTGATGCCCGGCCCGACGGAGACGCACGGCACGATGCTGATGGCCGGCACTTAGGGACGTTCCTTTAGTGTCGGCAGTTTAGGAACGTCCCTAAGTGCCGGTTTGGCTGGAAAGTCGAGATGCGGGGAGCTTATGGCTGATATGGGACGGAGGGATTCCGCGGCCGCCTTTTCGGCGGCCGCGCCCCGCTGCGTCGCTTCGCTCCTTGCGTGTTGCGCTGGAAAACGCTTCGCGTTTCCTCAGCTCCGCACCCTTGCGGGTTCGAATCCCTCCGCATGCCAACGAAAGAGCGCTCCGGGTTCATAAGAGCCTGGAGCGCTATGTTATTTGGGGCTGGGACGGAGGGATTCGAACCCCCAACAGCCGGCACCAAAAACCGGAGTTCTACCGTTGAACTACGTCCCAATGTATGATGTTGCCAAAAGCAACTCGTCTAGTTTACCTAATCTGCGAGGGCATCGCAAACGCCATCGAGCAGACGTACCGCGAGCGTCTGGGCGTCGCTGGCAGTGAAGGTGCCGTTGTAGCGCGTCATGCCGGTGAGCTCAATACGGATGCGTGCCGGCTTTTGCTGCGCGGCGACATTGGCGGTGCGGATGCGCTGGGCCAGGTTGTGGCACTCGGCGAGGGCAATCGTGGCGCGAGGAGCAGTGTCGGCGGGTAGCTCATCGCTTGCGATCTCGAGCACCAGGTCGACATCGGTCGGAATCTCGGAGTCGCAAAGCATCATACCGCTGCTGTCGGTCGTCGCCGTGGCGATGTTCCACATGCGCGATGCTACGCTGCGCGCGATGGGGTCCTCGCCAATGACGGCAATCTGGAAACGCTCGAGCACGTTGGCCGCGCGGGCAAAGCCGATGCGCGATTCGGCCTCGGTCACCGAAGGTTTACCCTCCCACACGTGGTGCAGGCGGTTGATATAGGCGTAGGTATCCTGGAACGCCATTCCGTCGGCAAACAGACCGACATTTTCCTGGAACTGCTGAAGGGCCGCCTCGGTGTGAGGGCCAAAGTAGCCATCGTCCTCGCCGCAGGCAAAGCCCAAAACGTTGAGTGCCCTCTGCAGAGCCTGCACGTCGGCGCCATGGAAATTGGGCATGCGCAGATAGAGCGTGCGGTCGCCCAGTTTATACGAGGCGTCGACCAGGGCGCTCCAGCAGGGGATATCGACGGCGCAGCCAGCGGCAAGGCCGCTATCGAGCCTAAAGGTGCCAACAGCCTGCTCGGTGGTAGCACCAAAGTGCTTGTCGGCGACCTCGGTGGCATCAATCGTGTAGCCGAGCTGCAGGAGACGAGACTGCACGTCCTCGACGGCTGCTCCCTGCATGCCCGTTGTAATAGGTTCCATGAACGAACCCCTTTCGGCGTATCATTCGTATTATTTGAGCGCCTGTCGGATAGACGACGCAAAGGGATGCATAAACATACATTCAACAGTGTAGCAACTTGTACCCAAATGCGCTGCCGACAGGTTTTGCACCCCCTCGCTAGTTGAGCCGCTCCACAAAGAAATCTGCCATGGAGAGGAACAGTTCGCGTGCATACGGGTCGAGCGAAACGTCCTCGATGGCGGCCTTGGCTTTGGCGGTCAGGTCCAGCGCGTAGGCGTGGGCGTAATCGATAGAGCCGATCTCCTGGAAGATTTCCACGGCGCGCGCGAGCTGCGCGGGGTCCTCGGTGCCCGAGGAGAGGATCGCTTCAATCTCGTCGTGATAGCGCTCATCAGACAGGGCGTGCACGGCAACGAGCGTGCGCTTACCCTCGGTGATGTCGGTGCGGAAGTCCTTGTTGGCGGCCTCCTTGGTGCCAACAAGGTTGAGCAGGTCGTCTTGAATTTGGAAGGCAAGGCCGGTGTGCAGGCCAAAGGCGCGCAGCGCCTCAATTTGCTCCTCGCTGCCTCCGCCAATGATGGCTCCGGTGGCAAGCGGCGTGGCTCCGCTGTAGTACGCGGTCTTGTGCGTTGCCATGTCCAGATAATCGTCGACCGAGATGTCGAAGCGTGCGTCACGGACCCAGCCCAAGTCGAGCGCCTGGCCCTCGATGGTGCGGACGATCATCTCGGTAAGCTCGTGGAGTACGCGCAGCTTTACGCTGGGCTCAATCGTGGGATCGTCGAGAACCGTCTTGGTGACCATGGTGAGCGCGAGGTCGCCGCAGTTGATGGCAAGCCCCGTGCCCTCGGTGAGGTGCATGCAGGGCTTGCCGCGTCGCAGCTGCCCGTTATCGGCGATGTCGTCGTGGATGAGCGCACCCGACTGGAAATGCTCGATGGCCGCCGCGGCGCTGCGGGCGCTCTCAAAGCTGCCACCTACCGCGGTGGCGGCGAGCATGCAGATGAGCGGGCGGTGACGCTTGCCGGCATTGGCCGTAAATGCCGAGAGTGGGGTATACAGGTAGCGCTCGATATCGGCAGAGGTCGCCTGTCCGTCAAAGAACGTGGCCAGATAGTCGTTAATCTGGGCAAAATGCTGGGCTAAAAAGCTGGTAAACGGACTGGACACAGGCTCTCGCATTCTTTCTTAGGTCGCATCGTTGCATTATGCAGACAACATATTGCCACATTGGGGCGTCAAGTACGGCCCTGATTCCGGCCCGTTTGGTGCACTTGCGAGGCGAGACTTCAGTGACCTCGAGATCGGCGTAACCGCCCGCGAGGCACACGACGCCAGCCCACGGCAGCTCGAGCAGCTTGGGATGGATGCAGCGGCGGGTGCGCCCCGTGCAGATAAAGGCTTTGTTGCCGTTGGCGACAAACGTGCGAATTGCCTGTGCAACCGTCTCGTTGGGATAGGGGGAAAGGTCTTGCTCTCCCTCGTGGAGCTCTTGGACAAGTTTGGGATCTTGCCAGGCGAGTGTACCGTCGATGTCGGAGAAGCAGATATCGCCATGCTTTTTGGCGACGTCGTCTCCCGTCAGGCGCGAGAGCGCCGTGTTGCTGGCAATATGGTCCTCGGTCCCGGGGGTTAAGGTCAAAGGGCAGGCTAAGACCTCGAAAGCTCAGAAAGAAGATGGCGCTAAAGATGAGTCCGATTCCGAGCGCCAAAAGGTAGGAGCCGGCATGAGTCTGCATGAGTGGGATAAAGTTGAAGGCGGCCATTTCCATAAAGCCGCACGAGAAGATGCCGACGACGCCCAAGAAGTTCATGGCCACGGCGATAGCAAGAAAGCTAAAGAGCTTGATCCAGCCTGTGGCGGTGAAACCGGCCCAGGGCGCAAGCTCGTCGAGGGGACGATGGTCGTGCCAGCAGTTTTGAACGAAACCGATTTAGGCACGACAGAAGCCGTCAACGGTTAAATGCTGTCGCTTTACCGATAATCGGTTTGAACAACTTTGAGAAATGTTATCGTGCCTATCCAGAAATGAAAAAATAGAGGTGAAACAATGCCGAAAGCGATATATGAAGGAATCTACCGAGAAATTCGCTCGCGCATCATTGATGGGACCTATGCGTTTCAGGAGATGCTGCCAACCGAGGCCGAGCTAACCGCTGAGTTTGGCTGCACGCGCAATACCGTCCGTCGCGCTTTGAGCATGCTGGCCGATGAGATGTTTGTGCAGCCCATACACGGCAAGGGCGTGCGCGTTATTTGGCTCAAGGGCGAAACCGACATGCTGGGCACGCTCGAAGAAGTCGAGTCGTTTGGTGAGTTTGCAAAGCGCAACCATGCCGTTGCTTCGACGGACGTTAAGTCCTTTGAACATCTCATTTGCACCGAGCAACTCTCTCGTCGCTTGGGTTTTAAGGTGGGTGAGGAGCTGATTCGCGTAGTGCGTGTCCGAAGCCTCAACGGCAGCGCGCGTCAAGTGGACCATGGCTATTTTTTGGCGTCGATCGCCAAGGGTCTGACCCCCGAGATCGCGGCGGATTCTCTCTACAGCTATCTGGAGCACAAGTGCGGCGTCAAAGTGATGGCGAGCCGTCGTACGGTGAGTGTCGAACTCGCCAACGATGAGGACTGCAGGTATCTTGACCTTGGCAAATACAACTGCGTTGCCGTCATGGAGAGCCAGTCGTACACCTCGGATGGCATCTTGTTTGAGGTGACACATGCCCGTACGCACCCCGAGATCTTCCATTACCGCGTCAATTCCAAGCGATAGGTAACCGGCTTGCACGGGTCGTCCACTTAACGCGAAAGCACCTTCTCAAATCGATGCCAAATCGGCTTGAGAAGGCGCTTTTTCTGTAAAATCTTCTTTATGATTGTTTAGGCAATAATTGTCAAGCAATGAATTACAATCGCCATTCACTGATTATTTTCTAACACTCTAGTAAATACTTGTTCAAACGACTAGCTAATTAGCGTATTGTACAAGTCAGTAAAAGGGGCAAAATATTCAAGCGCTGGTGGCCGGTCTTTATGCTGCCTACGTACCTGACGTTTATGACCGGGTTCGCGATTCCCTTTATCCAGGGCTTCTATCTCTCGTTCTGTCTGTTTATTACCATCAACAACACGCATTTTGCCGGTATCAAAAAGCTACGTGCGCGCATTGAAAAAGGCCCTGGTCTCGTATTGGAGACCAGGGCCAGTAGATTTCTGGGACACGCCTTAAAATCTACCGCGGCAGATCGACTACTCGGCGTCGGCGAAGCCGTTGGGGTTGTGGCTCTGCCAATTCCAGCTGTCGCGGCACATATCCGCGATGTCGTACTGGGCCTTCCAACCCATCATGCGCTCGGCCTTGGAGGCATCGCACCAGTTGGCGGCGATGTCGCCGGCACGGCGCTCGCGGATCACGTAGGGCAGCTCCTTGCCGCAGGCCTTGGAGAAGGCGGCGACAACCTCGAGTACCGAGGTGCCGGTGCCGGTGCCCAGGTTAAAGATCTCGACGCCGGTCTTGCCGTTCATCCAGTTGAGGGCGGCCACGTGACCAGATGCCAGGTCGCACACGTGGATGTAGTCGCGAACACCGGTGCCGTCGGGGGTGGGGTAATCGTTGCCAAAGACCTGAACGGCCTCGAGCTTACCGACGGCGACCTGGGCGACGTAAGGCACCAGGTTGTTGGGGATACCCTTGGGATCCTCGCCGATCAGGCCCGACGGATGGGCGCCGATGGGATTGAAATAACGGAGCAGCACGACGTCCCACTCGGGGTCGGCGGTGTGGACGTCCATGAGGATCTGCTCAATCATCCACTTGGTCCAACCGTAGGGGTTGGTCGCGGGCTTCTTTGGGTCTTCCTCGGTGACGGGCGGATTGTCCGGATCGCCGTAGACGGTCGAGGAGCTCGAGAAGATGATGGACTTGCAGCCATGGTTGCGCATGACATCGATGAGCACCAGGGTGTTCTCGATATTGTTGTGGTAGTACTCGACGGGCTTGCTCACCGACTCGCCAACGGCCTTAAAGCCGGCGAAGTGGATGACACGGTCGATCTGGTGGGTATCGAAGATCTTGTCCATCGCATCGCGGTCGAGCACGTTGGCCTCGTAGAAGGTGAGGTTCTTGGCGGTCTCGTCGCCCACGATGGTCTTGACGCGGTCGACGGCGACAGCGCTGGAGTTGGAGAGGTCGTCGACGATGACGACCTGGTAGCCACCCTCGAGCAGCTGAACGACGGTGTGCGAGCCGATAAAGCCGGCACCGCCGGTAACGAGGACGCAGGTGTCTTTGGGGTCGAGTGCTTTGGACATGTAGTCTCCTATCGAATCAGGAACACTTCTTGAGGGGAGTATAGCGCAGGTAGGGGTGCCAAGAACGTGCACAGCGGGAAAACCAGAGGATTGATGTTAACGTACTCATAGAAATGCTCGCGTGGGCATAACCTCGACTTTGGCACTTGCATACGAGCCGCCGACCATACGGTTTACTGCCGTTCGTGGAAATCGTTGGGATGCGCCGGATGTACGCTAATATGTATGAGTTGAGCGACATATAAATAAACATGTAACGGAGTAGATATGTCACCAAACAGCGATTCCATCCTTTCCCAGGAGCTCTCGCGTCGCACTGCCCTCAAGGCTCTGTTCGGCGCAGCTTCTGCAGCCGTTCTTTTTGGTCTGCCCGCTCGCGCCCATGCGGCTGAGGCCAGCCAAGAAACCACTGACAAACTGAATGCCGCCCAGGCCCAGCTCGACGAGGTCCAGGCCCAGCTCGACAGCATCGCAAATGAATATGCGGCGCTGGCCAACAAAAACGCCCAGACCCTCAACGATATCGAGGGCGTACAGGGCCAGATTGACAGCACGCAGGCGCAGATTGATGAAAAGAAGGCCGAGCTCAAAAAGAAGCGCAACGATCTTTCCGATCGCGTTGCCGCCAGCTACAAGTCGGGCGGCACCAACATTCTGTCGCTGCTACTGGCTTCTGGCTCATTTGAGGAACTCGTTGCCAATGCGCACTATGTTGAGAAGGTCAACAAGAGCGACCGCGACGCCATCGAGGACATCCAGACCATCCAGGAAGAGCTCGATGCGCAAAAGACCGCGCTCGAGTCGCAGAAGGCCGACTTGGAGAAGCTCAAGGACCAGCAGACTGCCCAGATGCAGGACATGCAGGCCAAGCAGCAAGAGGTCCAGACCGTGCTGAGCGGTCTTTCCGAAGACGTCAAGGAGCTCATGGCTCAGCGCGATTCCGAGATTCTCGCTGCCGCCCAGGCTGAGGAGGCTGCCAAGAAGGCCGCCGCTGCCGCGGCCGCCGCGAACAAGAACAATTCCTACTCGGGTGGTTCGAGCTCGGGTGGCGGATCGTATGCGCCCGGAACTCCGCAGCAGAATGCCGGCTCGGGCAAGCAGCAGGCCGTCGTCAACGCGTGCTACTCCACGCCTTCGCCGGGTCAGAACTGGTGCGCGGCGTGGGTTACCAATGTCTTCCGTAATGCCGGCGTTGGCTACTTTGGCGGTAACGCGTGCGATATGTTTAACGCCTGGTGCTATAGCTCCGACCGCTCGGCGCTGCAGGTGGGCATGATTGTGGCTGACTCCTCGCATAGCGGCACCGGTACGCCGGGCCTGCTGTATGGCCATGTGGGCATCTATGTCGGCGGTGGTATCGTCATGAGCAACGAGGGCGCCATTACATCGAAGTCGCTCGATTCGTTCATTAGCTTTTACGGTACTGGTTCTGGCGTGCGCTGGGGCTGGCTCGGCGGTATTGCGCTGTCGTAAAGCAGACTGGGCTGCGTGCCCGCCCGCAATATATTTGATTGCCTGCTCGGGCAGTCCTGCGCAAGACGAAGGCCACATTAAGTGGCCTCCTTTGCGTGCGGAACTCGCGATCAATCAAATGTATTGCGGGCGGGCACGCGGTTCTCTCGGGTCCTGAGCATGACTCACCGGACTGGTTGTCTGAATAAAAGAAAGTGAAGGCCCCTTTCGGGGCCTTCTTTTTATATAAATTCGCCGATTCGGTGGACTTCGGGTTGTAGGTCTACTCCGAATTGGTCCTTGACGGTTGCTTGAATGTGGCGGATGAGCTCGTCGACGTCGGCGGCGGTGGCGCGGTCGGCGTTGACGATGAAGCCGCAGTGCTTCTCGCTCACCTGGGCACCGCCGACAGCGTGGCCGCGCAGTCCGGCGTCCATGATGAGCTTGCCGGCAAAGTGGCCCTCGGGGCGCTTGAAAGTGGAGCCGGCGCTCGGCATGTCGAGCGGCTGCTTGTCCTCGCGGCGTTGACGGTAGTCGTCCATGTCGGCCTTGATCATCGCGGCGTTGCCCGGGGCAAGGTTAAAGGTGGCAGAGAGCACGATAAGGCCGTCGTCGGCGATACGGCTCTTGCGATAGCCCAGGTTAAGCTCATCGACATCGAACTCAATGATATTGCCGCTGCCGCGGGTACCGTCGTCGAGCACGCGGGCGGGCTTATAGACGCGCACGGACTCCAAAACATCGGCCATGCAGGCGCCATAGGCACCGGCGTTCATATAGCAGGCGCCGCCGACCGAGCCGGGGATGCCCGAGAGGGGTTCCATGCCGGTAAGACCAGTCTCGGCTGCCGCGGTCGCTACGTCCGAGAGCAGCGCGCCGGCTGCTGCCGTAACATGCGTGCCGTCGACGGTGATGTTAGAGAGGCATTCGCCCAGTGCCACGACGACACCGCGGATACCCTTGTCACCGACGAGCAGGTCGGAGCCGTTGCCCACGATGGTGAGCGGCAGATCACAGCGGTAGCAGGTGTCAAGCGTGGCGACGAGTCCCTGCTCGGTATCGGGCGTGACAAAGACATCGGCCGGGCCGCCGATCTTAAACGTGGTGTGCTCGCGCATGGGCTCGCTCATGAGCACGTTGTCCTCGCCGGCAACACCGGCGAGCGCGCAGAGCAGGTCCTCGTTAAAAAAGTCATTCTCGTGCATACGAATATCCGCCTTATGGTGGTCGTTTTCATCAATCGAATGCAATATACCCCACCCGGATGGATTTGGTGCAAAGTAACCTGACCCCAATGCATCACATGATGCAAAGGGATCAGGTTACGTTGCACCAATCACGGCGATAAAACAGCCGTCTACCGGATTGGTAAAGCGTTTATCATCGAGGTAGAGGGACGGTCGCTATACTTTCAAGAGATTGCGCGAATACTCGGAAGGAGCGAGATGGGCAACAAAGTTACTCTTAAGCAGATTGCCCAGGAGGTGGGGCTTTCCCCCTCATCGGTCTCGCTTGTCCTTAACAATCGGCCTTGTCGCATCTCGGAAGAAAACCGCAAGCGCATCAAAGAGGTCGCGGCACGCAACCACTATGTTCCTAACCAGATTGCGCGCAGCCTGGTCATGCGCGAGTCGCGCACGCTGGGCCTTATCGTTCCCAACATCGAGAGCCGCTTTTTTGCCTCGCTCGCCGGCAGCCTGGAAAAGCGCTGCCGCGAGGACGGCTACGCGCTCTTTATTACCAGCTCGGGTGGAAGTGCCGAGGACGATCTGGAGCTCCTGCGCCAGCTGGTGACGCGTGGCGTCGATGGTGTGTTCTTGGTCGTGGGCGACGAGTTCTCGGACGACCGCGCCCTGCGCGAAGAGGTCAGCCATCTGCCTATCCCGGCTGTTATGGTCGACCGTGCCATTGAGGGGCTCGAGTGCGACAAGGTGATGTTTGACCACGAGATGGGTGGCTACATGGCTACCCGTTATCTGATCGAGCGGGGGCACCGTCGCATTGCCTGCTTGGTTAACGCGCGTCGTTCCAATACGGGCCGCAAGCGACTTGCCGGCTATGAGCGCGCGCTGCGTGAGGTTGGCCTGCCGATCGACGCACGTTTGGAGTTTGAGAGCGAGTATTACATTCCGAGTGCCTACGAGGCCTCGGAGGCGGTGCTCGCAACTGACGCCACCGCCGTGTTCGCAAGCTCGGACAACATTGCGCTGGGTCTGCTCAAGCGCCTGCACGAGATGGGGAAGAGCATTCCGGGCGATATCTCGGTGGTGAGCTATGACAACTCGGCGGCCGACGTTCTCTTTGAGCCGGCGCTGACCGCGATTGAGCAGGATCCTGGTGTCCTTGCGGAGCATGCTTTTGGCTGCATGTCTAAGCGTCTTGCCGGTAGGGGCGGTAGGCGCGCCGAAGAGGTCGTTTTGGAGCCGGCGCTTATCGTTAAGGACAGCGTGCTCGAGCTTACTAAACATAACTAAACACGTTTATCAATTTGCAGAGACTGAATGTGGAGCACCTGTGACAGGCAATGCCGCAGGTGAATGTCTGCTTTTGCCTGTCAACATGGCAAATCAGGATGATAAAACGTTTTAGCAAATATACTTGTCCCAATGAAAGGTTGCCGTATTGGAGGGTGACCATACAGCGAAGGGACATAAACAATGGCTAAAACTCTGGGAACGCCGTGGCAAAAGCTGGGACATGAGGTGCCGGCTTCCGAGCTCGAGGGCGTCGACCTGTATTGGCGCGCATCGAACTACCTGTCCGTCGGCCAGATTTACCTTCGCTCCAACCCGCTGATGCGCTCCGACTTTGTTGACGAGAAAACCGGTGAGGTGCGCGACTTTGGTCGTCCGGACGTTAAGCACCGCCTGGTCGGTCACTGGGGTACCACGCCCGGCATCAACCTCCTGTTCGGCCACGTCAACCGTCTTATTGCCGACCACAACCAGAATGCCATCTTTCTGATGGGCCCGGGCCACGGTGGCCCCGCCGGTACCGCCCAGTCGTTGCTCGATGGCACCTACCGTGAGATTCGTCCCGACATCACCAATGACGAGGCCGGCCTGCAGAAGTTCTTCCGCCAGTTCTCCTATCCCGGCGGCATCCCGAGCCACTTTGCGCCCGAGACGCCCGGCTCCATCCACGAGGGTGGTGAGCTCGGCTACACGCTCAGCCACGCCTACGGTGCCGTCATGGACAACCCGAGCCTGTTGGCCGTGGCCGTGGTGGGCGACGGCGAGTCCGAGACCGGTCCGCTCGCGACTTCTTGGCAGTCCAACAAGCTCGTGAACCCGGCAACCGACGGAATCGTCCTGCCGATCCTGCACCTCAACGGCTACAAGATCGCCAACCCCACCATTCTTGCCCGCGTGTCCGACGAAGAACTCACCAAGTTCTTTGAGGGCATGGGCTATAAGCCGCACTTCTTTGTCGCCGGTTTTGACGACGAGCGCCATGCAAGCATCCACGAGCGTTTCGCTGCCCTGTTTGAACAGGTCTTTGACGAAATTTGTGACATCAAGGCCACCGCACAGGCCCAGGCCGCCGCGGGCGAGACCGTGGTCCGCCCGGCCTATCCCATGATCGTGTTCCGTACGCCCAAGGGCTGGACTTGCCCCAAGCACATCGATGGCAAGAAGACCGAGGACTCTTGGCGCGCCCATCAGGTACCGCTGGCGAGTGCCAAGGACACCCACGAGCACTTCCGCGTGCTGCGCGAGTGGCTGCGCTCCTACAGGCCCGAGGAACTCTTTACGCCCGAGGGCCAGGTGCGCCCCGAGGTAACGGCCTTTATGCCGACCGGCGAGCTGCGCATCGGCGCCAACCCCAACGCAAACGGCGGCAAGGTCCGTCGCGAGCTCGAGCTCCCCGATATTCACGCCCACGAGATTCCCGTCGCAAGTAAGGGTCACGGCTGGGGCTCCACCGAGGCCGCCCGCGTCTTTGGCGAGTACACTGCCGACGTCCTGGCCAAGAACATGGACGACTTCCGCATCTTCGGTCCCGACGAGACCGCGTCCAACCGCCTGCAGGCTGCCTACAAGGTGACCAAAAAGCAGTGGGATGCCGGCTTTTACGGGGACGAGGCCAACGACGAGCTGCTGGCCGGTTCCGGTAAGGTTGTCGAGCAGCTGTCCGAGCACCAGTGTGAGGGCTTCCTCGAGGCCTACGTGCTTACCGGACGCTCCGGCGTGTGGAGCTCCTACGAGAGCTTTGTCCACGTCGTCGATTCCATGGTCAACCAGCACTGCAAGTGGCTCGAGGCCACCAAGCGCGAGATTCCGTGGCGTGCCCCCATCAGCGGCCTCAACATTTTGCTGTCGAGCCATGTCTGGCGCCAGGACCACAACGGCTTCTCGCACCAGGATCCCGGCTTTATCGACCTGCTGCTCAACAAAGCCAACGACACGCATATCGTGAATGCCTACTATCCGGCCGACGCCAACATGGCGCTTGCTGTGGCTGAGCGCGTCTACCAGTCCACCGACTGCGTCAACGCCATCTTCTGTGGCAAGCAGCCCGCCCCCACCTTCCAGACGGTCGACGAGGCCAAGTCCGAGCTCGCCGAGGGTGTCGCGATTTGGGAGTGGGCATCGACTGCCGACTCGCTCGCCGAGGCCGACGTCGTGGTCGCCACGTGCGGTGACGTACCGACGCTCGAGGCTCTGGCTGCAACCGATATGCTGCGCGAGCTGGGCATTAAGGTGTGGTTCGTCAACGTGGTCGATCTGCTTAAGATTCAGAACGTCTGCGAGAACGACCAGGCCATCAGCGATGAGCGCTGGGCTGAGCTGTTTGGCTGCGGTGAGAAGCCCGTGCTCTTCGCATTCCATGCCTATGCCGGCGCGATTCGCCGTCTGATCTGGAACCGCCCCGGCCACGATGCCTTCCGCGTCCACGGCTACGAGGAGAAGGGCTCCACGACCACGCCGTTCGACATGCTGCGCCTGAACAACATGGACCGCTGGGCCCTGGCCGCCGACGTGCTGCGCATGGTCGACGCCGATAAGTTTGCCGAGCAGATTGATGAGTGGGAGGCCTTCCGCACCGAGGCCTTTGAGTTCGCGTGTGGCGAGGGCTTCGATCACCCAGCCTTTACCGACTGGGTCTGGCCCGACGCCGCAGCCGCAACTGCTGCCGACGGCGCACTCTCCGCAACGCAGATGACCGCGGGCGACAACGAGTAGGTAGGCATCCGGGACGGTTCCGCGCTGGGGCTGCCTCCGGGCTGGTGCCCTTCCGCGGAGATGTGGGGGTCGCGGACGTCTCCGAGGCAGGGGCCCCGCCCGGCGGCCGGCGTCTGTGCGGGTTTGGCGCGCGGGGGGGCGCCGGGCGGCCCCCCCCTGTGATGGGGATGGGCTTCGGGCAAAACAAAGGGCCGTCCTGGATAGGACGGCCCTTT
>UQLF01000022.1 GCA_900541875.1 uncultured Collinsella sp. | reverse complement strand
GGACCCGTACCCGTTCTGGCTGGATTAATGGATGGAAACGGATGTTCTATCGGGACACACATTTTGTCCTATAAGCCACAAGATAAAAGGACGGCCCCTGCATCTCCCCGATCTGGAGAAATGCAGGGGCCGTCCCGTATATCGAACTACAAGCGAAATCGCCGATTAACGGCGTGCCGCCTTCACAAGCTCGGCAACCTTGGTGACGACCTCGTCGATCGCCACGTCCTCGCGCTCGCCCGTGGCACGGTCCTTGAGCTCAACGGTGCCATTCTTGAGGCCGCGCTTGCCCAGAACGACCTGATACGGGAAGCCCATAAGGTCGTTGTCGGCAAACTTAAAGCCGGGACGCTCGTCACGGTCGTCGACGACAACCTCAATACCCTCGGCGCACAGGCCCTCGACGATTTGGTCGCAAACGGTAGCGCACTCCTCCTTCTTGGGATCGAGCGGAATCACCGCGACCTCGTACGGAGCGACGGAGACCGGCCAGACGATGCCGTGCTCGTCGTTGTGCTGCTCCACGACGGCAGCGAGCGAGCGGGACACACCAACGCCGTAGCAGCCCATGATGAGCGGCTTCTCCTTGCCGTCCTCGTCCATAAAGGTGGCACCCATGGCCTCGGAATACTTGGTGCCAAGCTGGAAGACCTGAGAGACCTCGATGCCGCGGGCAGCGGAGAGCGGCTTGCCGCAGTGCGGGCAGGGGTCGCCGGCAACGACGGTTACCAGGTCGGCCCACTCGTCGACGGTAAAGTCGCGCTCGGGGCAGGCACCGGTAAAGTGATAGTCGACCTCGTTGGCGCCACAGGCCCACTGCTTGGACTCGCGCAGGCTCTCGTCGCAGACCAGACGAATGCCCTCGGGCAGGTTAACTGGTCCGATAAAGCCCTTATGCAGACCGTAGGTCTGGAGCTCCTCATCGGTCATCATACGATAACCCTTGCCAAAGACGTGCTCGGCCTTGCAGTCATTGAGCTCATGATCACCCGGGACAATGGCCACGACGGGCTTGCCCTCGGCGTCGATGAGTGCCAGCGACTTGCGCGTGCCGTTCTCGGGGAACCCAAAGAACTTTGCAACGGCCTCGATGGTGCCCATGCCCGGAGTCTCGACCTTGGTAAGCGTACCATCGCCAGGACCCTCGGTCACAACGACCTTGGTGCTTGCGGCCTCATCGTCGGCAGCGAAGCCGCAATCGTCGCAGTAGACGAGCGAAGCCTCGCCGGCGTCGGCCAAAGCCATGTACTCGACGGAGGTGTCGCCACCGATCTCGCCGGAATCGGCAACGACAGGCAGTGCCTTGATGTAGCAGCGCTCACAGATATTGGCGTACGCCTGCTTCATCTTGTCGTACTCCTCCTGCAGACTCTCCTGCGTAGCGGAGAAGCTGTAGGCGTCCTTCATGATGAACTCGCGACCGCGCATCAGGCCAAAGCGGGGGCGGAACTCGTCGCGGAACTTGTCCTGAATGTGGTACAGGTTGACGGGCAGCTGCTTATAGGAGCGCAGCTCGTTGCGCACCAGGGCCGTGACAGTCTCCTCGTGCGTGGGGCCCAGGACGAACTCGCGTCCATGACGGTCGTCAAAGCGCACAAGCTCCTTGCCATAGGCGTCGATGCGGCCGGACTCACGCCACAACTCGGCATCGACCATGATAGGCATCATAAGCTCCTGGGCGCCGGCGGCGTCCATCTCGTCGCGCACGATGTTCTCAATCTTGCGGATCGAGCGCCAAGCAAGCGGCAGGTAGGAATACAGACCGGCGGCCTCCTTGCGGATCATGCCGGCACGGAGCAGCAGGCGGTGGCTGGCGAGCTCAGCGTCCGCCGGATCCTCTTTAAGCGTCGGCGCATAGAGCTTAGACATATACATTGCTCGGGTCATTTATTTCTCCTCAATAAGTTTGTCGACCTCTGCCATAAGCGCGTCGACAATATGGTCCTCAGCTACTTTACCAATGATCTGGCCATGCGAAAAGAGCAAGGCCTGACCACGTCCGCAAGCAACGCCCAGGTCGGCATCAGAAGCCTCACCGGGGCCATTAACGGCACATCCCATCACAGCGATCGAAAGCGGCGCGGAGTAGTTCTTAAGCCGCTCGGTGACCTCCTCGGCGATGGGAATGAGGTTAACCTGGCAGCGGGCGCACGTGGGGCACGAGACAATCTCGGGGCCACGGCGACGCAGGCCCAGCGACTGCAGAATACCCCAGGCAACCGGCGGCTCCTCAACCGGATCGGCCGTAAGCGACACGCGCATGGTGTCACCGATGCCCTCGGACAGCAGAATACCCAGACCCACCGAGCTCTTGATAGTGCCCTGCAGCTTGGTCCCCGCCTCCGTCACGCCCAGGTGAAGCGGAACATGGGGAATCTCGCGCGAGAGGGCTCGATAGGTATTAAGCGTCGTTTGCACGCTATGGGCCTTGGCCGAAAGCACAATGTTGGTAAAGCCGCGGTCTTCAAAATGCTTGACAAAACGCTCGCTCGACATCACGAGCTTTTCGGGCTGCGAAAGATTGTCGCGCTCGGCAATATCTTGCTCAAGCGAGCCCGCGTTCACGCCAATGCGAATCGCGCAGCCCGCGGCACCCGCGGCATCGATGACATCGTCAACCTTGGCCCAAACGCCAATGTTGCCGGGATTGATGCGGAGCTTGGCGGCACCGGCCTCCACAGCGCCGATGGCAAGCTTATGGTTAAAGTGGATATCGGCGACGATTGGCACCGGAGACTCGGCACAAATCGTGCGAAAGCCCTCGAGCGCAGCCTCGGTAGGCACGCTCACGCGCACGATATCGCAGCCAGCCTGCGCCAACGCGCACACTTGCGCAAGCGTTGCCTGGGCATCGGCGGTATCGGTGCAGGTCATGGATTGGACCACCACCGGCGCGCCGCCACCGATCTGTACGCCGCCCACATGCACGGGGCGCGTCAGTTCGCGCGGCAAAGGATGGGATAAAGACAATCCAAACACTCCCCTACAGAATAAATCGAAGGATGTCGGAACGAAGCATATAGACAAACAGCAGCGCAAAGAGCGAGATGCCCACATAGCTCACAATCGTCTGGACCTTGAGCGGAAGCTCGCGTCCCGCAATCTTTTGAATGATCTCGATGACCAGCTTACCGCCATCGAGTGGCGGGATGGGCAGCAGGTTCATAAAGCCAAGCGAGAACGAGATGAGGGCAGCAAACGAAAGGAACGTGGCAGGGCCGGCAGCAGCAGCCTGTGAGGACATAACGCTAATACCCACGATCGAAGAGGAGTGATCGAGAATCTCCATCGTATGCTGCGGCTGGAGCAGGCGCATCACGCCCTCCGCTGTCTGCACGACATAGGAAAAGGAGAGGCGAGCCGACGTGATGGGGTCCAACCGGACCACCTGCGTAGAGGCATACACACCTAGGCGCTCGTCCTCTTTGAGCGCAACCGTGGTCGAATGCCGCTTGCCGTCACGCTCGTACTCGATGGCGATATCATCCTTACCGGCAGCCTTGCCGATAGCATCGTAAACGTCCATCCAGGTAGAGCACGATACTCCGTCGACCGAAAGGATTGCATCGCCGCCCTCAAAACCTGCTTTGGCGGCAATAGACCCCTCGTCAACCTGACCGATCACGTTGGTATCCATCGGCACGGTGACACCCGCAATGGAATAGATGCTCATAAGGAGCAAAAAACCCGTCAGGATATTGACGAGAATGCCCGCGAGCAGCATAAAGGCGCGCTTGAGAAAGCCCTGGCCCATATAGGTATGCGAGCGCTCTTGCGCCAAGAAATCAGCCTCGCCGCACGGCAGCTCCCACACATCGCCCTCGGCAGTCGCATGCTCTCGATCGAACCGGCGGACGTCAAAGGTGGTGTAACCCGCCGCGTCTCGCGGCAGTGTCTGATACTTGGTGGGATAGTAGCTCGGTGAGGGCTTCTCCCCTTCCTCATACCAAGGTGCGATGGAGCCCCAGCCCAGCAACAGAGCACAAGCCTCGAGCACATCCTCCTCGGAAAGCTCGAGCTCGACAGCAAGGTCGGCCACGGTCACGCGACCATGACGGTAGATAGCCGCGAGCACGCGATCGGCGCACGAGACATCGGTCGGATCCATACCGCAGATGGCAGCGTAGCCACCCAGCAGCAGCGGGGTCACGCCAAACTTGGTTCCAATGCGACGCGACGTGTAATGGATGTCAAAGCGGCACGGCAGGCCCAAAAAGAACTCGGTCACACGGACGCCGCAGGCACGCGCCGCCAAAAAGTGGCCGCCCTCGTGCAAAAACACGAGGACGGAAAGCATCAGCAGGCCCCAAAAGACCGATGAAAGAACGCTCAGAACAGTATCCATAAAACGAAAAAGCAATCCTTATGGGTTAGGAACGGGTTGCGGCGAGCACCTGCGCAGCTTTTTCACGCGCCCACGCATCGATGTCGCGAAGCTGCTCAAACGAATCGACCGCCTGCATATCGTGGGCATCCATGCAGGATTCCACAATGCGATCGATATCGGTAAAGCTGCAGCCATCGTGCAGGAAGGCATCGACGGCGACCTCGTTGGCGGCATTGAGCACGCACGGCATGGTGCCACCCGTCTTACCGGCACGCTCGGCCAGTGCCAGACAGCGGAAGGTATCCATGTCGGCAGCATCAAACGTGAGCTGTCCCAGCTCGCGAAAATCGATACGAGGCGCCGGGGTATCCCAACGCTCGGGATACGAGAACGCGAACTGGATGGGAATACGCATGTCAGAAGCACCGAGATGGGCCATCACAGAGCCGTCGGCGAACTCGACCATAGAGTGAATCTTGGACTGACGCTGCACGACCACGTTAATGAAATCGAGATCGCAGTTGAACAGATGCATGGCCTCAATGCGCTCCAGGCCCTTGTTCATGAGGGTGGCGGAGTCGATGGTGATCTTGGCACCCATGGCCCACGTGGGATGTGCGAGGGCATCGGCACGCGTCACGCGGTCGAGCTCGCCGCGTGTGCGGCCAAAGAACGGACCGCCCGAGCAGGTGAGCCAAATACAATGAGCCTCGCGTGGGTTCTCCCCCAGATAGCACTGGAAGATGGCGGAGTGCTCAGAGTCGACTGGAATAAGCTGGCCCGGTTGCGCCAACGGCATAAGCAAGTCGCCACCGACGACGAGGGACTCCTTGTTGGCAAGGGCAAGACGCTTATTCGAGGTCAAGGCCGCATGGCTCGCCTCGAGACCGGCGGCGCCCACAATAGCGACAAGCACGCAGTCGACATCGTCGCGACGCGCGAGCTCGCAAACCGCCTGCGCGCCAACGCCGAGCTTCGTTCCCTCGGGCAACTCCTGCAGCACGGCGTCATCGCCATGAGCGACATCGGCCACGGCAACCGCCGGAACCGAGAACTCGCGGGCAGCGGCAACGAGCTCGGAGGTGCTGGAGTTAACGGACAGCGCCGTCACCTGCAAGCGATCGGCATGCTGACGGCACACATCGAGCGCCTGGGTGCCGATAGAGCCCGTACAGCCCAGGATGGCAACACGGAGACGTCCATCGGAGCCATACGTCGTCTGGAAGGACATTACAGCACGCCTCCGATCATCAGCATCAGCTGCGCGGTGATGCAGCCGAAGATAAGCGAATCGCTACGATCGAGCATGCCGCCGTGGCCCGGGATAAGGTTGCCGGAATCCTTGACGCCCACACCGCGCTTGATGCGCGACTCGATAAGGTCGCCGATAACGCCCAGAATGGACACGACCACGCCGCACAGCAGCGCATAGGGCAGGCTGAGCTTGTAGAAATGCGTCGCCCACAGGATGAGCCAAATCAAAACCGAGCCCAGGATGCCACCGGCAAAACCCTCCCAGCTCTTTTTGGGAGAGATCTTGGGAACCATCTTGTGCTTGCCGATACGGCTACCCACGATGTAGGCAAACGAGTCGGAGACCCAAAGGGACGCGCAAACGCCCACCGAAAGCAGGGCGCCGGCAAAACCGGGCACGGCATCGCGCAGCAGCACGATAGCCGACAGCATAAAGCCAGTGTAGATGGGACCCATGAGCGTCACGGCCACATCGGATATGCGGGTACGCGGCGACCAGACATACCAAATGCCCACAGCGAGCATCAGGGCAAAAAGCAGGGCATTCAGCAACATCGAATCGCCCAACGCCGACAGCGGAAAGAGTACGGCGGCAGCGATACCCATGCGCTCGTTAGCCATCTTGCCATCGAGCCTTGTCATACGGAAAAACTCATAGCAGCACAGACCGCTCATGACAGAAACAAAGATGGCCGTGGGCACGATACCCAAAACCAGGCACAGGATAAAGACAACGGCGTAGACGATACCGGCGGCGGCACGGGTAATAAAGCCCGCAAGCCACGAACCGGTGCCATTCTTCGCTGCAGGCGCTCCCGCAGCGACAGCCTTGCGCTCAGATGTCTTGGGAGCAGTTGCCTTGGGACGATCGGACACGATTAAGCCTCCTCGGTCTTGCTCAGACCACCAAACCTACGGTCACGGCCCTGATAGGCCAAAATGGCGTCGACAAGGCCCCAACGATCAAAGTCGGGCCAATAGGTATCGGTGACGTAGAATTCGGAATAAGCCACCTGCCACAGCAGATAGTTCGAAAGGCGCAGCTCACCAGAAGTGCGAATCACAAGCTCAGGATCGGGAAGGCCGGCAGTATAGAGATGGGAAGCCACCATATCGTCATCAATTGCTGCAGGATCGATCTTACCGGCGGCAGCGTCGAATGCGATCTGACGGACAGCGCGGGTAATCTCGGCACGCGCGCCGTAGTTGACGGCAAGCGCCAGCGTCATACCGGTGTGATCGGCGCACTCGGCAAGGCCGCGTTCAAAAACGTCGCGGGTCTTCTTGGGCAGCGCGGAAATGTCACCCAAAAAGACAACGCGCACGTTTTCGCGCTTCAGAAGCGGCAGCTCGTCGATAAACGTCTTGGCAAACAGGTGCATCAGAACGTTGACTTCGTGCTGAGGGCGATTCCAGTTTTCGGTCGAAAACGCATAGGCCGAAAGCACGTCGACGCCCAGACGCACGCAGGCGGTAATAATCTCGCGAAGGGAGACGATACCCGCCTTGTGGCCCTCGGTGCGTGCAAGACCGCGCGATGTGGCCCAACGACCGTTGCCGTCCATAATGCACGAGATATGGTGCGGAATGTTATTGAGGTCAAGGTCGGAAAAACCGACGCCCGAAGGGGCGTCGGCAAAGTACTCGACCAGTTTATGCTCGTCGTATTGCACCTTAGATCTCCATGACCTCGGCTTCTTTTTCCTTCAGAAGCTCCTCGACCTTGGCGACATACTCATCGGTGTGCTTCTGGACCTTGGCCTGCTCGCGACGGACATCGTCCTCGGTGAGTTCCTCATCGCGCTCGAGCTTGTTGTTGAAGTCGCGACGGATGTTACGGATAGACACCTTGGCCTGCTCGGCGTACTCGCGGCACTCCTTGACGAGCTCGCGACGGCGCTCCTCGGTGGGAGCCGGGAACGGCAGACGAACGACGGTGCCATCGGAGTTGGGGGTAATACCCAGATCGGAAGCGCCGATGGCCTTGACGATAGCATTGATGAGTGCCTTGTCCCACGGCTCGATGAGCAGCATGTGGGCCTCGGGGGTCTTGACGGCGGCAACCTGCGTGACCGGCGTGGGAACACCGTAATAATCGACGGTGATGTCGGACAGAATGTTGGCATTGGCTCGGCCGGTACGGACCTTGGAGAAGTTATGCTTGAGGGACTCGAGCGACTTATCCATATGGGCGGTGATGTTCTCTGCCATGCTTAATCCTCCTGATAGACGAGCGTGCCGACGGGCTCACCCGAAAGCGCGCGCTTGACGGTGTCCTCGCCATCGATGTTGAGGACCAAAATCGGCATACGGTTATCCTGGCACAGAGCCGTAGCCGTTGAATCCATAACCTGCAGGCCGCGGACGAGCACCTCGTGATAGGTAATCTTGTCAAAACGGACGGCATCGGCGCACTTGACGGGATCCTTGTCGTAGATGCCGTCAACCTTGGTGGCTTTAATCAGAATCTCGGCGCCGATCTCGCACGCACGAAGAGCCGCGGCGGTGTCGGTCGTAAAGTACGGATTGCCCGAACCGGCGGCAAAGATAACGACGTTGCCCTTGGAAAGGTGGTTGATGGCGCGACGGCGAATATAGGGCTCGCAGATCTCGTTCATCTGGATAGCGCTCATAACGCGGCAGGGAACATCGTTGTGCTCGAAGGCATCCTGCAGGGCAAGCGCGTTCATAACGGTTGCCAGCATGCCCATGTAGTCGGCCTGAGCACGCTCCATGCCACCGGCAGCGCCGGCCATGCCGCGGAAAATATTGCCACCGCCGACAACGACGCCCACCTCATGGCCAACGGCGAGCAGCTCCTTGACCTGCTTGGCAAGATGGTCGGTAACCTTGGGGTCGATGCCATATTGGCCGTCGCCCATCAGTGCTTCGCCGGAAAGCTTAAGAAGCACGCGTTTATATCGGATGTCGGACAAAGCGATCCTCCTTTAGATTGAACTCTCAACATTCTATCAAAGGCTCTAAGAAGAGCCATGAAAAAGCAGGCTGTGAGTAAAACCCACAGCCTGCTCATTACCAGCTACAAGAGCTTATTTACTCGCCACGGACCAGACGGTCAAAGGCAACGACGGTAATGGTGTCGCCGAGCTCCTTGGAGACCTGCTCAGCGTACTTCTTGATGGTGAGGGAGCTGTCCTTGATGAACTCCTGCTCGGTGAGCACGGACTGCTTGTAGAACTTCTCCAGACGGCCGACAGCCATCTTCTCCTGGATAGCCTCGGGCTTGCCGGACTCGGCAGCCTGAGCCATGTAGATCTGCTTCTCGTGCTCGACGGTCTCGGCCGGAACCTGATCGCGGGTAGCGCAGATCGGGGCAACGGCGGCAACCTGAAGGGCAACGTCGTGAGCGAAGGTCTTGAAGGACTCAGCCTGAGCGGTCTCGACCTTCTCGAAAGCGAACTCGACGAGGACGCCGATCTTACCACCCATGTGGATGTAAGAAGCGAGAGCGCCGTTCTCGGCCTTACGGGCGGCGAAGCGGGAAATCTTCATGTTCTCGCCCATGATGTGAATCATCTCGGTGAGCTCGGAGGAAACGGTCTCCTCGCCCATCGGCTTCTCGAGCAGAGCGTCGACGTCAGCAGGCTCGGAGGTAGCGACAACCTCAGCGACCTTGGAAGCAAAGCCGGTGAACTTGGCGTTGGAGCCAACGAAGTCGGTCTCGCAGGAGAGCTCGAGCAGAGCGCCGGTCTTGCCATCCTCGGAGACGAACGCGGCGACAGCGCCCTCGTTGGTCTCACGGCCAGCCTTCTTGGCAGCCTTGGCAAGGCCGTTCTTACGCAGAACGTCGACAGCGGCGTCCATGTCGCCGTCAGCCTCGACGAGAGCCTTCTTGCACTCCATCATCGGGGAGTCGGTCATCTCGCGGAGCTGCTTGACCATAGCGGCGGTAATCTGGGCCATTGTGGTTCCTTTCAAAGAGATGAAAAAGAATTAACTAAGACTGATTTACTCGGCCTTGGGCTCAGCGGCCATCTCGGCCTCGGAGACCTGCTCCTTGCCGGAGCCAGCGAGGCAGGCGTCAGCCATGAGCTCGCACATAAGGGTGACAGCGGAGATAGCGTCATCGTTGCAGGGGATGCCGTACTCGACCTCGTCGGGATCGGAGTTGGTGTCGATCAGGGCGACGACGGGGATGTTCAGGCGCTGAGCCTCCTTGATGGCGTTCTCCTCGCGCTTGGTGTCGATGACGAAGAGAGCCTGGGGCAGACCCTTCATGTCGCGGGCGCCACCGAGGTTGGTCTGGAGCTTGGTGAGCTCCTTGCCGAGAACAGCCTGCTCCTTCTTGGGCAGAACAGCCATGCGACCGTCCTCGACCATGGCCTCGAGCTCCTCCATACGGTTGATGCGGGAGCGGATGGTGACGAAGTTGGTCAGCATACCGCCGAGCCAACGCTGGTTGATGTAAGGCATGTTAGCGCGCTCAGCAGCGTTCTTGACGGCCTCCTGAGCCTGCTTCTTGGTGCCGACGAACAGCACGTTGCCGCCCTTGGCGACGTTCTTGACGAAGGTGTAGGCCTGGTCGGCGTCGAGGATGGTCTGCTTGAGGTCGAGGATGTAGATGCCGTTGCGCTCACCGAAGATGAACGGCTTCATCTTGGGGTTCCAGCGACGGGTCTGGTGACCGAAGTGGCAGCCGGCCTCGAGCAGGGTGCGGATATTAATCTTGGTAGCCATGTTAAACCTCCTGTGGTTTGCCTCCGCGCGGGGTCATCCTCCAAAACCAACCCGGACATGTGCTACCAAAGCCCGGGCACCACGGTATGAAGTAGCCGCGCGTGCGTGATAAAAACATGTTGCCGTGAAGCAACCCGATGAATGATAGCAGGAATGCATCTTCCTGCCAACCCGCAATCAAAACCACACACCTGAGCGCGCCGCGGGACGTCCCAGCCACTATTCGCCGCGGGGATGGGCTTGAGCCACAGCCCACTTAAGCCGATCGGGTGTGAGATGCGTGTAGATCTGCGTCGTGGACAGGCTCGCATGGCCCAGCAGCTCTTGAACCGAGCGCAGGTCCGCACCGCCCTCGAGCAAGTCGGTCGCAAAGGTATGGCGCATCGCATGCGGGGCGATGTCGGCCGGAATGCCGGCGAGCGTCGCCAGCGTATGGAACCGCCGCCTGAGCATGGCGGCGCTCATGCGATTGCCGCGCGCCGATATAAGCAGCGGATGCGGCCCGGTAGCGGGGTCACGGCGCTTTGCCTGAGCGAGCAACTCCGGCCTCCCCTCCTCAATATAGAGGCGCGTCGCCTCGAGCGCACGACGATACAGAGGGACGATACGTTCTTTGCTCCCCTTGCCCCAAAGGCGCAGCGTGCGTTCGGACCAAGCGATAGACTCCACATTGAGTGCCGCGAGCTCAGAGATACGGGCGCCGGATGCATAGAGCAGCTCGAGCATCGCCGCATCGCGCAGTCCCGCGGGCGTCGAGGTATCAGGCGTCTTGAGCAGCGCCTCGACCTGCTGGGTCGTAAGAACGCCCGGCAGGTCACGCGGCAGCTTGGGCGATGCGATCGCCGAGACCGCATCGCCCTCGACAATCCCCTCGGCAGCCATCCACCGATAGAGCGAGCGAATGGCAGAAAGATGCGCCGCAAGCGTTCGGGGAGCCACCTGTTCACGCGAAAACTCGGCAAGATAGCGACGAATGGTGCGCACGTCGGCAGCGAAGGCATCGATATCCTCGCGCTCGCACCAGGCAGCAAAGCGCTCCAGCCTCGAGCCATAGGCCGTCACCGTATTGGGAGAAAGTCCCTCGACACGCGCGATATAGGCGATAAACGAGTCGACGGTGTCGTACAGGTCAAAAGCTATGACCGGTCGCCTCCAAACAGATCGGGGCGAGTGGCCAGATAGGCATCAAGGGCCTCGAGGGCGCGATCCGCATAGGCCTGGTAGCGGTCGCGCTTGCTGCGGCGCTTACCATCCTCGAGTGGCGGCACCAGGCCAAAGTTGACATGCATGGGCTGATAGCCCACGGTGGCAGGATCGGTCGCATAGCCCACGAGCGCGCCCAGGGCGCCCACACGCGGCAACTCGACGCCCGCGGCACCGATAGCCTCGGCATAGGTGTTGAGCGCCGCGAGCAGACCGGTCGCCACGGCTTCCATGTACCCCTCGGTGCCGGTGATCTGACCGGCCAGGCGCACGCCGGTGCCGGGCACGGCAAAGGTGCCATCGAGCACGTGCGGGGCGTCGACAAAGGTATTGCGGTGCATGACACCGTAGCGGAAGAACTCAGCGTTCTCCAGGCCCGGCACCATATGAAAGACGCGCTTCTGCTCGCCAAAGGTCAGATTGGTCTGGAAGCCCACCAGGTTATAGGCGGTCTTCTCCTTGTTCTCGGCACGCAGCTGAATCGCCGCCCAGGGGCGACGTCCGGTACGCGGATCGATGAGGCCGACGGGCTTCATGGCGCCAAAGCGAATGGCGTCCTTGCCGGTGCGTGCAACCTCCTCGGCAGGCTGGCAGGCCTGGAACAGATCGCCGCCCTCAAAATCCTTGAGCACCACGCGGTCGGCCGTGGTAAGCGCCTCGATAAAGGCCTCGTACTCCTCCTTGTTGAGCGGAGCGTTGAGATAGTCGCCACTCCCCTGCTCCTCATAGCGCGACTGCGAGAACAGCACGTCCATATCGAGCGTGGAGGCATCGACGATCGGCGCCGCGGCATCGAAGAACGCAAGGGCGTCGCCACCGACGAGCTTCATGACCTCTTCGCTCAGCGCCGGTGAACACAGCGGGCCGGCGGCAATGACCACGTGACCCTCGGGAATCTGCGTGACCTCGCCGTGCACGACCTCGATATTGGGACGGGCGGCAACCTCGGCCTCGACAAGCTCGGAGAACTTGACGCGGTCGACCGCCAAGGCGCCGCCGGCGGGAACAGCCGCGCGATGGGCGCAATCGAGCAGGACTGAACCCATGCGCTCAAGCTCGGCCTTCAGCAAACCAGCCGCGGAATCCGGACGGGTCGACTTAAACGAATTGGAGCAGACGAGCTCTGCCAGGTGATCGGTATGGTGGGCCGGGGAGCTCACCTGGGGGCGCATCTCGCACAGCTTTACGGCAAACCCGCGGTCTGCCAGCTGGATCGCGCATTCCGAACCCGCCAGACCGCCACCGATAACCGTCACCTGATCGAACTGCATCTGCAAACACCTTTCTAATTGACACGTTTTCCATTGTGACCGAAGGGCGTCTGGGCGTGAAGGGCAAACTTGGAGGGCGCATACCTTCCATCCATCATGCGCTCGATAAGGCCCTCGAGTTCAAGCGAACCCAAGAGTTTGAGTACGCCGACAGCATCGAGTGAGACGAGCGCCGCGATGTCGTCGACCTTGAGCGGAGAGGCGATGAGCGCATGCATCACGGTCTGCTGTGTTGGATTCAGGTCAGCAATGCCGGGAGCATCGGGGCGCGAGTAGCGCAGGGTGCCGTAGATGCGTGAGATTGCCATCTCGATAGATTCCTCGTCGATGATGCAGCAGGCACCGTTTGCAATGAGGTAATTCGTGCCACGCGACTCGGGCGATAGGATCGACCCCGGCACGGCAAGAAGTTCGCGCCCCAAATCCATAGCAGCCTCGGCTGTAGAAAACGTCCCGGAAGGCATACCCGCTTCGGATACAAAGAGGGCTTGCGACAGGGCCGCGATCACGCGATTGCGGCGCGGAAAGGCAAACTTGCGCGGACCTATGCCCCACGGAGAGATCGACACGACCGCGCCACCCGTATCGAGCGTGCGTGTAATAAGCCCCGCACTCGAACGCGGGTAGACCACGTCAGCGCCCGTCCCCAGCACCACGACATGTTTGCCGCCGGCGTTGACCGCAGCCCAACCCGAGGCCTGGTCACAACCGACCGCGCCGCCCGAAACTACCGTCACTCCCGCCTCGACCGCCACCTTTGCCGCAAGCTCTGCCACGGCAAGACCATACGGCGAGGCCTTGCGCGCGCCGATGATGGAGAGCGCGGGCGTCGAAAGCACCTCGGGGTTGCCGCGCACATAGAGCGTCTGGGGTACATCAGAAAGCTCCAAAACGGTCTCAGGATACAACGCGTCGCCTGGATGCAGCTCGAAGGTCCCCTCGGCCATCATTGGTCCCTCCTTCCCTGGTACATCGCCGCCTCGAGCACGTGGTCCTGCGTCACTTGCTCGCTCTCGGCGACATCTGCGATCGTGCGCGCAATGCGAACCAGGCGCACGATGCCACGCCCTGTGAGATGTGTGCGTTTGGACAGACCGAGTACGCATTTCTCGGCAGCATCATCGAGCTCAAAGGTCGAAACGACACCGTCAATGGACCGCGTCTCGTCATCCTCGGCCTCGGCATCCGCATCGTCCATACGGGATTCGCGCCAAGCGCGAAAGGCGCGACCGCGCACAACGTAGTCACGTAACTCGGCCGACGACATACCCTCCGCACCCTCGATAATCACTTGGGGGTCGGGACGGGTCACATCGATCATCATGTCGATACGGTCGGCTAAAGGACCGCGCAGCTTAGCCCGATAGCGCTCGACCATCGCCGCCGAGCAGCGACACGGTACCTCGCGATCGCCCAAAAAGCCGCAGGGGCAGGGATTGCTCGCAGCCAGCAGCTGAAAGCGCGACGGGAAGGTAAAGGCCCCGTCGACGCGTACGATCCTCACGTAGCCGCGCTCGATGGGCTGACGCAGCGTCTGTAGCACGCCAGTGGGAAACTCTGCTAGCTCGTCCAAAAAGAGCACGCCGCCATGAGCCAGGCTGATCTCTCCCGGGTGCACCGGGCGCCCGCCGCCGATAAGGCCCGCGGTCGAAATGCTGTGATGCGGGCTGCGGAAGGGGCGATGCCCCGCAAGCAGTCCATCGATGTTCTCGCCCAAGACCGAATGGATGCACAGCGCCTCCTGCTGGTCTTCAACGGAAAGCTCAGGCAGGATGCCGGTCATACGGCGCGCAAGCATCGTCTTGCCCGATCCCGGGGACCCGATCATAAGCAAACCGAGCTCGCCCGCCGCCGCCAGCGCCATGCCACGTTTAGCGACTTCCTGCCCCAGCACGTCGGCATAGTCGAGCTCGGGCTCAAAGGTCGCCTCGACACCCTCAGAATCCAAGTAGTGCCGCGCGGCATCGCCCATACCATGAGCAAGCTGAGACAGATGGTCGATAAATCCGCAATCCACGCCCGCGAGCGGCACATGCTGGTCGGACCTGCCGGCGATAAAAGACAGCCCCATATCACGCGCCAATAGCTGAAACGCCACCTCGCCCTTGACAGGAAGCACCGTACCGTCCAAGCCAAGCTCACCAGCGATAAGACAACGATCGAGGTTGTCGCGGGGAATCTGGCCATCGGCCGCCAATACCGCGATGGCGATGGGCAGATCAAAGCCGCTACCGGTCTTGCGAATATCGCCGGGCGCCAGATTGACCGTAATGCCCGAGCGCGGGATTTCGAACCCGGCGGAGCGCATCGCGCAGCGAATACGACCGCGTGACTCCATCACCTCCATACTCGGAATACCGAGCATCTGAATGCCCGGAACGCCACCGGCAAGCGAGACCTCGACCGTGACGTGAATCGCCTCGACGCCACGGATGCAGGCCGCGTGAACGGCAAACGTCTCGAACGCCATCACGACACCTGCCAATCGAACGCGTTGTACTGATGCTCGATCTCGGCAATATGCCCGCCTCGAATGGTGACACCCACGGCATCGAAGCGGATCGCCTTGAGCGGATAATGCTCCATGAGATAGCAACTTGCGATGCGGCGGTAGCGGCGTTGCTTTTGGGCGTCCACGGCCTCCTCGGGAAAGACCCGCGTGGTGCAATCCAGCGAAACGCGTCTGGTCTTGACCTCGGCCATCACCACGACATCGTCGAGCTCATCAAGCAGCACCAGATCTGCCTCGCCCTCGGTGCAACGATAACCCTGTTCCAGCAAGGTGTAGCCGCGCTCGTTAAAGTAGTCGATGGTGATCAGCTCGCCCAGCATACCCAGCTCGCGGGGGCTGAGTCCCTTGATAAACTCGGGCGTCATCGCCCCGCAGTCGAGCTCACCGTTTTCCCAACGCTCCTTGAGCTGCTGTGTCTTGCTCTTTTTGCTTGCGGCACTCATGGGGTCTCCTTTCCCGCACACTGCAGTGCCCCGATGATGAGGGCACCTTTCATGCGGGTAAGTACCGGAAGCTAACCAAAAGCTGACCAAATGCCGTCAAAAAACGGGCCGTACGCCGCAATGTTGTTGCATACGGCCCGCTACCAGCAGGTTTATAAAACCCCAGAGGTCCCTGTCTCCACAATTGGCCTAGAAAAGGCTTTCAGTCTGCAGAAAGTTTCCGCAAAAGCTCACGCGGTGCAGTGGAGAAAGACCATGTTTGCGAATAGCCTCGATGTGCTCGGGGCTCGCGTAGCCCTTCGACTCAGCCAGATGGTACTCGGGATACTCGGCGTCGTACTCGACCATCATCTCGTCACGCGTGACCTTGGCCATGATAGACGCCGCAGCGATGCAGGCGATCTTGGCATCGCCCTTCACCACGTCGCGCTCGTTGGGAACGGCGCCCAAGGGATTGCCATCCATGAGGACGCAGTCGGGCTCAAGTCCCGTATCGGCCACGGCGCCCGCGACGGCGGTACGGATAGCACGGGCCATGCCCATCTCATCGATATCCTTCGGCGCGATATGACAAAAACCGATCGCCTTCGCCACCTCGGCAATCTTCACAGAGAGCAACTCGCGGCGCGCGGGCGTAAGCTTTTTGGAATCGTTGATACCCCAGACGCGCGGCTCCATTGGAAGACAGACGGCGCATACCGTCAAAGGACCGGCCACCGATCCGCGACCCACCTCGTCGACACCAACGACCACCCCATCGCCGCCAAGCTCATGCATAAGCTCGTACATGTCATTGACGCGCTCGCGCTCGGCAAGTTCCTTGGCATGGCGCTTAAGAGCACGCTCGCAAGCCTTGATCACCTGCTGGCGCGGGTCCTCGCGATAATGCTCCACGAGGGCGGGGATCTCCTCAAACGTTGCGCTCGCCAGCTCTCCGGCAACCTGCGATGCCGAAACCGAGCTCGTCATGTTGGCCATACCAGACCCTCCTTGCATGCAAATCAGATAAAAAGAAGGGCCACCCGAAGGTGACCCTTACGTCCAAACGAGTGGACAGACGCTGCGATCTTCTTAGCGCTTCTCGGGGATGCGAGCAGCCTTGCCCACCTTGTCGCGGAGGTAGTACAGCTTGGCGCGACGGACGCGACCATGACGGACGACCTCGAGCTTGGCGATCTTGGGGCTGTGAAGCGGGAAGGTACGCTCAACACCGACACCGAAGGACATCTTGCGGACGGTGAAGGTCTCGCGGGCACCGGCGCCGGCCATGCGGATGACGTCGCCCTGGAAGACCTGGATGCGCTCGCGGTCGCCTTCCTTAATGCGGTAGTGAACCTTGACGTTGTCGGCGACGCGAACCTGAGGAATGTCCTCGCGGATCTGCTGACGCTCGATTGCGCGGATGTAATCCATGTGCAATTCCTTACTCTTCTAGAGGTGCCGTACCACCTTGGCCGGCACGTAGTTGAACAAACGTATTCGAGTATACACGCGCGGGTTTCTGCTGCAAGAACAATTTTTTACGCAGACAAAAAGACAAAACCCGAACATGATAACCGCCCGTCTCACGAATGAGACGGGCGGCATGAAGGGGGCTACGCTAGGCGTCTAAACCCAAAACGTTAGGCGGAACGCTTGGCTTCGAGCTTGGCCTGAGCGGCAGCCAGGCGTGCGAGGGGCACGCGGTAGGGCGAGCAGGACACGTAGTCCACGTCGGCCACGTTAAACAGGCCCTTGATGGACTTGGGGTCGCCGCCGTGCTCGCCGCACACGCCAAAGTGCATGTCGGGGTTGGTGGCGCGGCCCTTCTCGACGGCCATGCGCACGAGCTCCAGCACCGCCGAGTCGATGGTCTCGAAGGGGTTGTCCTTCAGAATCTTCTTATGCATGTACAGCGGGATGAACTTTGCCTCGGCATCGTCACGAGAGAAGCCGAAGGTCGTCTGGGTGAGGTCGTTGGTGCCAAAGCAGAAGAAGTCAGCATGATGGGCGATCTCGTCGGCAACCATGCAGGCACGCGGCAGCTCGAGCATCGTGCCCACGGGAATATTGAGCTCGACGCCCTCCTCGGCGGAAACCTCGGCGATCACGCGCTCGATGACCTCGCGAGTCTGGACATGCTCCGCCGTGATGGAGACGAGCGGAACCATGATCTCGGGGCGCGGGTCGACACCCTCCTTGATGAGGTGAGCGGCAGCGGTGGCGACGGCGCGAACTTGCATGAGTGGCAGATCGCTAAAGACGACAGACAGGCGCACGCCGCGCAGGCCGAGCATGGGGTTCGACTCGACCATGCCGTCGATACGGCGCAGTCGGGCACGCAGGGCGGCAAGCTCCTCCTCGCTGGCACCAGCGGCTTCCTTCTTGGTGATGGCGACCTCGAGCTCGCGAGGATTATCCAGGAACTCATGAAGCGGCGGATCGAGCAGGCGGACGACCACATCGCGACTGGACATGGTCTTGAACATCGCCAGGAAGTCCTCGGTCTGAACCTTGAGCAGGTCGGCCAGGGCCTGCTGCTTCACAGCCTCATCATCGGACAGAATGAAGCTCTGGATGATGTTCTTTCGATCGCCCAGGAACATATGCTCGGTGCGGCATAGGCCGATGGCCTCGGCACCAAACTCGAGGGCGAGCTCGGCGTCCTCGGGGTTGTCGGCGTTGACGCGTACGTGGTTGGCGTGGCCACAGGTCTCGTCCAGACGAATCTCGTCAGCCCAGGACAGGATGGTGTCCAGGTCGCCGGTAAGCTCGGCCGAAACCAGATCGACGGCGCCGTCGACGACGATGCCCTGGGTACCGTCGATGGAGATGACATCGCCCTCGTGCAGCACGCGGTCGCTACCCTCGATGCGCACGACCTTCTCGGCGGCGTCAATATGGAAGCGCTCAACGCCGCAGACGCAGGGCGTACCCATGCCGCGGGCGATAACGGCGGCATGGCTCGTCTTGCCACCGTGGCTGGTCAGGATGCCCTCGGCGGCAACCATACCCTTCAGGTCGTCGGGGTTGGTTTCCCAGCGAACCAAAATGACCTTGCGGCCCTCGTTGGCGCGCGCGACGGCATCGTCGCTCGAGAACACGACCTCGCCCACAGCGGCGCCGGGGCTGGCGTTAAGACCGCTGGCCAGCGCCTCGTACTTCTTGGAGGCATCGAACTGCGGGTGCAGGAGCTGGTCGAGCTGCGCGGGATCGATGCGGCTCACAGCTTCCTCGCGGGTGATCAGGCCCTCCTCGACCATCTCGATGGCGATACGCAGGGCGGCAGTGGCGGTGCGCTTTCCCACGCGAGTCTGGAGCATCCAGAGCTTACCTTGCTCGATGGTGAACTCGATGTCGCACATATCGCGATAGTGATCCTCGAGCGTCAGGAAGACGCGCTCAAGCTCCTCGCCCGCGGACTCAAGGCCCGGGGTGGTCTTGAGGTCGGCGATGGGCTCGGTGTTACGGATACCGGCGACAACGTCCTCGCCCTGGGCGTTTACCAAAAAGTCGCCGTAGAACTCTTTGGTGCCGTCGGCCGGGTTGCGCGTAAAGGCAACACCGGTCGCAGAAGTCTCGCCCTTGTTGCCAAAGGCCATGGCCTGCACGTTGACGGCGGTGCCGAGGTCGTCGGAAATGCCATGCTGCTTGCGGTAGATGCAGGCACGCTCGTTCATCCAGCTGCCAAAGACGGCCTGGATGGCAAGACGCAGCTGAAGCTCCGGATCGTGCGGGAAAACGGGCTTGCCGCCGGTGACCTCGAGCTCGGGATACAGGGCGGCCTCGACGTTCTCGGAGAAGATCCCCTTGAAGGCCTCGACGAGCTCCTGCAGATCCTCGGCCGAAAGCTCGGAATCGACGCGAACACCGGCGACCAGGCGGGCCTGGGTCAGGGCGTTCTCGAACAGGTCGGCGTCAACACCCATGACGACGTTGGAGAACATCTGGATAAAGCGGCGGTAGCTATCCCAGGCAAAACGCGAATTTTGCGTCTGGGCGATGAGACCCTGAACGGAGTCGTCGTTGAGGCCCAAGTTGAGGACCGTGTCCATCATGCCGGGCATGGAAAACGGAGCGCCCGAGCGAACCGACACGAGCAGCGGATTGGAGGCGTCACCGAGCTTCTTGCCGCAGCGGGCCTCGAGGTCCGCCTCGGCGGCAACGATCTCATCGAGTGCGCCTTCGGGCCAGACGTTGCCGGCACCGGAGTACTCGACACAAGTCTGGCAGGTAATGGTAAACCCACCGGGAACCGGCAGGCCGATGCGGCTCATCTCGGCAAGGTTTGCGCCCTTGCCGCCAAGCACGAAGTTCATGGACTTGTCGCCCTCGGTGACACAGGTGCCCTGGGCGTCGGTTCCAAAACGGTAAACCCTCTTGCAATCGCTCACGATACTTCCCCTTCCATGCGCTCTCGCGCACGACCGTGGTGACGAATCGACCCGCCGGATGCGGGCCGTGAGGGTACTATACGGCGGGCATTGAGCGGGCTTGCGTAGAGGGCGCGGGGTTTGGTAAACGTGGTAAATGTGGCGGTAAACGGTAGGTAAAGGTGGTTACCTTATGAAGATACCAATGCAAGAGGCTTGCAGGTCAAATGCCAGTTTCTTGCTAAATCGCTTTACCATTCTCGTGCATTATTTTTAGTTAGTTATTTTAGACGGGGCATTTTTAGCTACCCCAATAAACTAGCTTTGTTGGGCTCGACGGGTGGCGCGGCGGGCACGGGCTTCTTGGATTTCCTCCAAGTGGCTGATGATCTCGGAGGCGCTCTCCTCGATGGCTTTGCCGTCGGTGCGCACCACAAAGCAGCCCAGGCGCTTCATGAGGGCACGGGCTTCCTCGAGCTCGCTGCGCACGCTCTCGGGCTCGGCATAGGAGCCGGCAACGGCACGGGCGTAGTCGTCGCCCAAGCGGCTATCGCGAATTTCGGAAATCACATCGACGGTCGAAATCAGGCCGAACAGGCGCATCGGGTCAACCTCGTAAATCGACTTGGGCGGCTCCATGCCGTGGGCCAACGGAACATTGGCAACCTTGTAACCTTGAAAGGCCAAAAACATCGACAGCGGCGTCTTGGACGTGCGCGATACGCCCAGCAGCACGATATCGGCACCCGACAGATCGTCGCAACCGCGCCCGTCATCGTGCTCAACGAAATACTCCATGGCCTCGATACGATGGAAATAGCGGTCATCGGTCTTGTGGATCACGCCCGCAACGCCCTTGGGCGGCACACCGATGAGCGACGACAGCACGGCGAGCGTCGGACCGATCAGGTCGACCGAGCGAATGTGCAGCATGCCCAAGTAGTCGAGCACACGAGCACGAAGGGCCGGGTCGACAATGGTGTGGAACACGGCGATATCGCGATGGTCGGCATCGACGCGCGGCCCCACAAACGACTTGACCTGCTCCACAGAGGTCACCTTGGACAGGCGCAAAACGCGAAAAGCCCCTTCATCAAATTGCCCGGACGCCGCAAGCACCACCTCACAAGCGGTATCACCGAGCGAGTCGGAGATAACGATAACGGTGGGACGAGCAGTGACCGGGCAATCCATGCGGGGCTCCTTTTGCGCTTATGCGCAGGTTAGCTTACTTTTTGCGGGCAAGCTCACCGATGTTGGCGATGCCGGAGAAAACGGCCTCGAAGCGGTTGAGCAGCTTAAGGCGATTATCGCGGAGCTGCTCGTCCTTGTCCATGACCATAACCTCGTCGAAGAAGCGGTCGATGGGTGCGCGCAGGGCGGCGAGCGCGGCAAATGCGGCCGAGTAGTCCTCGGCGGCGAGAGCAGCATCGACGGCGGTCTGAGCGGCCTCGGAGGCGTCGGCAAGCGCAAGCTCGACCTCGCCCATCAGGGCGCGGTCGTACTCCGCACCCAGCTCGGGCTTGGAGATGTGCGCGGCGCGGGCATAGGCGGTAGCCAGGTTGTCGAAGGTCTCAGCGTCGTTCTTGCGAGCCTCGTCGAGTGCGGCGCAGCGGGCGAAGAAGACAGACGGGGCGATGATGTGCACCGCGGAGACGGCGGCGACGGTATCGGCAGGAATCTTCTCGTCGCGGGCCATGCTCACCAGGCGGCCGTGGAAGAAGTCACGGACCTGCTGGGCGACCTCGGCGGCGTCGAACTCAATGCCCTGCTCACTGTAGAGCTCGAGGGCGAAGTCGATGAGCGACGTGGGGTCGATCGGCAGACGGTCGCGCAGGATGTTGATGATGCCGATAGCGGCACGACGCAGCGCGTAGGGGTCCGAAGAGCCGGTCGGGGGCTCGCCGATGGCAAAGATACCGGCGATGGTATCGAGTTTGTCGGCGCAGGCCACGATGCAGCCAGCGGTGCCCTCAGGCAGCTCGTCGCCGGCAAAGCGGGGACGATAGTGATCGCGAATGGCGTGGGAGACCTCGTCGTTCTCCCCCATCGCGGTCGCGTAATAACCACCCATCACGCCCTGCTGGCTCGTGAACTCGACGACGGCGTTAGACACCAGGTCGGCCTTGCACAGGTGCGCGGCACGAGCGGCATCGGCAGCCAGGTGAGCGCCCAGGCGTGCCTCACGGGCAATAGCGAGCGCTAGCTGCTCAATGCGCTCAGACTTAGCGAGCACGCTACCGAGCTTCTCCTGGAAGGCAACCTTGGCCAGACGCTCGCGGAACTCGTCGAGGGAGATCTTCAGGTCCTCCTCGTAGAAGAACTTGGCGTCGTCCAGACGGGCGCGCACGACGCGCTCGTTGCCGTCGATCACGCGCTCGGCGTTCTCGGGCTTGCTGTTGGAAACGACCACAAACTCACGCGTCAGCTTGCCCTCGCCGTCATAGATCGGGAAATAGCGCTGGTTGGTGAGCATGGACTCGCAGATGATCTCGTGCGGGACCTTGAGGAACTCCTCATCGAAGGTACCGACGAGCACCGTCGGCCACTCGCAGAGGTTAATGACCTCCTCAAAGACCTTCTTGGGCGTGTCGACATGACAGCCGGGGCGAGCGGCCTCGACCTCGGCGATACCGGCAAGAATGGCCTCACGGCGACGCTCGGCAGAAAGCACGCCGGCGTCCTCGAGCACCTGCTCGTAGACGGCGGGGCTGGCAACCACATGGTCACCAGGGCCAAGTACGCGATGACCACGCGTGGTGTTGCCACTCGTCACGTCGGCAAACGACACGGGAACAACATCCTCGCCCAAAAGGCAGCAGATCCAACGGACCGGACGCACGAACGTGACGTGCTCGTGGCCCCAGCGCTGGGAGCGGTAGTTGGGCCACTGCAGACCGGCGATGGTCTTCTCGCACAGAGCGGTCAGAATCGGCGTAGCCGGTGCGGAGGGAATGTTCTTCTCGGCGAACACATACTCGCGGCCGTCGGTGTCCTCGCGACGGACCAGGTCCTCGGCAGCCACACCGCACTTGCGGGCGAAGCCCTGGGCGGCCTTGGTGGCGTTGCCGTCGGCATCAAAGGCAATGTTTGCCGCGGGACCGCGCTTGACCTCATGGACCTCATCGGTCGCGGTGGCGACGTTGGCCACGAGCGCAGCCAGACGACGCGGGCTCGAAATCACGCGGACCTCGCCATGGGCCAAACCGGCCTCGTCGAGACCCTTGGCGATCATGGTGCCGAGCTGCTTGACGGCATTGTTCAGCGGTGCGGAGGGCATTTCCTCCGTACCGATCTCAAACAGGAAATCCTTAGCGTCTGCCATGGCTTACGCCACCTCGCCTTCCTGATCGGCATTCTCGTTAACTCCGGCGACCTCGGCCATATAGGCCTCGCAGCACGCCTTGGCGACGGCGCGGACGCGCAAGATGTAGTTAGCGCGCTCGACCGCGGACAGGGCGCCACGGGCATCGAGCAGGTTGAAGGCGTGGCTGCACTTCATAACGCAGTCGTACGCCGGCAGCGGCAGCTTGCGCTCCAGGCAGGAATGGCACTCGGCCTCGTAGTCGTCAAACTTCTGACGCATCATCTCGACGTTGGCGACCTCAAAGTTATAGGCACTGAACTCGCGCTCGTTCTCGAGGAACACGTCGCCATAGGTCATGGGCGTTCCGTCGGGCAGATAGCTCCACACCAGGTCGTAGACGGAGTTGACGCCCTGGGCGTACATGGCGATACGCTCCAGGCCATAGGTGATCTCGACGGGCACGGGGTCGACCTCGATGCCGCCCACCTGCTGGAAGTACGTAAACTGCGTGACCTCCATGCCGTTGAGCCAGACCTCCCAGCCAAGGCCCCAGGCGCCGAGCGTCGGGCTCTCCCAGTCGTCCTCGACAAAGCGGACGTCATGGTCGTTGGGATCCAGGCCAATGGCGGCCAGCGAACCCAGGTAGAGCTCCTGGGCGTTGACCGGCGACGGCTTGATGAGCACCTGGAACTGATAGTAGTGCTGCATGCGGTTGGGGTTCTCGCCGTAGCGGCCGTCGGCGGGACGGCGGCAAGGCTGCGCATAACAGGTGCGCCACTCGGCGGGACCGAGCGAGCGCAGCGTGGTCGCGGTATGGAAGGTACCGGCACCGACCTCGGAGTCATAGGGCTGCATAATGACGCAGCCCTGCTCGCCCCAGTACTGCTGGAGGCGCAGGATGATGTCTTGGAAGGAAAGCGATGAAGCGTTCATGCCTCTAATATCCCCTCGTCGAAACGATTACACGGTTAGGTACTGTACTATAGCGGTTTTTAGTCGATAGCGCCGATGCGGTTGAGCGGCCAGTAGCGAACGAGTGCCACGGCCATTAAATCGGAGCGGTCGACCGGCCCAAAATAGCGGGAGTCGGCTGAGTTCTCTCGGTTGTCGCCCATCACCCACACACACCCGTCGGGGACGGTGTAGGGATAGCTCACCTGGGCGCCGGGCGCTTGGACCGAAAGCGGCCAGCTCATGCCCGCCGTATAGTCCTCGTCGAGCGCTTGGCCGTCAACGACCACCTTGCCGTCCTGCAGGTCGACCGTCTGGCCGGCCGTGGCAATAACGCGCTTGACAAGAACATCATGCTCGGAGGTGCCATCGGGGTTGTGAAACACCACGATATCGCCCTGCTTGACGGGCTGACCGAGCTCGAGGCTCACCTTTTGTGCCAAGATCTGGTCGCCAATCTCGATCGTGGACTCCATGGAGCCGGTGGGCACCACAAAGGGCTCGACCACAAACGAGCGAATCAGGAAGGTGGCGACCAGCGCGATCGCGATGACCGCGATCCACTCAAAAGCGCCCCTCAACGCGGAATGTTGCGTAGGAACCATACTCACTCCTCGCTCTTCGAATACGAAGCGTTAAGAATCTCCTGCGCGTAAGCGCGCTCCTCGGGCGTGAGCCGCGCCGTCTCGATCAAGTCGGGACGCCAGCGGCAGGTGCGCTCGATGGCGTTCTTGCGGCGCCAAGCGTCAACTTTGGCGTGATCGCCACTCACGAGCACAGGAGGCACGCCCTCGCCGTTGAACTCAGCGGGGCGGGTGTACTGCGCGTACTCGAGCAGGCCTCCGTCCTCGGCGGTCGAGAACGACTCGTCCACGTTGCTCATCTCGTCGCCCAGGGCGCCGGGGATGAGGCGTACGACGGCATCGGCAACGACCATGGCGGGTAGCTCGCCGCCCGTGAGCACATAGTCGCCGATCGACAGACGCTCGTCGGCATACGCATACGCGCGCTCATCGACGCCTTCGTAGCGACTGCACACAAACAGCAGGCGCTCGCTTTTGAGCAGGCGCTCGGCCACATGCTGCGTAAAGGGCTCGCCACAGGGGGTGAAGAACACAACCGTGGGCTTGGGACCCTCTGCGCTAATGGCCTCGATGGCCTCTGCGATAGGCTCGACCTTCATGAGCATGCCCTGCCCGCCGCCGTACGGCTCGTCATCGACGGTACGATGACGGTCGTGCGTCCAGTCGCGCAGGTTATACGCCTTAAAATCAAAAAGGCCGGCCTTGCGGGCGCGGCCCAAAATCGATGTGGACATGACGGGCTCAAACATCTCGGGAAAGACCGAAAGGGTCTCAATCAGCATGTTGTCCTCCCTACTTGTCCATATCGATCAGGCCGTCCATAACGTGGACGGAAATTGTTCCTGTGTCGGGAAGATCGAGCACAACCTGCTCGATCACGGGAATCAGTACCTCGCCGTACCGATCGCCCTCGACAACCCAAACATCGTTAGCGGGCGTCGACATGATCTCGACGATTGTGCCGAGCGAACCGAAACGCTCGTCGACCACCTCGCGACCCATCAGGTCGGTATAGGCAGCGTCAAGCGAATCGAGCTCAAAGTCGTCACGATTTGCCAGCACGTAGCATCCCGTGATGCCCTCGGCGGCCGTCAAGTCGTCAATGCCCTCAAACGAGACCAGATCGCCATCGCCCGTATCGGTGACGGACACGACCGTGCAAAAGCGGTCGCGCTTGAGCGCCGGCGGCGTCAGGGCGACGCGCATACCAGGCTCTAATACAGAAGGAAGCCCCCGCAGCGGCTGCGCGAGGACCTCCCCCTTCCTTCCGTGCGGCTTGACCACACGGGCGATGTTTTTGTACTGGGACCTCAAGGTCCTAGCCCAGAACCTCTACCTCGACAGCAGTGTCGAGGCGAGCGGCCAGTGCACGGGCGAGCGTGCGAATGGCCTTGATGGTACGGCCACGACGGCCGATGACCTTAGCGACGTCATCCTCGGCGACCGAAACCTCAATCGTGGAGGCGTCGTCACCATCGATGACCTCAAGGCTCACGGAATCCGGGTCGTCGACGATCTGAACAACGAGATATTCGACGAGATCGGCGATGCGATCTGAGAGCATTGCCTCACCCTCGAGCTGTGCAGCGTCAACCTCAGGCACGATTTACTCCTCGGCGCCCTCAGCGGCCTCAGCGGCAGCCTTAGCGGCCTCGGCCTCTTTGGCGAGCTGCTTCTTGGACTTCTTGACAACGGTCTCGGTCTTCTCGCCCTCGTTGGCGGCCTTGACCAGAGCGGCGACGGCGTCGGTGAGCTGAGCGCCCTTGGACTGCCAGTCGGCGATCTTCTCGAGGTCGAGGTTGATGGTCTTGGGGGCGGTCATCGGGTTGTAGCGGCCAACCTCCTCGATGATACGACCGTCACGCGGGGCGCGGGAATCGGCGACGACGACACGGTAGTACGGACGCTTCTTAGCGCCGTGACGAGCAAGGCGAATCTTGACTGCCAAAGGAAACTCCTCCAACCAAGCAGCTTTAGGCTGCAACTACAAACAAACAGTTGAACATAATACGCCATCGACGCGGGCAGGTGAAGTCCGTGAGACCAACTTCTTCGGTGTAGTCGAGGGCAAATCCATATCTTAGACAAGAATTCGGGATTTGCAAGCACATACACGCACCCCACATGAGCTGCGCGGTATACCCTTGATTATCGACTTCATTCGAACACCTCCCACATTCATCCGCACATGTGCGGATGAATGTGGGAACCCGATACC
>UQLF01000021.1 GCA_900541875.1 uncultured Collinsella sp. | reverse complement strand
GACCCGTACCCGTTCTGGCTGGATTAATGGATGGAAACGGATGTTCTATCGGGACACACATTTTGTCCTATAAGCCCGTTAAGTTTGGTGCCATGACGGCCTTCCTGGGCATTTGGCTGCTCGTGGTCTAGGCGCCGCTCGCCCACATGGTCTGGGGCGGCGAGGGTTCCTTTATCGGCGACATCATCGGCGCGCTCGACTTTGCGGGCGGCGACGTGGTGCACATCTCGTCCGGTCTGACGGGCCTGATTCTCTGCTTAATGCTCGGCCGTCGTCGCGGCTTTGGTATGGTGAGCTACCGTCCGCATAACGTGCCGTTTGTGGCGCTGGGCGCCGGCCTGCTTTGGTTTGGCTGGTTTGGCTTTAACGGCGGCAGCGAGTTTAATGCCGACGCCGTTGCGGCACTCACCATCCTCAACACCGTGACGGCCAGCGCGGCGGGCATGGTCTCGTGGCTTGCCGTCGAGCGCGTGCATACCGGTCGCCCCACGTTGGTGGGAGCTAGCACCGGTCTGGTTGCGGGCCTTGTGGTAGTCACGCCGGGCGCGGGCTTTGTCGAGCCGTGGGCGGCGCTGGTCATGGGCCTGATCGTGTCTCCCGTCTGCTACTTGGCCATCAGCCATCTCAAGGCCAAGTTTGGCTACGACGATGCACTCGATGCGTTTGGTTGCCACGGTATCGGCGGAATTTTGGGCGGCGTGCTCACGGGCCTGTTCTGTGTGCCGGAGCTTTCGTGGACCGGTAAGGGCGGCCTGCTCTACACGGGCGATGTGTCGCTGCTGGTCTCGCAGATCCTGGGCATTGTGGTGACGGTCGCTATTGTGCTGGTGCTCGATTTGGTGATCGCCGCGGTGGTCAAGGCGCTATTCCACGGCAGCCTGCGTGTGGACGAGGCCGATGAGGCGCTGGGCTTGGATGCGAGTCAGCACGGCGAGAGCGCGTATCCTTCGTTTAGTGGTCTGGACTAGCGGTTTCTAACGTTCTGTCAGACCAACTCTTAAAGAGAGGAATTCACTATGAAGAAAATTACGGCGATCGTTCGTGCCGAGAAACTTGAGGTTCTTAAAGACGCGCTGTTTGCTGCCGATGTTCGCGGTATGACTATCAACCAGGTGCAGGGCTGCGGTGCACAGCATGGCTGGAAGGAATACGTGCGCGGCAACGAGTTGCTTGTCAACACGATCCCTAAGGTGCAGTTCACGCTCATTTGCGCCGATGAGCATGTCGACGGAATTGTCGAGATTATCTGCAATGCTGCTCGCACCGGTGCCGTTGGAGACGGCAAGATCTGGGTCGAGCCGGTCGAGGAAGTCATCCGCATCCGTACCGGCGAACACGGCCCCGCCGCGGTGTAGAATCGACCGCCTACCATCCGCAACGTTAAAATGCTGCAATGAGGCACAAGACTTGCGTTGCGGATGGACGGATTATGGGTCGTAATAAATATCCCGAGGAGACGGTTGCGAAGATTCTCGACGCGGCGCTGGAGCTATTCTGCGCACAGGGTTATGAGGGGACGAGCATTCAAGATATCGTCGACCGCCTCGATGGCATGACCAAGGGTGCTGTCTATCATCACTTTAAGAGCAAAGAGGAGATTTTCAACGCCGCATTTGATCGGGCAATGGCTCCGATTGTTGAGCAACGTCGCTCAACGCTTGGTATCGGCAATATGACCGGAGCCCAAAAGCTCAAGCGACTGTACGCGCCCGAGTCTGTCGTTCCGCAAATTGAGCTATGGGCACGCATGCATCCTGCGGCAGATCCGGTAAAAAGCTCGCGTCTACTGGCGATGCAGTACCAGGGCTCGTTCGACGAGTCGGCCGATGGCTGTCTCTTGCCAGTGATCGAGGAGGGCATCGCCGACGGCTCCATTGCGTGCAAATGCCCGCGCGAAGCGGCTGAGGCCGTATCGTTGTTGGCGAATCTTTGGCTGCTGCCGCTGTTCCGTCCGCTCGAGACCAAGGATCGAATGCTCGCTCGCGCGCAATGTTTGGCGCAGATGGCGGCCGCGGTGGGGCTCGATTTGGGTAATGAAGTGCTTCAGACAACGGCTCAGATTTGGGACGTATGGAACCGTGCTGGGTGGTAATATAGATACTGACGGTATGTAATTGATTTGTAAGGGTAGCCACGGCTGCCCTTTTCAAGTCATTAAATACATACTAATGGTATGTATAGGGGGCAGGCTTATGGCTGGAATGCGGAGGAGCAATGTCTCGTTGGCGCAAAAAACAGTGCGATCTATCAGGCTTTTCGGTCTTCTTGTTGCACAGCTGTGTGCGTATTCGATGCTGTCGGCACTGTGCTTTGCGTGCCCGCTTTACTTGTTCGATTGCAGCGGCTCCTCAACGTTATATGGCGCCGTCGCGGCGATAGCGTTCATACCGGGCGTGCTCGCGACTCCGGTTGGCGGGATTTTGGCGGATCGGGGAAGACATCGCGGGGTTCTTGTGGTACTCGGCATTGTTCTGATGGCTGCATCACTGCTGTTTATCCCCATGAAGCGTTCGCTGCCTCTTGCGGTTGTCGTGGCAGCAATGCTTTGCGTCCAATATGGCATCCAATCGCTGCTGAAACCGATGCTTCAAATTGAGGCGGTGCGCATGACGGGCCAAGAAAAGGTTGAGCGTGCCACTGCGTTGGTCTCGCAGATAATCATGATGAGCAATATCTTGGGGCCTGTAGTCGGGACGGCAGTCTATGGGTGCTTTGGTATCGATACTCTATGCGAAACCGCGGCGTTGACGTTTACGATTTCAGCCCTGCTGTTCGGGGGCGCACTCAAGCAAAATGCCTCATCTGGAATGACAGGGGACAGCACGACTTGCTCGACATGCCGAAGCGATTTTCGGGAGTCGATTCGGTACCTGTTTCAAAACGCATCATTGCTCGTTGTGTTTTTGCTTGCGGCTATTTTGAACCTTGCGTTAGTTGGGTTAACGATTGGTGCTCCCATTGTTGTTTCAAAGCATCTCGGAATACAGTCATCCTTTGTTGGGATTATTGAGGTGGCTATGGGCTTGGGTGGTCTTGTCGGCAGTGGTTTGGTCGGTATTTGGCCGCATCGTTTTTCCTTCAAGGGCATATGTCGATATGTTGCGATGATCTGTTTTGGAGTCGTACCGATTATTGTCACGCTACTGAGCGGTCCTGATGAATTTGCGTTTGCCGCGCTTGCGGCCGGCTCGGCATGGGTCATGGCGTGGGTAAGCATTACATCGGTTGAAATCGTTTCATTCGTTCAGCGGTCAGCGCCAAAGGAACTCTGCGGAAAAGTGCTGGCACTCGTTTACATGGCGCTTTCCTGCGCAACGCCTATTGGCCAATTGGTTTACGGGCTCGCGTATGATCGATGGACTCCGGCGATTGTATTCGCAGGAATGTTGGCGGTGCTGACGTTGACGACGGCGCTGTTTTATCGGCTAAAAAGTCGCTTATGGCGAATGTCTTAAGGCGCTGGGGCACCGTGAATTTGCGGAAGCATTGTCTCGCCGCGCCGGGACGCCATTGTTTGGGCGTGCCTCTCCTTCGTCTACAATATCGTGCAGGCGAAGGAGAGGCATGCCCATGATCAAGATGTTTGCGAGTGACTTAGACGGAACGCTGCTGAACGCCCTGCACGAGGCAGATGGGACCATCCGCCGTGCCATTCGCGAGCTGACCGAGGCTGGCCTGCATGTGGTTCCCGCGACCGGACGCTCGACGCTGCCGATTGGCGAGCATGGCTTTACGGGGCTGGCGCTTGACGCCTGCTGCTCCAACGGATCCATCGTGCGCGACAGCCATGGCGAGGTGCTCAAGACCTGGACCATCGACCCACAGATCACCGAGGAGCTGCTCAAGGAGTTTCCGGATATTTGCTTCGACTGCTCCACGCCCGATGGCATGTTCTCGAGCGGCTCGTTCGAGATGCACCAGGCGGGCTTTAAAAAGGACAGTCCTATCAAGCGCATCGTGATGCGCGGCATGCGTGCGCGTGGCGGCTATCACGAGGAGCAGTATTTCGACCAGTCGATCGGCGACATCTTGCGCCACGATGTGTGCAAGATCAACTGCCGCGTGACCTCGCCCGAGCTGGAGCGCGACCTAAAGGCGTATTTGGCCGAGCGCTCGGACCGCGTGGTCAACGCGCCGTTCGATCCGGTGATGTTTGAGATCACGGACGTGGCGTGCAACAAGGGCGAGAGCGTGGCCTGGCTGGCGGGCTACTACGGTATTGCCGAGGACGAGGTCGCGGTTTACGGCGACGGCGGCAACGACATTGCCATGCTCAAGCGTTTCCGCCACAGCTACGCGACCAAAAACGCAAGCGATGCAGCTAAGGCCGCCGCGAGCGTGACCATCGGCAGCTGCATGACTCATGCCGTCCCCAAACACATGCTCGCCACCATGCGCAAGCAGATTTCCCGCACCGTAATCAAATAATGTGACAAAGGGACAGTCCCCCTGTCACTTGGGAGATGCCGGCTTTTGGCGTATAGGACTGTTGCGCTTTCGCCACCAACAAATTTCGAGTTATTAGGCCTGCCGGAGGCCGTTCAAGGGCTAAAGTTGCCGTCTCGGGAACATTCACACCTCTAATGGTGTTTGATTCGGCGACGTAAGTGTGCAAATGGGCATGTATGCACTCAAATAAGGACAAAAACCCTCAGATAATCCCAGCGGTGCAGTTATACAGAACCAGCAGCGTGGCCGAAATAACTGAAAAAATGTAGGTGACAGTCCGGCAACAAGCTCGGGCATGGCAAAGGAACTGTTCCTTCGCCATGCCCGAGCTCCAATCTTCTTATATACGAACAAACATTCGCATATCTAACTGCGCTTTGATAGAATCGGTATCGTTGGCGGCGGTTCAATGTGCCGGGCAGCGCCCTCCATCTGATGGGAGGTGATGCCCATGACCGATTTGATTGATTTCGTGAGACTTCTGACCGCTCTGGTCTCGTTCTTCACGGCGCTTGTCGGCCTTTCCGAGGCACTCAAGCAGCGTTCGAAGCGCAACAGAAGGGGTCGCCGCCGCTAAGGCGTTGACCCCCTAATGCAAACAACGGCGCTGCCCAGCTTTCCAGAACTTGGGCTGCCGTCGACACTATTCTACCCACGAATGACATTTTGAACAATTGGCAATGCCGCTTCAAAAGCCAGGCACAACTGGCACAACCTAGGCGGTCGCTGAATGTGACAAAGGGACTGTCCCTTCGTCACATCTAAAATATCGCCTTTACGTGTTGATGCACACGGTGTGCAATAATACTCGCACTGTGCAATAGCGCACAGGCTGAGTAACAAGGAGGACGCTTGTCCCAGCTCGAGAAATGCGATCGCCGGTCCCTTCGCTCGCAGCGTGCCCTTCGCCAGGCACTTGCCAGCGAGCTTGCCGAAAGCGGCGACCTTTCGCGCATTAATGTCGCGTCGCTCACCGAGCGCGCCGGCCTTACGCGCCGCACGTTCTATTCGCACTACCGCGATATCCCTGACTTTATCAATCAAATCGAGGACGGCTTGCTGGCCGAGATCCGTGAGCGCATTGAGCTCATCACCGCAGCTCAGCTGCCCGATCTCTATCACAACATCGATGAGCTCGAGCCGGCGCCCGGTTCGGTTGAGCTGCTGCGCTACCTTGCGGCCAACCGCGACTTAATCGGTGCGCTGTTGGGTCCGGGCGGCGACCAGGCCTTCATTAAAAGGATCATCGACACTGCTCGTGAGGCTGTGGTGCCGCGTGCGCAGACGGGCATTTTGGGCCTGGCGCTGGGCACGTTCTTTGACTACTACGTCACCTACGTCGTGAGTGCCGAGGTCGGCATGATTCAGCGCTGGTTTGAGCGTGGGCTCACCGAATCGCCCGAGGCCATGGCGCGCATTATGACGGTGCTCGCTTTTGTGCGCCCTGGTGATCTGTATGGCCAACCCATCGATATCAACGTGCCGGAATACGGCATGAAGTTATTGAACTTGCAGCTCGAGGACGCGGCCGACACCGCCGCAACCGTCGAGTCCAACAACTAAGAGGAGAGACAATGAGCAAACTCGTCGAGGGCATCAAGGATCGCATGGTCGCTGCCGCACGCGAGGCCGCGCCCGCCGTGGTGGACGCCGCGCAGAAGGCCGCGACTGCCGCTGCCGAGAAGGTCGCCGAGGCGGTTGCCGAGGCCAAGAATGCGGCGGGGGAGACGCTTGCCGCCGACGCAGCCACGTCCGCCGCCACCGAGCCCGCAGTCGCTACCGCCGCCCAGGCCCCCGAAGGCGCGATCTTCAACCCCGAGAACGCCCACGGCAACCTGCACCTGGGCATCGACGTGGGCTCCACCACCGTTAAGCTCGCCGTGCTCAACGACGACAACCAGATTGTCTACGCCAAGTACCAGCGCCACCACACCGATGTCCGCGCCTGCGCCCGCGACCTGTTCGAGGGTGCTGCGACCGTGCTGCCGACGGCCCAGATGACCTGCGCCATCACCGGCTCGGGCGGCCTGCTGCTGTCCCAGTGGCTCGACCTGGAATTTGTCCAGGAGGTCATCGCCAGCAAGCGTGCCGTCGAGACCCTCATCCCGGCCACCGACGTCGCCATCGAGCTGGGCGGCGAGGACGCCAAGATCATCTACTTCGACAACGGCATCGAGCAGCGCATGAACGGCACCTGCGCCGGCGGCACGGGCGCCTTCATCGACCAGATGGCCACTCTGCTGCACACCGACGCCAGCGGCCTTAACGAACTCGCGGCCAACGCTACCACCATCTATCCCATCGCCAGCCGCTGCGGCGTCTTTGCCAAGACCGACGTCCAGCCGCTGCTCAACGAGGGCGCACGCCCCGAGGACGTGGCCGCCTCCATCTTCCAGGCCGTCGTGACCCAGACCATCTCGGGCCTGGCGTGCGGCCGTCCCATCCGCGGCAACGTCGCCTTCCTGGGCGGCCCGCTGCAGTACCTCTCCGAGCTGCGCCACCGCTTCTACCTCACGCTCAACCTGGACGAGGAGCACCGTATCGTGCCCCAAAACGCCCACCTGTTTGTGGCGAGCGGCGCCGCCATGGCCCACGAGTCCAACAAGCTCAGCACGTTCCCGCAGCTCATCGAGGCTATCGATGCCCTGGGTGACACACAGGGTGCCGAGGTCGAGCGCCTGGATCCGCTCTTTGCCACCGACGAGGACTTCGCCGAGTTCAAAACCCGCCACGACCAGGAAGTCGTCCCCAAGGGCAAACTCGAAGGCTACACCGGCCGCGTGTTCATTGGCATCGACGCCGGTTCCACCACCATGAAGGCTGCGCTCGTGGGCGAGGACGGCCAGCTGTTGCACACCTGGTACGGCAACAACAATGGCGACATCCTGGGCACGGCCAAGATCATCATGGCCGATTTCTACAACCACATCCCCGCCGGTTGCACCATCGGCCACGTGACCACCACAGGCTACGGTGAGGCGCTGCTCATCGAGGCGCTCAAGGCCGACTCCGGCGAGATCGAGACCGTCGCGCACCTGCGCGGCGCCAAGGCGTTCCTGCCCGGCGTCGAGTTCATCCTGGACATTGGCGGCCAGGACATGAAATGCCTGCGCGTCAAGGACGGCGTCATCGAGCACATCATGCTCAACGAGGCCTGCTCGTCGGGCTGCGGCAGCTTTATCGAGAGCTTCGCCGTCTCTATGAACATGGACGTGCGCGCGTTCGCCAATGCCGCCATCCATGCCAAGGCCCCGGTCGATTTGGGCAGCCGCTGCACGGTCTTTATGAACTCGCGTGTTAAGCAGGCGCAAAAGGAAGGCGCCACGGTGGGCGATATCGCGGCCGGCCTGTCCTATTCCGTCATCAAGAATGCCCTGTTCAAGGTCATTAAGCTGCGCGCCCCCAAGGAGATCGGCAGCCAGGTGATCGTCCAAGGCGGCACCTTTATGTCCGATGCCACGCTGCGCGCGTTTGAGCAGCTCACCGGCGTCCATGCCGTGCGTCCCGACATCGCCGGCTGCATGGGTGCCTATGGTGCGGCCTTGCTCGCCCGCGATCGCGCCGGCGCCGATGGCACCTCGACCATCCTTTCGGCCGAGGACATCGCGCACCTCACCGTGACGCAAAAACACGTCCGCTGCGGCCGTTGCTCCAACAACTGCCAGCTCACCGTCAACGATTTTGGCGGCGGCAGGCGCTTCATTACCGGTAACCGCTGCGAGAAGGGCGCCGGCCACAAAAAGCAGAAGACCGAGGCTCCCAACCTCTTCAAAAAGAAAAACGAGTTGCTGTTTAACCGCGAGGTGCTGAGCCCCGACGAGGCCCCGCGCGGCACCGTCGGCATCCCGCGCGCGCTCAACATGTACGAGAACTACCCCTTCTGGCATGCGTTCTTTACGCGCCTGGGCTTTAGCGTGCAGCTGTCCGACCAGTCAAGCAAGAAGACCTACCAGGCGGGCATCGAGTCCATGCCGTCCGAGAGCGTGTGCTATCCGGCCAAGATGAGCCACGGCCACGTGATGAACCTCATCGACCGTGACGTCGACTTCATCTGGATGCCGTGCGTGCGCTGGGAGCGCAAGGAGGATCCGACCGCCGGCAACTGCTATAACTGCCCCATCGTCATGAGCTACCCCACGGCGTTGGCACTCAACATCGACGAGATCCGCGAGCAGAACATCGAGTTCCTGTACCCGTTTGTGCCCTATCACGACAAGACCGAGCTCAAGCGCCGCCTGTATCAGGTGCTCGCCGTCGACCGTGTGGCCGATGCCGAGGCTGGTCGCGGCCGCGTGCGTGGTCCCAAGATCACGCGCTCCGAGGTCGATGCTGCCGTCAACGCTGCCTTCGAGGCCGATGCGCGCTTCCACGAGGATATCCAGACCATGGGCGAGGAGGCTCTTAAGTGGGTCGAGGACCACGGCGGCCACGGCATCGTACTCGCCGGCCGTCCTTACCACAACGACCCCGAGATCAACCACGCCCTGCCCGAGCTTATCTCGAGCTTTGGCTTTGCGGTCTTTACCGAGGATTCGCTCGCGCATCTCGTGAAGCCCGAGCGCCCCATCCGCGTCGTCGACCAGTGGATGTACCACAGCCGCCTGTACGCCGTCGCCCGTTTTGTGACGATGCGCAACGATCTGGACCTGATCCAGCTCAACTCTTTCGGCTGCGGCCTCGATGCCCTGACCACCGATCAGGTGCAGGAGATTCTGGAAGCCAGCGGCAAGATCTACACCGTGCTCAAGATCGACGAGGTGTCCAACCTGGGCGCCGCGCGCATCCGCATCCGCTCACTCATGGCGGCGCTCAAGGACCAGGAGGCCGAGCGCTTGGCCGAGGCCACGGCCGCGGGCGAGGCCTACGAGCAGGGCGATGCCGCGCCGGTGGCTCCCTCCAAGGATGCCCCCGCGTTTGCGAGCCGCAAGTACACGTTCGAGGCGCAGCGTGGAAGCGCCTCGACCGCGTGGCCCAAGGTGCCCTTTACCGAGCAGATGCGCGAGGAGGGCTACACCATCCTGTGCCCGCAGATGGCGCCGATCCACTTTGACCTGGTCAAAGAAGTGTTCCGCGGTGCCGGCTACAACTTGGAGCTGCTGCCCTCGACCGATCACGACGCCGTCGAGGCCGGCCTGCGCTACGTGAACAACGACATCTGCTATCCGTCGATCCTGGTGACGGGCCAGATCATGGAGGCCATCGAGAGCGGTCGGTACGACCTCTCCAAGACGGCCGTGGTTATCAGCCAGACCGGCGGCGGCTGCCGTGCCACCAACTACATCGCACTCATCCGCAAGGCCCTGCGCGAGAGCGGCCACCCCGAGATCCCGGTGATCTCGCTTTCTGCCGTGGCGCTCGGCGAGGACAACCCCGGCTTTAAGATTACGCCGGCGCTGCTTAAGCAGGCCGTGTACGCGGTGCTCTTTGGCGACGTGATGATGCAGATGCTCTACCGCTGCCGCCCGTACGAGGCTACGCCCGGTGCGGCGAACGCGCTCTACGAGGAGTACATGGCGCGCGCCCGCAAGCTGGCGCCTAAGTTTAACCGCCACAACTACACCAAGCTGTGCCGTGAGGCCATCCGCGCGTTCGACACCATGCCGCTCGTGGGCGAGGGTACCAAGCCGCGCGTGGGCGTGGTCGGTGAGATCTTGGTCAAGTTCCACCCCACAGCCAACAACCACGTGGTCGATGTCATCGAGCGCGAGGGCTGCGAGGCCGTGGTGCCGGGCCTGCTCGACTTCTTCCTGTACTCCATGAGCAACGCCGAGCTGCAGAAGGACGAGCTGGGAAGCTCTGCTACCACGCGCGCTGGTATGCAGGCGCTCATCAAGCTCGTGGACTGGATGCGCACGCCGGTGGAGGAGATGCTCGAAAAGTCCCGCCGCTTTGAGGCGCCCGAGCGCATCGGCACCATGGCCGACAAGGCCCGCACGGTGCTTTCGGTGTGCAACAACATGGGCGAGGGCTGGTTGCTCACGGCCGAGATGCTCGACCTGATTGACCATGGCGCGCCCAACATTATCTGCACGCAGCCCTTCGCGTGCCTGCCCAATCACGTGGTGGGTAAGGCTGTGATCAAGGAGCTGCGCCGTCAGCACCCCGAGAGCAACATTGTCGCGGTGGACTACGACCCTGGCGCGTCCGAGGTCAACCAGCTCAACCGTATTAAGCTCATGATCAGCGTTGCCAAGGAAAACATGCGCGCCGGCAAGGGCTTTAAGCTCGAGAAGGTGGCGCCGCTCGCGATGGACGAGGTCACCGGCCAGATGCGTGCCCATGACGGCTGCGTGAGCTGCGGCTCGGTCGATGAGAGTGCTGTGGCGTCGGTCGCTGAGCGCCTGGGACGAGGCATTAAGAAGTAGTTGGCCTACTTCGAGCCGGATATAAGACAAACGGGTGGCAGCCGTGTCGGCTACCACCCGTTTTTGCTGGACATATGTTGCGCAAATGACCTTGCTACAGCCTCCCGTGGGCTTGTCCGATTTTTGGGCCGGCTCGGGCTTTGAGGACAAGTTACTGCAGGCCCAAGGCGTTTTTTCGCTCAACGCGGGCCAGCACAGCGTGACGTATCTGCCAAACGACGAGATGATCGCTGCGGACTGCCCATCGCCACCTACGAGATGGAAGCCGAAAAGTATATCTACCGCGTGTACAAGTACGAGCTGTAGGGCCGCGCTTAGGTTTGACCAATGGAGTATGAAAACACGCCGTTCGCCGATGCCCCTTCCGCGAGTGGCGGCCATATGGTTTGATGTCAGAAACATATAGTTGTCGCCTGCCTGCTGGCGATGTTCCCCCTGATATCGGAGGTTCCAGGTATGTTTCACGCTCCGTTAAACAACTATCGGGTGGGCGACATGAGCCCGCGTGTTATCCCGGTTGCTATTGCAGTGGTCTGCCTGGCTGTGCTCCTGGGCGCTACAGGGCTGTTTGCTATAAGCCGAGAAACGTCCTATATGCAGGAATGCGCTTCCGAAGGGTTTGCCATTGACGGTTACTATCGGGACGACAAGACGAGTCGGGAAACCCTGGCCTTTCTTGAGGAGGACAACTGTCGATGGCAGCTGGTCGACAAAGACGGAATCTGCACAGACGGGCAGTTTAAGCGTACGGATGATCCCAATATCCTGGTATTAAAGAAGGAAAACGGCGAAGAATTCGGCACGGTTCACGTTGCGTATATATCGCGCCGACGCAATCAGGGGCAGATTTACCTAATTAGAAATACTAAGGTGACCCGATTTTATCTTGTGAGCACCGATCCGGCGTTTACGGTGGAGTCTGGCGATGTCGATGCGGACGTCTGATTCACGGCAATAAAACAGCGAGCGGGGCTCGGGTGTGAACTGCACGCCGCAATTTGCTCGTGTCCGTATCGCGTCTGCGCCTCGTCGTAACTTGCGTCCGTGCGAGCATTCATCCCGCGCCGGCATCACTTCACATCGAACTCCACGCGGTCGAGATCGGGCACATTGAGGTCGATGAGCTTGCGGGCGACGTGGCGGTCGTGTGCCCCAAGCGTCTCGCCTGTCGTCACATGGGCGACAATCTCGCGCTCGACGATGCCCTCCTCGTCGCCTTCGGTAGCCGAGGTCTCGACGGCGACGGTGTAGTCCTTAAAGCCTGGCAGCACCGCCGCAAGCTCGCGCGTGGTCTCGGTGACGCCGTAGCCGTCCTGCACGCCGGCCTGCGCCGAGCCAATGGAACCCGCGGTCATAACGATGCAGGGGATGGCAAAGATCACCGTGCCCACGATGATGCGGCGGCGCACCTTGCGCGATAGCTCGTCGACCTCGGCATTTTCCTCAGCAGTTACAATGCCGTCGCCGTTCAGGTCGCGCTTGAGCGGCACGCGCAAAAGAAGCAGCACGGCCTCGGCAGCCAGCGCGATAAAGACCACGTTGATGCCAAACTCGTAGAGCGCCGAGAGAAACAGCGATCCGCTTGCGATGGCGATGCCGTAGCCTGCTGCGCACAGGGGCGGCATCAGCGCGGTTGCCACGGCCACACCGGCGATGAGCGTGGCGGGTTCCTGGTCGCGCGAGTTGCCCAGGCCACCCGCAAAGCCGCCGGCGAGCGCGACAGCGAGGTCCCACACGGTGGGCGTCGAGTTGTCGATAATGGCGGCTGTGGTGGCGCCAAGGGGCGAGAGCTTAAAGTACAACGTGGAGGTGACCAGGCAAAAGGCCATTTGCAGCGCAAGGCTGGCGACGGCTTCGACGGTAATCTCGCGGTCGAGCGTGGCGATGCCGTATGCCATGGCAAGAACCGAGCCCATGAGCGGGCAGATGAGCATGGCGCCCACGATGGCGATGTCCGAGTCGATATCGAGGCCGATGCTTGCGATGAGCATGGCGATGATGAGGATGCATAGGTGAGAGCCGGTCAGGCGTGCCCCGTTTACAAAACGCTTGCGGATCACGTGATAGGGCGCGCGACCCTCGCGAATGTTGAATGCGCGCTTGAGGAAGCGGGTGATGTTTTCCATGGCTTCGCTATGAGCGGGGCGGATGCCGTGACGCCGATGATGACGCTCGCGCAGTCGCTTGATCTGTTGTTTGTCGAGCTCCATGTCCACCTCGTTCCAGCGCGGTCCGCGCAACGCGCCCGTTGTCTTAACTCTACACCGTGGCGGGCGGGGTGTCTGTTGGATGCGGAATCCGATAGGGCGGATGACGCGGGAGCAAATGCAAATCACAGGCTCAATTCGATCCCGCAAGAATATGATGCACCAGCTCCTACATATGTGACGAAATTGTGAAGCACGAGAGCGCGAATTTCAAAAAATCCGCTGGTGACCAATGTTGCGCAACAGAATTCAAAAATCAGCTCCTACATTTTGAAGCGTATGGATACATCCGTGTCAAAGGGAGAAAGCCATGGCAAACTACAGTCCACAACACTTTGAGCCTCGGGCTAAGGCCGTCAACGTCAAGGGCGTTGCCAACCGCGCCGTCGCAACCGTTTTGACGGCGGGCCTCATCGCTCAGCCGCTCATGTCGCCGCTGGCGGCAATCGCCGCACCGTCAACCGGTAACGGCGATTCTGTTCAGGGGGGGGGTAGTTCTGTAGAGAATACCGTTGCCGCCGGTAACCAAGCGGTCGTAAAGACGGCTGCCCAGCTGGCCGAGGAGTCGGCAAAGCAGCTCAAGGACGCTCAGGCCGCCTACGATGCCGCCCAGAAGAAGGCCGACGCGGCGGGCCAGTCTCAAAAGCAGGCGCAGCAGCAAAAGAATCAGGCCTCGCAGGCTGTGAGCGACAACGAAATCGAGCAGAACGCAGCAGAAGTCGCCGCGCTCCAGGAGAAGATTGACGAGCTCAAAGCCGCCGTCGAAAAGACCGAGCAGCAGCAGAAGAAGCTGGGCGACCTGAACGATCAGCTCGAACAGGCCAACAAGAGTGTCGAGGATAAGACCCAGGCGCTCAAGGACGCCAAGACAAAGCAGGATGAGGCCAAGAAGGCCCTCGACGATGCCCAGGCCAAGCTCGAGGCCATGGGTATGGACGAGTACGAGGCCGCCAAGAAGGCCGTCGAGGACGCGCAGGCAAAGCTCGATGACGCCAATAAGGCCGTTACTACTGCACAGGACAATCTGGACCAGGCCAAGGCTGCCGAGGCCAGCGCCCAGCAGGAAAAGCAGAATACCGAGGCAGCTTTGACGACTGCCCAGGCCAAGAAGCAGGAGACTGCCGCTGCTCTCGCAGCCGCAACCACCGCGCGCGATAACGCCCAGCAGAAGTTCAACCAGGCGCAGGCCGCGCTCGATGCTGCCGTCTCGGGTACGGGTGTTGACCTGAGTGCGCTTGAGGCCGCCAAGAACGCTGCTGCTGGTGAGCTCAAGACCGCGCAGGCGGAGCTCAATGCCGCGACGGATGCCGACGCTACCGCCCAGGCGAACCTGCAGGCGGCCCAGAATACCGCCACCGCCGCGCAGGAGAAGGCCAACGCCGCCAACGCTGCTGTGGCATCTGCCAAGTCTGCATACGATGCGGCAAACAAGGAGTACAACGACGCGGCCAGTAAGCGTGACGCCTCGAAGTCGGCATACGAGCAGGCCCAGCAGACCGAGGCGGATAAGAAGGCGGAGTACGACCGACTCGTCGAGGTCCGCCAGCAGAAGCGTGCTGAATACGATGCAATTTGCACCGAAGTTACATCGGCAAAGAGCGCTTATGATGCCGCGAGCGCTGAAGTCGACAAGCTTAACCAGCAGATTGCCGACCTCAAGTCGAACATGACCGTAGACCAGAATGTCATCAGTCAGGGTATGTTCGGCTTCATGAACTACATCATCGGAGGCAGCCAGTTCACGGCAACGCAGAAAAAGAATGCCCAAGATGCCGTGTCGATGCTGACCGGCGTCGATGACAAAGCCGAATGGTATGACCAGTACGTCGATCAGGACATGTCTCGCGACACCAACCCGCTTTCCCTGGAGCAGATGCGCAACGCCCTGACATATCTCGACACCCAGAACAACCTCCGCAAGGCGAACGGTCAGTCGGTGCTCAGCGTCAGTCTCCGCATGACTGCGGCAGCCGCCCTTAATTCATCGTATTCATCGAACATCTGGGGACACTCGAACTGCTACTTCGACAACGGTGAAAACCTTGCTGGCGGAGGTGGCGCATATACCGGCGGCGAGACCGAGGACACCCTCGGCTGGCCATATACCGGCCTCTACACCCAGGAGAAAGAGGCATTCGATAAGTACGTCGCGCAGTATGGCGACGAGCTCGGTAGCCACCGATATGATTCCTACTATATCTACCAGCACTACAACAGCATCTATCATGAGTGCGGGCATTATCTCAACATCATCGATGCCGGTGCGAAGGCTATCGGCATCGCAACCGGTAGCGGTAAGAACACCGATTCCGAGGTAACCATCTTCGATTACAGCGCTGATGACACTCAGGCTGATTTCACTGTCTCCGAGTTCAAGAAGCTCCTCAACGACTACATCGATTCCGCCTACAACGCAGGCGGCACGCAGGAGCAGAAGGAGCAGCTGAAGCAGCTACAAAATAAGCTGGCAGAGGCGCAGAAGAATTACGGTTCAACCAGCAATGCCTACTACGCTGCCGTCAATAAAAAGGATTCCGCACGCGACGCCTATACCGCGGCCGACACGAACGTGAACACCGCCAAGGGTGAGTACGAGAAGGCTAAGTCCGGCACCGCCGCCGCGAAGACGGCATATGACGCCGCCGAAGCCAAACTCAAGGGTATCGACGTCAAGACGCCCCAGACCAAGCTCGAAGCCGCCAAGAGCAAGGCCGCTACTGCCCAGGCAGCTCTCGATAAGGCAAACGCCACGCTTGCTGACAGCAAGACGAAGGCAGCCGATGCCGCTGCTCACAAGGCGAAGGCTTGCAGCGCCCGCGATGCCGCCAAGGCAAAGTCCGATCAGGCCAACGAGGCGTATGACAACGCCACGGCTTCGGTCAAGGACCTTACCGCCAAGCGCGATGCCGCCCAGGCGGACCTTGCGAATAAGCAGGGCTCGCTTGACGAGGCAAAGAAGGCCGACGATGCCGCCCAGGCTGGCGTTGACAAGGCTCAGGCCGCAGATACACACGCCGCGACCGCTCTTTCGGACGCCAGGCAGGCAGTTGCCGCCAAGGCGCAGGCTGTGTCCGACGCGCAGGCCAAGGCCAAGGCTGCCGAGGGCGAGCTGGCCGGCGCAAACAAGGCCTTCGAGCGCTTCGCCGGCGCCCAGAAGGCGGTCGACGACGCCAAGGTTGCCTATGACGCTGCCGTCGCCGGTGTCGCCGATGCCCAGAAGCAGCTCGAGGCCGCCAACGAAGCCGTCGTCGATGCGAACCTCGAGATCGTCAAGGCCAAGGCCGAGCTTGCCAACGACGAGGCACTCAAGGCCGAGCTTGAGGCTGTCGACCACAAGGCATCTCTTGCCGCGGGCACGACGGGCAACGAGAAGCTGGTCAAACTGAACGCTGCCTACGCTCGCTATAAGGCCGCCGTTGATGCCGCTGCTGGTCTCAAGCCTGCTCTGAGCGATGCCGATGCCAAGCTGTCCGATGCCAACGACGCCTATGCCGCCGCGCTTGCCGAGCTTGGCGATGCCAAGGATGCCCTGGCTGCCGCTCAGGCCGAGTACGACAAGTATCATCCCAAGGCTGAGCCGCAGGTCAAGCCTCAGGTTGCGCAGGCTGCCGCAAAGGCTCCTGTCGCCAAGAAGAAGGCAACGTCGGCCGCGCTCGCCCAGACTGGCGACAATTCCGCTCTTGCGGGCGAGGTGTTCGTCATCGGCGGTATCACCCTCGTGGCCGCTGGTGTGACGCTGAGCGATCGTCGTCGCAAGCAGATGTAGCGTTTCGAGCGTAGTTTCTGCAACGAACTTCGGTTCATAGCAGGAGCGCTTCGATGGCTTAACCGATAAGCCCGGCGCGCTGTCATACGCAGCGCGCCGGCCTTTCTTCGTTTCGATATCAAAAAGCCCGGTCGGTAGCCGCGAAAGCTACCGACCGGGCAAATCGTAGGCAATATGGTTGCTGTCGAGCAGCTGCTCAGCTTAGCCCAGCAGGCTCAGACCTACGGAGACAAACGCCAGGATAACGCCGACGATGGACTCGCCGCCGAGCAGGCCGCTGGCGACAACCAGGCCCTGTTCCTGGAAGGCGGCGTCCTTGGCAGCCCTCTCCTCGTCAGAAAGACCAGCGGTGGCGTCGCGGTGGGCAGACCACTTGTCGTAGGCGAGCTTGACGCAGGAGCCCAGGAATGCCGTGAGTGACATGTAGAACGGCAGGTACACGCCCAGGCCGATCATCATGGCCGGAATGCCGAGCCAGTACATGACGATGCCGGCGATAAAGCCGCCTGCGAACCACGGCACGCTCGGGATGCCCGAGACCATGGTGGCGACCACACTTGCCTGCGCGGCAACGAAGCTCTTGTCGGGACCAAAGGCGTCCGGACCATAGGCGGTGACGAGCGCGACCATGACGGCGGCGGCGACCAGGGCGCCCACGATGCCGCCGATGGCTTGGCCGATCCACTGCGCACGCGGGTTGGTGCCCAGCACGGCGCCGGCCTTAAAGTCGTTCATGACGTCGCCCGCAAGGCCGCACGCCACGGCTACGATGCCGGCGATAAAGAACAGCTTGACCTGCGCGAGCTGTGCGAAGGCTGCCACGATGAGCATGACGATAAGGCCAAAGATCTCCATGGGGTCGATACCCGTCTGGCCGCAGCTCTGTGCGCTCATGATGGTGGTGACAAAGGTGAACAGCGTGACGATGACGGCCGGAACGGGGCCAAGGTCGAGCACGATGGCGATGATCACAGCGATGGCGGCAGCGCCCAGGCCGATGATACCGGCGTCGAGCTTAAGGGAGCCCGAGATGAGCGACTGCTCGTCGGTGTCGGTGGAGCTGTCGGCGGCGAGGCCGCGGACGATACCGGCGACCTGCGGCAGGATGTCCTTGAGGACGACGGCGACGCCAAAGCCCATCATGAGGCCCATACCCAGGGACTTGACGATGCCCTGCGCAGTCACAACGTCGAACAGACCGGCAGCGGTGCCGCCCACGATGATGCCAAAGTTGCCCAGCAGGGCGCCGGCAAACCAGAAGGCGACCGGGGCGAAGCCCACGAGGAAGCCGACGGAGAGCAGCATGGGCGAGTTGTAGATGCCAAAGGTCACGCCCGGGATGTTGAGCGTGCACAGCATGCTGGGCACCACGCCCAGGGCGTCGCGTAGCACGCTATAGATGCCGGCGATGGCCATGGAACCAAAGAGCTGCTTGCCGGTTTTGCCGCCGGCCTCGGTTGCGCGCAGGGTCTGAGCTGCGGCATTGCCGGTGGGAAACTCCAGCGCGGCGTCCACGATAAAGTGACGGTGGATGAGCGCGGTGGCCAGCAGGCCCAGGATGGTGCCGGCGAGTGCCACGATAAACATGTCGAGCCAGCTGATCTGGTCGGCATAGCCCAGCATCCAGGCGCCCGGGATGGTAAACGCCAGACCGCCGGCGACCATGGCGCCTGCGGACATGATGGTGTGGGTGACGTTGGCCTCGTTGAGGCTGGCGTTGCCCATGAGCTTAAGGAAGAACAGCGAGATGACGGCAGCGAAGACGATCGGCCAGGGGAGTGCGCCCATCTTGAGGGCGGTGTAGGCCGAGCTTGCCGTGATAATCACGCAGCCAAGGACGCCGATGACGACGCCGCGCAGCGTGAGTTGCCCGCGCATCGAGGCGCGGTTCGAGGGATTGCTCATATAGAACTCCTTTGCGTATATCCGCTTCCCCCGGGAGCGCCGCTACGGATACGGCGCGGGAAGTCGGGTTACCAAGGGCCGCCGCGTGAGCTCGCGCGCGACCGCGCACCAGTATAGCCGCAAGCTAGTCATTTTGGGATGACTGGTTTAGGTAGGCGATATACTGCTGGGCAGACGAAAGGAGCGCCGACGATGCTTAATGGGTGCGCATACATATTGACGGTCGACGTGGGTAACACGTTCATTCGCTTTGGTCTGTTTGCCGAGGATTCGGCTGCGGCGCAGGAATGCCCGCTTGCGACGTGCGAGATCACGACGCCGTCGAGCATCACAGCCGACGAAGCGCGCATGAGGCTCGCGCAGGTCATGTGCGCACTGGCAGCCGATGCGGGCATGCCGGGTGCACTCGTTCCCGCGGCCGCAGTGCTGAGCTGCGTGGTACCGGCGCTCGAGCGCCCGTGGAAGGCGGCGCTTTCCCGTACCTGCACGGGACGCGTGCTCACGGTGGGACCGGGACTTAAGACCGGCATGCCCGTCCACTACGACGACCCGGCCGAGATCGGCCCCGACCGCATTGCCGACGCCGTGGCGGCCCGTGCCGTCTACGGCTCTCCGTGCATCGTGATCGACCTGGGCACGACGACCAATATTGAGGTCATCGACGCGTGCGGAACCTTTGTGGGCGGCGTCATCGCGCCGGGTCTGGCGCTCGGTGCCCGGTCGCTTTCGGCCGCTGCGGCGCGTTTGCCGCAGGTCGAGCCTTCGGCGCCAACGCACGTCATCGGCCGCAACACGCGCGAGGCCATGCGCTCGGGCGTGGTCTTGGGCGAGGTGGCCCGCATCGACGGCATGCTCGACATGGTGCTCGCCGAGATGCGCGCGACCAAGGCCGCGGGGGAGGGCGACGTGCCCATCGTAATTACCGGCGACGATGCCGAGGCACTCGCGGCGTTGGTCGGCCACAGCCTGACGGTAGATGACGCACTGACGCTGCGGGGTCTCGCCGAGCTCTACCGCATCAACCAAAAGCCCCGCCGCGTGTAAAAGTGAGGGCGCCGGTGGGACAAACGCCCCCACCTTTCACCTGCTACAATGGGTCAAACTATTGCGATTACGGAGGTGTCTGCCATGTCGGACGATCTTCATCAAACTTCGTCAGGCAAGCGCCTGGACGTCATTAGCTGGGACGAGTTCTTTATGAGCGTGGCCATCGCCGCGCAGCGCCGCAGCAAGGACCCCAACACGCAGGTGGGTGCGTGCATCGCCAGCACCAACCACCGCATCCTTTCAGTGGGCTACAACGGTACACCCTCGGCGCTCAACGACGACTTTTTTCCGTGGGGTACGAGCGACGACCCGCTGCAGGACAAGCACAACTACGTGGTCCATGCCGAGGCCAACGCCGTGCTCAACTACCGTGGCTCGCTCAAGGACCTCGAGGGTTCCACGGTCTACGTCACGCTGTTCCCGTGCCACGACTGCGCCAAGATTTTGGCTCAGGTGGGCGTGGGCGAGGTCGTCTACCTGGACAACAAGTACGCCGACACCGATGACGGCCGTATCAGCCGCCGCATTCTCGACTCCTGTGGCATCAGCTACCGCCAGGTCATCGTCGATGTCCAGATTGGTACCGGGGGACAGGCTCGACAGTAATATGCGTTGTCGCTATCTGACGACGAACGCAGCTAAAAGAGCCCCGTCCCAAATTGACTGCTCGTGAAAGTCGTGTCCGCGCGCATGGATGGCTCGTGAGCGGGTACATGGCTGTAGTAACATAGCCCCTGTCCGCGGGCGCGCCCGCGTTATTGTGAGAAAGGAGCCCCTGTGGCTGTTAACGAAGAGCTGCTTAAGAAGGTTCTTGAGGAGATCCGCCCCAACCTGCAGGCCGACGGCGGCGATATGGAGTATGTGGGCGTTGACGACGAGGGCGTCGTCAAACTGGAGCTGCAGGGCGCTTGCGCCGGCTGCCCCATGAGCTCGCTGACCCTGTCCATGGGTATTGAGCGCATCCTGAAGGAGCATGTGCCCGGCGTTACCCGTGTCGAGCAGGTCAATGCCTCCGGCGAGACCGACGACCTGTACGACGAGTACGCGCCGTTCTAAGCTGCGAAAGCTGCGGACGGCATACTCCGCATAGACGTTACGCCCAAATATGCGGCTGCGAGCGCAAGGCCCGCGGCCGCATTTGTATGTAGGGAGTAGGAGGGTCGACATGCTCAACGACTTCTACCATATGCTTGATCCTGTCGCGATCTCGGCGGGCCCCATCACCATCTACTGGTACGGCCTGGCCTACGTGGTCGGCGCCCTGCTCACGGCGGTCGTCATGTACCGCACGCAGCGTCGCTGGGGCTTTAACATCACGATTGACGACCTTACGAGTGTCGTGGTCGGCGTGGTCTTTGGCCTCATTATCGGTGCGCGCCTGTTCTACGTCGTCTTTTACGGTGATGGCTACTATTGGACCCACCCGCTCGAAATCTTTGCCACCAACGAGGGAGGCATGAGCTTCCATGGCGGCTTGGTGGGCGGCATCATCGGCGGCGTGCTCGTGTGCCGCATGTACAAGCTCGACGCCTGGACCATCGCCGACCTTGCCGTTATCGGTGCTCCGCTGGCCTTATGTCTGGGACGCTGCGCCAACTTTGTCAACGGCGAGCTGTGGGGCAAGCCGACCGATCTGCCCTGGGGCGTGATCTTTGGCGGCACCGCGGGCGATATGCCGCGCCATCCCTCCCAGCTCTACGAGGCGTTCCTCGAGGGTATTGTGCTCTTTTGCATTCTGCAGGTGCTCAGCCGCAAAAAGCCGCTACTGCCCCAAGGCACGTTTATGGGCGTCTTTGTGATGGGCTACGGCATCGTTCGCTTCCTCATTGAGTTTGTGCGTGTGCCCGATGCGCAGCTGGGCTATCTGCTGGGCGGCGTCATCACCATGGGTCAGCTGCTGAGCCTGCCGCTCGTAATCGCGGGCCTGGCGCTCGTCATCTTTGCCCTCCGCCACAACCGTCCCCAGCGCATCTACCTCGACGCCTAACCACCACAAAGGGGACAGGCACCTTTGTGGTGGTTCGCTGGGCAACGATGACAGAACCGAAACGTTTCCCCAGATAAAACCTGCCAAAATAAACCTGTCCCTTTTTGGCAGGTTTCTAGAAAGGCTCTTTGGACTGTGAAGGATTCCGATCTCTCCACAACGGCTGCGCGCGACGCTGCCCGCATCGTCTGGTTTAAGCGCTACCCCGCCAAGCAGACGCTCATCGCATTTTTGCTCGCGCTGTTGGCGACCACGGCGTTTTCCATCGATCCCGCCCCGGTGTCGAGCAACGCAGTCTTGGCGATTGACCCCAAAGCCTCGGGCATGCTGTACGTGTGCTACGAGGTGCTCCTCTCGTTTGCCGGCCATACCGACGCGGTCATGTTGCTTGCACTTGCCTGCCTGCTCACCTTGCCGTTTCGCTACGTGTTCTTTGGCCGTGGCGACACCTGGCGTCCATCGATCATTCTGCCGTCGCTGTTCTTCGCCATCTGCATGGTGTTCGGCCGCAGCTACGATCTCACCGACTCGGCCGAGATTGTCCTTGGCGACAAAGCCCGCATCATCTGCGCCTGGATTGGCGGCGCGGGCTGGATGCTCTTGGCGGTCGTTGCCTTCTACCTTGCCTTTGAGTGTCTAGATTGGCTGAGCTCTCGGCGCATTCCGTTTTCCGAAGCGCACTTTGGCCGCGTATGGCGTGTGACTCACGCCGTGCTCTCGGTCCATCCCTTTGCCGGGCCCTTCCTGGTGCTTATGATCGCCTGGGCGCCCACGCTCATCGCTTCGCTGCCCGGTCTTTTTATGGGAGATACGGGTGCGCAGATTCGCCAGTGGTTCAACTACCCCAACGGCACGAGTGACTACCTGCGTCTGCTCAATCCCAATGTGTTGCTCAACGGACATCACCCCGTGGTGCACACGGCTATCATCGGTTCGTGCGTCCAGCTGGGGCTTTCACTGTTCAACAGCGCTAACGCGGGCCTCATCATCTATACCTGCGCTCAATTTGTCATCACGGCCGCCTGCATGGCCTATTCCATTTCGTCGCTGCGCAAACTGGGCGTGAGCCTGCCGGTTCGCGGTGCGATCCTGCTGTTCTTTGCGTTTATGCCGATGTTCTCTAACTATGCGGCGTTGCTCACCAAAGACGTGCTCTTTGCCGACGCGTTTTTAGTGCTGTTGGTGCAGACCGTGAAGCTCGTGGCCTGCGGCCTGCCCCGTCGCGATGCCAATGTCGAGCGTGCGGGCGAACAGAGGCCCGTGCTCTTTGCGCGCCACGACTGGCTGCTGCTCGCTCTGGGCGCCATGGGTTCCACGTTTCTGCGCAACGGCGGCCTGGTGTTTCCCCTGGCGGCATGCGTAATCGCGGCGGCGTTTTGCGTATGGGACGTGCATGTGGCTCGTCGTGCAGCCAAACAGACTGGTGCTGCGCCTTCGGGCGCCATCTCGCGCTTCCGCTGGGTTGGCGTTCTCGCGGTGCTCGCGCTCTGCCTTGCCTCTAATATGTACTTCACCAAGGTCTTTATGCCGGCGCACGATATCACGCCTGGTTCCAAGCGCGAAATCCTCTCGATTCCGTTCCAACAGACGGCTCGTTTCGTCCAAAAGCACGACGGCCTCAACTCGGGCGTCAATCCTACGGTTAAGGAGGACGGCACCATCGTGGAGGCGCCCTGCGACGGTTTGGTAACCGATGAGGAGCGCGCCGTGATCGATCGCGTACTCAAGTACGAGAACCTGGGCCGCCGCTACAACCCCGACAAGTCGGACGCCGTCAAGAATTGCTTTAACGAGTACGCCTCGCAGGAGGACATCGATGCCTATTTTGAGGTATGGGCTCAGATGTTTAAGAAGGATCCCGAGTGCTATATTTCGGCGCTTATCAATAACTACTATGGTTATTTTTATCCGAGCGCGCGCGATGCCTGGGTCTACAGCACGGCGCGTAGTGCCGAGATCATGGCGCGTCCCGACAACCTCAAGTACTTCGACTTCCATCCGGTTGACAGCAACGTGGTGCGCTGGTGTGACCATCTGATCAACCTATACCGTGTGGCGGTGCAGCGTGTTCCCTTTATCTCGCTCACCATGAGCTCGGCCACCTATGTGTGGATCATGATCGCCGTGGTGGTCTACCTGCTGCGTCGTCATTCATGGCGTGCGCTGGCGATCTGGGTGCCGCTGTTGGGCGTGCTCGCCGTGTGCCTGATTGGCCCGTGCAACGGCTCGACTTACATGCGCTACCTGTATCCGGTCATCGCCTGCATGCCCTTCGCCATCGGCGCCACCGTCACCCGCAGCGACTTCCTCTGGTTCTAACTTGGTGCATTGAGGTCAGGTTTCTTTGCACCAAAGGGGCCATCATCACGACGCCTTCATTTTGGGGTTTATCTCGCAGGCCAGTAGGTATATCATAACGACGTTTGTTTATATTGCCCGAGCATCTGTGCTGGGCTTTAGGTCGAAACCGATAGGAGACACGTATGTCCGGACACTCTAAGTGGGCCACAACCAAGCATCGTAAGGGCGCGCAGGACGCCAAGCGTTCCGCCCTCTTCTCCAAGCTCAGCCGCAACATCACCGTTGCTGCCCGTCTCGGCGGTGACCCGCTGCCCGAGAACAACGCCAGCCTCGCCGCTGCCGTTGCCAAGGCCAAGGCTCAGTCCATGCCTAAGGACAAGATCAAGTCCGCTATCGACAAGGCTTTTGGTTCGGGTGCTGACGCCGCCGTCTACGAGAACATCGTGTACGAGGGCTACGGTCCCGCCGGTGTCGCCGTCTACGTCGATTGCCTGACCGACAACCGCAACCGTACCGCCGCTGATGTCCGTTCTGCCTTCTCCCACGCTGGTGGCAACCTGGGCACCTCCGGCTCCGTCGCCTTCCAGTTTGAGCGCAAGGGCCAGATCGTCGTCGCCAAGGAGATCCTGGACGAGAACGCCAAGAAGGAGACCATGATCGCCAACGGTGCTGCCGGTGACGAGGATGAGTTTATGATGGCCATCGCCGAGGCCGGTGGCGAGGACTATGAGGACGCCGGCGAGGAGTGGATCGTCTGGACTACTGCCAACGAGGTCATGGCTGTCTCCAAGGCGCTCGAGGAGCAGGGCGTCCAGGTCAAGGGCTCCGAGACCACCATGGTCCCGACCACTCCGACCGAGGTCTCCGGCGCCGACGCCAAGAAGGTTCAGCGCCTCATCGACCGTCTTGAGGAGCTCGACGACGTCCAGGATGTTTACAGCACCATGGACATGACCGACGAGGTCATCGCTGCCCTCGAGGAGGAGTAGCGCCCGCACGGGTTAAGCCGTGCATATCTGGGCATAATGAAGCGAGCATGCAAGCCTCGTGGAATAGATGAGCCGGATCCGCGTGCGTAGAGCACCGGACCCGGCTCTTTTATAATGATGCGAACCGTTTTGCATTTCGAGAGCCGAGATTTGAAGGGAGCGCCACGTGCGCGTACTCAAACGAGCCCTAGCGATTGTGTATCTTGCCGCCGCCATCGTGGCGCTGGGTACGCTTGTCTGCCAGTTTTGGGGGCCGTATACGTATCGCTTTATGCTGCTGATGCGCGACCCCATGCCGCGCATTGTCGTGACGGCATGCGGCGGAGTTGTGGCGATCGGCGTGCTGGTAAGCTTCTTCCGCCTGATGTTTGCTCGTCGCGAGCCGTCCTGTGTGCATCCGGCGGGGGAGCGCAATATCGAGGTCACCCTTGCGGCGCTTTCTTCGTGTGCTAGGGCTGCTGCCGAGCGCGACGACCGCGTGATGGTCGAGCATGTCGAGGCCCGCGTCCAAGGCCCCGACGATTCGCACGTCCGATTTAAGGTCGAGGCTATCGCGCTTGACGATAAGGACGTGGCATCTCTGGCTACCGCGATGCAGCAGCGCATCGAGGAAGCTTGCGACACCATGCTCGGCACGCCGGGTACGACCACGCGCGTCCGTTTTTTGCCGTCCAAGACTACCGTCCAGACCGTGGAGGTTTCCGGTGAGTGATACCAATCAAGATAAGACCGCTCGTACGCCGCGCCTGACGATTGACCAGAGCGCCACGCCGGCGAGCGAACCTGTTGATTCCAAAGCAGAGGCAACCGAGTTACAAGACGCGGCAGCCGCGGATTTTGACGAGGCTATGGGTCTCATCAAGGGTACGGGCGCTGCCATCTGGAGCTATGCTGTGCGTCATCCCAACACCACGCTTGGAGCCGTCGCTGGTTTTGTGCTCGCCGTGTTGGTGCTCACGCTCGGCCTGTGGGATACGCTCGTCATCGCTTTCTTTGTGCTGATCGGCGCCGTGATTGGCCAGATCCGCGACGGCGAGAACGGGATCGTTAACTTCTTCGGCCGTCTGTTTAGCGGTCGCTAGCATGTATTCGACCGCCGCGTGTGCGGTGGGCATAAGGAGGAACCATGGCTTTTAACACGAAGGTCGATGTGGCCGATACCGAGCTCGAGGCGGACGAGACCGTCGCTGCCGAGGCCGAGGACGTAACGCTCGAGGACGAGGCGCTCGTCGAGGCCGAACCCGCCGACGATGCGGACGAGGACGATGAGGAAACAGACGAGTCTGAGGATTCGCTGACCTATTCCAACGGTGTGATCGAGAAGATCGTCGCCATGGCCACCCGCGAGGTGCCGCACGTCCTGGGCATGAAGGGCAACCTCATGCACTTTGTGCAGGAGCAGTTCGGTGCCGAGAATCTGACCAAGGGCGTGACGGTCGAGGTCACCGATGACAACCGCGTGGTCGTCAACATTTCCGTCATTATCGAGTACGGCGCCTACGCGCCCGCGATTTTCGACGACGTTAAGGCGCGCGTGACCGAGCGTCTGGCCGCGATGACCGGCCTTGAGGTGGCAGGCGTCAACCTGCGCATCGAGGATGTTATCACCCCCGAGGAGTACGAGCACCGCACCAACCAGCACGAGTAACCTACCAAAAAGGGATGTTTATTTTGGCAGGTTTTATCTGCGAAAACGTCAAACGGCCGGCCGCACGGATGTATGTGCGGCCGGCCGTTATTTGTATGTCCCCGATGTAGGCATACCGCTCGTCTAACTAGGGGTTGCAATCGTCGTGTTCCGCGTTACCCTAATGGGCGCATTGTTTCCAAATTGTTAACGAGGGGTTGCCGTAATGGCTGACGAGCACGAAACAGAAAGCCAGGCATGGGCGATTGAGGCTGCCGCGGCAGAGGCGGCATCGCGAGCTGCCGAGGAGGTACATCGTCCTCCCGTGGTGCCGATGGAGCGCGTGGTTGATCGCACCGATATCGAGCGCGGCGAGCGTGCCGGCCAAAAGCGTAGCCAGGAGCCAGGCTTCCCGCGCTTTTTCGCCGAGCTCAATCTGGGCCTGATTCTTACGGCTTTTGCCATCGTTGCGTTTAAAACCCCTAATCACTTTGCTTTTGGCGGCACCTCGGGCGTGTCGGTTATTCTGTCCACGCTGTTCCCGACCCTGCCCGTCGGCGTCTTTATGTGGATTATCAACGCGGTTCTCGTCGTTTTGGGCTTTATCTTTTTGGAGCGCAAGGCAATCCTGTGGAGTGTCTTCGCCTCGTTTGCGCTGTCCGCCTATGTTTCGCTTTTCGAGCTCTTTATCCCGACCAGTGTCTCGATGACGGGCGATATGTGGCTCGACCTGTGCTTTGCCGTGATTCTGCCGGCGCTCGGCAGCGCCATCGTCTTTGATATCGGCGCCTCGACGGGCGGCACGGACATCCTCGCTATGATCCTCAAACGCCGTACCACACTCGAGATTGGTCGCGCGCTGTTGCTGGTCGATATCGGCATCGTGACCATCGCGGCCTTTTTGTATGGTCCGCGTATCGGTCTGTATTGCGTGCTCGGCCTGTTTGCCAAGACGCTTGTGGTCGACAAGGCCATCGAGAGCATTCATCTTCGTAAGGTTTGCACGATCATTTGTTCCGAGCCCCTTAAGGTCGAGGAGTTTATCGTCAAGCATCTCAACCGTACGGCGACCATTAGTCGCGGCTACGGTGCCTTCTCGGGCAAGTGCGTGACGGTGATCATGAGCGTGCTGAGCCGTCGCGAGGCCGTGCAACTGCGCCGCTATGCGCGCGAGGTCGATCCGGGTGCCTTTATCACGATTGTCGACAGCTCCGAGATCGTCGGCAAGGGTTTCCGCGGCACGAACTAGCGCGGACACACTCATCAAACAATCGAAAAGCGCCTCGCGCGTTGCAAATACGTCATCTAAGAGTATTTGTCCTCACATTGGGTGATAATGATGCCAAAGACATCGTTTGCGATCCAGGTGATTCGCTCTAGATACGAAGGGATGATTTCGATGTTCTGTTCGCAGTGTGGCGCCCCCATGGGCGATAACGACAAGTTCTGCGGCGTGTGTGGTGCCCCCAATGCCGGTGCTGCAGCTTCCGCCCCTCAGGGTCAGCCTCAGCAGTTTGTTCCTCAACCTGTCGCGAACGCGTCCAAGGGCTGCACGGCTCAGGCGTTTGAGGATATGACCAAGACTCCGGGCGTGCTGCAGCGCGTGTGCCAGATTGCCTTTTTGCCGGCGCTTATCTGTGTCGTGTCGGTACTCGTGCTGTTCATCCCCGTTATCGGCGGTATTGCGGCTGCCATCGGCTTTTTGGCTGCCTACGTGGCGAGCGTGTGCGGTTCGGGCTTTGGCATCGAGTGGGGTCGCGACCTGTCGCTTAAGATCGATGACGGCATGGGTCGTCCGTTGATGCGTTCCACGTCGTTTGGTCTCGGAATCTTTTCGAGCGTTATTTCGGTCGTACTCGAGTTTATCGCTGCCATTCCCATTATCGGTGTAGTGCTTTCGCTGGTGGAGGGCGTGGTAATTGGCGCCGCGGGCTCGTATTCTTATTACGGCTCTTATGCGCTCGAGGCTGCGCTGTTTGGCTCGCTTGGCCTGCTTGTCCTGGCTATGATTGCCACGGCGGTCCTGGGGGTCTTCTTTAAGATGTTCGCCGACATTGCCGTGATGCACTTTGCGGTGACCGGTCGCGTCGAGAGCGCGTTTTCGCTCGATAAGGTTTGGGCAGCCTTTAAGAACAATAAGACCAAGCTGTTCTGCGCTTCGTTCCTTCCCGAGTTTTTGACGGGTCTGGTCGCCAACGTTGTCACATGGATCTTGACGGTCGTCTTTGGCGCCGTTGCCTCTGCCGGTATGTATAGCTACTACTATCGTCCTACGGGTATTGAGGCGATTGTTACCGGCGGTGGCATCACACTCGTGCTGTTCCTGGTTCTGGTCGCTTTTGTCACCGTGTTTCTTACAGTCTTTGGCAAGATGCTCAAGCACCGTGCCGTTGGCTATTGGGTCGCGCGTTATGCAAGCGAGTGGGCCGACGAGGACAAGGATGACGTCCTGACCTTTGTATTGCCCTTCGAGAAGAAGTCCACTCCCTCGGGTTACAGTGCTCCGGATGTCGCGCCTGAGCCCAAGCCCGCGCCCGAGCCGGCGCCCGTGCCTGAGCCTGCGCCTGCGCCTGCGCCTGAGCCCGAGCCGGCGCCCGAGTCGGCACCTGCACCTGAGCCGGCGCCCGAGCCTGAGCCGGCGCCCGAGTCAAGTTCCGACGAGGACCCTCAAGACGAGTAGCCATGCCGCCTGCCATTTGGGGACGGGGTAGAAATGGGCTTATAGGACAAAATGTGTGTCTACTTTAGGGGTATCGGCGCAGGTCGATGCCCCTTTTTCAGCCGTTTAAATTCCGTGCCCGCTTTTAACCGCTCGGACAGAATGTGTGT
>UQLF01000020.1 GCA_900541875.1 uncultured Collinsella sp. | reverse complement strand
GGCGCCGGGGGGGGGGGGGCCGGTTTTTTCTCCCCCCTCCCCCCCCCCCCCCAAAAAAAAAAACCCCGGCCCCCCGCGGCCCTCGTCCGTGAACTTTCCCGCTGGGCGAGCCATAGACGCCGCGTACCGATAGGGTAAGGCGGCGGCTTGAAATTGGTGCTATATTCAGCTTTAGTTGTTTAATGCTAGTACGGGAGGGTGATATGGGGCTGTTCAAGAAGAAAAACCCGCAGGATGCCTTTGATCCCGATGTGTTTACCATCACGGACACGATTTTGGACCCGCCGCGGTTTACATTTTTGCCGGCTATCTACCAGGATGCCACGCACCGCAAGTGGGCCGTGCATCAGCGCGGCGGCGAGCCGAAGATTTTTGACTATGCGGACGTGTTGCAGTGCGAGGTGGCCGAGGCAGGCGATCCGGAGGCCGACGAGGCGCCTTCAAAACAGGAATTTGCCCAGCGCATTCTGGCAAATCCTGCCAAGGCGGCGAAAATAAATGCTGCCAAGCGTAATATGTGTCTTGGTATGGGCGTTGTTGTGGCGGTTCAGACGGGAAAAGACGAGGTTTCCAAATTAGAGATTCCCGTTATGACCGACGAAGTCAAACGCGATTCAAGCCTATATAAGTCGTATCGGAATGTCGCCGAGAAGATTAAGGCCGAGTTTGATGCCATGGGAGGGCTGGCCTAATTTTGGCGGCATATGTTTCTGAATGAGGAGTCTGTGCAATGGCAGGCGAATCTAATGCAATTCCCCCCAAAGACCGTGCTGTTGAGGGAATTCTTTGGTATATCCAGCACCATCAGCTTGCCGGCGGCGATCGCCTACCGGCCGAGCGCGTGCTGTGCGAAGAGATTGGCGTTTCGCGTACGGCGTTGCGCGCCGGTATCACGCGGCTCATCTCGTGTGGAACGCTCGAGAGCCGTCGCGGATCGGGTACGTATCTGTGTCCTCCCAAGCCGCTGAACATCTTCCAGGAAACGTATAACTTTTCCGATGCTGTGCGGACTGCCGGTCTGCATCCCTCTTCTCGTCTGGTTTCCACCGGGACCATCGAGGCGGATGAGGCGCTTGCCGACAAGCTTGGGGTGGCTGTAGGCGATCCTTTACTCCGTATGCAGCGCGTTCGACTTATTGAGGGCGAGCCGGCGTCAATCGAGACTGCCCACGTTAACCTGTCCCTGTGCCCATCGCTTCTCGAGCACGATTTTGAGTGTGAGAGCCTTTACGATGTCTTGCTCAAAGAAGGTGGCGTGCGTGTTGAGCATGGACGTGAGCATATCTCCATCTCGCGTTTGAACGCCGAAGAGGCCGAGCTGCTCCAGCAAGAAGAGGGAACGCCGGTGTTCTATGAGAGCACGATCGAATTTGATAAGGACATGCGTTTTGTGGAGCATTGCAAATCGGTGGTTTTGCCCACAAAGTTCCGCTTTGCCGACAACGGCGAAAAGAACGGCATGAGGAGCGTGGCAGGTGAACAATGGCTGAAACAGTAGATGCCACCCCGGTTTATATGCGCATTCGACGCCGCATCGAGGAGCGTATCGAGCGCGGTATATATCCCACGGGTTCCATGATTCCGTCCGAGAATGAACTTGCCGAAGAGTTTGACACGACGCGCCTGACTATTCGAAGCGCTGTCGATGAGCTGGTTCGGCGCGGGCAGATTCGACGCGTCCGCGGAAAGGGCGCGTTTGTGGCGCAGAAAGTACCTGCTATGTTTGAACGCACGGGCGGTTTCCGTGAATCGGTCCGTGCTTCGGGGGGCGAGCCGTCCGTCCGTATCCTCGCGCGCTCCAAACGCTATGCAGGCCCATATTATGCCAACCTGTTTGGCATTGCCGAGGACGATTTACTGTATTCGATTCGGCGTTTGAACTGCGTCAACGGCGATCCAGTATCAATTGAGATGGCGTTCATCCCGTGCCTGCTGTTTCCCACAATCGAAGATATTGACGTGTCGGTCTTCAGTTTGTACGAGACCTATGAGATGCTGGGCCGAAAGCCGGTCATGGCGCAGGAGAAGCTCGATATCGAGGCGGTGGGTGCACGCGACGCGGGCTTGCTTGGCTTGGAACAAGGGGATCTTGTTCTGCTTTTGGAATGCGTGAGCTATGACGCGAGCGGTCAGGCTATCGAGTACGTAAAGTCCTTCAATCGTGGCGATGCGGGTGGCTACACCTATACGTACTAGCTGGGGCTTTGCATCACGCGCGGCAACAGCCGGTCTGTTTGGGCAATTTGACCGACTGTATATACAACCATACATGGCTCAAAATCGACCGTTCGCCGAGGAGATAAATTAATCGACAAAGAGGTATCAAAAAGTCGTAACCTGTAACTGTGATTGATATCAAATACTAATGATTTGTTACGAGGTGAGACGATGAAGATGATCGATTACGTTCAGCTTGCCCATGTGCGTATGGGGGAGAACCTCGAGCGTTCGTCTGAGCTGGTAGCGCAGCTCGTTGATATTTTCCAGTCCGGTTCTTTTAACGCGCTGCGCATCGTTGCTTCGGGTTCGTCCCGTCATGCCGCCGATTGCGCTCGCGATTACCTGCAGGATGCGCTGCAGATGCAGGTGTCCGTTGTGACGCCCGAGGCCTTCGTCGATTTCGAGCACTCCTATCCGCAAAACGCGCTCAACATTGCCATTTCTCAGAGCGGCTACTCGACCAATACGATTGCGGCGCTCGATTTTATGCGAGCGCACGACATGGCGGCAGTTGCGCTGACGGCAAACGTCGAGGCTCCCATTAAGGAGCATGCCGATATCGTTCTCGACTACGGCGTGGGCGTCGAGTCGGTGGACTTTGTGACCCTGGGCGTCCAGACGCTCATCGAGTATCTGGTGCTCTTTGGTATTTACGGTGGTCAGGCACGCGGGGTGATTAACGCCGATGGCGTTACCCAGCGCCTGGGCGATCTGAGCGATGCGATCCAGGCCAACGCCACGATGTGCAAGACCGCCGAGGCATATGTCCAGGATCATCTACTCGAACTGTCGGAACACGTGCCGGCCATGGTTGTGGGCAACGGTCCCAACTACGGCGTTGCCGAAGAGGCGGCACTCAAGCTGAGTGAGACCATCAAGATTCCGGCCATGCATCACGAGGGCGAGGAGTTCGTCCATGGTCCCGAGATGCAGATCATCCCAGGCTACCTGGTGTTTATCGTCGACGACCCTCGAGGGTCGGAGCGCCTGGCAAATATCGCCGACGCGCTGTCGAAGGTATCGAAGAAGGCCGTTCTGCTGACCATGCACCCCAAGGGCAAGGCTCACGATATCGCGGTGCCGCAGGTGGCTCCGCTGCTGGTCGCGATTCCCAATCTGGTGTTCTTCCAGACGATGGCGGCGATTGTCACCGAGCGTCTGAACTCATGGGACGTTCACCCGTATCTCGATGCCGTCTCCAAGCAAATGGAGGTCAAGGCGGAGGGCTACGAAGAGTCAGTCAATGCGCTTAAGGCCAAAGCGGCTGAGTGTTACGGAATGTAAGCGGGCTTTGATGCCCGTTGGCATGGGGGATGTGGAGACAACCCCAGAAAGGAGAGACAAATGAAGGAAACCGAGAAGATCGAGATCATGCATTTCGACCAGGAGGGCTACCTCGAGGACGGCAAGGCACTCTACGAGACCGGCAAGAAAATGACCGCGCTCGCCGACAAGGTCGCCGACGAGGGCTACGACGCCGTGTTCCTGATGGGCGTGGGCGGCACCTGGGACGAGCTCATGCAGCTCGAGTACCTCATGAACAAGTTCGGCGACCGCGACCTCGAGGTCTACCTGATCCACGCCGCCGAGTGGAACGTCATGGGCCACAAGCGCATGACCGATAAGTCCGTCGTGCTCACCGCCTCCGAGTCTGGCACCACCCCCGAGGTGCTCGAGGCCGTCAAGAAGATGAAGGACATGGGCGTGCGCGTCTACGCCATGACCAAGCCCGAGGGCCCCATCGGCCAGGCTGTGGGTGCCGAGAACTGCGTCGCCATGGCTTCTGACCATGGTTCGGGCGGCTGCGAGAAGGGCTACTACCTCGCCGACTGCTTCGGCCTGCGCCTGCTCAACCGCCGCGGCTGCTTCCCGCAGTTCGACAAGTTTATTGAGCAGACCAAGGATGTCTGGACTCACCTGGTCGATATCCGCAAGAGCTTCGAGCCGCGCGCCGAGGAGCTCGCCAAGAAGTACGCCCTGGCCCCCTACACCATGTTCATCGGCTCCGGTGCGCTCTGGGGCGAGACCATCCTGTTCTCGATGTGCATCCTGGAGGAGATGCAGTGGAAGCGCACCCGCTACATCACCTCGGCCGACTTCTTCCACGGCACCCTGGAGCTCGTGGAGCCCGGCGTCCCCGTGTTCCTGTTCATGGGCGAGGACGAGAACCGCAAACTCGACGAGCGCGTCCGCGCCTTCCTGACTCGCGGCGTGACCGGTGACACCGACGTCAACATCATCGACACCGCCGAGTTCGCCATCCCCGGCCTGGACGACGACTTCCGCGTCATCATTTCCCCGTGGATCCTGACGGTGCTCGTGACTGACCGCCTGGCTCGCTACTACGAGACGGTCACCAAGCACAACCTCAAGTATCGTCGTTACTATCACCAGTTCGACTACTAAAGCCAAGCGCGGGGACGCGTCAGTTACGGAAGGATTCGCAGAATGAGACAGTACATCATCGCCAGCCATGCACACTTCGCCACCGGCATCAAGGAGAGCATTGAGCTGCTCTCGGGCGCTCGCGACAACGTCCACGACCTTTCGATGTTCGTCGACGATCGCATGGACGTGGCCGAGGAAGCCCAAAAGCTGCTGGCAGGCATGTCTGCCGACGATGATGTCGTCGTCTGCACCGATCTCTTTGGTGGCAGCGTCAACAACGAGTTCACCAAGATCGTCCAGACGCGTCCCCGCACGTACCTCGTTACCAACATGAACCTTCCGCTGCTCATCCAACTGCTGTTCTCCGATGAGTCGGCGCCGGTTGAGGAGACGATTCGCGCCATTGTCGCTGCGGACGATACGCGTGTGAAGTTTGTCAACGACCTTTTGGTCGATGACGACGAGGAAGAAGAGTTCTAATCCGCAGCACCTACTGACACGCCGTAAGACGGCACAAGACCTTTGGGGGGTCACATTATGATTCAGCTACTTCGCGTCGACCATCGTCTGCTTCATGGCCAGGTCGCAGTCTCTTGGGTCCAGGGCCTTGGCTCCAACTGCATCTTCTGCGTGGGCGACAAGGTCGCCAACGACCCGGTGTGGAAGACCACGCTCAAGATGGGCAAGCCCGCCGGCTGCAAGCTCGTCATCAAGGATATGGCGAACGCCATCGAGGCCATTAACTCGGGCGTGACCGATAAGTACAAGATGATCATCTGCGTTGCCACCATCGCCGAGGCAAAGCAGCTCGTCGAGGGTTGTCCGCAGATCAAGTCCATTAACCTGGGCAACACCAAGCCCAAGGACGATAAGCGCCCCGACGCGCGTCAGGTCTCTCGCCAGATCTTCCTGACCGCGGCCGAGGAAGCCGATGTACGCGAGATGCTGGACCGTGGCGTCGAGGTCGAGATCCGTCCTCTGGCCGACGACCCCAAGGTCGACTGCGCCAGCGTGCTTTAGGCGTTTAATTTAGAAGAGCCTGCGGGCTTTTCGTAGTGTCCTATATGGAAAGGGGGATATATGCTTACCCAAGCAATCCTCATCGGACTTATCGCCGCATTTGGTAAGTTCGACTGCCAGCTCGGTACGCTCTATGCGTTCCGTCCCATCGTCCTGTGCCCGCTCGTGGGCCTGGTGCTGGGGGACCTACAGTCTGGTCTCGCGATCGGTGCGAGCCTGGAGCTGCTGTTCATGGGCTCGATCTCCATCGGCGCCTACGTGCCGCCTGATGAGACGATCGGCGGCGTGCTCGCCTGTGCCTTTGCTATCCAGCTGGGCCAGAGCACCGAGGCAGCCATCGCGCTCGCTATGCCCATCGCCACGCTGTGCCTTGCCATCAAGAACATCCTCAACGCCGCCCTGCCGATTTTGGTTGACCGCGCCGATGTTTTCTCTGCCAAGGGCAACCTTAAGGGCGTCTATGCGATGCACTTCCTGATCGGTTCCACCGGTATCATCATGGCGTTCCTGCTGTGCTCGCTTTCGTTCTATCTGGGTGCTGACGCCATCCAGGGTATGCTCGACTCCATTCCCGACTTTGTCCTTGCCGGCTTTGGCGTCGCCGCCAACATCCTGCCGGCCATGGGCTTCGCCATGCTCGGCCGCCTGGTGCTCACCAAGCAGCTCGTGCCCTTCTACTTCCTGGGCTTCCTGCTGTGCTCCTACGCCAACGTGCCCGTCCTGGGCGTCGCCCTGATCGCCATCATCATCGGCATCGACAAGTACGACCTGCTGGGCCTTGGTGGCGCCCAGCCCCAGCTCTCCGCGGAAGGGGATGAGGACGATGACTTCTAGTCCCGAGAACAAGATCACGCGCTCCGACCTCGTCAAGAGCGCCGTCAACGTCGGCGCCCTGGGCATGGAGTTCTCCTGGACCTACTACAAGCAGATGAACATCGCCTTCTGCCTGATGGTCGCCAACATGCTCAAGAAGATCTACGCCGGCCGCCCCGACGACTACGCCGAGGCCCTGCACCGCCACTGCGCGTTCTTCAACATCACCGTCCAGTTCGCCCCGTTCGTCGGCGGCATCGCGATGGCCATGGAGGAGAAGGTCGCCCGCGGCGAGATCGAGCCCGAGAGCGTCAACGACGTCAAGGCCGCCCTCATGGGCCCGCTGTCCGGCATCGGCGACTCCATCTTCCTGTCGACGCTGCGCGTGGTCGCCGCCGCGGTGGGCATCAGCCTGTGCCAGGCCGGCAACCCCTTCGGCCCCATCGCCTTCCTGCTCATCTACAACGTCCCCGGCTTCGCGCTGCGCGTCTGGGGCGCCGTCAAGGGCTACGAGCTGGGCGTGGGCTTCCTGGACGAGGCCCAGAGGACCGGCCTCATGCAGAAGATCATGACCTGCGTCGGCATCGTGGGCGTCATGGTCGTGGGCGCCATGTGCAAGGACATGTTCTGGGCCAGCATCCCGGTCGCCATCGGCTCGGGCGAGGACGCCCAGACCCTCCAGGACATCCTGGACGGCATCATGCCCGGCATGCTCGGCATGCTCGCCTTCTGGCTGTACTACTGGCTGCTGTCCAAGAAGATCAACCCCATGGTGCTGATCGTGGCCACCATGGTCGTGGGCATCGTCGGCGCGTTCTTCGGCGTGCTGGCATAAGCTCGACCATACCTATCTGCCCCCAAGGGAAACGGCAACCCGCTGCGGTCGCCGTTTTTTATTACCGAAAGCTAGCTGGAGGTGCTTCGTGATTCGATCTGACAATCCACCCGATAATGGCGCGAGCGGGGCGATGTATCTATTTGGCACGGCGCTCTTGTGGAGTTTTATCGGCATCCTCGTTCACGCCAATTCGCAGTCAGCTCTTTTGATCGGTGCCGTCACGACAATATTTATGGCGCTCTTTATCCTGCTCGTCGGCAGGCCTGTCCTCCGCGTCAGCCGTCTTATTGTCCTCGTTGCCGTCTGCAACTTCGTGACGGGCACCACGTTTAACTTTGCCAACCAGCTTACGACGGTCGGCAACGCAATCGTCCTGCAGTACACCTCGATGATTTTCGTTATCGTGTATCAATCCATCTCGTCGCGCACGCTGCCCTCGACGGCAAAGATCGTCTCCGTGGTGGCTGCTTTTGCAGGGATGGGTCTTTTCTTTTTGGGTGATTTGAGTGCCGAGGGCATGCTCGGCAACCTGCTTGCCGTCATTTCGGGCGCCATCTTTGGGCTGTGCTTTTTCCTGAATGCGCGCCCCGACGCTTCGCCGATGGTGTCGTCGCTCATATCGTGTGGGATCTCGATGCTGCCGATCTTCTATTTCGCGGGCAGCCTTGGTGCGGTTAAGCCCTTTGAGTGGGGCCTTATGGTGGTACACGGTTTGTTTTGCAGTGGCCTGGCCAGCGTTCTGTATGCCAAGGGAATCGCGCGCATCAACGCGTTTGCGGCAAACTTGGTCTGTATGAGCGAGGTCGTGCTCGCGCCCTGCTGGTCGGCGCTTTTGTTTGGCGAAGTCTTTAGCTGGAATGAGTTTTTGGGCGCGGCGATTATCGTTGTGGTTATCGTGGCCAACCTGATTTCCGATGCGTTCGGCGACGGTTTTCTCGTCGCGCTCGTCCATCGTCGCAATAAGGATTGCGCCTGAGGGCCAGTAGCCGCCGTTTACGGATAAAAACACCCCGCTTGGCGAGTGGTATTAAATCGTTCGAACCTGCATACCTATAATTGGTATCAAATCATTTGTACCTGGCATGGGTGTTAGCAGCACACCAGGTACGCTTCGAGCCGTGTAATCGAACTCTCGGAATTGATATCAGCAGCGCGCGCGACGGGTGTGACGACGGTTCGATATTCCTTATTGGGAGGAATTATGCTTGTCCAAGCAATCCTCGTCGGCTTAGTCGGAGCTTTTGGATGCCTCGACTACCAGCTCGGCACCCTCTACGCGTTCCGCCCCATCGTCCTGTGCCCGCTAGTGGGCCTGGTGCTGGGGGACCTGCAGACTGGCCTTGCCGTTGGCGCCAGCCTGGAGCTGCTGTTCATGGGCTCGATCTCCATCGGCGCCTACGTGCCGCCTAACGAGACGGTTGGTGGCGTGCTCGCCTGCGCCTTCGCGATTCAGCTCGACCAAGGTACCGAGACGGCTATCGCACTGGCCATGCCCATCGCCGTGCTTTCGCTGACCATCGGCAATATCACCAATGCGCTCTTCCCCGTCTTTGTGGACATGGCAGACAAGTTTGCCCTTAAGGGAAACCTCAAGGGTATCTACGCAGTGCACTGGGGCATTGGCCTTTGGGGCTGCCTTGAGTATTTCCTGCTGTGCGGCGGCGCCTTCTATTTGGGCTCCGATGCCATCCAGGGCCTGCTCGACTTTATCCCGCCTTTCATCATTGATGGTTGCGGCGTCGCCGCCAACATCCTGCCTGCCATGGGCTTCGCCATGCTTGGCCGCCTGGTGCTCACCAAGCAGCTCGTGCCCTTCTACTTCCTGGGCTTCCTGCTGTGCTCCTACGCCAACGTGCCCGTCCTGGGCGTCGCCCTGATCGCCATCATCATCGGCATCGACAAGTACGACCTGCTGGGCCTTGGTGGCGCCCAGCCCCAGCTCTCCGCGGAAGGGGATGAGGACGATGACTTCTAGTCCCGAGAACAAGATCACGCGCTCCGACCTCGTCAAGAGCGCCGTCAACGTCGGCGCCCTGGGCATGGAGTTCTCCTGGACCTACTACAAGCAGATGAACATCGCCTTCTGCCTGATGGTCGCCAACATGCTCAAGAAGATCTACGCCGGCCGCCCCGACGACTACGCCGAGGCCCTGCACCGCCACTGCGCGTTCTTCAACATCACCGTCCAGTTCGCCCCGTTCGTCGGCGGCATCGCGATGGCCATGGAGGAGAAGGTCGCCCGCGGCGAGATCGAGCCCGAGAGCGTCAACGACGTCAAGGCCGCCCTCATGGGCCCGCTGTCCGGCATCGGCGACTCCATCTTCCTGTCGACGCTGCGCGTGGTCGCCGCCGCGGTGGGCATCAGCCTGTGCCAGGCCGGCAACCCCTTCGGCCCCATCGCCTTCCTGCTCATCTACAACGTCCCCGGCTTCGCGCTGCGCGTCTGGGGCGCCGTCAAGGGCTACGAGCTGGGCGTGGGCTTCCTGGACGAGGCCCAGAGGACCGGCCTCATGCAGAAGATCATGACCTGCGTCGGCATCGTGGGCGTCATGGTCGTGGGCGCCATGTGCAAGGACATGTTCTGGGCCAGCATCCCGGTCGCCATCGGCTCGGGCGAGGACGCCCAGACCCTCCAGGACATCCTGGACGGCATCATGCCCGGCATGCTCGGCATGCTCGCCTTCTGGCTGTACTACTGGCTGCTGTCCAAGAAGATCAACCCCATGGTGCTGATCGTGGCCACCATGGTCGTGGGCATCGTCGGCGCGTTCTTCGGCGTGCTGGCGTAGGGGCCCGGCTGTATAGATTTTCGTTGCAACCTGGAAAGGGGATGGAGCAGCCTATGCCCTCCGTCCCCTTTTTTGTTTAGAAGGAGTTCGTATGTTCGCGAAGGATCGCGAAGCAATGCGCCTGACGCCGGCGGAAGTCAGGCTGATTCTCATTGAGTCCCTGCAGTGGTGCGCCAACAACGCGGTGTACTTTTTGGGGCTTATCGGCGCGGCGACGTATGACTTGGCTGGTACGGCCTTTTTGGTCGCCGCCATCACGCTCGTACGCAACCTTACGACGTCGGTGGGCAACATGGTTTCGGGCTCGGTCATCGACCGCTTTGGTCCGCGCCGTACGTCGTTTGTAACGTGTGCGGTCACGGCGGTGCTGTCGCTTGGCATTGGTTTGGCGCCGCTGTCTGTGCCCGGGTTGGTGTTTGCCGCATGCGTTTTGGGACTTGCGGGCGGTTTTATCAACACCTGCACGCATGCGTTTCCGGGATATCTTGAGTCGACCACCGAGGGCCGCACGCGTGTGAACGGCCTGATGGTTTTCAACAGCAACATCGCCTATACCGCTGGCCCGCTGCTTGGTGGTGCCATCGTGAGCTGCTTTGCCACGCAATCTGTCTATCTGCTCATGGCGGCGATGATGGGCGTGGCGGCTTGGCTTTCCCTGGGTTGCCATGAGAGCGTGGTTCCCCCAAAGGCGGAGAAGCAGACGGGCGGCATCCTTGGCGGTATGGTCGAGGGCGCCCGGCTCACGTTTTGCGATCACGACCTACGTCTCATCTTTATCTCGGGCTTTTTGGGCTTCTTCGCATTCGGTGCGTTCGATTCGCTGGAGTCGCTGTTCTACCGCGACGTGCTCAATGTGGATATCGTCTGGCTGGGCTGGCTGTCCTCGGTCGTGGGGCTCACTTCGTCGGTTGGCGCTTTCGCCCTGACCAAGCTTTCGGCTCGCCACGTCAATCTGCGGCTGTTGCTCGGGGCGCTCATGACGGTGGGCATTGGATCGATGGTGTACGTGGGCACCGATATGCTGGGCGTGGCGATTATCGGCCAGGCGATCAACGGCTTGGCGTGGGGTTTCCTGGAGCCGCTGCAGATGATCCTGATTCAGGAACGTGCGGACATCAAATACCTGGGACGCATTACCGGCTTTGTGCGCTTTGGCCTGATGAGCGCCGGTGTACTGCCGTTGCTGGCCGCTCCGTTTTTGGCAGAGGCCCTAGGCGTTCAAACGGTGTTGTTTGGAGCCTCGACAATCATCGCGCTGGTGGGAACGCTGTTCTTTGTCACGCAGGGGAGGCGCCAAGGGCATTAGATATACATCTCATTCTAATCTAATACCACCCACCCGAGAATTTCGATCGTTCACCGAGGATCGGCACAGATTACAAAGTGGTATCAAAAACACGTTTGGTGTATGTCTATAATTGGTATCGAAAAGAAACGCGATGTATAGAATCGCGTCCAAGACAGAAAGGACAAACCATGAAGGAAACCGAGAAGATCGAGATCATGCACTTTAGCCAGGAGGGCTATGTCGAGGACGGCAAGAACGTCTACGAGACCGGCAAGAAGATGATCGCGCTCGCCGACAAGGTCGCCGACGAGGGCTACGACGCCATCTTCCTGATGGGCGTCGGCGGCACCTGGGACGAGCTCATGCAGCTCGAGTACCTCATGAACAAGTTCGGCGACCGCGACCTGGAGGTCTACCTGATCCACGCCGCCGAGTGGAACGTTATGGGCCACAAGCGCATGACTGAGAAATCCGTCGTGCTCACCGCCTCCGAGTCCGGCACCACCCCCGAAGTCCTCGAGGCCATCGGCAAGATGAAGGAAAAGGGCATTCGCGTCTACGCCATGACCAAGCCCGAGGGCCCCATCGGCCAGGCTGTCGGCGCCGAGAACTGCGTCAAGATGGCTTCCGATCATGGTAACGGTGGCTGCGAGATGGGCTACTATCTCGCCGACTGCTTCGGCCTGCGCCTGCTCAACCGCCGCGGCTGCTTCCCGCAGTTCGACAAGTTTATTGAGCAGACCAAGGATGTCTGGACTCACCTGGTCGATATCCGCAAGAGCTTCGAGCCGCGCGCCGAGGAGCTCGCCAAGAAGTACGCCCTGGCCCCCTACACTATGTTCATCGGCTCCGGAGCACTCTGGGGCGAGACCATCCTCTTCTCGATGTGCATCCTCGAGGAGATGCAGTGGAAGCGCACCCGCCACATCACCTCGGCGGACTTCTTCCACGGCACGCTCGAGCTCGTGGAGCCGGGCGTTCCCGTGTTCCTGTTCATGGGCGAGGACGAGAACCGCAAGCTCGATGAGCGTGTCCGTGCATTCCTCAACCGCGGCGTGACCGGCGACACCGACATCAACATCATCGACACCGCCGAGTTCGCCATCCCGGGCCTTGACGACGAGTTCCGCGTCATCGTGTCTCCGTGGATCCTTTCCTCGCTGGTCACCGATCGACTCGCTGCCTACTACGAGACGGTCACCAAGCACAACCTCAACTACCGTCGCTACTATCACCAGTTCGACTACTAAGAGCAAATAACGTTTGTGTAATTGGGTCCCGCTCCTATATGGAACGGGACCTCGTTTGGGTTGGAGAGTAATTATGAGCTACCCCCTGCTTGCTGTTATGAATATCAGCCATCGTTATTTTGACCTGGAGGAATTCTTTTCTTCGGCGGCGGCATCGGGCTACACGTGCTGCGAGCTTTGGACGGGTGCGATGCATCTGTATGTCGATTGCCATGGCTATGATTCGCTCGAGCAGGCGAGGGAACTTTCGCAGCGATATGGGGTTCGGATTGTCGGCATTTGCCCCGAGCAGAACAATCCCAAGCCGTGGAATATCGCGGCGCGCGGGGAGGAGTCGCGTGCCCGTACGCTCGCGTACTTTAAGAACGTCGTCGACATTGCGGTGGAGCTTGGGGCCGAGCAGGTCATGGTTTCGAGCGGCTGGGCGTTTTTGAATGAGCCGATCGAGGACGCGTGGGCGCGTAGCGCCTCGATGCTGCGGTCGATTGCCGAGTATGCGGGCGAACGCGGCGTGCGGCTGGTGCTTGAGGCCCTGCAGCCGGTTGAGTCGATGATCGTGAATTCGGCGGCCGATACGAAGCGCATGATTGACGCGGTTGACCATCCGGCGCTCAAGGCGTGCCTTGATATGGGTGCCATGGCAGTGGCGGGGGATACCATCGACGATTACTTCGATGCGCTCGGCGATGATGTTGCCCACGTGCACTTTGTCGATGTTGCGGCAGATGGCACCACACATCTTGCCTGGGGCGACGGCGACCGCGATATGCGTGCCGACCTGGATAGGCTGGTGGCGCGTGGATATCGTGGAGTGGTTTCGGCTGAGACCTACGACGAGCAGTACTTTGCCAATCCGGCGGCAGCCGATGCCCAGGTCATGGCGGTGTATCGACGCGCGATTGGCGCCTAGGGCGAAGCGGGACGTCGTTCGGGGTCTCAGCCGTGGCTGGAAGCGGGACGCGCTTTCCGGTTGAGGCCTCTGGCGGAAAATGCGCCCCGGTTTTCGGCTGAATACTGGGACGCGCTTTCCCGATGGGGTGGGTTTCGGAAAGCGTGTCCTGTTCTGAGCGCCTATTCTGGGATGCCGTTTCCCGTTGAGGCTTCAAGCGGAAACTACGTCCCGGAATGGCTGCTCGAAATGGGATGCACTTTCCGTATGTTTCTAAATGAATACGGCGTGAGCGGTTGCGACGGATTCTCCCCGCAAGCACTCTAGTATGCTAAAGTACCCAGAAGATCGGCGGAGCTATGTCGGTCTTCTGTTCTATACGCAGCACAGCATGAGGAGGCTCACCAGATGACGGCCACACCGTGGGGATTCCGGGATATATTGCCCGAGGAGGCTCAGGCGCGCGAGGAGATTGCGCTGACGGTGAAGGGCTGCTTCAGGGGGCATCATTACCTGCCGGTCGAGACGCCGCTGCTCGAGGACAAGGGCTCGCTCGAGGAGGGCGGCCGCATTGCGGACACGCCGTTTAAGCTTTTCGATGATGACGGTCGCCTGTTGGTGGTCCGTCCCGACAACACGCTGCCGATCGTGCGTTTGGTCTCGACCCGCATGCGCGCGGCCGATCTGCCGCTGCGCCTTCGTTACGAGGCGCCGGTGGTTCGTGAGTGCCAGCGCAACGCCGGCGGTTCACGCCAGTTTACGCAACTGGGCTTCGAGCTCATCGGCGCGGGCGATACCGAGGGCGATGTCGAGATTGTCTCGCTCGTGGCCGAGGCCGTGCGCAGGCTCGCGCTGCCCGATGCGCGCATTATCGCAGGTAGCGTACGCCCGTTTAAGGAGCTGCTCGCGGCGTGCGAGGATCGCGAACTGGCCGCCGAGGCCCTGCGCTGCGTGCACGCCAACGACTTTGTGGGCCTCGATGCCCGCGTGGCGGCAAGCGCCGAGTCCGAGGCCGTCAAGGCCGCCATTAGCGAGCTGCCGCGTCTGCACGGCGGAGCCGAGGTACTCGACCGCGTGGACGCGCTGCTGGAGGCTGCCGGTATCGCCGCGCCGCTGACGCGCGAACTGCGTGCCCTGGTCGAAGGCCTGGCTCCCGAGGACGCCCGGGTGCTGTCGTTCGACTTTTCCATCATGAACTCTTTCGATTACTACACGGGCCTGGTCTTTAAGGCCTATGCCGGCGGCCTGCCCGATCCGGTGGGCTCAGGCGGACGCTACGACTCCATCTTTACCGGTGCATTTGGCGATGGCATTGAGGTGCCGGCGGCGGGCTTCGCCTTTTCACTCGAGCGTCTGGAGGCCGCGCGCACCTCGGCCGAGGACGCCGCTTCCGACGGCGATCACGCCGTGGGCCGTGGCGCCGAGGGTCCGCTGCGCATTGCCGTGCCCAAGGGCTCGCTTAAGGCCGACACGCTCGACGTGCTCGAGGCGGCGGGCTTAGACGTCTCTGAGCTGCGCGACCCCGGTCGTCACCTGATCGTGCGCGGTCGCGACACGCGTGCCGGTGAGGGCGCGGTCGGCGATATCGAGTTTGTCATTGTGCGTCCCAGCGACGCGCCCGCCTTTGTGGGCTGCGGCGGCGCCGACTGCGGCATCTGCGGCTGGGACTCGCTTATCGAGGCCGACCTCAACCTGCTGCAGCTGGTCGATCTGGGCTACGGCCTGTGCACGTTTATCGAGGCGGAGCCCGCATGGCGCGCCGGCCAGGCCGAGCGCAACTATGCCCGCCGCGGATCGCTTCGTGTGGCCACCAAGTACCCGCGCATCGCGAGCGCCTGGTATGCCGAGCGCGGCGTGAATGCCGACATCGTTTCGCTGCACGGTAACATCGAGCTGGGCCCCATCGTCGGCATGACCGACCGCATCGTGGACATTACCGCCACGGGTGCCACGCTGCGCGACAACGACTTGGTCATCACCGGCCGAATCATGGACTGCACGGCGCGCTTCTTCGTCAACCCGGGTGCCGCGCGCCTGGATCCGCGCGTTCGCAACTTGGCCAATCGTCTGGCTGCTGCCGTGAAGGACAAGCATTTTGAGCCCGTCGCGGGCTCGGCACAATAGCGCGAGCGCGCACGGGCGCCCCCATATCCGGGCTGCGGACCGATTGGCGCCGCCGCCTGGTCTCTTGTTTTTCGAACACAACCTCGACCGATAGGGGATACCGATATGAAGACCATCAAGCTTGCTCCCGGTGAGCGCCTCGTTACCAACCAGCTCAACCGCAAGGGCGTGCTGCCGCAAAACATCGTCGACGCCGCCCGCGATATCGTGGCCAACGTGCGTGCCAACGGCGATGCCGCGGTGCGCGATTACTGCCAGCGTTTTGACGGTGTTGAGCTGCAGAGCTTCCGTCTGCCGCAAGAGCAGATCGATGCCGCGCTCGAAGGCCTCGACCCGGCCTTTGTCGCCGCGCTCGAGAAGGCCGCGCGCCAGATTCGCGAGTTCCACCAGCGCGAGGTCGAGCAGAGCTGGTTTACCACGCGTGCGGACGGCACGATGCTCGGCGTTAAGGTGACCCCGCTCGCGGCGGCCGGCATCTACGTGCCGGGCGGTCGCGCGCAGTATCCCTCCACGGTGCTCATGAATGCCATTCCCGCCAAGGTCGCCGGCGTCAAGCGCGTGGTTATGGTGACCCCGCCGCAAAAAGACGGCCTGATCAGCCCCTACACGCTCGCCGCGGCAAAGCTCGGCGGCGTGGACGAAATCTATATGGTGGGCGGCGCTCAGGCTGTGGCCGCGCTAGCGTACGGCACCGAGACCATTCCGCGCGTCGACAAAATCACCGGCCCGGGCAACGCCTTTGTTGCCGCCGCCAAGCAGATTGTCTCGGGCGACGTGGGCATCGACATGGTCGCTGGCCCCTCCGAGGTCTGCGTGCTGGCCGACGCCACGGCTAAGCCCATGGTGGTCGCGGCCGACCTGATGGCCCAGGCCGAGCACGATCCGCTGGCCGCCTGTTATCTGGTGACCTGCGATGAGCAGTTTGCGCGTGAGGTCGAGGCGGGTATCGACATTCTGGTAGCGCAGTCCCCACGTGCCGAGATCACGCGCGCCTCGCTCGATAACGAGGGCACCATCGTGGTGGCCGCCGACATGGCTGCCGCCGTCGAGGCGGTGAACACCGTGGCGCCCGAGCACCTGGAGCTGCACTGCAAGGATGCGATGGGCCTGCTCGGCGGCATTCGCAACGCCGGCGCCATCTTTGTGGGCGCTTGGAGCTCCGAGCCGCTCGGCGATTATGTTGCCGGCCCCAACCACACGCTGCCGACCGGCGGCACCGCCTTGTTCTCCAACCCGCTTTCGGTCGAAGAGTTCGTTAAGCGTTCGAGCGTCATTTGCTATACGCCCGAGGGCCTGCTCTCCGACGCTCCCGCTACGCAGCGCCTCGCCGAGGCCGAGGGCCTGTGGGCACATGCGCTTTCCGCTGCACTGCGTCGCCGTGTGCTGGAGCAGGGCGAGGATGCCGTGAGTGCCGAGTCTCTGGCCGCGGCCGACCTGACCAAGGTCGCCTGGCCGGGCGACGCCGTGACGACGGTTGCCGAGGGTGTGGACCTGGCGGCGGCTGCGGGCGGTGCCGCTGGCGCGGTCGTCGAGGAGGCCTAATATGGCCGAACTCTCGCCTCGCATGAAGGAGCTTGTCCAGCCTTACCTGGCCGGTATTGAGCCCTACGATCCTAACTTTACGCCCACGCGCATCAACCTTTCGGCCAACGAGAACACCTATCCCGTGCCGGTTGGCGTGCGCGACGCGGTCGACGCGGCCCTGGCTGCCACACCGCTCAACCGCTATCCCGATCCCATGTCCAACGACCTGCGTGACGAACTGGCTGCCTGGCATGGCGTGACGCGTGAGAATGTCTGCGTGGGTAACGGCGGCGACGAGCTGCTCTATAACTACCTGCTGGCGTTTGGCGGTGCGGGGCGTACCCTGCTCAACTGCCCGCCGTGCTTTAGCGAGTACGCGTTCTTTGCGTCGCTCTGTCAGACCGAGGTGCGCGACGTGTGGCGCGACCCGGCGACCTTTGAGCTCGACCAGGCAGCCGTGCTTGCCGCGGCGCCGGCGTGCAACCTGGCAATCGTGACCTCGCCCAACAATCCTACGGGCGACGTGGCGCCGCTCGACTTTGTCGCGGCCCTGTGCGATGCGTGCCCCGGCATGGTCATGGTCGACGAGGCCTACGTTGAGTTTGCCGACGATTCGTTTGGCGCGGCCACCACGGCGCAGGGCCTTATCGCCGAGCATCCCAACCTGGTGATTCTGCATACGCTGTCCAAGGCGTTTGGCGCCGCCGGCACGCGTCTGGGCTATGTGATTGCGGCGCCCGAGGTTATCGAGGTGTTCGCGGCGATTCGCCAGATTTATTCGGTCAACGTGCTGAGCCAGGCCGCCGCGCTTGCCTGCGTGCGTGCTCGTGATGCCTATGCGCCCGTGGTGGCGCAGGTCGCATCCGAGCGCGAGCGCGAGCTGTGCGCCCTGCGCGCGATGGCTGCCGAGGGCCTGCCCGTGGAGGCGTGGCCGAGCGCGGCGAACTTTGTGCTCGTGCGCACGCCGCATGCCACGCGCGTGCGCGAGCGTCTGCGTGATGAGTATTCGATTTTGGTGCGCGATTTTAGCTATGCGCCGGGGCTCGCGGACTGCCTACGCATTACCGTGGGTACGCCGCGGGAAAACGACGAGGTGCTGGCTGCGTTTGCCGCGCTGGTGAAGGAGGAGATGTAGATGGGCCGTTATGCCGAGGTAATCCGCAAGACGGGGGAGACCGATATTGTCGTCAAGCTTGACCTGGACGGAAGCGGCGTGTGCGATATCTCGACCGGCGTGCCGTTTTTCGACCACATGCTCAACGCCTTTGGCCGCCATGGCCTGTTTGATTTGACGGTGCATGCGGTAGGCGATGTGGAGGTCGACGCACACCACACCGTCGAGGACACGGGCATTGTGCTGGGCGAGGCGTTCTGCCAGGCACTGGGCGACAAGGCGGGCATTACGCGCTTTGCCGATGCGGCGATCGCCATGGACGAGACGCTCGTGATGGCCGCCGTGGACATTTCGGGTCGCGGGCAGGCCTACTGCGAGCTGCCCGTGCCGACCGAGCGCGTGGGTACCTTCGATACCGAGCTGGCCGTCGAGTTCTTCTATGCCTTCGCGCGCGACGCCAAACTCACGCTGCACGTGCGCGAGCTGGCAGGCGGCAACTCGCATCACATTATCGAGGCCGCCTTTAAGGCTGTGGGCCGCACGATGCGCCGCGCCTGCGAGCTCGATCCCCGCGTGCAGGGCATCCCCAGCACTAAGGGCTCACTGTAACCTGCCAAAAAGGGACAGGTTTATTTTGGCAGGTTTTATCTGCGGAAATGCTGTCTCATACGGTGGGTGAACGTTTAACCGACCAAAATAAACCTGTCCCTTTTTGCCAGGTTTTGAATGAGATAAGGGAGGGTCGCGTGGGCGAACCGAAGATCGTGGTGGTCGACTACCACAAGGGCAACTTGTCGAGCGTCGTGCGCGGGCTTGCGCGCGCCGGTGCCGCCGCCTGCACATCGGACGATCCGGAGCAGATCCGCAACGCCGACGGCCTGGTCATCCCGGGCGTGGGTGCGTTCTACGACGCGATTGCCTTTATGCGCGAGAGCGGCGAGGCGGACGCGGTGCTCGACGCCGTTGCCGCCGGAACTCCGCTGCTCGGCATCTGCCTGGGCCTTCAGCTGTTTTTTGAGCGTGGCGACGAGGGCGTGCCGGCGGACGAGGGCGCGGTTGCCGACGGCGGCGCCTCCGAGCAGGATGGTGGTCCCTGGGTCGATGGCCCCTGGGTCGATGGCCTGGGCATTATGCGCGGCTCGTGCACGCGCCTGGAGTCGAGCCGCCTGAAGGTGCCGCACGTGGGCTGGGATCAGGTGCACATGACGCCTGCCGGCGCGGCCGATTCGCTGCTTGCCGGTTTTGCCGAGGGTGCCAACATGTACTTCACCCACAGCTACGCGGTGGCAGACGATGCCGATGCCGCCGATGTGCTGGCGTGCACGCACTACACGCGGAGCTTTCCGTGCATCGTGCGCCACGGTAACGTGTGGGGTTGCCAGTTCCATCCCGAGAAATCCTCTGCGCTGGGTCAGCGCATTCTTAAGAACTTCGTGAGCATCGTCGAGGGGGCCGGCCGATGATTCTGTTTCCCGCAATCGATTTGATCGGCGGCAAGGTCGTGCGCCTGGAGCGCGGCGACCGCAGCCGCTGCAAGGTATATTCCGACGATCCCATGGCCGTTGCCCGCTTGTTTGCCGAGCAGGGTGCGAGCTGGGTGCACGTCGTCGACCTGTCCGCTGCCTTTGGCGAGGACGAAGACACATGCGCTGCCAACTCGGTGGCGATCAAGGCCATCTGCGGCGTTGACGGTCTGTCCGTGGACGTGGGCGGCGGCGTCCGCTCGCTCGCGCGCATCGACGAGTTGGCCGGCTTCGGTGCGCGCCGCATCGCACTAGGCACGGTGCTCGTGACCGAGCCGGGTTTTGCCGAAGTGGCGGCCCAAGGATTTGGCGAGTTGCTGGTGGCAGACATCGCCGCACGCGACGGTCAGGTCAAGGTGAACGGCTGGCGTGACGGCGCGGGCGTGGCGCTCGACGACGCCGTGGCGCAGCTCACCGAGCTGGGCTTTAAGCATCTGGTGTATACCGATATCGCGCGCGACGGCATGCAGACGGGCATCGACGTGGCGGCGTATCGCCATGTTGCCGAGGTTGCGGGCTTTCCTGTCGTGGCTTCGGGCGGCATCTCGACGCTCGACGATATCCGCGCGCTCGCCGCGGCGGGTGAGGATGCCATCGAGGGCGCCATTACCGGCCGTGCGCTCTACGAGGGCAACTTTACGCTGGCCCAGGCGCTGGCCGCCGCCCGAGGGGAGGAGTAGCCCATGCTTACCAAACGCGTGATTCCCTGCTTGGACGTCAAGGACGGCCGCGTGGTCAAGGGCGTCAACTTTGTGAGCCTGCGCGATGCGGGCGACCCGGTGGAGCTGGCCCGTGCCTACGACCGCGAGGGTGCGGACGAGGTCGTATTTTTGGACATTACCGCGACGAGCGACAACCGCGCGACAACCATCGAGATGGCGGCGCACGCGGCCGAGGAGCTCGCTATTCCCTATACCGTGGGCGGCGGTTTTCGCGACTTGGCGGGCATGCGGACCATGGTTGCCGCCGGCGCCGACAAGGTGTCGCTTAACTCTGCCGCCGTGCGCGATCCGTCGTTGATCAGCCAGGCCGCCGCGGCGTTTGGCAGCCAGGCCGTGGTCGTAGCGATTGATGCCAAGCGTGTTGGTTTGCCTGGTGAGCCGGGAGCCGACAAGTGGGAGGTCTTTACCGCGGGCGGCCGCAACGCCACGGGTATCGACGCGGTGGCGTGGGCCGAGGAGGCGGCTCGTCGCGGTGCCGGCGAGATCCTACTGACCAGCATGGATCGCGACGGCACCAAGGCCGGCTTTGACCTGGCGCTCACCCGCGCCGTGGCGCGCGCGGTGCCGATTCCCGTTATTGCGAGCGGCGGCGTGGGTACGCTCGAGCATTTTGCCGAGGGTGTGATCGAGGGCGAGGCCGATGCCGTACTGGCGGCGAGCGTCTTTCACTTTGGAACCTTCAGCATTCGCGAAGTCAAAGAGTATATGGCCTCACAGGGCATTCCTGTGAGATTGGACTTCTAATGCTGCGGCTTGTCCAGGCACCCGACCTTCCGGCTCCAACCCTCCTCGCGTACTTAAGTACGCGTCGTCGGGCTTGTCGCTCGGAATCTCGGGCACCTGGACAACCCTCGCCGACCTGTGGGGTTTCGTTTATGACTTGGGAGAAATGATGACTGAGGTAATAGAAGCGTCTGATCTTACGTACGACGCCCGTGGGCTGATTCCTTGTGTGGTTCAGCAGTATGATACCGGCGAGGTGCTTATGGTTGCCTGGATGAACGAGGAGTCGGTGGGGCTGACGCTCAAGACCGGTACCACGTGGTTTTGGAGCCGTAGCCGCCAGGAGCTCTGGAACAAGGGTGCGACGAGCGGCAACATGCAAGCGGTCAAGGAGCTCTGGGCCGACTGCGATAGCGATACGCTGCTGGTCAAGGTCGACTCGCCGGGTCCGGCTTGCCACACCGGCAACCGTACCTGCTTCTTTAAGAAACTCGCGTAGGGCGGACGCTCGATTAGACGCTCGGCCACCAGAAAGGATTGAACTATGGGTGTGCGCACCGCAAACGTTCAGGATGGAAATATCGGAGAGACGCTGACGGGGCTCGCCGAGGTGATTCACGGTCGTCGCGACGCATCGCCGCAGGAAAGCTATACCGCGCGTCTGCTGACCGACGTCGAGGATGAGCTGCTCAAAAAGCTTGCCGAGGAGTCGAGCGAGGTGATCATGGCCTGCAAGGATAACGATCACGATCACATCCGCTACGAGGCCGGCGACCTGATCTACCACCTGCTCGTAACCCTTGAGCGCTACGGTATCACCCTCGACGAGCTGGCCGGCGAACTCAACGCCCGCCGCCACTAGTCGTTTGGGACAGTCTTTGTTGGTGTAACGGGGTCATGGAAGTTGCGGTGAAATAGGGACTGTTTAAGCGCTTCATCAAGCAAAACAATCCCTATTTCACCGCAACTTATGAAGGGATGGCTAGGCGAGGGGCGTGGACTCCCATTCTCCGGTGAGGTGGGGGATGTCGAAGGTTCGATAACCGCAGTCGTAGGCGTGGGCCTGGGCCTCGCGGATGTTCCAGCAGATGTCGCAGGCGCGGTGCGCGTCCGAGCCAAAGGTAATCGGTACCTCGGCGTGGGCGAAGCAACGCAACAGCCCGGTCGCGGGATAGTAGTCGTCGAGGCCCTTGCGGGGTGCGGCGGTCGAGACCTCAACGCGGCGACCCGTATCGTGGGCGCATTCGGCCATCTGCTCCCAGAGCGGCTCGGGGTCAAAGTCGGGCGCAAAGCCTTCCTTCGAAAAACGCATGACAAGGTCGGGATGGGCCATCACGTCAAAGTTGAGCGAGCTCTCGCAAGCGCGGCACCAGTCGTCGACGTAGCGCTCCCACACGCCGCGCACGCCTAAGTTTTCCCAAACATGCAGGTTGGTGTCGTCGTCGATCCAACCGCAAAGGGAATCGGGCGTATCGGGACGAGCGACGTCCTCCGTCCCCGCCGTGCCCGCAACACCTGCCGCAATATCGCCTGGGTTGCCAATCCAATGCACGCTGCCCAGGCGCACCACGGCGCCTTTGGACCAGCGCTCAACCAAAGGCTCGCAGCCCTCGTACCAATCGCATTCAAAGCCATAGATAAAGCTGAGCTCCGGCGCGATCTGCGCGGCAAGCTTGCGAGCATCCTCAAAAGCCAGACGGTGTGCCGGCAAGTCGCCCTCGACAACTTGAACCTCGCAATTGGCATCCATGCTGGCAGGCAGGGTGAGGTGGTCGGTCGAGACCATGACCTGGCAGCCGGCCGCAGCGGCGGCGCGAACGTTGTTCTCAAATGAGGCGTGTCCGTCCGAGAGCGAGGTGTGGGTATGGCAATCGACCAGCGGGCAAGCAGGCATGGAGGCTCCTTTGCGTCAAGCGAATCCGCTCCATTGTAACGGCGCGGCCCCCGATGCGACGAGCGCACCGGGGGCCGAAATCGACTGGAAAGGTGGGTTGCGTGCGAGGGTCGCCACGCAGCATCGGCCCTACTCCAAAACATGTACATCAGCCTCCAAAAGCTGCAAATAATGACATGTTTGGAGGCTGACGTACACGTTTGGCTGAGGCGGTGGAGTGTCGGTTTCCTTGCGGGCAAGGAAAATCGCGCTCATCGCGCGCCGTCACATCCACGCAGCCTGCGATGTGCTAGCGTTTGGATGAACAAAACGAGCCCGCGCGGAAAGGAGCCGGACCGTATGCCATGCGATAGCACATCCCCGCTGTCCCGCGAGACCGATGCGCCCGAAACCATCGTCAAGCTGGAATGCGACATCGACGACGCGTCGCCTGAGGTACTCGCCTACGCCGCCGACCGCCTGCGCGAGGCGGGTGCGCGCGAGGTGCACTGGCTGCCCCTCTATTGTAAGAAAGGCCGCCCCGGCTGGCAGCTGCAAGTAATCTGCACCTACGAGGATATCGAGCGCCTGCAGACGATCATCTTCTTGGAAACCACGACCAACGGCATTCGTCGCCAGGTTATGGAGCGCGTTTGCCTACCACGCCGCTTTGAGCAGGTGACGACGCCATGGGGCGAGGTGTCCGTCAAGGTGGCCACCCTGCCCGACGGCAGCGAGCGTGCAGCGCCCGAGTACGAGGACTGCGCCCGCCTTGCCCGCGAGCACGGTGTGCCTCTCCAGCGCGTGATGCAGGCAGCACAAGCCGCGGCTCTGCAATTTGAGTGACACGGTCGGCGACGCGCCACACCCACCCCATCAACCTCACCGAAAGGACCACCATGAAATACCTCATCGCCTCCGACATCCACGGCTCGGCATACTGGGCCGAGCGCCTCTGCGCCGCCATCGAGTCCGAGCAGCCTGACCGCATCGTCCTGCTGGGCGACCTGCTCTACCACGGTCCGCGCAACGACCTGCCGCGCGATTACGCCCCCAAGCGCGTAATCCCGCTGCTCAACGCCCTGGCCGACCGCATCATCGCGGTGCGCGGCAACTGCGACGCCGAGGTCGACCAGATGGTGCTCGACTTCCCCGTCATGGCCGACTACGCCACGCTGTTCGACGAGACCGGCCGCGAGCTGTTCCTGACGCACGGCCATGTCTTTGGCGCCGGCATGCACAACAGCGTCGACCACGCGCCCGCGCTGCCCGAGGGCTCCGCGCTCGTCTACGGCCATACGCACATCAAGGTCAACGAGGAGAGCGCCGCGCACCCGGGCCTGTGGCTCTTCAACCCCGGCAGCGTGAGCATCCCCAAGGACGGCTCGCACAGCTACGGCATCTACGAGGGCGGTGCGTTCCGTCACGTGATCATGGAGGAGGACTAACCATGGCGCAGCATATGGCTCAGCAAAATGCCGAGGGTTCGCGCGATCTGTCCACGCTGGTAGACGCGTCGGCCGAGCTGCAGCATCTGGTGCAGACCATCTGGCGCCTGCGTCAGCCCGACGGCTGCCCGTGGGACCGCGAGCAGACGCACCGAAGCATTGGCAAGAACATGATCGAGGAGGCCTACGAGGCGCTCGATTGCATCGAGGCCGATGATGCCACGCATCTGCGCGAGGAGCTGGGCGATGTGCTCATGCAGGTAGTGCTGCATGCGCAGATTGCAGCGGATGCCGGCGAGTTTACGCTTGCCGACGTGGCGCGCGATATTGACGCCAAGCTCATCCGCCGTCATCCGCACGTGTTTGGCGATGTGGATGCTGACAGCTCCGATGAGGTGCTCAAGATTTGGGACGAGGTCAAGCTTGCCGAGAAGGCCGCCAAGGACAAGGCCGTGGCGGCGGGCGAGGCTGCGCCCGAGGGCCTGCTCGACGGTGTGCCCACGCATCTGCCGGCGCTGATGCAAGCCCAGAAGGTGTCGCGCAAGGCGGCTGCCGTGGGTTTTGAGTGGGAGACGGTTCAGGACGTGTGGGACGAGGTCGCCGAGGAGCGCGCCGAGTTTGAGGCCGAGGCTCCCGGCTCGCCCGAGCGCGAGATGGAGTTCGGCGACCTGCTCTTTGCCCTGGTCAACGTTGCGCGCAAGGAGGGAATCGACGCCGAGAGCGCTCTGCGCGCCAGCACGGCAAAGTTCCGCCGTCGCTGGGCCGCGATGGAGCAGATGGCGGCCGATGCTCACGTGGATCTTGCCGAGCTTTCGACTCACGGCCTCAACGACCTGTGGGATGCCGCAAAGGCGGAGGAGTAAGACTGCGGGAACGACGGGCTGACATGCCTTATCGTTCCCGCTAAATTTTTCGAAAATCAAGTGTATCCCTCGGCTAACTTAGGGCATAATGCAAAAAGTGCGACATGGCTAACTTACGGAGGCGCACCGACGGTGCACGGTCAGCCGGTCGCTTGCATCCACTACGTTTCCAAGTGAGAGGGAGACAACATGAGCGATATTTTGGACGTCTACGGTCGCGAGGTGCTCGACAGCCGCGGCAACCCCACCGTCGAGGTCGAGGTCGTGCTCGAGGATGGCAGCTTCGGTCGCGCGATGGTGCCTTCGGGTGCTTCGACCGGCGCTTTTGAAGCTTGCGAGCTGCGCGACGGCGACAAGGGCCGCTACCTGGGCAAGGGCGTTTCGCAGGCCGTCGAGCACGTCAACAACGAGTGCGCCAACGCCGTCGTGGGCCTCGATGCCTTCGACCAGCGCGCCGTTGACGCCGCACTGATTGCCGCCGACGGTACGCCCAACAAGACCAAGCTCGGCGCCAACGCCATCCTGGGCGTATCGCTGGCCGTCGCCCGCGCCGCTGCCGAGTCGGCGGGCCTGTCGCTGTATCAGTACCTGGGTGGCGTCAACGCCCACCTGCTGCCCACACCTATGATGAACATCCTCAACGGCGGCGTGCATGCCGACAATAACGTTGACTTCCAGGAGTTCATGATTATGCCGGTGGGCGCCCCGAGCTTTGCCGAGGGCCTGCGTTGGTGCGCTGAGGTCTACCACACCCTCAAGGGCGTGCTGCACGAGGCAGGCCTGGGCGGCGGCGTGGGCGACGAGGGCGGCTTTGCGCCCAACCTCAAGACCAACGCCGAGCCGTTCGAGTACATTACCAAGGCCGTGGAGAAGGCCGGCTTTACGCCCGGCGTCGACTTCATGTACGCCATGGATCCGGCCTCGACCGAGTTCTACAACGCCGAGACCGGCATGTACGAGCTCAAGGGCGAGGGCGTTGAGTACACGAGCGCCCAGATGGTCGATTACTGGGAGAAGCTCGTCGACACCTATCCCATCATCTCCATCGAGGATGGCATGGCCGAGGAGGACTGGGACGGCTGGGTTGAGCTCACCCGTCGCATTGGCAACAAGGTGCAGCTGGTGGGCGATGACCTGTTCGTCACCAACACCGAGCGCCTCAAGAAGGGCATCGAGCTGGGTGCCGCCAACGCGATCCTGGTCAAGGTCAACCAGATTGGCACGCTCACCGAGTCGCTCGAGGCTATCGAGACCGCCAAGGAGGCGGGCTACGCTTGCATCGTGAGCCATCGCTCCGGCGAGACCGAGGACTCCACGATCGCCGACCTGGTCGTGGGCGTCAACGCCGGTCAGATCAAGTCGGGCGCTCCGTGCCGCAGTGATCGCATCGCCAAGTACAACCAGCTCATCCGTATCGAGGACGAGCTCGAGGACAGCGCGCGCTACGCCGGTAGGTCTGCGTTCTACAACATTCGCTAAACAAGTGGTGCTCGCGGGGGGGGCGGGGTTGACTCGGCTCCGCTCCACTTCTGATGGCTGCCATTGGGCGCTGGGCCGTGTGGCTCAGCGCCTTTTTTATGTCGAGCAAAGGCTGGCGAAGGCGGTGCGGGCGCTCGTGCTATAACTAAAGGACTTAGCGCAAACAAACCTCAACCGCACAAGGCGCACATGGATCAGATTTACGACAACAGGTACTATTCCGCCGGTTCGCGTGAGCCGTCGCCTCGCCGTGCGCGCACGGTGCAGCTCGGTGGGTCCGCCTACGCCGGCGCCGACCGCTCCATGCAGCGCCCGACAAGTACCTCGCGCCCCAATGCTCAAGTGAATACTTCGACAGATGGACCAGTGCGCCCAGCACGTTCGTCGCATGCTCAGCGCTCGTCGGCTCAAACGCACGACAGGTCGAGCAGGCCCTCGAACCGTTTTTCGGGCTCGGACTTTATGCGCTACGCCAACGACAATGCGGTGGTCAAGGCAATCTATGACTTTACACATGGCTCTCTGCGCCCGCTGTTTATCGGCATCGTCGTTGCCCTGGTGCTCGTGAGCCTGTATTTCCCCGTGCGCGACCTGTACGTGGCAAAGCGTTCGAGCGATATCTTGGCCAAGCAGGTCGAGATTCGCCAGCAATACAATGATGGGCTGCAAAAAAGTGTCGACAAGCTGCTCTCGGAGGAGGGCATCAAGGATGCGGCGTCCGAGGACCTGGGCCTGGTGATGCCCGGCGAGAAGAGGATTGAAGTGCAGGGCCTGGACGGCGATTCGGATGCCTCGTCGAGCCAGAAGTCGTCGAACGCCAAGAAGGCCAGCGAAGTTGCCAAGGAAATCGAAGAAGTCGGTAAGGACGCGCCGTGGTACATCCAAGCGCTCGACATGCTGTTTGGATTTAACGGCGTCGAGGGTCAGACGGTCGCGTCCAGCGGCGAGTAGGCGAGTAGCGCCCGGAGGGGAGCCCGCAATGACAAATTGCAAACGATATAAGGTGGCCGCGATCGACCTGGGAACGGTGTCGTCGCGACTGGTGTTGGCGCAGGTCGAGGCCGGGGCGATCGTGGAATCGTCCAAGCATACCGAGATCACCGACTTGGGCGAGGGCGTGGACGCGACGGGGCGCTTTTGCGAGGCGGCCGTTGAGCGCGTGCTCGCTGCGTGCCGCATGTTTGTGGACGAAGCCCGTACCTTTGGGGCCGCGTGCATCTGCACCACGTGCACGAGTGCTGCGCGTGATGCGTCCAACGCCGCACTGCTGCTGGACGGCCTGCGCGAGCTGGGGCTCGAACCGCAGGTGATTCCGGGAGAGGTCGAGGCGCGCCTGACGTTTTTTGGCGTGGCACACGACTTTGCTGGCGAGCGCATCATCGTCGCCGATTCGGGCGGTGGCTCCACGGAGCTCGCGACGGGCGTCTACGCGCCTGAGCGCGGGGTCTTTGCGCTGGAGGGAACGCGCTCACTGGACATCGGTTGCCGTCGCGTGACGGAGCGGTTTTTCTCGGCGCTGCCGCCAACGGACAGTGAACTTGCCGCCGCTGGCGTATGGGCGGGCGAGCAGTTCGGGGCTTATTTTGAGGGCCTGCCTGTCGACTTTGAGCGCGCCGAGCGCCTCGTCGCGGTGGGCGGTACCGTTACCACGCTCGTGGCGCTGGTCCACAAACTGGAGCCGTACGACTCGAACTTTGTGCATCTGCGCGAGCTTTCGATGGAGCAGATTTCGGCCGCTATCGAGCGCATGTCTGCGTTGGATGTTGCAGGCATTGCCGCGTTGCCGGGCGTGCAGCCCAAGCGCGCGGGCGTGATTCTGGCCGGCGCCGTGGTGATCCGCGAGCTCATGCGTGCCGGCGGCTACAAGACGCTCACCGTAAGCGAGAACAGCCTACTCGCTGGCATGGCCGCCACCATCAACGAGGTTCTCGACGGCGCGACTCCCACCATCGCCTGGACCCCGAGCCTCAGCACCCTTTAAATAAGTTGCGGTGAAATACGGACTAAAATCGCCCTTTCGGGCACCAAACAGTCCCTATTCCACCGCAACTCAACAGCCGGCACTGGGGACGTTCCTTTTAATATGAGCAGGACATTGTCAAGAGGCAAAATCGGGCCTGGCCCCAACGATATGGGGTCAGGCCCTCTCCCTATATCAACCCCTCCGCGGCGACCTCGGCGTGTCTTTCCGACGCTCGTCTTTGCAGTTTAATATCCGCCCGTGGCGATCTCTCGCTGGGCAATCCGTTGCTACGGCTGAGGCTTCTTTGTCGAACCGACAGTCTGTGCACGCGTGTGGCGCCTTGGGCGCTCGCAGAAAAGGGACCTGAGGTTCGCCTCAACGGCTTCGGATCCAACCGCTTCCGGGGTGATCGGCTTATGTGCGGGGGGAACGCCCCCTATGCCCCCTCGGCCATGAGGCCGACCGCCCACACCCAGCAGGCGAGCTCGCGCGCCGTGGCCACGTTCGCCTTGTTGTTGTGGACCCCGCGCGCGAGCAGGGCCCCGCGCCTCTCGACCAGCCTCCGCACGCCCTTGGCGGCATGCCTCCGGGCGCCTCGGTCCGGGTCCTGGCCCCTGGCGAGGTCCTTCGGCCGCGCGGAGCACGTCAGGTAGTGCCACGCGGCCTCGACCAGAGCCTTCCTCAGGTGCTTGTTGCCGGCCTTGGTGATCGCGCCCCTGCGGTCGCTCTCCCCGCTGGAGTGCTCGGAGGGCGTCAGGCCGACCCATGAGGCGAACGAGCGGGCGTTCCCGAACCTCGAGAACTCGCCGGCCTCGAACACGAGGTCGGCGGCGGTCGCGGTGTCGACGCCCTTGAGGCAGCGCAGGGAGTCGACCCTCTTCCTCCACCTGGGCTTGCGGGCCTCGGCCTCGACGAGCCCCTCGAGCCTCGCCTTCTCCTCCGCCGCCCGCCTGACCGCGTCGACGTAGTAGGCGAGCACGTCGTTGTCGGCCCCTTCCGCGAACCCTATCGATTCGATCCAGGACCAGTGCGCCCGGGTCCAGTTGCCCTTCCTGCGGCCGGTGGGCGTCCTCTCGTCGAAGACGAGCCCGTGCCTGAGCAGGAACTTGGAGAGCCGCTGCTTCGCGCGAGAGAGGTCGTCCCTCGCGTCCTCGAGAGCCCTGGTGAGGTCGCGGGCGGCCTCGCACTCGTCGTCGGGGACCCATACCTCGACGACGTTGCCGACCGACAGCATGCGGGCGAGGAACTCGGCGTCGTTGCGGTCGTTCTTCCTGCGCCTGTCCGCGCTGGGCTTGATCATCTTCGAGACGGCGCCGACCGCGCAGCCGACCCCCAGGCCGGAGAGCCTCTTCTGCAGGTCGAACCTCGTGACCCCGGACTCGTACACGCACCTGGCCCTGGGGTCCACGGACCGGACCCACTCCGCGACGGCCCCGGCGTCGTAGCCGAAGGTCGCGGAGCGCACCTCCCCGGTCATGACGTCGAGGGAGACGGCCTTTATCGAGCGGGCGTGGACGTCGAGGCCGACGAAGGTGGTAGTATCGAGCATGGGAGCCCCTTCCATGAATGCGGCGCGGCCGCCGCGGCTGAATTAGACACTCACCATTGTCGGCCTAATCCGCGGATTTTCATGCAGCAGGGGCTCTCAATGTTTTTATGTCCTGCTCATATCGTCTCTGCCGGCACCTGGGGACAGTCCTTGCGGGGCGTCCCCACAGCGCCTATGCCAGCTTGTCGATTTGCCCAATCTCCCAGAGCGGAATGTTGACGAGCGTGCCCTCGTCTCTAT
>UQLF01000019.1 GCA_900541875.1 uncultured Collinsella sp. | reverse complement strand
GAATTTAAACGGCTGAAAAAGGGGCATCGACCTGCGCCGATGCCCCTAAAGTAGACACACATTTTGTCCTATAAGCCACATTGTGTGACTGCAACGATTATATGCCAGTAATAAAATGCCGGCAGCAGCGAGATTGCTGCTGCCGGCACTGGCGTTGTAGTCACGCGAATCAGCGTTCGTGAATTGTCACCGTTTGCTTACTTTTCGAGACGCTCCCTCAGCAGCTCTAGGGCATGGGCGTAGCCCTGCAGGCCCTCGCCGGTGATGGTGGCGAAGCAGGCTAGGCGTGCATAGCTCACCTGGCGGAAGTCCTCGCGGGTCTCGACGGCGCTGATGTGGACCTCGACGGCAGGGATGGCGACGGCCTTGAGGGCGTCGAGGATCGCGACGCTCGTGTGCGTGTAAGCCGCCGGGTTGATGACGATGCCGTCGACCTTGCCGTAGGCCTCCTGGATCTTGTCGACGATGCTGCCCTCGTGGTTAGACTGGAAGACCTCGACTTCTTCGAAGCCCTGTGCGGCGCCCGCGTCCTGACAGATCTGGACCAGGCGGTCGTAGTTGTCGCTGCCATAGATGCCCGGCTCGCGAATACCGAGCATGTTGAGGTTGGGGCCGTTGATGACGAGTGCTTTCATGGTTGCTTCCTTTGCGGTTGGAAAACCACCACAAAGGTGCCTGTCCCCTTTGTGGTGGTTTTGGTTAGAGAGCGGGTGGGAGGGTGTCGAGGACGGCGCAAGCGGTGTTGGTGGCGCAGTCGCGTGAGTCGATGATGTAGTCGGCCCAGGCGCGGTAGCGCGGCATACGCTGCTCGGCCAGCTTGTCGATGCCATCGCGGGCGGTGATGGGGCGGCCCTTGTGGGCGAGCTCGTCGAGCTTGCGGTTGAGCATCACAATCTGGCTGTTCTGGTGCAGCAGCGGATAGTTCTCGTCCCTCGTGACCACACCGCCGCCGGTGGAGAGCACCAGGCCGCTACGCTTGGAGATGTCGGCCAGCGCCGCCGCCTCCTGCTCGCGGAAGGCCGCCTCGCCGCGCTCGACGATAAAGTCGGCACAAGGCATGCCCAGACGCTTCTCGAGGGCGCGGTCCAGGTCGATGTGCTCGCGACCCGTGAGCAGGGCGATCTGCTCGCCCACGCGGGTCTTGCCCGAACCTGGCATGCCGATCAGGGCAATGTTTTGCTCGCGGCGGGACAGACGCTCCGTTACGTCCAAGATGCGCTTGCGCGGGGTAACCTGGCCGGTATAGCGCTCGACGGCCTGTGCCGCCTGTGCCACGAGCATCAGCAGACCGCCGATGCAGGGGATACCGCGGCGCTCGGCCTCGAGTATGAGTCCCGTGCGGGCGGGGTTGTAGACAATGTCGATAACGCCCTCGAGCGCATTGAGCCCTTCGAGCGTGCAGGGCGCGTCGGGGCAGTGGGGGAACATGCCGGCAGGCGTGCAGTTGACGAGCAGGGCGGCGTCGGACTGCTGCGCGATGTTGCCGTAGTTGACCTCGCTCGTGCGGCCCACGGGCACCACGGTGGCGCCAAGGTCGCCGAGCACCATGCTTGCCGTGGTGCCGGCACCACCAGTGGCGCCAAGCACGAGGACCTTCTTGCCGGCAACCTCAACGCCCAGCTCCTCGACCAAGCACTGAAAACCGAAGTAGTCAGTGTTGTCGCCGCGTAGGCGGCCGTCGTGCAGGCGCGTGATGGTGTTGACGTTGCCCATGCGCTCGGCGAGCGGGCTCAGTTCGTCCAGGTAGTCCATGACGGCGCGCTTGTAGGGGATGGTCACGTTGGTGCCCTCCCACTCGTCGCCGGTCATAAAGGCCGCGAGGTCCTCGGGCTCGCGCTCAAACCGCACGTACTCGAGCCCCGCGAGCTCCTTGTAGATGGTCGGGGTGTAGCTGTGGCCCAGCACGCGGCCCAGCACGCCGTAGGGGCGGGTTGCGGCGGTATCGGTCATCTAGAGCACCTCCGTGTAGCTGCCAAAGTAGGTGAAGCTCTCGCACACGTCGTCGATGGAATCGAGCAGGTCGTCGAGGGCCTTGCTGCCAAAGGGGCAGTCCAGGTCAAAGTAGAACATAAACTCAAAGTCGCGGCCGGGGATGGGGCGGCTCTCGAGCTTGATGAGGTTGATATTGAGCGCGTAGAAGCGCTCGAGTACGCGATAGAGCGCACCCGGCTCGTTGGCCGTGGTGATCATGAGCGAGGTGCGATTAGCGCCGGGGTAGACGCGCGGCTCGCGGCTGATGACGACAAAGCGCGTGTAGTTGTTGTCCGAGTCCTGAATGTTGGGCTCCAGCACCTCCAGGCCATACAGCGTGGCACAGCTGCGCGAGGCGATGGCGGCGACGTCGGTGCGCTCGGAGTTGGCGACCATCTCGGCCGACATGGCCGTGTTTGGGTACTTGGTGGCGTGCAGGTCGTGGGACTCGATAAAGCCGGCACACTGGGCAATGGCTTGGCCGTGGCTGTAGACCTCACGTATGTCTGCGAGCTTGGTGCCGGGCTTGACGAGCAGGTTGTGATCGATCTTGAGGCGCAGCGAGCGCACGATATGGAAGTCGAACTGTGCGAGCAGGTCGTAGACGGCGTTGACCGATCCGGCTGTGGAGTTCTCGATGGGCAGCACGCCAAACTCGCAGAAGCCGTCGCGCACGGCGCGCATGACGCCCTCGAAGGTCTCAAAAAACGCGATGTCGGGCACGTCGAAGAGTTTGCACGCGGCTATCTGACTATAGGCACCTTCCACGCCCTGGCAGGCAACGGTGGCCGTTTGAGGGAAGGGCGTGTCGGAGGCTGCAGCCGTGGCGTGGGCCTTTTGCGAGACGGTAATGCCCTTGAGTTCGTTGATGTAGCGCTGTTGCTCGGCCTTGCTCATGCTCATGAGGAGACGGAACAGGGCGATGGTCTGTGCCTCGTAGCGCTCGGGCGCGCGGCTGGCGAGGTTGTTGAGCTTGGAGCGCTCGCGGGCGGGGTCGAAGACGGCCTTGCCCATCTCGATTTTTGACTTGGCGACTTCGGTGGCAATGTCCATGCGCTCGACAAAGCTGTTGAGGAGCGTGGTGTCGATGCCATCGATGGCCTGGCGGATGTCAGCAAGGTCCATGGAGGCCCCTTTCGTGAATGGTTGCCTGGGGTAGTTAATTTGGGACGGGGCTTTTTTAGCTACCCTTTGACTGTCGTCGAATCGATGGGTGCCAGGGCAAATATCAACTGGCATATGGGGGTAGCTAAAATAGCCCCGTCCCAAATTAACTACCCTTGGGGTGGGTGGACTAAAGCTGGCCTGCGTCCTCGAGGAGAGCGTCCCAGATGGCGAGGGCGGCGGCTGCTTCGGCTACGGGGACGGCTCGGGGGACGATGCAGGGATCGTGGCGGCCGTGGACCGAGAGCTCGGCATTTTCTATAGCGTCCATGTCTACGGTCTGCTGCTCGCGGCCAATGGAGGGTGTAGGCTTTACGGCCATGCGCCACATGACGGGTGCGCCGGTCGAAATACCGCCCAGGATGCCGCCGGCATTATTGGACTCGACCTCGATCTCGCCGGTCTCGGCATCGATGCGATACGGATCGTTGTTCTCGCTGCCGCGCATGGCGGCCACGGCAAAGCCCATGCCAAACTCCACGCCCTTTACGGCGGGAATGCCAAACGCGATTTGCGCGATGCGGTTCTCGATGCCGTCGAACATGGGGTCGCCGATGCCCGCGGGAAGCCCGTAAATGCCGCACTCCACGATGCCGCCGATGCTGTCGAGTTCGTCGCGCGCGGCTAGGATTTCCTCGCGCATACGGCCTGCTGCTGCGGCGTCAATGCACGGCAGATCGTTCGCAAGGATCGCCTTGCGGTCGGCCTCGCGATAGACCATGTCGTCCATCGGCAGGTCGGAGATGCCGCCGATCTGCGCGACGTGCGCCATGACCTGAATGCCGCGGGCCTCGAGTGCCTGCAGCGCAATGCCGCCGGCGATGCATAAGGGTGCCGTTAGGCGGCCGGAGAAATGCCCGCCACCAGCGACATCGTGCATGTTGTGGTACTTCACGCGCGCGGGAAAGTCTGCGTGCCCGGGGCGTGGTTTGCGGCGCAGCTCGGAATAGTCCTTGGAGCGCGTGTTGGTGTTCTCGATAATTGCGGCTATGGGTGCGCCGGTGGTGTGCCCATCGACAACACCGGCGATGATGTGGACGGTGTCGGCCTCGCGGCGTTTGGTCGCGGTTTCGTCGCGACCGGGGGCGCGACGGTCGAGGAAGGCCTGCAGCTTCTCCTGGTCCACGGTGATGCCCGCCGGGATGCCATCGAGCGAGCAGCCGATAGCGGGGGAGTGCGATTGACCGAAGATGCTTAAGTGCAAGACGTTGCCAAAGGTCGAGGACATGCTATTCCTCCTCGAGCGTGACCTTGCCGCCCAGCAGGCGGTAGTGGTCGAAGAAATCGGGATAGGACTTGTTGACGGCCTCGGCGCCGTGGATCACGACCTCGCCGGTGGCGCGGCTCGCGGCGATGGCGGCCATCATGGCGATGCGGTGATCGTTGTGCGAGTCGACCTCGCCGCCAGTAAAGGCGTCGACACCCTTGATGATGAGGTCGTCACCGGCAATGCGTACCTGTGCGCCCAGTGCGGTGAGCTCGCGGGTGGTAGTGGCCAGGCGGTCGGATTCCTTGATGCGCAGGCGGGCGCAATCGCGGATGAACGTGCGGCCTTGCGCCAGCGATGCCACGGCCGAGATAACGGGCACCAGGTCGGGGATGTCGTGGGCACTCATCTCAAAGCCGGCGAGCTTGTCGGACTGCACGGTGGCGGCGTTGGTGGAGCGCACGATGCGGGCGCCAAAGCGCGAAAGCGCGGCGAGCACGTTGCGGTCGCCCTGCGCAGAGCTCAGGGACACACCCTCGACGGTGATGAGGTCGGAGCCGATGGCGCCGGCACACAGCCAAAAAGCGGCGTTGGACCAGTCACCCTCGACGGCTACGCTGCCGGGCGTGCGATACGAGCCACTGCTCACGCGGAAGTTTGTGACCTCGGGCTGGCCGTCCCTGGCGGGAATACGCTCGACGTTGACCTCGACGCCAAAGGCCTTCATGGCCTGGATTGTCAGGTTGATGTAGGGGCGGCTCTCAATGAGGCCGGTCACCTGCACGCAGGAGGGCTGGGCGAGCAACGGGGCTGCCAATAGCAGGCCCGAGATGTACTGCGAGCTTACGTTGCCCGGAAGCACAAAGGTGCCCGGGCGCATGCGGCCGCTCGTCTTGAGCGGAAAACCGCCCAGACCCTGTAGGTCGCAGCCGGCGGCGATGATCTCGTCCGAGAGCGGGGACAGCGGACGGGCGCCCAAGCGTCCCTGACCCACAAACGTGGCCTCTGCGCCCAGCGCGCAGGCGACGGGCAACATAAAGCGGAGCGTGGAGCCGCTTTCGCCGCAGTCGAGCGTGCCGCCGGCAAGGGCCTTGAGCAGGCCAAACTCAACACTCTTCATGGTGGGGTGGACCTGATAGCCGTCCTCGACGGTCTCGATGCGGGCGCCGAGCGCCGTGAGACAACGCACCGTGGCCTCGATATCGGCGCAGGTAGTGTTGCAGGTAACGTGCGTCTCGCCGTTGGCAAGCGCGGCGCAGATGATCAGGCGATGCGCCATCGACTTGGACGCGATGGCGGGAACGGTGCCCTTAAGTGGGGACGGGGTGATGCGGGCTAGCATGCGGATGCGTCTCCCTTCTGGCCGAGGCCCTCGGCAATTAAGTCGTGGAAGGTGGAAAGCGGCGTGCGGTCGATGCTGCAGCGGCCAATGCCGTGCGGAATCACCAGGTCGATGGTGTCGCCCGCGCGCTTCTTGTCGTGGAGCGCCTCGGCAAAGACGGCATCGACATCGAGGTCGCAGCGGGTCTTGAGGCCATGGCGGGCGCAGAGCTCCTCAATACGACCGGGCAGTGCGGCATCGCAGACGCCGTGCAAGGCCGCGGCGCGCGTGATGATGCCCATGCCGATCGACACGCAGTTGCCGTGTCCGAGCTCAAAGTGCTCGCAGGCCTCGACGGCGTGTCCGGCGCTGTGTCCAAAGTTGAGGAGCTTGCGCTGGTTGGTTTCGCGCTCGTCGGCGACGACCACGGCGCGCTTGATGTCGATATTGCGGGCGATGATGAGTGCTACGCGGGCCACATCGCGGTTGAGCAGCTCCAGCGTGAGCGGGGTCTTCTCCAGCTCGGCGAAAAGCTCCGGGTCGGCGATCACGGCGTGCTTGACGACCTCGCCGCAGCCGTCGGCGAACTGCTCGGGCGTGAGGGTGGCCAGGCACCCCACGTCGGCGATAACCACGCTCGGCTGCCAAAAGGCGCCGGCCAAGTTCTTGCCGGCAGCCAGGTCGATGGCGGTCTTGCCGCCCACCGACGAATCCACCATGGCGAGCAGGCTCGTCGGGATCTGCGCAAACTTGCAGCCGCGCATGTAAGTGGCGGCCACAAAGCCCGCCACGTCGCCCACGACGCCGCCGCCAAGTGCCACGATCACGTCGGAGCGCGAAAGCTCGTGCTCGGCCACAAACTCCAAAATGGCAACATAGGTTTCGGCGCGCTTATGGGCCTCGCCGGCCTCGAAGGTGCAGATGCTCACCTCGTAGCCTGACGCCTCCAGGCTCTGCTTAACGGGCATCTGGTAGAGCGGGCCCACGTTAGTGTCCGTCACGATGACGGCCTTGGTGCCGCCGGCAGTGGCGCGCACGAGCGGTCCCGCCTGCTCCAGCAAAAACGTGCCAACATGCACCTGGTAGGGGCGTGCAGTGTCGATATCGATGGTAATCGCCATAAGCTTCGGTCCTTTCGACCTGGCGTGATAGGTAGTCTAGTGGGAGGCCTCGTCATCGAGCGCGCGTTTGATGCGGTCTCCCTCGGCAAGAAGATTCTCCAGATAGCGCTGGTCGCGGTCCTTGAGCGCACGGCTGTAGGCGCCAAGCGACTCGATCAGATGGTCGATCTCGAAGGCGAGTGCGTCGGCGTCGTCGATCATGAGCTCGGACCACATTTGCGGGTTGAGGTGCGCCACGCGGGTGAGATCGCGGTAGCTACCGGCCGAAAAGCCGTGGTGGACCTGGGCAGTGGGGCTTTTGACGTAGGCGTTGGACACCACGTGTGCGAGCTGGCTCGTGAAGGCGATGACGCGGTCGTGCTCGGCGGCGCTGGTCACGCTGAACTTGCCAAAGCCCAAGGGGCGCACCATCTCGCGCACCTGGCCCAAGAGCTCGAGCTTAAGGGCATCGTCTACCGCGGGCGGAACGAGCACCAGGGGAGCGCCCTGGAACAGGTCGGCGCGGGAGTGCGCGTAGCCCGAGAACTGGGTGCCCGCCATGGGGTGCGCGCCCACAAAGTAAAAGCCGTTCTCGCGGGCAAGCTCAAAGGCGCGCTCGCACACGATGCCCTTGACGCCCACCGTGTCGATCACCACGGGGCCCATGATGGCCTCGGTGTCGGTGGCGTCGGCGAGCGCCTGTGCGTGCGCCTCGAGCCACTCGATGCAGGCCTCGGGGTAGCAAGCCAGGACGATGATGTCGCATTCGCCGAGTGTCTTGTCGTTGAGCTCTCCGGCGACAGTGCCCATGCTGGCGGCCGTCATGACATCGTCATCGGGGTCCCACGCCAGCACGCGGACGCCCGCCTGCGCATAGCCGCGGGCAAAGCTGCCGCCGATGAGGCCCAGGCCGACGATGCCGGCGCACTTGGGGCCGCCCTGGTTAACGCGCGCGTTTCTCACCGTACCCATGGGCTACTCCATGGTCTCTTGGCAGACAACCTTGCGGATGGCTCGGATGCGGCGCATGGTGTCGTCGAACTGATCGGGGGTGAGGGCCTGGGCGCCGTCGGACCAGGCGCGGCTCGGCTCGTCGTGGACCTCGATCTCCAGGCCGTTGGCACCGCAGGCGGTCGCGGCGAGCGCCATGGGCTCAACGTAGCGGGTGTAGCCGGTGGCGTGGCTGGGGTCGGCGACGACGGGCAGGTGCGACAGGTGGTGCAGCACCGGCACGGCGTTGAGGTCGAAGGTATTGCGGGTGCGGGTCTCGAAGGTGCGGATACCGCGCTCGCACAGGATGACGTTGTCGTTGCCCTCGCTCATGATGTACTCGGCTGCCATAAGCAGCTCGTCGATCGTGCCGGACATGCCGCGCTTGAGCAGAATCGGGGTCTGGGTCTTGCCGACCTCCTTGAGCAGGGGGAAGTTCTGGGCGTTGCGGGCGCCGATCTGCATGACGTCAATCTTCTTGTCCAAGAAGACCTGCACGTCGCGTGGGTCCATGATCTCGGTGACGATCGGCATGTCGAGCTCGGCAGACGCCTCGCACAGCAGGTCGAGGCCGGCGGGACCCATGCCCTGGTAGGCGTAGGGGGAGGTGCGGGGCTTGTAGGCACCGCCGCGCAGCATCGTGGCGCCGGCGGCCTTCACGCGGCGTGCGATGCGAATGAGGTTCTCGCCCTCGACGGAGCAGGGACCGGCGATGACTTGGAACTGGTCGCCGCCGATCTTGACGCCGTGGCCGCAGTCGATGACGGAGTCCTCGGGGTGGAACTTGCGGTTGGCACGCTTAAAAGGCTCGGAGACGCGCTGCACGCGCTCGACGACATCCATGGACTCGAGCAGGAACGGGTCGATCTTGGTCGTATCGCCCACCAGGCCGATGATGGTCTCGTTCTCGCCGCGCGAGACATCGGTCTTCAGGCCCTTTTTCTCAATCCAGCTGACGATATGGCTGACTGCCTCGTCGCTGGCGCTCTGCTTTAAAATTGCAATCATGGTGTGCCTCTCACCTCGATGGATAACTTTTGCAAAAACGGCCCGCATCGCGAGCCGTGTATATATGGTGCATGAGAGTTTATACTATCTGACTCGCTTTTGCCTTCTAAAGTGGGCCGTTGCGCCGCGTCTTCCTCGGAATTGCAAAGCTTTTTCTTTTATTTTGATAGCCCGTGGTGCACTTGGGTATAATGCCAAACGTTGGCCCTATTAGCTCAGGGGATTAGAGCGTCTGCCTCCGGAGCAGAAGGCCGTTGGTTCGAATCCAACATGGGGCACCATCGAACGTAAGACCGTCCGAACCTCGCATGGTCCGGGCGGTTTTCTTATACCGACGCGACGTGATGGGACGTGGTATGGCAGCAACGGATATCGAGCGCGGGCTTTCGACCGCCGAGGTCGAGGAGCGCATCGCCGCCGGTAAGATCAACCGCAACATGGAGCTCAAGACCAAATCGGTCAAAGAGCTCATCATCGAGAACCTCTGCACGCTGTTCAATTTGATCAACGTGATCTTGGCGTTCCTGGTCATTTTGACCGGTTCGTTTAAGAATCTGACGTTCCTGTTCGTGGTGTTCCTCAATACCGCCATTGGCGTCATCCAGTCCATGCGTTCCAAGAAGATGGTCGATAAGCTCACGCTGCTGACCTCCAAGAAGGCCATCGCGGTGCGCGACGGCGCCGAGGTGGAGCTCGACCTGGACCAGATCGTGCTTGACGACATCATCCGCCTGGGGCGCGGCGACCAGATTCCCGCTGACGCCGTGGTGGTTTCGGGCGAGGCGCTCGTGAACGAGAGCCTGCTGACGGGCGAGAGCGACCTTATTAAGAAACAGCCCGGTTCCGAGCTCATGAGCGGCAGCTTTATCGACTCGGGCCTGCTGCGCGCCCGCGTGATCCATGTCGGCGCCGACAACTACGTGGCCAAAATTAATAACGAGGCCAAGTACGTCAAAAAAGTCAATTCCGAGATCATGAACGCGCTTAACGCCATCGTGCGCTTTGCGAGCATCATCATGATCCCGCTCGGTTTGGCGTTGTTTGCCTCGAGTGTGAGCGAGCTGTGGGATGCCGCGGGTACCCCGGGCGATAGCGCGCTTTCGTGGTGCTTCTCCGAGCTGCTGGCCGGTCGTGTGCCTTCTTCGGCGCTGCTGTCCACGGTGGGCGCCCTGCTGGGCATGATCCCGCAAGGCCTGGTACTGCTGACCTCGTCGGTGCTCGCCATCGCCACGGTGCGCCTGGCCCGCCGCAAGGTGCTGGCACAGCAGCTTTACTGCATCGAGACGCTCGCTCGCGTCGACGTGCTGTGCCTGGACAAGACGGGCACCATCACGTCGGGCCGCATGGAGGTCGAGGGCACCTACCCGCTGCCTGTTGAGGGTGTTGGCTTTGGCGTGGACTCGGATGAGGCAGCTGTTCTCGTCGATACCACGGTGCTCGATTTTGCGCTGGCTAACGTGGCGCGTGCGACTTCGGCCGATGCCAACGAGACCTGCCAGGCGCTGCTCAACTATTACGCCGATCGCCCGGTCGAGGTGTCTGAGCCGCTGTCGGTCATTCCGTTCTCGTCCTCCAAAAAGTGGAGCGGCGCGTCGTTTGCGCAGGGCTCCTATGTAATGGGCGCCGCGCAGTTTGTGCTTTCCGAGCGTGTGTTTTCGCAGGTCGAGAACCGTGTCGCCGAGCTTGCCGATACCTGCCGCGTGCTCGTGGTGGCGCGCGTGGACGGCTTTACGCCCGATGGGGATATGGTGGGCGAGGCCGAGCCCGTGGGCTTTGTGACCATCCGCGACGAGATCCGTACTTCGGCGGCCGAGACCATCGGCTACTTTAACGAGCAGGGCGTGACCCTCAACGTGATCAGTGGCGACGACCCGCGTACGGTGTCGTCGATCGCGCGCGTGGTGGGCGTGCCGGGGGCGGACGCCTATGTGGACGCCACGACGCTCGATACGCCGGCCAAGCTCGATGCCGCAGTGGACCGCTACCATGTCTTTGGTCGTGTGACCCCGCAGCAGAAGCGCGAGCTCGTGCAGGCGCTCAAGCGCCGCGAGCACACCGTGGCCATGACGGGCGACGGCGTCAACGACGTGCTGGCACTTAAGGAGGCCGACTGCTCCGTGGCCATGGCGGCTGGCTCCGATGCCGCGCGTAACGTGGCCGAGATCGTACTTGTCGACAACGACTTTGCCTCGATGCCCGCCGTGGTGGCCGAGGGGCGTCGCTCCATCAACAACCTGCAGCGTTCGGCCTCGCTGTTCCTGACCAAGACACTGTTCTCGATGGGCCTGGCGGCGCTGTGCATCGCGCTGCCGCCGTACCCCTTCGAGCCCATCCAGATGACGCTCATTAACTTCTTCTGCATCGGCGCGCCGGGCTTTGTGTTGGGACTGGAGCCCAACAATGCTCGCGTGAAGGGTGCGTTTTTGACGAACGTACTCAAGCGGGCACTGCCGCCGTCGATTGCGGTCATTTTGGCTGCGGCGCTCGATATCTTTGTGGCGCGCGTGTTTGGCTTTAGCCAGCTCACGCTGTCTACGATGTGCCTGCTTACGTCGTGCGCGGCGAGCGTCAGCCTGATCTGGCGCATTTCGCAGCCGCTCACGCCCTTACGTGTGGTGCTCTTTGTGTTTGTAGTCGCCGGCATCCTGGTGGGCGTTATCGGATTCCCGGAGCTGCTGTCCATTGCCAACCTGTCGATGGGCCAGATGGTTATCTTGGCTGTTATCGTGGTCTTTACCTGCTCGGTGTTCTTTAAGCTCGCCACGATGATGGATTCGCTCAAGCCGCGTCGTCGTCATACCGCAACTGGTTTTGGCCGTGGTGTGCGCGTCCACCTGGGTCGCGGTGGCGGCAAGGTGAGCTCGACGGGTTCGACGGCCGAGCGTTTTGCCAAGCGCGTCGCCGCCGACATGGCGCAGCGCCGCGAAGATCGCACCGCTCGCGAGGCCGAGGCCCGCGCACTCGAGGGCGTGGCCCAGGCCCAGCCCAAGAAAAAGAAGAATACCGGAGCCAGGCGCTCTCGCGTGACCAAGTCCGCCCAAGGCATCAAAGTCTCGACGCCAAGCAAAAAGAAGAAGTAACTACGCGCTCTGGCGATGTTGAATTGGTGCCTTGCTCCTGTGGGGCCGTGGCGATGTTATGCTCTAACCTCGATTGTTTGAATTGCTTCGAAAAGAGGATGCCGTGATCTGCCCGCATTGCCTTAAGACTATCGAGGACGGCGCCTCGTTCTGCCCCTACTGCAACGCCTATGTGGGTCCGGGCGATGGCCCCGAGCACACCGAGTTCGTGTTCTGTGAGGGCTGCGGTGCCCGTCTTTCTCCGCATGATCGTACGTGCCCCAAATGCGGACGCCCCGCTCCGGGTATCCTCTCCGAGGACGCGGCCGCATCCGACCTGGCAGCGGGCCGCACGGCGGGCTTTCCGCGCCTAACGCAAGAGCAGATCGATACCGAGGTGCCGCATGCGCCGGCCTCTGCCGCTGCGGTGCTTTCAGACGCCGCTGACCCCAATGAGACCTGCGTGCTGCCGGCTTTCGATAAGGATTTCGGTATCCCCAAGGTCGATATTCCCACGCCCGTTTCCCTGCATGACGATGCTCAAAAACCCAAGCGCAAGGTGCATCCCGACGAGGACGCCTATCACAAGCACAAGCGTCATATTCCCAAGCCGCTTATCGTCATCGCGGTCCTTGCCGTCGTTTGCGGCGGTGCCTATTGGTTCGTGACGGCCGATCCCATGGGTGTCATGCCTGGCTTCTACGACCAGTTTGGCCAGGCTGCGCAGACGACCTTCCCCACGCGCCAAAAGGTCGAGGCGACTGAGGACGATACCAAGCAAGACGATTCTGCCGAGGTGGTCCAGGAAGAAACCGTGCTCACCGATGATCAGCTCTATACCAGGCTCGACGGTCTGTATCAGACCATCGTGTCCTACGGTGACGAGGACCAGATCGGCGAGGTCATCGATTCCTTTAACAACGGCTATCTCCGAACGCCGCTGTCCACCCGTCAGGAGCTGTCGCAGAGTGCCTACGCCCTGCGCGACCAGATCAAAAAGACGCAAGATGAGCTCAACAACCTTAAGTACCAAGACGATACGGTCTATGCGGATGACATCGCCCACTTAAAGCAGCTTGCCGAGTGGATGTACGAGCGCGTCGACGTGATCTGCCAGAGTTGGGACATCTCGCTGGCCATTTCCGATGGCGAGTCGATGAGTTCCCACCAAAGCGAGATCCTGGCGCCCATCGCGCAGGGCGGCAACAGCGCGCTGAACCAGTATGACGCCAACGTGGGCTCCTGGAAGCCGCAGCAGCGTTCCTAAAATTAGTTCGCCATAGTCGGCATAACCTACGTGCGCAATTGATGTAAGCGCATGCTTATTGCTACAATTCGTACAAATATGCTTTAAACGCACGAGGAAGGAACCACATGTTTGGTTTTAAGAAAGAGCTCTACACGCCCGAGTATCAGCTTGCCGGCGACGAGTGCGCCGTTATCGAGACGTCGAAGGGTACCATCAAGGTCAAGTTTGACGGCGAGGGCGCTCCCATTCATGTCGCGAACTTCTGCGAGCTTTCTACGATGGGCTTCTATGATGGCCTTAAGTTCCATCGCTATGTGCCCGGTTTTGTCATCCAGGGCGGCGACCCCAATACCCGCGATATGTCCGGCGCCGACGTCGCTGCCGGTCTTGAGGGCCCCGACGGCATGCCCGGTACCGGTGGCCCCGGCTACTGCATCAAGGGCGAGTTTGCCACCAATCCGCGTAACAGCCATGTCGATGGCGCCCTTGCCATGGCACGCTCCATGGACCCCGATTCCGCGGGTTCGCAGTTCTACTTCTGCCTGGGCGCCCAGCATAACCTCGATTCCGGTTACACCGTCTTTGGTACCACGGTCGAGGGTCTCGATGTGATTTCGCAGCTGCGTGCCGGCGACGAGATCGTCCATGTCGAGATCGTTCACGAGTAAAGGGGACTTCCTTGAATAGCCAGCTGATCCAACAGGGCCGCGCCGCTTACCGCGCGGGTGATTTTTCCGCTGCAGCCCAGATGCTTGGGGCGGCAAAAACTCCCGATGAGATTATGGGCGAGGCCGATCACCTTCGTGGTAACGCCTTGATGCACCTGGGCATGTATGCCGAGGCCGCCGAGGCCTATGCCGCCGCCCTCAACGACGGCACCTACGGCAAGCGCGGCGCACTGCTCACCAACCGCGGCAAGGCGCTCGCCGCCGTGGGCGACTACACGACGGCCGCCCAGGCGTTCTCTGCTGCTACGCAGGATGCTTCCTATGCCACGCCGTTCAAGGCCTATCTGGGCTTGGGTAACGCGCTGTTCCAGTCGGGCGACTATGCCAACGCGGGTACTGCCTTCCGTCAGGCCGCCATCGACGGAGCCAATCCGGCCCCTGCCGCCGCACTCGGCGAGCTCGGTCGTTGCTTCATTAAGCTCGGCCGTCCGGCGGATGCCGTGGAGACCTACCGCACGGCTATCGACTTTGCCGGTCCCCGCGACGACACGCGCGCGCTCAACGCCGGCATGGGTCAGGCGCTTTCTGCCGCCGGCCGTCCCTCCGACGCACTCGACGCCTTTAACGCCGCTACTGCCGATGGCATCTACCAGCTCACCTCCGAGCAGGCCGACGAGCTTGCCCGCGTGCACGATTCGCTTGCCGCGCTGTCTGCCCAGACGGCTATGGCCACGGCTCCGGCGCCCGCGATGGACGCTCCTGCCGTCGATCCGCTCGATCCTACGGGCGCGACCGGTCAGTTTATGCCCGATCCCTCGGATACCGGCTTCTTTACGCTGTCCGAGTCCGAGATGGTCCAGCAGGACCGTCAGGATCGTAAGCAGGCCAAGGTCCGTCGTCGCCATCGCCACACGGGTCTCAAAGTCTTCATCGTGCTGCTTCTGCTCATTTTGATTGCTGCGGGCGGTCTGGGCTTTGCCTACACGCGCGGCTTTGGCTTCCCGTCTCAGGAATCTGTGGTTACCGATCTGTTCCAGGCTGCCGGCGACGGTGACACCGCAAAGGCCGAGTCTTGCCTGGCCTCGAGCCTGTCCGAGGACGCTAAGTCGATGATCATCTCTTCGATTCCGCAGGGTGCCACTGTGTCCGTTGAGGGCATGGATCAGTCCATGACCGAGACGACCGCCAAGGTTAAGGCGTCGCTGTCCAAGGGCGGCGAGCAGGAGTACACCGTCAAATTCGTGCGCTCCGACAACCATATCGGCTGGGCCGTTTCCTCGCTCGACATGGATTTCTCGGCTGCTGACAACCAGTAGTGACCTTATGGGATTTAGCTTTGCCCGGCGCTTCACCGCAAGTGAGGTGCCGGGCTTGCGCTAGTATGATGAGCTAGTAGTTTTCCAGCAATCATCCAACACATCAGGAGTTGCGTTGTTTTCTTTGATGGATATGTTCTTCGGTAGCTATGCGGGCGATCTTGCCATCGACCTCGGCACCGCAAATACGCTTGTCTCCGTGCGCGGCAAGGGCATCGTCATTCGCGAGCCCTCCGTCGTCGCCATCGACAAGAACGACGAGCGCATCTTGGCGGTCGGTATCGAGGCAAAGCGCATGCTCGGCCGTACGCCCGGCAACATCGTGGCCGTTCGTCCCCTGAAGGACGGCGTCATCGCCGACTTCGACGTTACCGAGGCCATGCTTCGCTACTTTATCGACAAGGCTTCCGAGAAGCGCTATCCGTGGACTCCGCGTCCGCGTGTTGTCGTCTGCGTTCCCTCCGGCGTCACGTCGGTCGAGAAGCGCGCTGTCTTTGAGGCCACGATCCAGGCCGGTGCCCGCCAGGCCTATCTGATCGAAGAGCCTATGGCTGCCGCTATCGGCGCCGACCTGCCCGTCGAGGAGCCCACCGGCTCCATGGTCATCGACATCGGCGGCGGTACCACCGAGGTTGCCGTTATTGCTATGGGCGGCATCGTCGTCTCGCAGTCCATCCGTATTGCCGGCGACGAGTTCGATCAGGCTATCCTCACGCACGTTCGAGATGCCTACAACCTGGCCATCGGCGAGCGTACGGCAGAGGACATCAAGATCAAGGTCGGTTCCGCCGTGCCGCTCAAGGACGAGCTCGACGTCGAGGTCAACGGCCGCGACGTGATCACCGGTCTGCCCAAGACCGTACGCATCGAGAGCGAGGAGATCCGTCGCGCACTCAACAAGCCGCTCGACGAGATGGCCAAGGCCGTCAAGGACGCACTCGATGCCACGCCGCCCGATCTTGCCTCGGACCTTATGTACTACGGCATTTTGCTGACCGGTGGCGGCGCGCTGCTGCGCGGTCTCGACGTGCGCCTGCGCGATGAGACCGGCGTTTCGGTCAACGTCAGCCCCACGGCGCTCGATAACGTCGTTAACGGCTGTGCCCGCGTGCTCGAGGCCAATGCGTTTGATGGCGGCTTCGTCCAGACCAATGCTTAATTTCCAAAAGGTGGATTCCATTTGGCACGATCTTCGGGTTTCTCCACAAATCTGAATACCAAGCGACAATCAACGGGTATGCGCCCGTTGATTGTTTTCAGCCTGATTTCGGTGTTGCTGCTCACGTTTTACATCCGCGAGGGCGAGGCAGGACCGATTCATGCCGTGCGTTCGGGCGTAACGACGATTACCTCGCCGGTGCGCTTTGTGGGTTCGGCTGTGGCGGCTCCTTTCAATGCCATCGGCAACGTGTTCTCTAACCTTACGGCGTCCCAGGACACGCTCGACGAGCTCAAGAAGCAAAACGAGGAGCTGACCTCTAAGGTTGCCGAGCTCTCCGAGGCTCAAAAGACCGCCGAGCGTCTGGAGGGGCTGGTCGGGCTGCAGTCGACCTACAACCTCAAATCGACCGCTGCTCGTATCGTTGGTGCCTCGGGCGATGCCTGGACCTCGACCGTAACCATCGACAAGGGCTCTGCCGACGGCCTTACCATCAACATGCCCGTGACGAGTTCTGCCGGTGTTATCGGCCAGATTATCGAGGTATCGGCCAAGACCTCTACCGTGCGCCTGATTGGCGACGAGAACTCGGGCGTGTCCGCCATGGTGCAGGACACGCGCGCCCAGGGTATGCTGCAGGGTCAGGCTGACGGCACGCTGCGTCTTGAGTACGTGAGCGTTGACTCCGATGTTAAGGTTGGCGACATCATCGTGACCTCGGGCATCGGTGGCGTGTTCCCCAAGGGCCTTCCGCTCGGCACCGTCTCGTCGGTCGAGAAATCGGCAAACGACGTGTACTACACCATTGTGGTGCGCGCCCAGACCACGGCCGAGAACAACGAGGAAGTGCTGGTCATCACCTCGCTGACCGACGAACAGTCGGCCTCGGATGAGGACGTGAGCACGGCCAACAGCACGCCGCAGGGAACGTCGCGCGATGCTGCGACCAAGACGAAGGACGAGAGCTCGGATGACAGTTCCGACACGTCCGAGACGACCGATTCCGGCTCGAGCGAATAGGGGGCATGTCCATGGATCTACACGAGCAGGGGATGAGCTCCCGCACGTTTGTAATCGCCGCCATCGTGTGCGTGCTGCTGCAGGCAGGCCTGGCACCGCAGATCTCCATTGCGGGCGGTCGCGTCAACTTCATGATTATCCTGGCGTGCCTAAGCGTGTTCTCGGGCGACCCGACCCGTGCCGTCGTGTGCGGTTTTTGCAGCGGCTTGTTCTATGACCTGTCCGCTGCCGTGCCGGTTGGCGTTATGTCGCTCCTGCTGACCGTGGGTTCTTTTGCCCTGGTGCACAGCGCCGTCGGTCAGACGGGCGGTACCCCGAGTGCGCGCGGCGTCACTGTGGGCGCCTTTGCGCTCGTCATTAATGTGATTTACAGCATCATCTTGCTGTTTATGGGTTTGGAGACGAGCTTTGTCGTGGCGATCTTCGGCCATGCGCTGCCGTCCTCGATCCTGACGGGTCTGGTTGCCATTCCGTTTTTGATGTCCGGCGTCGTGCCGCAGTCCGGCTATGGATTCTCCGCACGTGGCGGACGCCAGACGGGTATGCGCTTTAAGCCCAAGACCCGCAAGCTCAAATAGGGGAGGCCCGTAGATGTCTTCCCAGTTGACGGTTATTATCGCTGGTATCGTGCTGGTTGTGGCCATCGTGGTCGCGCTGGTCATCATGCGTCGTGGCGATTCCCGTTTTACCTACGATACGCAGCATGGAACGGCCCCACGCGCCACCGAGGGCGAGGGCAATACCGCGGCGACCGCCTTTAAGGGCCGCTTTTCCATCCTCACCACGGGTGTGGGCGCGATGTTTGCGGCGCTCGCCGTCAAGCTGTGGGGCATGCAGATGGTCTCGTCGGACTATTACGAGAAGCAGGCTAATAGCAATCAGACTCGCACCGTTACCACTCCCGCTGTACGCGGCCGCATCCTCGACCGCAATGGCGTGGCGCTTGTCCAGAACCGTCCCTCACTTGCTGTCGTGGCCTACCGCGACCTTGCCGAGGATGAGGTTCTGGTTCGCCATCTTGCCAACGTGCTTGGAATGCCTTATGTGGCGGTCCTTCGCAATATTCAGGACAATACAGAGGGCGCTCAGAGCCTGCATACCATCGCGACGGACGTCCGTCGCTCCACGGTTGCCTATATCAAGGAACACGCCGGCGAGTTCCCGGGCGTCAAGATTGCCGAGCGTACCGAGCGCCAGTATCCATATGGCGAGACGGCATGCCATATCTTGGGCTATACCGGCACCATTACCTCCGAGCAGCTCGAGGCCCAGAATAAGAAAACCTCTGGCGATGATGATGCTTCTGCTGGCAAGATTACGTACCAGTCGGGCGATATCGTGGGCCAGGCGGGCGTTGAGAGCTACTACGAAAACCTGCTGCAGGGTATTCGTGGCGAGCAGACCGTCAAGGTCGATGCCTCGGGCAATGTGACCGGTCAGGCCGGTGCCGTGCCCGCGAAGGCCGGCTCCGACATTAAGCTCACGCTCGACCTTAAGATTCAGCAGGCCTGCGAGACGGCGCTGGCGAGCGCTATCGAGCTTGCCAAGACCACTGGCTACAGCAATGCCGGCAACGGCGCTGTGGTGTGTCTCGATCCCAACAATGGCGAGATCCTGGGCATGGCGAGCCAGCCCAAGTTCGATCCGTCCGTCTTTATCGGCGGCGTCTCAAATGACGTGTGGACCGAGCTCAATGATGACAAGGGTTCGCACCCGCTGCTCAACCGCGCCATTAGCGGACAGTATATGTCGGCTTCGACCATCAAGCCGCTCTCGGCACTGGCCGGTCTTGAGTTTGGAACCTACACTTCAACGCAGACAACCAACTGCACGGGCTATTGGACGGGCCTGGGCAAGGCTTGGGGCAAGCGCTGCTGGCTGACGTCTGGCCACGGCACTATGACGCTGCAGTCGGGTATCGCCAACTCGTGCGACCCCGTCTTCTACGACATGGGCAAGGCGTTCTTTTATGACGAGCAACATCCCGAGGGCCTGCAGGAGGTCTTTCGTCGCTGGGGTCTAGGCAAGACCTGCGGTATCGATCTGCCGAGTGAGGGCGCGGGCCGTATTCCCGATGCCGAGTGGAAAGAGTCGTACTTCACCGACGCCTCTGCCGAGGACCGCAAGTGGAATGCCGGCGATATGACCAACATCGCCATCGGCCAGGGCGACATCCTGGTGACGCCCCTGCAGATGGCGTGCGCCTATATGGGTCTTGCCAACGGCGGCAAACAGTACGTGCCTCACGTGTTTTTGTCTGCCGTGTCGCGCGATGGCGACGGCGATGCCTATAAGTACAACGGCAAGGGCAAGAAGAAGCGCCTGGAGGCCAAGATCAACAGCGATTCGGATTTGGCTCTTGTTCGCAACGGTATGCACGACGTGATTTACACGGCATCGACGTCCCTGGCGGCGCACTTTGGCACCCTGACGCCGCAGGTATACGGCAAGTCGGGCACGGGCGAGAAAAGTGGCGAGGACGAATACGCGTGGTTCTGCGCCTATGCGCCGGCCGATGACCCCAAGTATGTCATCGCTACTGTCCTGGAGCAGGGCGGCGGTGGCTCAGATACCGCGATGCATGTCGTGCGCGACGTGCTTGGCGTGATTTATGACGAGCCCGATACCTCTTCGGCCTCGGGCGATTCTTCGGTTCGATAGGAGGTTGCGATGGATTTTTCTCCGGCGGATCTGTTCCGTTCAACCAAGACCGGCTCTCGCAGCAGCCTGGACCGCGTCAACAAACAACTTTTGGCCTCGCGCGGCACGTTTCGCCAAAAGGTGCATATCGGTGTGCTCGTGGCTACTGTGGCGCTCGTCGCCTACGGTGCCATCATTATCTGGTCGGCTTCGCAGTTTAAGGCCGATGCCTCGTTCTCACGCCATCTGCTGGGAATCGGCATCGGGGCGGTGCTGGCGGTGTTGGTCTGGCGTACCGACTTGCGCGGTATTTCCAATTTCTCGACGGCGTTGCTCGTCATCGACCTGATCGTGATCTTCTCGCCCAAGATTCCGGGCCTGTCCTATACGGGCGGTCTGGGCATGACGGGCTGGATCAAGATTCCCGGTATCGGCTTGACATTCCAGCCGGTTGAGCTTGCCAAGCTCATCACCATCTTCTTTATTGCTACGCTTGGCTCGCAGTATAACGGTCGCATCGATACCGTTCGCGACTACGTCAAGCTCTGCGGCATGCTGTCCATTCCGTTTTTGGCCGTCGTTGCCATGGGCGACCTGGGCTCGGGCCTGGTCGTGCTGGTTTCGGGCGCCATCGTCATCTGTATGAGCGGTGCACGCCGCGAATGGGTTCTGTCGACCTTGGCCCTGCTCGTGGGCCTGGTGGCCCTCGTCCTGGCGCTCGATTCGGTCTTTGATTCGTTGCTCGGCCACGATGTGCTCATCAAGCAGTACCAGATGAACCGTCTGACGGTCTTTATCGACCCCGATAATGCCGATTCGGATGATGCCTACAACCTGCAGCAGTCGTTGATCGCGGTCGGCTCGGGCGGTTTCTTTGGTAAGGGTTTGGGCCATGCGACGCAGTCGGCCGGCGGCTTTCTGCCTGAGTTCCACACCGACTTCGTCTTCGCCTTCCTGTCCGAGACCTTTGGCTTTTGCGGTTCCTTTTTGCTCCTGTGCCTCTACGTGCTGCTGATCTTTTCGACGATTCGCGTCGCCTTTAAGTGTGAGTCCCTGTTTTTGCGTCTTTCGTGTGTGGGCATCGTTGGCATGTGGGCGTTCCAGACCTTCGAAAACATCGGCATGTGCATCGGCATGATGCCGATTACCGGTATTCCGCTACCGTTTATTAGCTTCGGTTCGTCTTCGATGATGATTCAGCTGCTGACGGTGGGTATCGTACAATCCATATGGCGGCATCGTTCGGGCGCCGCGTAACCGCTGGAGGGGTTTGCTATGAAAATTCCCGTAGATAAGCTGACCCGCGCTTTTAAGATGGGCGCGTCCGTTAAGAAGGATTCCGATACGCCGGTGCGCGTCTCGGTCTATCTGGATTCGTCCGCCTCGCGCTTTCTGGCCGAGACGGTGCGTGACGCCTTTGTGCCGCAGACGACCTCGGGCATTGTGCGCGTCGAGCGTCTGGGGGAGGAGCGAATTGCTCCAAAGACCGATACCGATGTGGTGTTGGTGCTCTCGTGTGGTTCCGACCGCTTGGAGAGTGCCGTGCAGGAGCTCGTGATCGCCGGCGCGCCCGTGTGCGTGCTCGCCGAGTCTGCTGTGGAGGTGCCGTTTATCGAGGGGTCCACGCCCATGCTCGGCGTGGTAGCGGCAACCGATAAGACGTATCTGCTCGAGACGCTTGCCCGCTGGATTCTCGATCGCACCGACAAGGAAACGGCTTTTGCGGCGAACTTTGCCTTTATGCGTATCGCCGCGGCCAACCGCATCATCACCTCGTGCGCGCTCACCAATATGGCGACCGGTGCGCTGGTGTTTTTGCCGGGCGCCGATTATCCCGTTATGGCCCTGGCGCAGGTGGGCATGCTCTTTGAGCTCGCTGCCGTCTTTGGACGCGGCATTAAGCCTGAGCGTGGCTACGAGGTCGCTGGCGTGCTTGCCGGCGGTCTTGTGATCCGCGCGGTCACCCGCGCGCTCGTCAAGCAGACGCCGCATATTGGGTTTGCCGTCAAGGCGCTCACTGCTGCCGCGGGCACCTATGGCATGGGCCGTGCGCTCGTTTCGCTCTACGAGCGCGATGTCGACTACAGTCGTGCCAACGAGGTGGTTACTGCCACGTTCTCCCGCGTTCGCGATCTGGTGACCACGGTCGCGGGCGCTACCCGTCCTATGGCGTCCTATCAGGACGCATCAGATCTCGCTGCTTAGGGGTTTTCCGTTGCGCGTTGCATACCAAGACTGTTTTCATCTAATTGAGCCGCTGCTCGCTAAGGTCGAGAAGCCGAGCCGCTATATCGATCACGAGTGGGGCACGCTTTCCAAGGCCGATGCCGATTACCGTTGTTGTCTGATCTATCCGGACGTATACGAGGTCGGTCTGCCCAACCAGGGTATCGCCATCCTCTACAACATCCTTAACCAGGCCGAGGGCATCTCCTGCGAGCGCGGCTATGTGCCGTGGCCCGATATGGGTGACGCCATGCGCGAGGCGGGCATTCCGCTACTCTCGCTCGAGGGTGCAGCGCCGGTCGCCTCGTTTGATATCGTCGGCCTGCATGTGCCGCACGAGATGGCGGTGACGAACTTCCTCGAGGCACTCGACCTCGCTGGCATTCCGCTGTTAGCGGCCGACCGCACCGAGGACGACCCCATTATCATCGCCGGCGGCCCCTCGGTGTACAACCCCGAGCCGTACGCGGCCTTCTTCGATGCCATCCTCATCGGTGAGGGCGAGGAATCGCTGCTCGAGACCTGCCAGCTGCATCGCCGCCTGCGTGACGAAGGGGTCCCGCGCGCGCAGATTGTTGAGCAGCTCGCATCCATTGCCGGCAACTACGTGCCGTCGCTCTATGAGGTTCGTCACGACGAGCCCTGCTCGCCGCATGGCTACACCGTGCCGCGTGAAGGCAAGGATGCGCCGACCGTGGTCTACAAGCGCGTCGTCGAGGATTTCGGCGCCACGAATCCGCTGTCGCAGTCGTGCGTGCCCTATGCGCAGCTGGTCCACGACCGCCTGTCTATCGAGATTCTGCGCGGCTGCGCCCGCGGCTGTCGTTTTTGCCAGGCCGGCATGACGTATCGCCCGGTGCGTGAGCGCTCGGCCGACCAGATCGTCTCGTCGGTGATTCAGGGTCTGGAAAAGACCGGCTATGACGAGGTGTCGCTGACCTCGCTCTCCACGACCGACCACTCCTGCATTCGCGATGTGCTCGGCAGGCTCAACCGTCGCCTGGAGGATACGGGTATTCGCGTGTCTATTCCGTCGCAGCGCCTGGATTCGTTTGGCGTGGATATGGCCGAGTCGGTCGCCGGCGAAAAGAAGGGCGGCCTGACGTTCGCGCCCGAGGCCGGCAGCCAGCGCATGCGCGACATCATTAACAAGAACGTGACCGAGGAGGACCTGGACCGTGCGGCCAAGGCGGCCTTCGAGGCCGGCTGGAACCGCATGAAGCTCTACTTTATGATGGGCCTTCCCGGCGAGCGCGACGAGGACATCGTGGCCATCGCCAATCTGGCCGATCACGTGCTGGAGCTCGGTCGTTCCGTGGTGCCCAAGGCTCGTCGCGGCTCGATCTCGGTGTCGATCTCGGTTTCGGTCTTTATCCCCAAGGCTGCCACGCCGTTCCAGTGGTGCCCGCAGCTCGACTACGACGACGTCAAGCGTCGCCAGAAGTTGCTTATCACGAGCGTTCGCAACCGTGCCGTCCGCGTGCATTACCACGATGCCGAGACCTCGCTCATTGAGGCCGCGCTGTCCCGCGCCGGTCGTGACATGACGCCCGTTATCATCGACGCTTGGCGCTCGGGCTCTCGCTTTGACGCCTGGGTAGAGCATTTCTCGCTCGAGAACTGGAAGGAGGCTGCTGCCAAAAACGGCATTGACCTCAATGAGCTCGTGCACCTGCCCTACGAGTTGGACTGGCGCCTGCCGTGGGAGCACGTGAGCCCCGGCTGCACGCGCGGCTTCCTCGAGCGCGAGTACCGTCGCTCGCTCGAGGGCGTCACGACTCCCGACTGCACCCGCACGTCGTGCACCGGCTGCGGGATCTGCCCCACGCTCCACGCCAAGAATGTATTGATGGGTGATCGCGCATGAGTGAGCGCCTGACCGACAACCCCTCGCTCTTTAGGCTTCGTGTTCGCTATGGCAAGCGCGATCGCCTTAAGTACCTGGGCCATCTCGAAGTAATCCATACCATTGAGCGCATCGTGCGCCGTGCGGGACTTCCCTATGCCGTTACGCAGGGCTTCTCTCCGCACATGCGCGTGGGCTTCTCTTCGGCGCTACCGGTGGGTACGTCGTCGACCTGCGAGTGGTATGACCTGTTTATGACCGAGTTCGTGGCGCTCGACGAGGCGTTTGGGCGCCTGGCTGCGGCGTCTCCGGCCGATCTGGCGCCCATCGAGGCGGCGTACATCGACGTGCGCACGCCGGCGTTGACGGCGCAGCTCACGCGCCTGTCGTATCGCATCGACCTGCACTTGGATCCCGAGGCGCCCGTAAGCGCCGACGAGGTGCGTCGTGCGATCGACACGCTGCGCGCGGGCCACGGCATCGACTACGCGCGCGGCAAAAAGAGCAAGCGCTTGGATTTGGATCACACGCTCGTGGGCTATGAGCTCACGGCGGGGGAGCGCCCGGACCATTTGGTGCTCATGCTCGACACCCATGCCGACAACGAGGGCTCCATGCGTCCGGAAATTTTGCTTTCCGCTGCTGATGTTTTGTTGCAGGGCTTGACCCCGGGCGTGGATGCACCTATTGTTTCCACCGGTATGCAAGACCTCGTGACCATCTGCTCCTACGATGTCGAGCGTCAGAATCAAGCATGCGAGGACGACGAGGGCCGACTCGTCAGCCCCATACCTGTGCGAACTTGTGGATTTGCTCCACATACTCGTTGACGGGGGTATTTTCGCCTGCTACTATATTCGGCTGTTGCACTAACTGATGCATGAAGGGCAAGTAAACATGTACGCAATCGTTAACACGGGCGGCAAGCAGTACAAGGTCGCCACCGACGATGTCATCACCGTCGAGAAGATCGAGGGCAATGAGGGCGACAAGGTCACCCTGCCGGTTATCTTCCTCAACGATGGTAAGAAGATCGTCACCGATCCCGACAAGCTGGCCAAGGCCAAGGTTACCGCTCAGATCGTTGAGCAGTTCAAGGGCGAGAAGCAGCTGGTCTTCAAGTTCCACAAGCGTAAGCGCTATCGTCGTCTGAAGGGTCACCGTCAGCAGCTCACCAAGCTGAAGATCGTGAAGGTCCAGGCTACGTCCCGCGCCAAGAAGGCTGTCAAGGCAGAGGCCGAGGCTGTTGCCGAGGCTCCCGTCGCCGAGTAGATTACACTCGTAACGAAAGAGTAGGTATACACAATGGCACACAAAAAAGGACTCGGTTCCTCCCGTAATGGCCGTGACTCCCGCGGTCAGCGCCTTGGCACGAAGCGCTATGCCGGCCAGACGGTAACCACGGGCACGATTCTCGTCCGTCAGCACGGCACGCACATCCACCCGGGTGAGAACGTTGGCCGTGGTAAGGACGACACGCTGTTCGCGCTGGTCGACGGTACCGTTGAGTTCCACAAGGGTATCAAGCACAGGGTCAGCGTACGCCCGCTCGCGAACGCGTAATTCACCCTTCATAGAGCACATATGTGGGAGGCACTTGAGTTTTAGGATTCAAGGGTCTCCCTCTTTTTGTAGGAGGCGATTCTGTTGTCACAGTTCACCGATATCAGCCGCATTAACGTGTGCGGCGGCGACGGCGGAGCCGGATGCATGTCGTTTAGGCGCGAGGCATTTGTCCCCAAGGGCGGCCCCGATGGCGGCGACGGCGGTCGTGGCGGCAATGTCGTCATCCAGGCCGATGCTCAGCTGTCTTCGCTGATCGATTACCGCTTTAAGCATCACTTCCGCGCCGAGCGCGGCACGCACGGGCAGGGTGCCCGTCGTAACGGTAAGAGCGGCGAGGACCTGATTCTCAAGGTCCCTATGGGCACCGTGGTGCGCGAGCTCGACCCCGAGACGCAGACACCGATGTTCGAGATTGCCGACCTGGTGCACGACGGCGAGCGCGTCGTCGTGGCGCCCGGCGGTGTCGGCGGTCTGGGCAACACGCACTTTGTGACGTCGGTGCGTCGCGCTCCGGCCTTTGCCCAGTTGGGCGAACCGGCCGAGGAGCACTGGATCGAGCTCGAGATGAAGCTTATGGCCGATGCCGCGCTCGTGGGCTTTCCCTCCGTGGGTAAGTCATCGCTCATCGCGCGCATGAGTGCCGCCCGTCCCAAGATTGCTGACTACCCGTTTACCACGCTCGTGCCGAACCTCGGCATGGTGCGTGCCGGTGAATATTCTTACGTCGTTGCCGACGTCCCCGGTCTTATCGAAGGCGCGAGCGAGGGTAAGGGCCTGGGTCACCAGTTCCTGCGCCACATTGAGCGTACGGCCCTGATCATGCACGTCGTCGACATGACGGGTGGTTTTGAGGATCGCGATCCGGTCGAGGATTACCACATCATCAACCGCGAGCTCGAGCAGTATGGCGCCGAGCTTTCGGAGCGTCCGCAGATCGTCGTTGCCAACAAGTGCGATGCGCCGGGCACGGCCGACAAGATTGCCGACCTCAAGCGCGCAGCGCTCGACGATGGACATATGTTCTTTGCCGTGTCTGCCGTGACGGGCGCCGGCCTCAACACGCTAATGCTTGCCGTGGGCGAGCAGGTGGCTAAGCTGCGCGCCGAGTTGGCTGTCTCGGATGAGCCGGTCGTTCTGCGCGACGATGAGTGGGAGCGCCGTCGCCTGCAGCGTGAGAAGCGTTTCCGCATTGTTCAGGAAGAGCCCGGTGCCTTCCGCGTGGTCGGTCGTGCCATCGAGCGCATGGTCATCCAGACCGACTGGGAAAACGAGGAAGCCGTCATTTACCTGCAGCATAAGTTTGCGCGTATGGGTGTTGACGACGCGCTCGAGAAGGCCGGTTGCCGTGCGGGCGACGAGGTCCGCATTTGCCAGCGCGCCTTTGACTTTGAGGGCGCCGAGGACTTCTCGGAGTACGAGGAGCTCGAGGATGCTGGCGAGGACGTTGCCGTTGAGGCCATTGACGTGACCGATGCTGCGGATGAGGGCGTCGAGGTTGTCGATGCGGTGGATGCCGCGGACGATGCCGAGACCTCGGAGGGCGAGTAAGCCATGTCGCTGCGCGGTGGAATCGGTCTGCCCGAGCTTCCTCTAGAGGACGGGCGGGAGTTTAGGCTCGGCATTATGGGCGGCACCTTTGATCCCATCCATTACGGGCACCTGGTGACCGCCGAGCAGGCGCGCGAGTCGCTCGACTTGGACGCTGTGCTCTTTATGCCGGCAGGGTCTCCCGCCTTTAAGCTTGACAAGCCGGTGACGCCTGCCGAGGACCGTTATGCCATGACGGTCCTCGCCACCGCCGCGAACCCGGCCTTTTTGGCGAGCCGGTTCGAGATCGACCGCCCGGGCGTAACCTATACGGCCGACACGCTTCATGCCCTTCGCGACTTTTACCCGCCGCAGGTAAAGCTCTACTTTATTACGGGCGCCGACGCGATTATCGATATCGTGACCTGGCATGATGCCGAACGAATCGCTGAGCTTGCTACCTTTATTGCGGCGACGCGACCGGGCTTTGATATCGATACGGCGCGTGCCCGAATCAAAGAGTCGGGGCTGCCGTTCGACGTGCGCTATATTCAGATTCCGGCGCTGGCGATCAGCTCGACGAACATTCGTAAGCGAGTTGCCCGCGGCATGAGCGTGCGCTATCTTACGAGCGAGTCCGTGCTCGGCTACATTCGCAAGCGCGGTTTGTATGTCGATCTGGGCCAAGAAGATTTTGAGTGATGGGGGTCTACGTTGTCGGTAGAGGATCAGTTTGAGGGCGATGAGCGCGCACTGCTCAAGCGCATTCAAGAGCTGCTCGATGTTCGCATGAAGGATAAGCGCAAGCGCTATGTGCATTCGCTGGGTGTTGCCGAGACCGCACTTCATCTGGCCGAGGTCTACGGCGTTGACCGCTTTGATGCCGCTGCTGCCGGTCTGATCCACGACTGGGACAAAGTGCTCTCCGACGACGAGCTGGTTACGCGCGCTCTGCATTACGGCATTAAGATTGCCGGCTCTCCTTCCGCCGCGACGCCGCTTTTGCATGGCCCTGTTGCCGCCTATGAACTTCCGCAGCTTTTTCCCGAACTGTCGCCGGCCGTTTTCCAGGCTGTCGACCGTCATACCGTGGGTGCCTGTGACATGACGCCGCTCGATATGGTGGTCTTTGTGGCCGATGCCATCGAGCCCAACCGCCACGGCGACTATGCGCATGCCCTGCGCGAGATGGTGGGGGAGTCGACGCTCGATGAGTTGTTCTTCTCCTGTTTTGCGCAGGGTCTGGTCTATGTGATCCAGTCCGGGCGCTATCTTTATCCCACGGCTATTACGATTTACAACCATTACGCCCAGCTGCGCTAGCTCGGGCTGTCTAGAAAGAGGTATTCCATGGCCGACGAGACCATGACCGGCGAGCAGATTCTTGAAGGTGTGGAGCACAAGAGTTTCGTTGCCACGTCCGACCGCACTGCCGCCTCGCTGTCCGCGAGCGGTGTCGCTGCCGAGGATGTCGCCCGCGCCGCCGCGCAGGCCGCCTACGACAAGAAGGGCGAGGACGTTCAGGTGCTCGACCTGACCGAGCTTTCCGACGTATGCGACTACTTTGTGCTTGCCACCGGTACCAACAACCGCCAGGTCGATTCTATCGTCGACGAGATCGAGGAGAAGGTCGCCGAGGCTTGCGGCGAGCACCCGTTCTCCATCGAGGGTCGCGAGCAGAAGACCTGGATGCTCATGGACTACGGTTCGGTTGTCGTCCACGTCTTCACTCCCGAGGCGCGCGACTTCTACCGTCTCGAAAAGCTCTGGGGTGACGCTCCCCAGCTCCCCCTCAACCTCCTCTAAATGATTTTTCTGGGACGGGGATAAAATAATCATTGCTACCGTTTGCCGAACCGCTCACCTTTGTTGGGCGGTTCGGCCTTTTTCTTCCTTTCCTTTTGTATGCTGTGGCTACTGCATCCTTGGAAGGGAGGGTTTCGATGACTCGTGTTGCCCGTGCGTTGTCCGAACTCGGCCATTATCACGTCATGCTCAAGGGCTGTGCTGGCCAGCTGATCTTCGAAGACGATGACGATCGCCTTTATTTTCTCAATCTATTGAACAGACGATTTACGTCCGCTCATATTCGTCTTCTTGCCTGGTGCCTCATGGACAATCATGTTCACCTGCTATTTGATGATCTCGATAATCAGATGAGCGTTGCTATGCATGCGATTGATACGGCATATGCGAAACACTTCAATCAAAAAACCGGCCGCCGCGGACCGGTGTTCCAGGAACGATTCAAGAGTGTGATCATTTCTGACGACAAACAGCTGCTCCGTTGCGTCCGATACATACACGACAATCCTGCAAAAGCAGGTATTTCTTCTGCTCCTCTGTATCGCTGGAGCAGCTTCCATGAGTATTTCTCTCATCCCGAAATTTGTGATTGTGAAGGTATTCTCAATCTGTTTGGGGGTACGGAAGCGTTTTATCTTTCGAGTACCGACGGCAAGCCTAATCCCTATTTTATGCCCGAAGGTAAGCATATCTCCGATATGGATGCGCTGGAAGTTGCCCGGGCTCTTTTGGCTCCGCATGAGCCTTATCAGCTTAAAACTTTGCCGAAATCAGAGCGAAATCGTCTTCTGGCAGTGTTGAGGCATCGGGGGTTTACGATTGACCAGATTTCGCGTCTGACGGGAATTGGGACCAATATCATTCAAAGTGCGAAATGACGCTCCAAATGATTAAAAAATCCCCGTCCTAGAATAATCATTCGCAGCTACCCGGCTTTCTTTTTGCCTCAGGGACTAATCGTCGAAGCGGGATTGGCGGCCGAAGGAAAGGGCGGTGTCGCCGAATTTGTCTCGGACGGCGTCGATGGCGACGGAGAGGTCGCGGCGGTCGCTCGATTGGGCTCCGCGGTCATCGATCTCGCAGAACAGGTCGGTCTGGATGCCGCCCTGATGATCAAAGTCGCTCATGCCGATGCCTGCTAAGCGAACATGCATGCCTTCCTGCCAGATGTTGCCGAGCAGCTCGAGTGCCACGGCAACAAAGATATTCTCGTCATCGGTAGGGTGCGGAAGCCGCCGCTGCGCCGTGCGTCCGCTGCCATACGAATACTTGAGCTTGAGCGTCACCGTGGTACCCGTCAGCCCCTGACGGCGCAGACGGCGTCCCACTGACTCGCCCAGCAGCGCAATCGCCGCCTCAATATCCCCACGCTCAGTCAAATCTTTAGCAAAGGTGCGTTCATTGCTGACCGACTTGACCTCGCGCTCTTCATCGAGACTCGTGACTTCGGAGATTTCGAGTCCCAGCGCGCGCTGGCGCATGCGCTCGCCGTTGACGCCAAAAATAGAGGCCAAGGTGGATTCCGGTGCACGTGATAGCTCTCCGAGGGTGTAGATGCGCATGCGGCGCAGTCGCTCCTCGGCCGAGCGCCCGATGCCGCTCATGGCAGATACTGGCAGCGCGGCCAAAAAGCGCTGCTCGGTTCCGGGGCGCACGATGGTCAGCCCAAACGGCTTATCCCGCTCGCTTGCGATCTTTGCGACCGTCTTGTTGCAGCCCACGCCAATGGAGCAGGTCACTCCCAGCCCTGCCACGCGATCGCTTATACGCCGCGCGACCAGCAGCGGGTCTTCGGGCGCAAAGCGACCCGGTGTGATATCGATAAAGGCTTCGTCGATGGATACGCGCTCAACGCGCGGGGTCTCGTCGGCGAGAATCGCCATGACCTGTGCGCTGACCTCGTGGTAGCGATCGAAATGCCCGTGCGTCCAAATGGCCTGCGGACAGAGGCGCTGCGCCTCCGCCGAGGGCATGGCGGAGTGCACGCCAAAGCGACGCGCCTCGTATGAGCAGGTGGACACAACGCCGCGAGAATCGGCATCGCCACCCACGATGAGCGGCTTGCCGCGCCATTCGGGATGATCGAGCATTTCCACGCTCGCAAAAAACGCATCGAGGTCCATCAGGCCCACCGCCGGACCCGTCCAGGGAGGCGGTGTGACGCCCGTGGCATCCTCATAACCGTATGTATGTTCGCATCTTTCCATGTCATGAGTATACCGCGCAGGGTTGATTTCCGATCTCAGCCGAACACATTGAGCAAATAGGCCATTCCCGCAGTTAGCTGAACGCCCCCGCGGC
>UQLF01000018.1 GCA_900541875.1 uncultured Collinsella sp. | reverse complement strand
TTAATCTACAATATTTTTCCGCCGGGGGTTTGCCCCCCCCGCCGGGGCCGGGGGGGGGGGGGTTTCCTTTTTTGGCGTTGTTTTTTTGGGTTTTAACCTTTTTCGGGGGCCGGAGGGACCAGGCCCTGCCATGCTTCTTATGTGCAGCAAAGCTAATGCTGCTAAAATACAAAGCGCTCATGTAGTTTAAACGCACGACGATAAGGAGCACCAGTGGGTAACCACTTCCGTACCTCCGGTGCGGGCGATGATGCCCCCAAGACGCAGACAGGCGTCCAGGGCAGTCGTTTCGCCACTCCGGATTCAGAGGGCCAGCCTGTTGCTCAGGCCCCCGCTCAGCCGGCAGATCAGGCACAGCCGGCATCCGATCCCTTTGCCTACAATCCCACCAGCGATGTCGCGCTTTCCGGCACGGCGGGTTTTGAGCCCGTTCAGGCCGTGACCGCTCGCGTGGAGCAGCCTCAGGCTGGTGCCGCCACGCCGCAGCCTACCATGGCCGGCATTCCCGACCCCTTGGCCCCTGCGACGCCGGCTCCTCAGCCTGCGCAGTCCGGTCTCTTTGCCGCTATTCCCGACCCCACGCAGCCTGCTGCCCCGGTGGTCGAGAGCGATCAGGCCGCCGAGGTCGCAAGCCTCGATAACGCGCTCAACAACCCCGATTTTACGTCGGTGTTTGCGCCCATCGATCCGCAGGCCAGCCGCAAGAAGATGGCCAAGCAGGCCGGTGTCGAGCCCGTCATCCTTATGGAGCATGTCACCAAGATCTATCCGGCACAGCCCAACAAGCCTGCACTCGACGACATCAACATCGAGATCTATCCGGGCGAGTTTGTCTTCCTGGTCGGTCACTCCGGCTCGGGTAAGACCACGCTGCTGTCGACGCTCAACCGTGACGTCAAGCCGACGAGCGGCCGCATCCTGGTTGCCGGTCAGGACCTCATGAAGATCAAGAACCGCAAGGTTCCGTTCCTGCGCCGCCAGATTGGCGCCGTGTTCCAGGACTTTAAGCTTCTGCCGCAAAAGACCGCCTACGAAAACGTGGCGTTTGCCCTGCAGTGCATCGGCAAGCCCAAGGGCGTTATTCGCAGCCAGGTGCCCGAGGTGCTGCGTCTGGTCGGCCTGGCCGATCAGATGGACTCGCTGCCCGACCAGCTTTCCGGTGGCGAGCAGCAGCGCGTTGCCGTCGCCCGCGCTATGGTCAACCGTCCGCCGCTGCTGATCTGCGACGAGCCCACGGGTAACCTCGACCCGGCGATCTCGCTGGGCATCATGAAGCTGCTCGAGCGTATTAACCGCACCGGCACTACCGTGATCGTCGCCACGCACGACCGCGAGATGGTTGATAGCATGCACCGTCGCGTGATCGCCCTCGAGGGCGGCCACGTTATCCGCGACCAGGAGAGGGGAGGTTACGGCAACTATGGCACCAACTAACGTGGGCTACTCCTTCAAAGAGGCAATCAGCCACTTCTTCCGTAACTGGACTACCTCGCTCGGCGCCGTCATCACGATCTTCCTTTCGCTGTTTATCATCGGCCTGTTCATCATGGGCTCCGCGATGCTGAACTCCGTGATCGGTACCGTCGAGGATCAGGTTGTCATCAACGCGTTCATTAGTGATGACGCTGATCAGGCCGATGTTCAGGCTTTTGAGGCCGAACTTAAGACGTGGAATAACGTCAAGTCCGTGACCTATAAGGACAAGGATGACGCGCTGGCCGAGTATACGAGCAAGATGTCGGGCAACGCCGACGCCACCATGAGCGCGCTCGATGGCCAGAACCCGCTGCCGGCTTCGTTTGCAATTGAGATGGACGATCCGTCCAAGGTCGAGAGCACGGCAGAGAAGCTCAAGAAGGATGCCGATTTCCAGAAGATCGCGGATGACGGCGACGTCAACGCGAGCGTGCTGTACGGCCAGGAGGAAGTGAGCCGCCTGTTCCAGGTGACCAACTACATCCGCATCGCCGCCGTGGTGCTCGTTGGCCTTCTGACCTTTATCGCATTCATCTTCATCAACAACACGATTCGCCTGTCCATCACGGCGCGTCGTCGTGAGATAGCGATTATGCGTCTGGTCGGCGCCAGCAACGGCTTCATTCGCGGCCCGTTTATCACCGAGGGCGTACTGCAGGCCATTTTGGGCTCGCTGCTTTCCATCGGCGTTCTGGAGCTGCTGCGCAATCTGATGATTCCGCGTCTGCAGGAGAGCATCGGCTGGATGTCGTTTGCCCTGCCGATGCAGTACTACCTGGTGACCTATGCTGCGCTGATTCTGGTCGGCGTGATTATCGGTCTCTTTGGTTCTGCCATCGCCATGCGCCGCTACCTGCGCGTGTAGGCATGCCTGGAATTCATCCCTTCCAACGGGTCGTCTCTTATGGGGCGGCCCGTTTTTTGATCCCTAGGGGACGGCAGGATTGCGGATCCTCGTGGCGCTGGTCTATCTATGTGATTCGTTTTCCTCCGTCCCCTAGGGATCATTTGGGTAGACTCTTGGGATGTAAACGGCAATCGATAGTTAGGAGGCGCCATGGGGCGCAATAACAAGCATAAGCGTGGAGCTCGCAATAAGCGCGGGCCGGTGCGCAGCGAACGCCGTCCGAGCCTGACCGGGCGCGTGCAGCTCCATGAGCACAGCGCCTATGTCATAACCGAGAGCGGCGACTACAAGGTCATGGGTCGCGGCAAGCGTGAGATCATGGACGGCGATACCGTTGCCGTGAGCATTAAGAACAGCCCGCACGGTGAGCGACGCGCCGTGATCGAGGGCGTGGTTGAGCGCGCAGCCATAAGCGTGGTGGGCACGTACCAGACCGCCGGTCCGCTCGGTGTGATCGAGCCGCTCGATTCGCGCCTGAAGGCCGACTTCTTCATCCTGCCCGAGGACACCTCGGCGGATCGCCTGGGCGTTCACCCGGGTGATGCTGTTGTCGCGCGCATTTTGACCTACCCGACGCGCCTGGAATCGGGCACCGTGACGATCGAACGCCGCATTGGCGGAGATGACGCGCCCGATTTGGGCGTTCAATATGTGATGGCGCGTTACGGCTATACCGATAGCTATCCCGAGGCCGCGCTGGACGAGGCCGAGGGGCTTTCGCTCGATGTGTCCGCGGCGCTTAAGGACCCGCTCCGCCGCGATCTGCGCGACCGCTTTGTCATCACGATCGACCCAGTCGACGCGCGCGACTTTGACGACGCCATTTCGCTGGAGCGCACGCCCGAGGGTGGCTACAAGCTGGGTGTGCATATCGCCGACGTTTCACACTATGTGGCTTGGGACGGGCATATCGATCTTGAGGCTCGCCATCGTACGACATCGGTGTATCTGGCCGATCGCGTGCTTCCCATGCTGCCCGAACGCCTGTCCTGTGACCTGTGCTCGCTTCGCCCTGACGAGGACCGTCTTGCGTTTACCGTCGATATCGAGCTCGATGCGCAGGGCCGCGTGCGGCATTACGATCCGTACCCCAGCGTGATTCGCTCGCGTGTGCGTATGGACTATGACGGCGCCGAGGCGCTGCTGGTGCGTGCCGGCGCGGTTGAGTATTCGGTGCTGGAGGGTGCGGCCGAGGATGTTGCGGCTGCCGAGACCTCGCGCGAGGAAGCGCTTGAGCGCGGTCTTGCGTGCGAGGAGACCGCCCGCGGCTACAACATCGACCTCGGCGATTTCCTTGTCGCCGCCAACGAACTCGCCGAACTTCGCCGTCGTATTCGTCGCGCCCGCGGCTCAGTCGATTTTGACACGGCCGAGATTCGCGCTCTATTGGATGAGGACGGAGTGCCCGTGCAGATTGTGGCGCGTGAGCGTTCGTGTGCCACGTCGCTTATCGAGGAAGCCATGCTGCTCGCCAACGAGTGCGTTGCAGAGTGGCTGGCAGACCGTGATATCGAGGCCTGCTATCGCGTGCATGAGGATCCGAGCCCCGATAGCCTGCACGGTGCCGCCGTTGCGCTGGCGCAGTTAGGCATCATCGACGATCGCCGTGCTGCCGGTATTGCCCTGGGGAGTCCCGATGAGCTGCAGGCTGCAGTTGATGCTGCCGCCGGTACGGCCAACGCACCGCTCGTCAACACGCTGCTTCTGCGCAGCATGCAGCGTGCACTGTACAAGCCGCGCAACGAGGGCCACTTTGCGCTCGCCGCGCCGTGCTACTGTCACTTTACGAGTCCCATCCGTCGCTACCCCGATCTGGTGGTGCATCGCGTGCTCAAACTGCAGTTGGCCTATGAGCAGCTCGGCGGCAAGGACGCCTTGGTCCGCACGCCGCGGCTGATCGGCAAGGGGCGCGAGTCACTGCCGCGCATTCTGCCGCAGATCTGCCGCGCCTGCAGCGATGCCGAGCGCGCGGCAGATGCCGCCAGCCATGCGACGCAAAAGATCAAGATTGCCCAGTACTATGAGGACCGTCTGGGCGAGCGCTATGCCGGAACCGTCTCGTGGGTTAGCAGCATGGGCCTCTTTGTGCGCTTGGACCTAACGCAGGTCGAAGGCTTGGTTTCGATCAAGAGCCTGGGCAACGAGTGGTTCGAGTTCGACGAGGACGCGCTAACGCTCACGGGTGCCGACACGGGCACCCGTTACGAGCTGGGGCAGCGCGTGATCATCGAGGTCTCGCGCGTCAATACCACGCGTGGGCACTTGGACTTTAAGCTTATCCATTAGCCAAATCCCGACTGATGGTGGGGGAGCGGAGGGCGGTCTTTCGGGGCCGTCCTTCGCATTTGAATCGTGGCTACCTTGCCGTCTGCTCGGCTGCCCGCTTACCTGCTATTTGAGAGGTAAAACCTACCAAAATAAACCTGTCCCTTTTTGTCAGGTATACAAGAAAGCGGGGATGAGATGGCGACGGTGTACGGTTATGCGCGGGGGAGTTCGCGCGATCAGAATCTGAATCGGCAGCTGGATGCGCTGGGCGCCTATGGCGTGGGCTCAGCGAATATTTATGCCGACCATGCGAGCGGCAAGGACTTCGATCGACCGCATTATCGCGAGCTGCTACACGTCCTGGGAGACGGGGACGTGCTGGTGGTGCTTTCTATCGACCGACTTGGTCGTAATTACTCCGAGATTCTTGAGGAATGGCGACGCATTACCAAGGAGCTCGGGGTTGCCATTGTGGTGTTGGACATGCCATTGCTTGACACGCGCGTCAGGGCCAGCGGCGCGCCGGATGTGACCAACACCCTGATTGCCGATATTGTGCTGCAACTGCTGAGCTACGTGGCGCAGGTGGAGCGCGAGAATATCCATCGGCGCCAGGCGGAGGGAATTGCAGCGGCGCGGGCGCGAGGGGTCCGTTTCGGTCGACCTCGCAAGCCGTGCCCTCCTCAGTTTGAGCTGGTGCGCGATAGCTATGAAGCGGGCGATATTACCCGCAGCCAGGCAGCAAAGTGCTTGGGCGTGTGCGTGGGGACGTTCGATCGCTGGATGCGCGAGGCGGGGTAGGGGTTTGAGTCGCTTTGTCGCTTCCTGTTGCGATTCAAATTTTGATACGGTGACGATGTCATTTGGGGCTACACTCGCTGATATTCAAAAAAAGGAGGTTGGCCTTTGTCGCGCGTAAAACAAATAATCGGATGGACCGCGATCGTTCTGTTCGCTGCAACGCTGGCGGGCATCTGGGTGCTGACGGAGCAAAATGCGGTGGAGACGTCGTTGCTGAGCGAGTCCACCGCGCGTGTGGTGGAGGGTCAGGCTACGGGCGTTCAGACTGCCGATGCCACGGGTGAAGCCCAGGCGGAGAACGGAATGACCGGGGGAACCGATTCGGCTGCCTCGAATGCCCGGTCTGGCCGACTTGCTTCCATTCGCATGTGGGTGGGCACGAACGTCCGTCGCGTTGCCCATACCGTAGAATTTTTCTTCGTCGGGTTGTTCGCCTCGGTGGTCGTGGTTTGCCTTTCCAGGCGTCCGTGGAGCGTATGCTCCCGTTGCGTGCCCGTATTGCTCTTTTGCGCCGCCTGCTCCGTTGGCGATCAGGTACATAAGATCTTTGTTCCCGGCAGGCATTTCGACGTTATCGATTTAGGATTCGATGCTGGGGGCTATGTCACCGCCATGCTGTTGGTATTGTTGACGGCGGCGTTGGTGCGCCATGCGACTCGGCCGATCGGCGCCCATGCGAGGCGCTAGCCGGTAACAAACCCGTTTCTGATAATGCGGCCTCGTTGAATTATTTTGTGTCGTGCGTATTTCCGAGCGGTCGGATTTGAGGGGCGAGCGGTAGAACGCTCGCCCTTTGTGCGCCACGATGCGGCACAATGTACCGCAAAAGCTGTTTGTATCCGGTACGAATCGTTCGTTGGTCTTTAATTCTTCTCAACGGAGGTGTTTGAGATGGCAAACGGATTGCTTTTGCGGCTTCGCGAGCGTGAGCTCAGCGCGAGCCCGGCGGAACGCAATGTCATCGCATATGTAAGCGCTCATCCGCACGAGGTGGTCGGGTTGTCCGTCCGCGGTCTTGCCGATGTCACGTTCTCCTCGCCCTCGAGCATTTTGCGCTTTTGCAAGCGTTTGGGTTTTGCGGGCTACAAGGAGTTCCAGCGCGAACTGATTGCCGAGCTGGCGCTCTTAGGTGACAAGAAAGACGTAGCCCTCGAGGACATCTCCATGGATGACAGCGTCGAACGTATCGTGGGGAAGGTGATGAAAAGCAACGTGCGCACGATCGAGGCGACGGCGCGAACGCTCGATTACACCGTCTTGGAGCGATGCGCGGCCCGTCTTAAGCGGGCACGCGCGGTCAATCTGTTCGGTATTGGTGCCTCTCGTTTGGTCGCGCACGATCTGGCGCAAAAGCTCATGCGTGTCGACAAAGAGTGCCATCTGTACGACGACTGGCATGATCAGCTCTTGTGTGCCAAGAACATGCATGAGGGCGATATGGCAATCGCCTTTAGCTACTCGGGCTTGACGCAAGAGGTGCTGGACTGCACCGCCGAGGCTCAACGTCACAACTGTCCCGTCGTGGCCGTTACCAAAGTAGATGGATCATCCAAGCTTGCCACCATGGCCGATGCCGTGCTCGGCGTCGCTGCGAGTGAACCCTTGGTCCGCAGCGGTGCCATGGCTTCGCGTATGGCCCAGCTTATGGTTGTCGATGCCCTGTACGCTGCTTACGTTGCCAGTGACTACGAACGGGCGACGCATGTCATTAAGCAAAACTACATCGAGAAACAGGAAAGATGAGGTGAATGAAATGCTCGATTTAACAAAATTCACGACCGAACAGCGTAATCAAAGGTCAATGGACCTCGATACGATGACATCGCTGCAAATCGTCACGACGATGAACGATGAGGATCTTCGTGCCGTCCAGTCGGTCACGAAAGTGTTGCCCCAGGTTGCCACAGCAATCGACTGGGCTGCTGAGGCACTCGAGCACGGCGGGCGCGTCTTTTACATGGGCGCAGGCACCAGCGGTCGTCTGGGCGTACTCGACGCTTCGGAGTGTCCGCCCACGTTTGGCGTGTCACCCGACCTGATTGTCGGGCTCATTGCCGGAGGCGAGACGGCGTTTATCAAGGCTGTCGAAGGTGCCGAAGACAGCGAGGAGCTTGGCGCGAGCGACCTGCGAGAGCGTGGACTCTCGGACAAGGATCTTGTCGTTGGCCTGGCGGCAAGCGGTCGTACTCCTTATGTGGTGGGCGGCCTTGCGTACGCCAAGGCAGCTGGGTGCAAGACCATTGCAATTGCCTGCAACCAAGGGTCGAAGATCGGGGAGAGCGCAGATCTTGCCATTGAGCCCGTGCCCGGTCCCGAGGTGCTGACCGGCTCAACGAGGCTCAAGGCGGGAACGGTTCAAAAGCTCATTCTCAACATGATTTCGACCGGTGCCATGGTCAAGATTGGCAAGGTGTACCAAAACCTGATGGTCGATGTGCAGCAGACGAACGAGAAGTTGGTGGTGCGCGGGCAGAACATCGTGATGGAGGCGACCGGCTGCACGCGCGAGCACGCTGTTCAGGCGCTTGCAGATGCCGGCGGCCACGTAAAAACCGCTATTGTCTCGGTACTGCTGGACTGCGATGCCGAGCAGGCTACGGTAGCTCTTGAGCGGGCGCAAGGCCATGTCCGTGCTGCGGTGAGTGGCCATGAGAAAAGCAATGCCGATGTCCAATAGGTGCGCGGCGTGAGCTGATATGACATCCAGACGAGATACCCAATACAAGGAGGAGTTATGACGAACAAAGAGCTGGCCCAAAAGCTGTTGGACCTTTTGGGCGGTAAAGACAACGTGCTCGCAAACGCGGCGTGCATGACGCGCCTGCGCGTGACCGTCAAAGACACGGGCAACGTCGACACGGAGGGTATTAAGGCACTCGACGGCGTGATGGGCCTGGTCGAGGACGACACGATGCAGATCGTGCTGGGTCCGGGCAAGGTGAATAAGGTGCTCGAGGAGTTCTCCAAGCTCACCGGCCTTGCGAAAGGCGTTGCTGATGAGAGCGTGGTTGACGCTGCGGCCACAAACAAAGCCGCGCAGAAGGCCAAGTACGAGTCCAAACCGGTTCAGGCCTTCCTTAAGAAGATTTCCAACGTCTTCGTCGCCCTGCTTCCCGGCATCATTGCGGCTGGCCTCATCAACGGTATCTGCAACGTCATTAACGTCTCGACGGCAGGTGCGCTTGCAGGCGAGTGGTGGTACCAGGGCATTCGTTCCATGGGCTGGGCCCTGTTTGCCTATCTGCCCATCTTGGTGGGCTATAACGCGGCACGTGAGTTTGGTGGCTCTGCTGCGCTGGGCGGCATCGCCGGCATGATGTGTATCGCCAACAGCGCCATGCCCCTGCTTGCGCCTGGCGCGGCTGATCCTGCCACTGCCATTCTGCTGCCGCTCACCAGTGCGCAGTACAACCCCGCAGCGGGCGGCATGATCGCGGCTCTCATCGCTGGCGCATTTTTTGCCTGGATGGAGCGTCAGATTCGCAAGGTTATGCCCAACGCACTCGACACGTTCTTGTCCCCGCTGCTGGTGCTCATCATCGGCGCCTTTGCTCTGATGCTCGTCATCCAGCCGGTTGGCGCATGGCTGACGACTGCCATCTTTAGCGTTTTGACCTTTATCTTCGAGAAGCTGGGCGTCCTGGGCGGCTATATCCTGTCGGCAGGCTTCTTGCCGCTGGTGTCCGTCGGCCTGCATCAGGCGCTCACGCCGATCCACGCTATGCTCAACGATCCCGACGGCGCTACCAAGGGTATCAATTACCTGCTTCCCATCCTTATGATGGCTGGCGGCGGCCAGGTCGGTGCCGGTTTGGCGCTGTACTTTAAGACCAAGAACGCCAAGCTCAAGAAGTACGTCGCAGAGTCCATTCCCGTTGGAATCCTGGGTGTGGGCGAGCCTCTGATGTATGCTGTTACGCTGCCGCTCGTTCGTCCGTTTGTGACGGCCTGCCTGGGTGCCGGATTTGGCGGCGCGCTCGCGGCGCTGCTTCACATCGGCACGGTTTCTCAGGGCGTTTCCGGCCTGTTTGGCCTGCTGATCGTCGTTCCTGGCCAGCAGCTCGGCTACGTTGCCGCTATGCTGCTTGCCTATGCCGCCGGCTTTGTCCTGACGTGGTTCTTTGGCGTCGACGAGCAGAAGATCAACGAGTTCTTTGGCGAGTAGTTTGATATCGCGAGCCGTGTTGCTCAGGGTTCGCGGCGCGCGGCAGATTTCTTGATGTTATGGTTGTGCCGGCGGGGCTAGTTGCTCCGCCGGCCTTTTTTAAAGGAGCGTTAAAGCGTGAAAACGGGTATTTCAATTTATCTTTCCAGCCCTCTGCAGGATATTGAGCGGACGATTGAACGTGGTGCCGCGGCGGGTGCGCGCTATGCGTTCACCTCGCTGCATATTCCCGAGGATGGGGGAGCGGCGTATGCCGATAAGGTTCGTCATGTACTGTCGCTGCTTTCCGCCCGCGGCATTGCGCTCATTGCCGATGTGGGGCCGCGTACGTGCGATTTGCTCGGGCTTGAGCGTATCGAGGACCTGCGCGATCTGGGGTTGGAATACCTTCGTTTGGACTATGGCTTTAGCGCCCAGCGGGTCGCGGAGCTGTCCGGTGTATTTCGCATTGTGGTCAATGCATCGACGGTGAGTTCTGATGAAATCGCATCGTGGCGTGAAGCCGGTGCCGATGTGACTCGTTTTGCCGCCTGCCACAATTTTTACCCCAAGCCTTATACCGGTTTAGCTCTGGAGGACATTGCTCGGGTGAATCTTCGTCTTGCGGCGCTTGGATTCGAAATCATGGCTTTTGTGCCGGGTGATGCTAACGTTCGCGGGCCGGTATTCGAGGGACTGCCGACGGTCGAGGCGCAGCGCGGTCGCGCGTCAAAGGTTGCTCTCAATATGCTTGAGCTTGCACATGGCGCCGATTGCGACATTGTGTTGGTCGGCGACCCCGATCTATCCGATGCGGGCTGGGCGCAGTTTGCTCAAGTTTCCGCCGGATACGTGGACCTGCAATGTGAGCTTGAGCCCGGTTATGCCTATGTGCGCGGGCAGATTCATCACGACCGGCCCGACTCGAGCGTCCTCATCTTTAGGTCTCAGGAGTCACGTACGACGCATAAGCCGGATTCCGTGCCGACGGATGCCGGAGCCGGCCTGCCGCGAAAGGCGGGGTCGATCGCTGTGAGCAATAGCGGATATGGGCGCTACGAAGGCGAGCTTGAGATTGCGCGGGTCGATCTTCCCGGTGACGAGCGCATGAACGTTGCGGGCCATATCACGCCCGAGGCAATGGAGCTGCTGCCGTTCATCAAACGCGGATTCGGGGTACGGTTCGTTTAGCGTGTGACCCGTGGGCTACAATTGGCCCATCATACGAAGGCGCCTCGTGTGGCGTGTGCCTGCGTTGGCCGATCTATATTCGGAGGATTCCCATGACCGTACTGTTTGTTGAACATCCCAAGTGCTCGACCTGTAAGAAGGCCAAGGCATGGCTGGACGAACATGGGGTAGAGTATATCGACCGTGATATCGTTTTGGACAATCCCACGGCTGATGAGCTTGCGACCTGGATTGCTCGCTCGGGGCTGCCGGTGCGGCGCTTCTTTAATTCGTCGGGCATGAAATATCGAGAGCTGGGCCTGAAGGCGCGTCTGGATGCGGGCATGACGGATCGGGAGTGCTACGAGCTGCTGGCGACCGACGGCATGCTGGTCAAGCGTCCGCTGCTGGTGGGCGACGACTTTGCGATTCCCGGCTTTAGGGAATCGACTTGGGCCGAGGCGTTGCTGTAGCGGCTGCGGAAAGTGCGACCCGGAATTCGCTTCCAGAATGGGATGCACTTTCCCAAAGTGGCCGGTTGCGGAAAACACGTCCCATTCTGAGCTTCGATTGTGGGACACGGTTTCCGTTTGAGGGCTCGACGGGAAAGTGGGGACCAGTTTGAGCTTGAGATCTGGGACGCACTTTCCGCCGGCGGGCCTGCCCCAGTCAGTCCGCCAGCTGCGCCCATTCGTGTGGATCATAGACCTTTACGTGTTTGTTGGGCTTGCCGCTCCAGTACTCCTCGTCCATAAAGGGCAGATATGCCTGAACGCCGGGGCAGATAAAGGGAATCCGCTGCTGTTGCAGTCGCTCGCGCTGGCGCTGTTCCAGGTGCGTCTCGGATATGACGGTCGGCATGCCGGACAGCTCGACGAGGCTTGCCTGGATTCGCTTAAGGTCGGGGAGACCCGCGTGCCATGACACCCGCATGATCAAAAAGGATGCACGGCGGTATTTTGCCTGCATCACCGTGATGGCGGGGCGCAGTGTGGGATGGATTTTGTCCCGTTCGGGCCAAAGGTCGGCAGTGATCTCGAGGCCCAGGGTCTCCCATAGGTAATCAAGCTCTTCGTCCATGGCGCCTCGATATCTACGCGATCATTGATACTTCGATTGTGTTGCCTGGTGCTATCGTTTTCGCGGTAGAATCTGCCAACGGTTGACGGCTACCGCTCGCGGCGTTTTGCCCTTCGTGTACAGCGGTTGGCTTCACAGGTCCTTCACGGGTTGGACTGAATTAGGCCAATTTGACTGAATTTCAAAAAAGTCAAAATTGGGGCTTGCGTCACGGCGAGACTTCCCGTATATTTCTTTCTTGCGCAAAGGCACAGCCGAGCGCAGCGATGCAGTCATTGGGATGTCGTCTAATGGCAGGACAGCGGATTCTGGTTCCGTCAATGGGGGTTCGACTCCCTCCATCCCAGCCATTGCATTTGCTACATATGGCCCGTTCGTCTAGCGGTTTAGGACGCCGCCCTCTCAAGGCGGAGATCACCAGTTCGAATCTGGTACGGGCTACCAAAATTGAACGCCCGGGCCTCGTAAGAGACCCGGGTTTTGTGTATTGACCGTATATACGGCGCCTGCCGTGTTTCGCTCAGATCGAGGAGTAGCCATGGATCTGCCCATCAGCTTGCAAGACATCACGTATGCCGAGAACTATCTGGCGCAGGGCGACCTGGCTACGGCGACGCCGCTGCTGGAGCGCCTGGTGGAGCTCGCCGAGGAGTATATCGACGCTGAGTGCAAGACGGAGGAGAAGCGCCAATACTTTAGCTTCGATAGCAAGTTTGAGCGCTTGGCCTATCGCCGCGTGGAGAAGGATCCGCGCGAGCTCGTGCAGGTCGAGGTGCCGTTTGACCGCCTGTACTCTGATATGGCGTTTGCCTATATTCGCCAGCAGGATTATGTGAGCGCTCGTAATGCCCTGATGCAGGCTGTGCGTTGGGACCCCATGAACTGCAACTATCGCTTGGATTTGGCCGAGCTGTTCCGCGCACTCGAGGACAAGCAGGAATGGGCATCGCTCTCGTTTTCGGTGCTGGAGCGTGCAAGCGATGGCAAGTGCGCCGCCCGCGCTTACGCCAATCTAGGTCAGTATTTCTTGGAGCCCGAGACCGAGAACGTTTCGGCTGCCGTGGGCTGCGCGCGTCTGGCGCTGCGCCTGGCGCCCAACGATGCGCATACGACGCGCCTGCTCAACAAGATCCATACCACCTATCCGGATGCTGCCGATGAGAGCGACGACCACGCGATGGGTGAACTGTCCCTGCAAGGCGTTCCGACCTCACCCTCGGCCGAGATTGCCATCTGCCTGATTATGTGCGCGACCGATGCTGCAAGCGACGGCGACAAGCAGGAGGCGACGCGCCTGACGGTGCGTGCTCGCGACTTGGTGGGTGAGGAAGCCTGCGCGGCGTTTATCAAACTGGTGCGCGAGAGCGACGCCGAGCTCAACGCCGAGCGCAAGGCTAAGCGCGAAGCTGCGGGCAAGGGTTCCGATGGCGCCAAGGAGGCTGGCGATGCCCAGTAAACGCGAGCGCAAGCTCATTTCCAAGAATCGCTCGGCGCATCACGAGTACTTTATCGATGAGACGTTTGAGTGCGGTATTGAGCTGAGCGGCACCGAGGTCAAGTCGATTCGCGAGCGCGCCTGTCAGATCACTGACACTTTTGCGTTGATCCGTGGCGGCGAGTGCTGGCTCGTCGGCCTGCATATCCACCCTTATAGCCATGGTGGCGTGTGGAATCGCGATCCCGACCGTCGGCGTCGTCTGCTGCTGCACCGCAAGGAGATCGACTTTCTTGACGGCAAACTTCGCAACCGTGGTTATGCGCTGGTTCCGTTGGAGCTCTACTTTAATACCGACGGCCGCGTAAAGCTGCTGCTGGGTCTGGGTCGCGGCAAGAAGCTCTATGACAAGCGCGAGGACATGGCCAAGCGTGATGTCCAACGCGAGATCGACCGCGCCCTCAAAGAGCGCAATCGCTAGGTTTCTAGCAGGTGGATTGGTGGGACACGTCTCATCTTTCTTACTGTTCTGACATATATGTCTCAAAGGCGGCGTCCGTTATGGGTGCCGCCTTTTTTGTGGGTACATACATCCATGAGGTTCCAACCCGAGCTAGGGGAGTGATCGTTATGGACAAAACTGCGTTCTTTACCATGCCGAGTGGCCTGTACGTGGTGAGCGCCGCGGCGGACGGGCTGCGTGCCGGCTGCGTTATCAACACAGCGGTGCAGGTGACATCCGCCCCGCCGCGCATCTCGATTGCCGTGAACAAGGAAAATGTCACGTCCGGCGTAATCGCATCGGCTAAGGCTTTTGCACTGACCGTGATTGACCAGACCGCCGACATGCTCTATATCGGCAATTTTGGCTTCCGCACCAGCAGCGATTACGACAAGTTTGCCAAGTACGAAACCCACGAGACCACTCTGGGCATGCCCTATGTGCCCGAGCACGCGGCGGCGCTGTTTAGCTGCCGTCTGATTGATACCGTGGATGTGGGCACGCACCTGCTCTTTATCGGCGAGATGGAGGATGCCGAGCGCTTGAGCGACGAGACGCCGCTGACGTACGACTACTATCACAAGGTGCTAAAGGGTAAGACGCCGCCCAAGGCCTCGTCGTATCAAGGCTAAAAATGTTCTAAAAATACTTGCATTATATTATTGAGAATCTATACTAATAGACGAAGTACATCACCAGTCGCGTTCGAGAGGAGAACATCATGGCTGAGGAGAAGAAGACGTATAAGTTTGTGTGCACCGTTTGCGGTTACGAAGTTGAGGTCGATACGCCCGAGCTGCCCGAGGATTACGTGTGCCCGGTGTGCGGCGTCGGCCCCGATGAGTTTGAGCTCGTCGAGGAGTAACTCGTAGACACACGACGATTAGCCATACAGAGTTCTGTCCAAGGGCCCCGGTCGAATTCTCGGCCGGGGCCCTTTTGATTTATCTGACGGTTTAAAACGGCCTCACGTGTTACAGATTGAGACGTTATATCTGGACAGTCACGCCATTCCAATTACATCCCTGTCAACAACACGACATCAAGAATCGTCACGATGACGCCGATCCCTACGAGCAACGCGTTGAGCGGGCGCGAGTTGGCGTATTTGCCCATGACGCGGGGCGAACTGGTGAGTCGTATGAGCACAAAGACCGTAATCGGCAATTGAAGCGACAGCAGCGCCTGGCTCCAGATGAGGCCCTCAAAGGGATTTTTGACGACCAGGCATGCCGTCACTGCGCCGACGAAACAGGCCGCCACCCCGATCGAGGAGTGTCGGTCGTGGATGTCGTATTCCTCGTCGAACACACCCGCGGTGATGGTGCCTGCCGCCATGCCCGCCGTCACACTGCTCGAGAGGCCCGCAAACAGCAGCGCCACCGCAAAGATAGTCGAGCTCGCCGGGCCCAAGATGGGGGAGAGCGTGGCCGCTGCGACGGCGAGGTCGTCTACGACAATGCCGTGCGCAAAGAAAGTCGTCGCGGCCAGGATGACCATGGCCGAGTTGATTGCCCAGCCAACACCCATCGAAAAGAGCGTGTCAAAGAGCTCGTAGCGCAGACGTTCTTCGATAACCTGCTCGCCTTGGCCTTCGAAGTGCATGGATTGGATGACCTCGGAGTGCAGGAAGAGGTTGTGGGGCATAACGACCGCGCCCAGGACACTTACGATAATCGCGGCCGAGCCGGTGGGCATACTGGGTGTGATCCAGCTTGTGGCGGCTTGCGGCCAGTCGACCTTGACTAGTGCAAGCTCGGCTAAAAACGAAAGTCCCACCACGCCCACGAAGGCGATGATCCAGCGTTCGGCGCGTTTGTAGGAGCTTGTCATGAGCATGACAATCGATGCCGCCGCCACGATGATGCAGCCGGCGCGTACGGGCAGGCCAAAGAGCATTTGAAGCGCGATCGCACCGCCCAGGACTTCGGCCATGGCGGTGGCGATGGTCGCAAGATAGGCACTGGCGAGCACCGTGCGCCCAACGAAGCGGGGGAGGTAACGTGTCGTGGCCTCGGCAAGACAGGCGCCCGTGGCGATACCCAGGTGCGCCGCGTTGTGCTGCAGCGCGATGAGCATGATCGTGGACAGCGTGACGATCCACAGCAGCGCGTAGCCAAACTGCGAGCCGGCGGCCATATTGGAGGCCCAATTGCCCGGGTCGATAAAGCCGACGGTCACGAGCAGGCCGGGCCCGATGTGCCGTGCGATGTCTAGGCCTCCGTGGCCGCCAGTGCGTCGGGAGCCAAAATGATGTTTGAGATGGTTGAGCATGGTGTTGAACATGGTGGGTTCCTGCATATGGGTGGTGCGGCGCCGCGCTTGGATCACGTGGCGCCGCGCGCTGGGCTTGGGTTGGGGCTACTTGTGCGCCTTGCCCTGATTGGCCACGGCGTCGATCTTGGCGGCGATGGTTGTCGGGTCGCCGATGTAGCGCTTATAGAGGACGTTGAACTCGGCATCGAAGGTGTAGACGAGCGGCACGCCGGTGGGGATGTTGACCTTGACGATCTCCTCGGGCGTGAGGTGCTCGAACTTCATGACGAGAGAGCGCAGGGAGTTGCCGTGCGCGGCGATGAGCACGCGCTTGCCGGCGAGCATCTGGGGGCGAATCTCGTCCTCAAAATAAGGCCAGGCACGGGCAATCGTGTCCTTGAGACACTCGGTGTAGGGTAGCTGGTCGGGCGCGATGTCGCGGTATTGCTCCTGCGTGTGGGGGTCGCGACTATCGCCCGGCTCGAGCGCCGGCGGGCAGACATCGAAGGAACGGCGCCAGATGAGTACCTGCTCGTCGCCGTGCTCCGCCGCGGCATCGGCCTTGTTGAGACCCTGCAGCGCGCCGTAGTGGCGCTCGTTGAGCTTCCAGGACTTGATGACGGGCAGCCATTCGCGGTCCATCTGGGCGAGCACGATGTTGAGGGTATGGATTGCCCGCTTGAGGCGCGAGGTGTAGCAGACGTCAAAGTCGAAACCCGCTTCTTTGAGGGCTCGACCGCCTGCGGCGGCTTCTTCGCGGCCCGTGTCGGTGAGCTCAACATCGGTCCAGCCGGTGAACAGGTTGAGTTTGTTCCACTCGGATTCTCCGTGACGGATAAGGACAAGTTGCATCGTCTGTTGGTCTTTCTGGCGTGCCATGGGGGCCTCCTTGATCTGGCACGGCGCGCGTGCCGTTTGCTTGACGCCGCAAAGGATACCCGTTTTAGGCCAAAAAGTTAACCACGACTAACAAAATTGTTGTATTTGAATGGGGTGGGGAAAGGGGGTTGCCGAAATGTCTTGATCTGTAACAACTAGGGATGGAAATTGGGTCTAGGTGTTACAGATCAAGACAGGAAGAAATGGTCCTATGGAAAATCTCGATCTGTAACAGCTGACCGCCAAAACTGACCCTTCGTGTTACAGATCGAGACATTCGGAACCGTCTCTCGAAAACATCTCAATCTGTAACAGTTAGTCGTCGAAATTGGGTCTTACTGTTACAGATTGAGATGTTTGAAGAGGTGAGTTTGCAGGCCGAACTTGGGGCCTATGTTGTCGCCCTTGAGGTCGGCGGTGTCCACTCGTAGGGCGTGCGTTACGCGATTGTTTCGAAACGGGTGGGAAACACAACAGGCCGGCGATGCTCCTAGTATGCCTATTCAACTGACTGTCTAAATATCTAGGGGAGGATCGCGATGCAGGCAGATTTCGCTCAGCAGCAGGGCCTTTATCGCCCCGAATTCGACCACGATGCATGTGGCATCGGCGCGCTTGCCGATATCAACGGCGAGCGCCATCACCAGATCCTGGACGACGCACTGTCCATTCTGGTTAACTTGGAGCACCGCGGTGGTACGGGACTCGAGAAGAACACCGGCGACGGCGCTGGCATCCTGTTCCAGGTTCCGCATCACTTTTTCCGTAAAGAGGCTCAAAAGTGCGGCCAGATTCTGCCGGCAGAGGGCGACTATGGCGTGGCCATGCTGTTCTTCCCGCAGGACGACAAGGGCGTAGAGGATGCCCGTCGCGTGTTTGAGGAGGGCTGCGCCGAGGCCGGCGTGCCGCTGCTCTTTTGGCGCGAGGTGCCCGTCGACCCGCATGACCTGGGTGAGACGGCCCGCGCCTGCATGCCTACCATCCTGCAGGCCTTTCTGGGCCGTCCGGACGACACGCCCGCTGGCGATGCCTTCGAGCGTCGTCTGTACGTGTGCCGCCGCACCATCGAGAAGAAGGCCGACGTCGAGTTTGCCCTGCACGACAAGATCTTCTATGTGTGCTCTATGAGCTCGCGCACCATCGTGTACAAGGGTATGCTGGTCGCCACGCAGATGCGCCGCTTCTTCATCGACCTCAACGACGCCGCCGTCAAAACGGCCGTGGCGCTCGTTCACTCGCGCTACTCCACCAACACCACGCCCAGCTGGGAGCGTGCGCACCCCAACCGTTTTATCATCCACAACGGCGAGATCAACACCCTCAAGGGCAACGTCAACTGGATCCGCGCCCGCGAGCCCAACCTGTACAGCCCCGTGCTGCAGCACGATCTTGAGCGCGTGATGCCCATCATCAACCGCGAGGGCTCCGATTCCGCGATTCTGGACAACGTGCTTGAGTTTTTGGTCATGAACGGTCGCCCGCTTACGCGTGCCGCGTCCATGCTGTTGCCCGAGCCGTGGGACCACAACGACAGCCTGAGTGAGGAGCGCCGCGCCTACGACGCTTACCAGTCCATGCTCATGGAGCCGTGGGATGGCCCGGCGGCCATCGCCTTTACCGACGGTCGCACGCTGGGTGCCGCCCTCGACCGTAACGGCCTGCGTCCCGCCCGCTACTATGTGACGCGCGACGGTCGCTTTATGCTGGCAAGCGAGGTGGGCACCATCGAGGTGAGCCCCGAGAACATCCTGACGAGCGGCTGTCTGGGACCGGGCCAGATGCTCGAGGTCGATTTTGCCCGCGGCCGCGTCATCTACAACGACGAGCTGCGCGCCCGTTACGCCAAGGAAAAGCCCTATCGCGACTGGATCGCCGAGGAGACGCTGACCGTCGACGCGCTCGACAAGCCCGTCGCGCCCACGCCCGCCGAGGATACCGAGGTGCCCGCCGCCGTGCGCATGGCCAAGCTCGGGTATCACTGGGATGATGTTGACGAAGTCGTGCGTCCCATGGCCCAGCAGGGCAAGGCGCCGCTCGCCTCGATGGGTATCGATGCGCCGCTGGCCTGCCTGTCCAAGAAGACGCGCTCGTTCTTCGACTACTTCTATCAGCTGTTCGCCCAGGTCACGAACCCGCCGATCGATGCCCTGCGCGAGCATATGGTCACTTCGACCACGCTCTACCTGGGCAACCACGGCAACCTGCTCGAGGACTCCCGTACGGCCTGTCAGCTGGTGCGCTTGGAGCGCCCACTGCTGAGCGAGGAGGAGTTCGACCGCATTTGCGCCATCGACCGCGTGGGTTTTAAGACCCGCCGTTTCCGTGCCGTCTACCGCCGCGATGCCGGCGAGGGCGCGCTGCAGGCTGCGCTCAAGCAGCTTGCAGAGGATGTTGAGGCTGCGGTCCGCGACGGCGTGAACATCGTGGTGTTGAGCGACCGTGCTGCGGCGGGCGAGGTCCCTGTGCCGTCACTGCTCGCCGTGGGCTGCGTGCACAACCACCTGATCCGCGCCGGCGTGCGTACCTTTGCCGACATCGTGGTGGAGTGCGGCGACGCCGTGTCTCCGCACGACTTTGCGGCGCTGGTGGGCTACTCCGCAAGCGGCATCTACCCGTACAACGCGCATGCGTGCATCCGCGACTTGGCGGCGCACGGCGATCTGGACGTGACTGCCGAGCAGGGCATCGCCAACTACAACAAGGCTGCGACTGCCGGCATCGTTTCCATCATGTCCAAGATGGGCATCTCCACGGTGCAGAGCTACCATTCGGCGCAGATCTTCGAGGCCGTGGGCTTCACGCCGGAGTTTGTCAACGCGTACTTCGCCGGCACGGTGAGCCGTGTGGGCGGTATGGGTGTCGAGGACGTCGAGCGCGAGCAAAACGAGCGCTACGACGCCGCGCTCGCTATCCTTAAGAGCCCGGCTCCCGATCAGCTGCCCACGCTGGGCCTGACCAAGTGGCGCCCGCTCGGCGGCGAGGATCACCTGATCGACCCTCAGACGGTCTACCTGCTGCAGACCGCCTGCCGCGAGGACAGCTACGACACCTTTAAGGAGTACAGCGCTCGCCTGCACCGCACCGGCCGTGCCGTGCGCCTGCGCGACCTGCTGGACCTTGATGCCAGCGGCCGCACTCCGGTGACACTCGACGAGGTCGAGCCCGTGCTCAACATCGTCCGCCGCTTTAACACCGGCGCCATGTCGTATGGCTCCATCAGCAAAGAGGCGCACGAGTGCATGGCCATCGCCATGAACCGCCTGCACGGCCGTTCCAACTCCGGCGAGGGCGGCGAGGATCCGCGTCGCGAGACCCCGCTGGCCAACGGCGACTCCAAGAACTCCGCCATCAAGCAGGTGGCAAGTGCGCGCTTTGGCGTGACGAGCCGCTACCTGTGCAGCGCCTTCGAGATTCAGATTAAGATGGCCCAGGGCGCCAAGCCCGGCGAGGGTGGCCACCTGCCCGGCAAGAAGGTCTACCCCTGGATTGCCGAGGTCCGTCAGTCCACGCCCGGCATCGGCCTGATCTCTCCTCCGCCGCACCACGACATCTACTCCATCGAGGACCTGGCAGAGCTGATCTTCGACCTTAAGAACGCCAACCCCGGCGCGCGCGTGTCGGTCAAGCTGGTCAGCGAGGCCGGCGTCGGCACCATCGCCACCGGTGTGGCCAAGGGTGCCGCCGACAAGATCTTGATCAGCGGCCATAACGGCGGCTCGGGTGCCGCGGCGCGCGATTCGATCTGGCACGCCGGTCTGCCGCTGGAGCTTGGCCTTGCCGAGGCCCAGCAGACGCTGCTGCAAAACGGCCTGCGCTCGCGCGTGGTGCTCGAGGCCGACGGCAAGCTCATGGACGGCACCGACGTCGCCGTCGCCTGCCTGTTGGGCGCCGAGGAGTTTGGCTTTGCGACCATGCCGCTCATCTCCATGGGCTGCCTCATGCAGCGCGACTGCCAGCAGGATACCTGCCCCGCCGGCATCGCTACGCAAAACTGCCGCCTGCGTCGCGGCTTCCGCGGCAAGCCCGAGCACGTCGAGCACTTTATGCTCTTTGTCGCCGAGCAACTGCGCGAGGTCATGGCGAGCCTGGGCTTCCGCACCGTCGACGAGATGGTCGGCCATCCCGAGTGCTTGCGCCAGATTGAGGTCCCGGGCAACCGCAAGGCTAACCTGCTGGATCTGTCGCCCGTGCTGGCGAGCGCGACCTGTGAGTTCGGTGCCCACATCCCGGGTGCCGACGGCCGTCACTTCCTGCCCCAGATGGCTGCGGACAGCGAGCTCGACAAGACGCTCGACTCCACGTTGTTTGTGCCCTATACGGCCGATGCCCGTGCGCATCTGCGTCCGATTCGCTTCCGCGCCGATATCGCCAACGTCAACCGCTGCGTGGGCACCATCTTGGGCAACGCGGTGACCAAGGCGCATCCCGAGGGCCTGCCCGCCGGCTCCATCACCATCGATTGCGATGGTTCGGCCGGTCAGAGCTTTGGCGCCTTCCTGCCGCGCGGCATTACGCTCAACGTGTGCGGCGACGCCAACGACTACTTTGGCAAGGGCCTTTCGGGCGGCGAGGTGTCGGTGCGCCCCAACCCGCATGCGACCTACAAGTTCGATGAGAACATCATCGTGGGCAACGTTGCGTTCTTTGGCGCCACGAGCGGCCGCGGCTTCATTAACGGCCTGGCAGGCCAGCGCTTTGGCGTACGCAACTCCGGTGCCACGGTGGTGGTCGAGGGCTGCGGCAACCATGGCTGCGAGTACATGACGGGTGGTCTGGCGCTCATCCTGGGCGAGGTCGGGCAGAACTTCGCCGCCGGCATGACGGGTGGCGTGGCCTATGTCTTTGACCAGTACGGCACGCTCGATGCCCGTGTGAACCACGAGAGCGTTGAGCTTAAGGCCCCGACGGCCGGCGAGCTGGCGCAGATTCGCGAGCTCATCCAGGAGCACGTGGACGCGACGCAGAGCCCGCGCGGCATTAAGCTGCTCTACAGCTTTGAGACGATGAGCAAGCACTTTGTGAAGGTCATTCCGACCGAGTACGAGCGCGTGCTGGCGATTGTCGCCGCGAGCGAGGCCGTGGGCAAGACGCATGCGCAGGCTGAGGAGCTGGCGTTTGATATTGTGACCGGTCGCGCGAGTGCCGCGGATGTTGCTCGCTTCGATGTTGCGGGCGCTGCGTCCGTGGCTGCCAGCTCTGTTGCTTCGACTAAGAAGGAGGCGTAAGTGCCATGGGTAAGCCCGGTGCTTTTCTTGATATCGATCGCGTGACCCACGAGCTTCGCCCCGTGGAGGAGCGCAGCCGCGATTTCGATCCGCTGTACGTGGAACTCGACGACGATGCGCGCCGCGCCCAGGCGAGCCGCTGCATGATGTGCGGCGTGGCGTTTTGCCAGATGGGCGCGAGCTTTGGCAAGGCACGTCCGAGCGGCTGTCCGCTGCACAACCTGATTCCCGAGTGGAACGAGCTGGTGTACCGCGGCCGTTGGGACGAGGCTGCCGAGCGCCTGTCACTCACCTCGCCCATGCCCGAGTTCACGAGTCGCGTGTGCCCGGCGCTGTGCGAGGCCGCGTGCAACCTGGGTTCGGTTGACGGCCAGCCCACGACGATCCATGACAACGAGCGTGCGATCAGCGACCATGAGTGGGCCAACGGCGGTCCGCGCCGCTTTGAGCCGGCAGGGGAGGGCGCACCCACGGTTGCCGTGGTGGGCTCCGGTCCCGCTGGTCTGGTGGCGGCATGGGAGCTTGCGCGTCGCGGTGCCCGCGTGACGGTGTTTGAGCGTGACGACCGCCCGGGCGGCCTGCTCATGTACGGCATTCCCAACATGAAGCTCGAGAAGTCCGTGGTCGAGCGTCGCGTGGCACTTATGCGCGAGCTGGGCATTGTGTTCGAGCTGGATGCCGATGTGAACGATCCCAAGGTTGCCGCCAAGCTCGATGACTTTGATGCCGTCGTGGTGGCTGCCGGCGCTCGTTCGCCCCGCGGTCTTTCGGCTGCGAACGTGGATGCTCCGGGCGTGGTGTACGCGGTGGACTACCTGACGGCTTCGACCGTCTCGGTGCTCGATGGCGGCAATCCCGCGGTGAACGCGCGCGGCCTGGACGTTGTGGTCATTGGCGGTGGCGACACTGGAAACGACTGCGTGGGTACCGCCGTGCGTCAGGGCGCACGCAGCGTGCGCCAGTTTGAGTTCCTGCCGGCTGCGCCCGATAAGCGCGCGGCGAGCAACCCCTGGCCGCAGTGGCCCAACGTTAAGAAGACCGACTACGGCCAGCAGGAGGCTATCGCTGCGATGGGTGGCGAGATGCGTGCCTGGGGCGTGGATACGCTCGAGGTGCTGCTGGACAAGAAGGGTGCGGCTGCGGGCCTGCGCGTGGTCGACCTGGATTGGTCGGCGGGAAAGCCCGAGCGCATCGTGGGCTCCGAGCACGAGGTGCCGGCGCAGCTGGTGCTTATCGCCTGTGGCTTTACGGGTCCCGAGCATGGCGTGTTCGATGCGGTGAGCGTGCCTGTTGCCACCGCTGGTCGTCCGCTGCCGGTGATGGCTGCCGAGGGCTCGCACCTTGCGGCTCGCACGGAGGGCGTCGCCGCGGATGCCGCGCCGGTGTATGTGGCCGGTGACGCCCGCAACGGCAGCTCGCTCGTGGTGAGTGCCATGGCCGATGCCCTGACCTGCGCAGCCGAAGTCGCCGAGGCGCTGGAGCTGTAAGGCGGCTGTCCACAGCTGAATCGACAAGGGCTGTCCCCAACGGCTGGCCCAAATGGAACGTTCCCAAGTGCCGGCAGCTGGGGACGTTCCTTATGTGCCGGCATTCGGGGACACTCCTTGCGGGTTTGCGACCGATTTGTTCGTTTGCCGACGTACGGGTGTTCATTTGTCGACTTCTTGGGCTGTGGTCACCTGTTGTTTCTGTGGTGGCTACGGGCATCTGGCTCAAAAGAGCGGGTTGGCCGTCTATGTTTACCTGCGGTTTTGTTGCGGCGCGCATATTCGGTCAAGTGTCCCGTCAAGTGTTTGGTCAGCAGTTGGTTTGCAGCCGGAGGCCTATTTTGTCCGTGCTGACAGTGGCTGCCCACCCTCCTCGTAAGCTCAAATTGAGGTTCATCAGTTTGAGGAGGATGCCGTGACTGACCACGTTTTAGACCGAGCGCATCTGGCCGAAGCCGTCGGCAACGATATTGCCGACATGGCCCATTTTTGGATGCTGCGGAAGTTTCAGTTTTTGGAGCCGGCGCGCGAGCAGTTTGAGATTATTGTCGACCCGTGGCTCAGCTATCGCACCGAGCCTTCCCAAAACGAAATCATGGCCTACAACATGGCGTTTACCGATTGGCTGCTCTTCGAGCGCCCCTATCGCCATGGCAAGACGCTGCTCGAGCTGTATGTTGATGAGCCGCCGGCATCGCTTTCGCCTGCCTCGCTTAAGCGGCTCGAGCAGGTGCGCGACACACAGTATTTCTCGCGCTTTGGCATTTTGGACAAGGATCCTGCGAACGGCATGGTTGCGCTGAAGGATACGCGCGCCGACCTTCGCTTTGATGTCTACGACCCGCATATCGTGCAAAAGGAGCATTGGAGCGACGGCGCGATCGCGGTGCGCCTCGCCTGCGTCGACGATGTCTGGCTGACGGCGGGACAGCTCTATCTGTATGACATCGCGCGGCTGAGTGACACGGCGGTCGACGGGCCGGGCGCGGTGCATCCGGAGGACCTGCAGGACGGCTTTGACACCTCGTGCATCAGCTTCTTCTTGCGTCTGGTCCGCGACATCATGGGCGCCCAGGGGCGGTATGTAAAGTCCCTCAACATCTACGAGCAAGAGTGGGAGTAGGGGATGTGACTGGTGTCGCCCTACAGCCCTGACTTTGTCTCAATCTGTAACGTTTGGCGGCTGTCTGGGCCCGTAACTGTTACAGATCGAGACGAACGCTTGGGCGCCGCTGGTTTGTCTAAATCTGTAACGTTTGGGGGCCTGGAGAACGTCTTACTGTTACGGATCGAGACGTTTGGCATCTGGCTGGGGGGAATGTCTCAATCTGTAACATCTAGCGGCCAAAAATCGGTCTTCCTGTTACAGATTGAGACAAAGAGGTGCAATGCTGCACGAATGTCTCGATCTGTAACGTTTGGCGGCTGCTTGTGCCCGTAATTGTTACAGATCAAGACGTTTGCCGGCGGCAGCAACAGCGGCGATGGCCCATTTGTCCGATGTGGTGGTGATGAAAGTGCCTAATACCGTTCTCAAACACAAACATGCGACTCGCAACACGTTGGCGCGGAATAGGATGCTCGCGCGGCTCACGGAGACGGCCAAGCAAGGTGCGCTGCTCGCAACGCATGACAATACCGAGCTCATGTGGCTGCGACGCCATGTTGGAACCGACGATATCGCGGAGCCCGAGCCGTACCTGTTCTGTTTTCAGCATGATTGGGATGCATTGACGCCGGCGGAGCGAGCGCTGAGGACTATCAAAGGGCTTGCGGAATTTCATCCCGATTGGGCGTTTTGGGGCTATGACGCGGCGCTTTTGTGGGGTCTGGAGGTGCCGAATGATCTGCTCGGGCCGCGTTTCCTTGTTAAGACTTGCTGTTCGGTGACGTTGAGCAGCGGGTGCAGGTTGTTGCGTCCACAGATGGCGGGTGCGCTTGAGCGCGTCGACGGCGTGCGAGTGACGCCGTTTTGGCGCACGGTGGAGGATTGTCTGCTGCGTGCGCCGTTTTCCTACGGGTTGGCGATTGCCGATTCTGCACTGCGGGCGAAAGGCGTATCACGTGGGGATTTGTGCGAGCGCCTCCGCGCCGATTGCGAGGGCAGGCGAGGGTATCGCAGGGCACAGGTGATTGCGTCGTATGCGGACGGGCTGTCCGAAAACGGTGGCGAGTCTCGGTTCCGAGCGTTCTTTATTGCGTACGGCTTTCCGGTTCCGGAGCTGCAGGTGGAGTTTCGCGACCCGCTCGATCCGAGCCAGGTATTCCGCGTCGACTATTTTTGGCAGCTCGAGGACGGGACGTGTGTCATCGGCGAGCTCGACGGAAAGGGGAAGTACACCCTGCAGAGTGGCGAGGTCCGGGAGTCGGTCGACCCATTCGTGGCAGAACGTCAACGGGAGTCCCATCTGACAATGCTCGGGCATAAGGTGCTTCGGTTTACGTTTAACGAACTCAAAGACCCGGGGAAGCTGGTCGAGAAAATGAGGTTGGCGGGTATTCCGCGACGGCCCGATTTGGCTGAGGAGTGGAGACGTCAGTGGTATGGGCGCTGAGGGGTTTTGTCTCAATCTGTAACGTTTAGAGGCTATTTGAGCTCGTAACTGTTACAGATCGAGACAAACCGGTGAAACGTCGACCGAATGTCTCGATCTGTAACAGCAAGGGGCCCAATAACCCTGTACCTGTTACAGATCGAGACATTTCCCTGGTGTCGCTGGGGTGGGACTGCAACGTATTCCGTCCCCCACATCCCCTCTTCCCTCCGTTAACCGATGCGTCTGCAGTAATCCAGCGGGACTAGGTGATAATGGACAAATGTTCAAGTTAATCGTGAGGGAGGAGCTCGATATGGCGTCTGCCGATCGTTCCACGTTGTTTATCAATGCGACCGTCCTGGATGGTTCGGAGGATATGGAGCCGCAACCCGATATGGCCGTGACTGTTGAGCGCGGTGTCATCACGTGGATGGGGCCGAGTGCTGTGGCGCAGGCGCCTGCGGGTGCCGAGGTTATCGACCTGGCGGGTGCGTATCTCATGCCCGGTCTCATCAATATGCATGTGCATCTGTGCGGTTCGGGCAAGCCTGTCTCGGCCGGCGATGCGGGCGCGCTGATGAAGAAGCTCGATAATCCCGTGGGGCGCGCCATCGTGCGCCATATTCTTAAGGGCAGCGCCCAACAACAACTGGCAAGCGGCGTGACCACGGTGCGCGGCGCGGGCGACCCACTGTTTGCCGACATCGCCGTTCGTAATGCCATCGACGCCGGCAAGTATCAAGGTCCTCGCCTGGTGGCGCCGGGAACGGGCGTCACGGTGCCGGGCGGCCATGGTGCGGGCTTGTTCGCCCAGGTGGCCAACAGTCCCGCCGAGGCAGCCGAACAGGTGCGCGACCTGTATGCGCGTGGTGCCGACGTCATTAAGCTGTTCGTGACGGGCGGCGTGTTCGACGCTACCGAGGTGGGCGAGCCGGGCGTGTTGCGTATGCCCGTGGAGGTTGCCGCGGCGGCGTGCAAGGCTGCGCACGAGGTGAGCCTGCCGGTTATGGCCCATGTCGAGAGTACCGAGGGCGTGAAGGCCGCGCTTGAGGCCGGCGTTGACACGATTGAGCACGGCGCTCCGTTGACGCCCGAGATTCTGGAGCTGTACCGTGGCGCCGCGGGCACGCAACTCGAGGGACGTGCGCCCAGTGTTACCTGCACTATCAGCCCGGCGCTGCCGTTTGTATTGCTCGACCCGAAAAAGACCCATTCGACCGATACGCACAAGAAGAACGGCGATATCGTGTGCTCGGGCATTATCGAGAGCGCCCGTGCCGCACTGGAAGCTGGCGTTAAGGTAGGCCTGGGCACGGACTCGAGCTGCCCGTTCGTGACGCAGTACGACATGTGGCGTGAGGTGGCCTATTTTGCCAAGTATGTCGGCGTGAGCAACGCCTTCGCACTGCATACGGCTACGCAAGTCAACGCCGAGCTGCTGGGGCTGGACGGCGAGACTGGCACGATCGAGTGCGGCAAGGCAGCCGATATCCTGGTGACGCGCAAGAATCCTCTGGATGATCTGTGTGCCTTGCGTGAGCCGACGCACGTGATGTGCCGTGGTGATCTGGTGCGCAAACTCAAGGTGAAGCGTATTCCCGAGGTGGACGCCGAGCTCGACGCGATTATGGCCATGCCTGCCGAAGCGCTTGCCGAGGAGCTGGACCGCGACGGTGTGGCGTAGACGAGACAAAGGGACAGCTCCGTTGTCGCATACAAAAAGCCGAGGTCTCAACACGGGGCCTCGGCTTTTTTCGAACAAATACTTAAGACTGGGACAAACAAACCTGATTAATTGTCCCGCGTGCGGCGGCTAGGAGCGCGTTTCCATCTTGGCGTGGCACTTGGGGCAGGTGACGCGGATCTTGCCCTTGCCCTTGGGGACGGACAGCATCTGACCGCAGTTGGGGCACTTGAGGTACGCCGTGGTCTTGCGACCCTTCCACATCTTCTTGGCCGTTCGCTTGGCGCGCTCAAAGTCTTCCTTGCTGGTGCCGGCCGCACGCGAGGCGTTGGCAGCCGCGGTCCCGCCGCCCAGGCTGGCGACGAACTTGCCCAGACAGGGAACGTTGGCAGTCGCGGCAACGAAGTCATCATTTTCCTTGCGGCGGGCGTCGATGTTTTTGGACAGGCCACGCAGCACGCCGAGTACGATTACGGCGATGGCGATCCAGCTGAGCCACTGGTGGTGGGCCATCGATCCGACCATCGCGAAAATAATTCCTATGAAGCCCAGCACGATGGTGAGCTCATCGGCGCCGTTGCGACCCTTCATAAAGTCATTCATGCGAATTGCCTTTCATTCGATATGCTGCACGCCTTTATACCCCTTTTGGTGCATTGGGGACAGGTTAATCTGCACCAAGGTGGTGCAAACGTACCTGTCCCCAATGCACCAATTACTTGGCGAGCTTGTCGACGACGCGCTCTATCTCGGCGAGCTTGGCGGCTTTGAGCTCCTCGTCGCCCGATTCGATGGCCGAGGCGACGCAGCCCTCGATGTGCGCCTTCAACACATCGGCGTTGATGCGCGCGATGAGCGCCTGCGTGGCCATGAGCTGCGTGGAAATATCGACGCAGTAGCGGTCCTCATCGACCATCCGCAGGATGCCGTCGATCTGGCCGCGCGCTGTCTTGAGCATACGGGTCACCGATTTATGGTCTGCCATCATGGCGGGTCCTCGTTTCTGGTCGGGGGTACGTGCGGGTCGTTATGCGGCGGTCACCGAAAGGGCGTGGAACTTCTCGCCGGCGCCCTCGACGGCGGCAGCGAGCTGCTCAGCGGTCACGGTGTCGGCGCACTCCACCTGTACGGTCTGAGTCTCGTGATCGGCGTCGGCGTCGGTCACGCCGGCCACGTTGAGCAACGCCGTCTCGACGGTGGCGTCGCAGTGGCCGCACATAAGGCCGGAAGTCTTAATTGTGAAACGCATGGGTATTCCTCTCTGTTGTGTCGGCTTTCCCAGGCACCCGACCTTGACCTTCAAGCCGTCGCTCGCGTACCAAAGTACGCGTCGCTCCTCTTTCAGGTCAATCTCGGGCACCTGGAAAACCCGTTCTAAATGGACTTAATGGTGATCCTATTTTGCCACTTTGGGCTTAAAGGATTTTAGGCGCAGAGCGTTGCTTACGACACATACGCTCGACAGGCTCATGGCCGCAGCGCCAAACATCGGCGAGAGCTGCCATCCGGTGAGCGGGAAGAACACGCCCGCCGCCAGCGGAATGCCGATGCCGTTGTAGAACAGCGCCCAGAACAGGTCCTGCTTGATGTTGCGGATCGTGGCGCGCGAAAGCTCGATGGCCCGCGCAACATCCATGAGGTCGCTGCGCATGAGAACCACATCTGCCCCTTCTTTGGCGATGTCGGCGCCGGTGCCAATGGCAAGGCCCACGTCGGCGCGCGCCAGGGCGGGGGAGTCGTTGATGCCGTCGCCCACCATGGCGACCTTACTGCCCGCATCCTGCAGCTCGCGCACGTGGCGCTCCTTGTCGGCGGGAAGCACGTCGGCGATGACCTGCTTGCTGGTCAGTCCCACGCGGCGGGCGATGGCCTCGGCCGTCACGCGGTTGTCGCCGGTGAGCATGCGCACGTCGACGCCAAGCGAGCGCAGTGCGGCGATGGCCCCGGCGCTCGTCTCTTTGACCTCGTCGGCCACGGCGATGGTACCGGCAAGCTCGCCGTTCTTGGCAAAGAACAGCGGCGTCTTGCCCTCGGCGGCAAATTGCTCGGCAAGACCCGCGGGCACGGTAACGCCCAGCTCGTCCATCAGGCGTACGTTGCCGGCTGCAATGGCGTTTTGCCCTTCGCGCGCCGTAACGCCTCGTCCGGGCACGGCCGCAAAGTCCTCGACCATGCGCGCGACGATCCCGCGTGTCTCGCACTCGGTCATAATCGCCTCGGCCAGCGGGTGCTCGCTTGATCGCTCCAGCGCGGCGGCCAGCTTGAGCAGCGCCTTTTCGCTCATGGCGGGCGATCCGTCGGCGCGCGTGGCTACCACGATATCGGTCACGGCAGGCTTGCCGCGAGTGACCGTTCCCGTCTTATCGAGCACCACGGTGCCCACGCTGCGCAGATTCTCCAGCGACTCGGCGCTCTTGAACAGAATGCCCATCTCGGCGCCCTTGCCGGTGCCGACCATAATGGCGACGGGCGTGGCCAGACCCAATGCGCACGGACAACTGATCACCAGCACGGCCACGGCGGAGGTGAGCGCCTCGTTTATGCTGCCGGTCAGTGCCATCCACACCGCAAAGGTCACAGCCGAGATCACGAACACCACGGGCACGAACACACCGGCGACTTTGTCGGCCATGCGGGCGATGGGCGCCTTGGTGGCGTTGGCGTCCTCGACGAGCTGGATAATCTTGGCGAGTGATGTCTCGGCGCCCACACGCGTGGCGCGGAAGGTAAACGAGCCGGTGCGGTTGACGGTGGCGGCGTTGACGGTGTCGCCGGCGGTCTTTTCCACGGGGATGGACTCGCCGGTGAGCGCACTCTCGTCCACGGCCGAGCTGCCCTCGAGCACCACGCCATCGACGGGGACGGACTCGCCGGGGCGCACGCGCAGGACCTGGCCGGGAAGGATGGCGTCGACGTCCACAGTGGTCTCGGTGCCGTCCTCTGCCACGACAGTCGCGGTCTTGGGTGCCAGGTCGATGAGCGCCTCGATAGCGCCGCCGGTCTTGGACTTGCTGCGTGTCTCGAGATATTTGCCCACGGTGACGAGCGACAGGATGGTGCCAGCGCTCTCAAAATACAGATTGTCCATGCCTGTCATCATGGCTTCGTGGACCTGACCCGCGGCTAGCTGGTCGGCCATGATGAACATGGCGTAGAGCGACCAGGCGATGGAAGCGGTGGCGCCCACGGCAATAAGGGCGTCCATGGTAGGCGCGCCGTGCGCGAGTGATTTAAACCCGTTGATAAAGTACGCGTCGTTGACGTAGACGATGGGAATGAGCAGGACGAGCTCGGTGAGCGCGAGCGTCATGCTGTGGGTGTGGTCGGTGAAGATGCCGGGCAGCGGCCAGCCGAGCATGTGCCCCATGCCTATGTAGAACAGCGGGATAAGGAATACGATCGAGACGATGAGGCGGGTGCGCATGGCAGAGGCGGCGGCCTCCAACTTTTTGGTCGGCGACTCCATATGGGCGGCGCCGGACCTGGCTTGCGCACTTCCGCTTTGGACAGCGTCGGTGCCCGTGCTGATGGGCGAGGCCGAGTAGCCCGCGCGGTCGACAGCGGTGCAGATGTCGTCGGGGGAGACCTGCGCAGGGTCGTAGTCCACCAGCATAGAGCCGGCGAGCAGATTGACCGCGACGCTTTGGACGCCGTCGAGTTTGCTCACGGCGCGATCCACATGTGCCTGGCAGGCGGCGCATGTCATGCCGCCCACGTCGAACTTATCTTGAGCCATGGCTTCTCCTTTCTGTGACGTAATGTCGGAAATGTTAACCTGCCGATACTATACACCCATACCCCCTGGGGGTGTCCAGTACAGAAAGAAATGTATGACATTTCGTTGCAGAAGGAGACCGACTGCCGGGGCGTCCAGCCATTCATCTCAATCTGTAACAATTGGACCTGTTTTTGATGAGTAACTGTTACAGATCCAGACATTACATCGAGTCACAACTTAACGTCTCAATCTGTAACACCTAAGGACCGTTTTTCCTGCTAGATGTTACAGATCGAGACAAACCATTAGAGGGTAACCTGAACATCTCGATTTGTAACAGTAAGACCGATATTTGGGTCTTAGTTGTTACAGATCGAGACAATCTCGAAGCAGATACCCCGGGCATACAACGTAAAACGCCGGGGCGCCCGCGTGATGGGCGCCCCGGCGCATGCTGGGCAGGGTTTGCGAAGCGGTGGGAGGGAGGAGAAGCCGTCCTCCCGAAATCCTTACTCCTGACGACGCTTCTTGTCAGTCAGAAAGACGCCGGCGGCTACGAGCACGACACCTCCGATGACAAACGTCTCACCGGCGAGCGCAGCATTGTCGCCTGTGGTGGGAAGTGCCGAGTTGGCGGCCGTCTTGGCGTTGCCGGCAGACGGCTTTCCAGTAACCGGCTTAGCGGCAGCCTGCGTGATCTTGGCCTGCTCGGCCTTCGCCGCCTCTTGCTCCTGGCGGGCGACCTCGTCCTTCAGGGCTTGCTCGGCGGCTACGCGTTTTGCCTTCGCCTCGTTGTAACCGTTGAGAGCCGCGGTGTAGGCGGGCGTCGCAGCATCAAGGTCTGCCTGAGCGGCATCAAGTGCGGCCTTTGCGTTATGTTCTGCCTGCTTGGCGGCGACGCACTTGGCAAAGAGGGCATTGAGCGTATCGTTCGCGTTTGCGTCAGAGCCAGTGGCAATGCCGTTTTCGACGTTGATGGACTTGAGCTTTCCGAGAGTAGCAGCAGCGGCGTCCGATGCGGCCTGAGAATTCTCGACCGCCTGCTCGGCGTTCGCGATGGCATCATTTGCCGTGCTAAGGGCGACTCCGGCATCGGTAACTGCTGCGTCGGCCTCCTTCTTGGCCGCCTCGGCGGTGGCAAGATTATCGGCTGCATTGCTCAGGGCGTCGGCACGGGCCTTCTTTGAAGCAAAGTCGTTTTTCGCCGTGGTCAGATCGCTCGCAGCGTGCTCCGCGGTCGCCGCCTTGGCCTCGGCGTTGTCCTTCGCGGTGTCGAGGGCCTGCTTCTTGGCAGCCTCGTCGAGCTTCGCCTTTTCGAGAGCGCTCTGGGCAGACGTCTGGGCTGCCGTGGCTTCATCAAGCGCCTGATGGGCCTCGTCGGCTTTCTCCTGAGCCGCAGCAACATCGGCTGAATACTTGGCAAGTTCCTTCTTTGCATCTTGCAGAGTCTGCTGCTTTACGAGAGTCTCTGCCTTGGCGTCATCAACCTTCTTCTGACTCTGAGCGGCTTGCTCTTTCGATGCCTTAAGCTCGGCGCGCTTCTGGTTGACGACCTGCTCTGCGGTCGCCACGTTGCTTTGGGCGGCTTTGACCTGGTCTTCGGCTTCGGCAACTTTTCCGTTTGCCTTGGCGAGATTCTGCTTTGCTAGGGCAACAGCGGCGGCGGCACTTGCTATGCTGTCGTTCTTGGCTGCAAGGTCGCTATTCGCGGCAACAATGCCTTCCTGCTTTTGAGCGACGAGGGTTTCAGCTGCCTTTACGGCATCGGCTTTCGATGCCGCTGTGCTGCGCTTTTGCTCAAGGTCCGTCTTTGCGGCGGCGAGCTTTTCGCTGGCTTTGGAGAGGCTCAGCTGATACTGATCAAAGAGATTCTCGAGTTCATCGATCGAGTATTCTTTCTCGCACGAACCGTAATTGTTGTCGATTTCCAAGACGAACACATACGGCCTAATGGTTCCGCGCGAGTTGATGCCGTATCCCATGGTTTTGGCGTTAGGTTGTACGATATTCAAATAATGGCCGACGGTGCCAAAGTCTGCCCCGCGCTTTTCGAATTCGGTTTTGTGGCTCCAGAAAGTATCCCAAGCATCTTTGGGGGCAACGTTGCCAAGGCCGGCTTTCGCTGCAGCTTCGTCAAATATCTTCTTTTCATCATCGACCCATTGGTGCGCGATGTTTTCTTTAGTGCTGAAGTTCCAAGCGGCATTTTCACAATAGGCGTAATCTGAGTGACCTAGCGTTTTGTCAGAGTAATTGGAGTCGGATTGGGCGATTGCCATTTGCTCGGCCGTCACCCTAAGCTCACTCAATCCAACGCTTGCACGGTATTCGTTAATCTCGCGCAGCTTGTTAAACGATAGCTTGGCGTTGTCGAGTGACGTGCCGTCTTTTTTATCGCCAATGGTCGTCGGGTTTTTATCGCTCTGCCTATAGATGATGTTTGCAGCGTCGTTGGCACCGATGAACTGGTAGAAGCCGATGACGCTCTGCGCCTCCGCTGTCGTTGCCTTATCGGTTGCTGCCTTGCACGTATCGTATGCTTTCTGTGCATCGACAACGGCTTGATCGGCGGCCGCCTGGTTTGCCTTGGCAGTTTCGAGCGCCTTGTCTGCCTGCTCCTTCGCGGCTTTTGCCTGGTCGACTTGTTTCTGAGCGGCCTTTGCCTTCTCCAGTTCGGCAGCATGTGCCTGCTTTGCCGAGGTCAACTCCGATTGCGCCGCATCGGCTTTCGTCTGGGCTGCCGTTACATCATGTTCGGCTGCTGCGACTGTCTGCTTCTTGGCTTCGAGCTCGCTTTCGGCACCGGTGAGGGCGTCCTGCTTGGATTCAACGTCGCTATTTGCCTGAGAAAGGCCTGCTTCGGCAGTCGCCTGCTGCTGTTTCGCCTGGTCGAGTGCGCTTTGGGCGGCATCGACCTTTGCCTGGGCGGCGTCATACTCCGGGCCCTCAGCGCCTGCCTTTGCGGCCGCCAAATCGGCTTGTGCGCTGTCGTATGCCGCCTGTGCCTCAGCCGCCTTACCATCCGCGGCGGTCTTTTCCTGCTGAGCGGAAGCCAGCGTGCCTGCCGCCTCGTCGTAAGCACTCTGCGCGGCGCTCTGAGCCTGTTGGGCATCGGCGAGCGCGGAATCGGCAGCGGCCTTCGCAGCCTTTGCTTGGTTCAGAGCGGCCTGCGCATCTGCGGCTGCCTGCTCGGCGACCTTGATTTCCTCCGGCGTTGCGTTGGCGGCTGCCTTCTGGGCTGCCTCGAGCTTGGCCTGCGCGTCGGCTGCCGTTAGCTTTGCGGCATCAAGGACCTTCGACTTGTCCTCGGCGTCGGTCTTGGCTGCATCGAGCTTTCCTTGGGCATCCTTCAGCGTGGCACTGGCGCTGCCGGCCGCCTTGACGCTTTCATCGAGCTGGCGAGCATATTCGGCGCGCGCGGCGGCCTCTGCCTGCGAATTATCGGAGATGGAGGCGTCATAGGTGCTTTGTGCGTTGTCGCGGGCCGTCTGCTTTTCGGTATAGGGAGCAGCCACCGTGTCGTAGTCGGATTTGGCGTCTGCCTCGGCAGCCTTTGCGGCGTCGATAGCAGCCTGCAAGTCGGCAATCTTCTGGGCGTCTGCCTTTACTGCGGAGCCTGCCGCCTCGCCGGCGTGGACAGCAAGCGGGGACATGATCGCGTCCTGTGCCGTGGTATCACTCGCATCGTTGGCAAATGCCGAGAACGGCGCGAGCAGCGACGAGCCGGTCATAGCGATGGTGGTTGCCGCGGTGACGGCGAGTCGTGTTGCCTTGTGGCCCGAGAATGTGGGGCGAGGCTCGTCGCCGCTTGAGACTTCCAAGTGTTTAGGTGCGTACTTTGCCATTTCTTCTCCCAATCGTTGAAGGGGTACCTCTGACAATTCGTACGTTACGACCGCCGAAAGGGCTTCTGTTGCGCAACATTGGCAAGGAAATATCGACACACTTGAATCACATTTATGAGGTGGAGTTCTCGGCAAGCTAATGTCTCGTTCTGTAACATCTGGCAGCAAATATGACCTCTAACTGTTGCTGATCGAGACGGACCGTCCGCGGTCAACTCAAATGTCTTGATCTGTAACATCTAGAGAGGTTTTTGACCCCTTACTGTTACAGATTGAGATGTTGTCTCGCGGGGCTGGGGTTTTGTCTCGATCTGTAACATCTAGACCGGTTTTTGGGTTCTAACTGTTACAGATCAAGACAATTGCCGGGGAGGGGTCTCGTCACGGCAAGACGCCCGCCGCCTAGATGCAGAACCCGGGAATCACGCAGGTTCGCTTGTTTGGCTTTTCCGCAGGCGTTGCGTACGTAAAGACGTCGCCGTCGTGCCCCACGCGGTTCATATAGAGCGTGCCTTCGCTCTCCGATGTGTCGGGGCTCACCGTGCGCTCCCACCAACAGGTGTCCTTGCCCTTCCACTGGCGGACCATCGTCTCGTTCGTGGAATACGGGCTCACCTTGAGCTCGCGGAAGAGCTGATACTCCTTGCCCTCGCCGTTATAGATGTCGGCCAGGTAGCGAAAGTCCTCGGCAAATGACTCGGGCGGCTGCACTCCGCACAGCTCGACCATGGCGGGCAGCCATAGGGTCGCGGACAGCTCGCTCAGACACGATGCGCTTCTGGTGGCGCCAACGTTATTCGAGATCTTTTTGACAGATTTGATGAGTGCGCGCAGCTCGTTGGACAGCAGCTTAAGGCCGTCGTTGTCGAGCCATTCCCGCAGTTCGCAATCTGCCCAGCCGGTGCTTGGCGGTTCAACCGTAGCGTTGCGTTCGGCAATGCCGGCGTCGAACATAAACGTCAGCCCGGCCTTGCCCGTCCCGTCCAGAAGCTCATCGTGGCGGATGCCCACAAGCTGCGCGCCAACCTGCAGCCCGTTGGTGAGCGTGACACGCTTGGTACACGGATAGGGGATATGCCCATCGGCATCGAGCAGGTGATAGCGCTTGGCAATCTCGCGTGCCTCGCTACGGGTCTCGGCGGCCTTAATCTTGAGCGAAATCTCCTGCAGCTGATCCCAAGTGTAGTCGTCAAGCGAACCGCGGATGCCGTCCAGGTAGTCGGGGATGCCAAAGCCATGGGTCGCCGCCCCAATGACGCTGAGCCCCGCAACGGCTGCAACGACGCCACCGATAATAAAGCGGCGGCGGGTCATGGCATCGTGGCGGGCCTGATTCAGGATCTCTCGTGCGCGCTCGCCGGCGACGTCGACCTTAAGGTGCGTGCCAGAATCGATATCAATCGCGGCCTCGTCTCCTGTGCCTTCACGGCCCTCGGATTCGGCATCGGTGAGGTATGCCGAGAGTACCTCGAGCATCTGCTGCTCGGTGGGACGATCGCACTGCTCGACTGAGAGACCCTTCATGATGATTTGGACGAGCGCTTCATCGCCCTCGCAGCGCGGCTCGAGCGGTGCCGGCTTGGTCTTGGTCTTTACGAGATAGAACGAGCCGGTTGCAGCGGCGTCCGTCGACTCAAAGTCAAACGGTTTGCGACCGCTGTAGAGCTGGTACAGAATGCTCGAAAGCGCATAGACGTCGATTGCCGGCGAACGGCGAAGGGCCGCGATGCCTTCGATATCCTGCGTGAGCATCTCAGGCGCGGCGTATGCGGGCGTGGCAAAGCGCCAGATGTCGGCGCGCCGGGTGATCGTGTCGTCGCCGAGAGCCATGGTCGCGGAGCCCATGTCGATGAGGCAGGGGTCAAAGGAGCAATCGGCAAACTGCTGCTCGAGCGTTCGGCTGGTGGTGCGGAACATGATATTGGCAGGCGACAGGTCGCGATGGATGACCGGATTCACGAGGCCTTGGGTCATCAAGAGCGCACGAAGCACGGCGTTTCCGACGGCGGCGACCATCTGGGTGGTCAGCCCGCCCGAGGCGTCGTGCGGAAGCAGGGGCAGCGCCTGCTTGAGCGAGGTGCCCTCGACCCACTCCATGAGGATGAGCGGGTCGTCCTCGCATGAACCGTAGCCATAGACGCGCGGAAATCCGCGCAGGTGCGAGACGGTACACAGATGACGGTACTCCTCGAACAACGCGGCGGTGTTGGCCAGGTGCGCTGCCGATTGCTCGGCGGAGCGGTCGGGGGCTTGGCCGGAAAGGATGGCGTTGTCCTTGAGTAGCTTGACGGCAAAGACCTCGCCGCTCGTGTTGGTCGCGCGCAGCACGTGCCCGATGTTGCCGTTGTTGCGGTGGGCCGTCTGGAGAATAAGTGTCATAAACCGACGCTTGGCGTCGTCCTCGGCGCTGGGGTCGACTGCTACGGCGGTATCGAACGTGTCAAGACGGATGAGTTTGTCGCCATAGGCGCTGTCGGTAGTATCCATGGCGTTCCTTTGTCTGGCATGGGTTGTCGCACGTGTACGTGAACAGTGCGGTTATCGGTAAAGTACCATAATAGCCGCACTGCTCACGTATGCCGCTGGGTATTGTCGTTTACGACGTAGAAGGTAGCAGACGAAAGACGGGCGATGACCGTCTTTCGATCACCGCCCGCGCTAGTCCACAATAACGAGAAACGTTGTATAGAGACCCAGGTGAAGTCTATCGCTGTTTTCGATTTCCACGGGGGGATAGACTTTGCCGGGCTCTCGTTGGTCGCGGGGCGGCTCGATTACGATATCGCCGTCGCCTGCACCCGATTCGAGCACCGTGCCGTTGGTCGATCCAAGGCCCTGGGCGTACCAGTGCCCACCCTCAAGCCAAATGCGAAGATGCTCGCGCGATGCGTCGGCGCCCACATCGGTGATGCTGGGCGAGGTTTTGGGCAAAGAACCAATCACGGTGCCGCGCGGATCGCGTGTGAGGGGATGGATTTGCATGTCGGCGCAGTTGTCGGCATGGGTTCTGAGCAGACCGAGGTTGGGGGCGACGGTGCGCGGCTGCTCCAGGCTGCTCATAAAGCCACGTCCGACGGTAGTTTCGGTGGTGCCAAAGTGCCCGCCCGTCTTGCTGTCGCAAAAGCGCTCGACGGTGGCCACGCCCTGAACGGGGTCGGCGAGCGCCCCCGTTGCCACAAAGAGCATAAGGTAAAGCGTGCTTTTCTCGCGCACGGCATTGCCGTCAAAGTTGTCGATGCGATTGAGGGCATTTGCATATAGGCGGCTGTCCAGCTTGTAGCTGGCGAGAGCCGACATCATTTCGTTGGCGGCCGGACCGCGATAGTGCTCGGCGATTGCCTGATAGGCGGACTCGCCGCCGCCGAGCTTGCTGCAGATTGCCGCGGAAAGGTTGAGCGTGGTGACGGTAAAGTCGCTGTAGATGGCGGGCGCGCACTGGTCAGGCTTGCGATGAACGATGTAACGGGTGAGATACGAGCGGTTGGAAGAGCATTTCTCGAGCAGGGTGCTGCCGAGATAAGAGTTTCCATTGATGAGCATTCGGGCGATCTCGAGATGTTTAAGACCGCCGAACGAGCGAATATCGTTATAGAGGACCGAGCAAGGCGTCTCTGCTGCCACGGATACCTCCTTTGATTGCTTCCTAGCCAATATGGCGATAGGAATTAATGGCGCCCGGTGGGCGACGTATTAAATGGCTGCGCAATATATAGCGTAACCAAAGCAACATTATAGGCTACATGTTCGAAATTGCAGGAAGCCTGAGAGATTTGGTTTGGACTGGACGGAAATCCCTTGATTATCGACTTCATTCGAACACCTCCCACATTCATCCGCACATGTGCGGATGAATGTGGGAACCCGATACCC
>UQLF01000017.1 GCA_900541875.1 uncultured Collinsella sp. | reverse complement strand
TCAAGGTGCACGCCCCGCGGCTGATCCGGTCCGACCGGGCCGCGCGGCAAGGAGATATATTGCCAGACCGGAGGGGCGCCGTGGGCGGGAATCGCGCACTCCATATTTTGTTCACAAATGAATAGGTCCCTCAGTCGCATCGCTGAGGTTAAAACTGAAGCATTGGCTTCTGATATTGGCGATGACCAGCTGTTTTATGAGTATTGAGACATCGGTCATCTCTGGAGCGCTACTTTACCCCAAAGGCATCAGCTATTTGTTTCCCATCGGTAAAAGGCGGGTTTTGTTCGCCAAGCGTTCTTATATATAGATAGATACGGGTTCGAACCCATGAAAGGGCGACAAAAAAGACGGCCAACCGAAGTTGACCGTCTCAACAATCTTTGGGTGGGCCGTCAGGGGTTCAGTCTGCTTCGCACGCGAACGCTGCGGCGCTTTCGCGCCTTGCGCGCTGCGCTGGCAAACGCTCACGCGTTTACTCAGCTCCGCGCCCTTTCGGGTTCGAACCCGTGCCGCGGTAACAAAAAAGCGGCCGGCATCCGCCAGTCGCTTTTCTATTCTATGGTGGGCCGTCAGGGGTTCGAACCCTGGACCTTGGGATTAAAAGTCCCCTGCTCTGCCAGCTGAGCTAACGGCCCGCGGGTGGCATTGTACCACGGTCTGGGACTATTCCCAACTCCATTGGCCGTTCTGGAAAATCACAACTTCACGTCCATCAGGCGTAATGCCCGTAATATCGATGTCGTCCGTGCCGATCATAAAATCGACGTGCGTGCTCGAGACGTTAACACCATGCTCCAGGAGCTCCTCCTTGGACATGTCATACCCACCCTCGATGCATTCGGGGAAACCGACACCTAGCGCGAGATGGCAGCTAGCGTTCTCGTCATAGAGCGTATCGTAGAACAGAACACCACTTTCGCGGATCGGCGTGTTCTTGGAAATGAGCGCGACCTCTCCCAGGTGAGCAGCGCCCTCGTCAGTATCGATGATACTTGCGAGCGTTGCCTTGCCCACGCGGGCGTCGTAGTCCACCACGCGGCCGCCCTCGAACTTAATCCAAAAATCGTCGACTTTATTGCCGTGGTGGATGAGCGGCATGGCCGAGTACACGATACCGTCGGCGCGCATGCGATCGGGCGAGGTAAAGACTTCCTCGGTGGGAATGTTGGGGAAGAAGGGGTGTCCATCGGGCGTCTTGCCCTTGCCGCCGGCCCACTCGTGACCCTTCGTCATGCCAATCGTCAGATCGGTTCCATTTGCCGCGGTGTAATGCAGGTAGTCGAAACGATTGTCGTTCAGGAAACGCAGGTTCTTTTCGAATGCGGCGTCATGGAGTTCCCAGTCGCTCTCCGGGTCCTGGCCATCGGCGCGCGCGGTGTGCAGAATCGCATTCCACAGCTTATAGATTGCAACCTCATCGGCGTCTCCCGGGAACACCTCGTGCGCCCAAGCCACGACCGGAGCGCCGGCGATGCACCACGGATTGATGTTGTAATCCAGTCCACGGCGGAAAACTTTGCACTGCGTATTCCTCGCCTTGGATGCCGCGGCCGGCTTGGCTGGATCGATGCCCTTGAGGGCCGCAGGATCCGCACCCTCGATAAAGACAAAGCAGGCACCATCCTGGGCCAAGGAATCCAGCTGCATGCGCTTCCACTCGGGCGTCTGTTCAAAATAGCTTTTCTCGACATGCTCGTACGTGAGCCTCGTCACGGCATCATCGGCCCAAATGACCGTCACGTGACCGGCGCCGGCAGCATAGGCCTCCGCGACCACCACGCGCGCAAACGGCGCGCACTCGACCGGAGACTGAACGACGACCTCTTGGCCGGGCTTGACGTTTACGCCCTTGCGGACGACCAGGCGCGCGTAGTTTTTAATCTTGGGCTCCAGGGCCTTCATGCCCTCCAGAGCCTCTTCGACCGTCAGGGCAGCTCGAATCATGTGCCACTCCATCTATCTATAGAACAGTAAAAAGGCGCGCCGCAAAAACGACGCGCCTTATATCTTAGCGATAAGTATGTATGCAAACGCTACTTCTTCTTGGAGTCCTTCTTGTCCTCCTCGGCAGCCGAACGCTCGATAAGAGCGTTGAGCTTATTGTCGGACATGCCCTCGGCCTGCGTGCGATACATGTTGCGTAGGGGGCGGATGCGCACGAAGTCATAGATAAAGTCGCCCAAAATGATGACGTAGGACAAAACAATGCCGACCATCTGGACAGGGCTGGACACCATGCCAGCGGGAGCGAAGTACAGCGAGGCCCAAATTGCCACGACAAGCACCATGCCAATGGCGAGCACAATCCACCAGATACGACGGCGCTTGGTGTAGTCCTCATCCTGCTTGAGGAGGATATTCGACACCGTATAGATGCGGTCCTCCTTGGCGCGCTGTTTAGCCTTGCGGGCGCGCTTCTCCTCTTTAGAGAGGCCCTCGAGGCTCTCGCCCTTCTCGAGCTCCTTGCGGCGTGCCTTGGATGAAGCCGGCACGACGTGAACAGAGCTTGCTGCCTGACGAGCGGGCTTGGCGGATGCGGCGGACTTGCGCGCAACCCCGGTAACCTCGCGGGATTGCGTGCGCTTGTTCGTGGCGCTACGGGTACTCACTTATGCGTTCTCCTTCATGCTTGTGAACTGGGAGCCCGTGATGATCTGGAAGGCCTCGCGATAGCGCTCGGACGTGCCATCGATGACCTCGGCGGGCAGGTGCGGGGTCTCCCCCGTCATATCCCAGTTGGCCTTGAGCCAATTGCGGACGAATTGCTTGTCGTAGCTAGGCTGGATCTTGCCCTCCTCGTAGCTGGCAGCAGGCCAGAAACGGCTGGAGTCGGGCGTGAGGCACTCGTCGATCAGCGTGACCTTGCCATCAATAACACCAAACTCGAACTTGGTGTCGGCAATGATGATGCCACGGGTCGCGGCGTACTCGGCAGCGGCCTTGTAGATCTTGAGGGAAAGGTCACGAATCTGCGTGGCGATGTCCTCGCCCACGATCTCGCAGCAACGCTCGAACGAGATGTTCTCGTCGTGGTCACCGATCTCGGCCTTCGTGGACGGCGTGAACAGCGGCTCAGGAAGCTTGGAAGCCTCGGTCAGGCCCTCAGGCAGCTGGATGCCGCAGACGGTGCCGTTCTCGTCGTAGGTCTTCTTGCCCGAACCGGTCAGATAGCCGCGGACGATGCACTCGATAGGAATCGTCTGGGCCTTCTTAACCAGCATGGCGCGGCCAGCGAGGTAGTCACGATACTCAGCAAACTCCTCGGGGAAATCCGCCGGGTCGATGGAAACGAGATGGTTGGGGACGATGTCGGCAAACTTATCGAACCAGAATGCCGAGATGCGATTGAGTACCTCTCCCTTAAACGGAATCTCGTCGGGAAGAATGAAGTCGAACGCAGAAATGCGGTCGGTGGCGACCATCAGCAGGTTTTCACCGGCATCGTAAATATCACGAACCTTGCCACGGGAATCCGGACGACGCTCCATCGTTGTCACGTGAGTCACTCCTTACCTAAATACGACAGAAATGCGGGTTCTTTCCCGCATGTTTTCGCAAACTCGGAGCGGCAGGGACGCGGCCCCTCCTTCACCGAATAGCGAAAAGCTAGTGCTCCATTGTAGTAGATGCCGCGTCTGCCGTGTGCTCTCGGGGCAGATGAATTGTAAAAGTCGTACCCTTTCCAAGCTCCGACTCCACGGATATGTAGCCATGGTGACGCTCGACGATCTGCTTGGTCACGGCGAGGCCAACGCCCAGGCCGCCAGCTTCGCGGGCGCGGCTGGCATCGGCGCGCCAAAACCGCCCGAAGATGCGCGACAAATCGTCCTTGGCAATACCGATGCCAGTATCAGAAACGGCAATGCTGACGTGCTTGCGGTCACTGAGCACCGACACCACGACCCAACCGCCCTCGGGGGTGTAGCGCATGGCGTTGCTCATGAGGTTGATAACACATTGCGTGATCATGTCGGGATCGGCCTCGACGACATCGTCGTGACCCTGGGTCTCGTCCGCAAAACGCAGGCGCAGATCGCGGTCGACAAACAGGCGCTCCTGGGCATTAACGATGGAACGCACGAAAGGAACCATGTCCACCGGCTCAAGGTTGAGCGGAGCCGTGCTGTTTTCCATGCGCGACAGGTCGAGCATCTGCTGCACCAGACGAGCCAGGCGACGCGTCTCGGAAGCAACAGTCTCCAAATGCTCATCGTCGGTGGGATACACGCCATCCTGCATGGCCTCGACCGTTGCGAGCATGGCCATAAGCGGCGTGCGAAGCTCGTGTGCAACGTCTGAGGTCAGGCGCTTCTCGTGTTTCATATCCTTCTCGAGCGAAGTGGCCATCTCATCGAAGGTCTCACCCAGCTGATCGATCTCGTCATCACCGCGCAGTCCCGTGCGAGCCGACAGGTCGCCGTCACGGATTTGCTTTGCGGTACTGGTGATGCGATGAATCGGCTTGGTGAGCATGCGCGACACGAGCGATCCGATAACGACCGAAATGCAGATTGCAACAACCGCGGCGAGGGCCATGGCGTTAAAGGTCTTCTCCCTAAACGCAGAGTCCGCCTTGGTGAGCAGAGCGTCGGAGCCGATGGCCCACAGCTTTACCTGTCCGACATGCTCGCCGGAAGACGTTACAATCTCGACGTTAGCAACACTATCGGAGTCGGTTGGAGCAGACGAGACTGGGCTATGCGATGCCCTCTTGTCGTGCGTGTCGTCGGTCGTAGCCTGGTTTTCGCGTACATCGGCGGTGGCGCTTGCCGAGGGCCAGGAATCGTCATAAACGATCACGCCCTTTTTATTGACGACCTGCATGCCCAGATCGTCGGAAACCAAACTCGACGTTGCGACCGTGCGCAGTTCTCCCGCGGTCCAAGAGCCGTTTTCCTCATATGAAGTCGCCAACTTCTCGGCAGCGGAATTTGCGATTTCGACGATATTGGAGCGTGTGTAATCCGAAAAGACCGTGCCCCACACAACAGAGACAACGCCCACCAGCACCAATACTGTCATGAGCGATGTCAGAGCAAAAGCAAGTGCCATGCGCGAGGGATAGCTCATCGTTGGCCGTGAATCGGAACGAGGCGTGTTCCAACTAGCCTTGGAACCCGCCTCGCTCTCCTGCTTGTGCTTTTGTCCGATTTCAAAGCGCGCAGGTGTCATATGTGATTTCCCTATTTCTCGTCCGACTTATCGGTCTTGGCCGGAGCCTCGAAGCGATAGCCGACACCATGGACGGTGTAGAGCCACTTGGGCTTCTTGGGATCATCGCCCAGCTTGGCGCGAAGATTCTTCACGTGGCTATCGATGGTGCGCTCATAGCCCTCAAAGTCATACCCGAGCACTTTCTCGACCAGCTCCATACGGTTATACACACGGCCGGGATGGCGGGCAAGCGTGGTGAGCAGCTTGAACTCGGAAGCCGTCAGATCGACTTCCTTGCCCTCGACCAAGATCTTGTGGCCCGAGATATCGATGACCAGATCGCCGAAGTCGAGTACCTCGACGGCGGGCTCGTCGGCCTGATGGGCACGGCGGAACAGAGCGCGAACGCGGGCGACGAGCTCGCGCGGCGAGAACGGCTTAATCAGATAGTCGTCGGCGCCGAGCTCAAGACCGATAATACGGTCCTCGATCTCGCCCTTAGCCGTCAGCATGATGATGGGGACATCCGAGGTATCGCGAATGGTGCGGCAAACGCGCTCGCCGGGGATCTTGGGGAGCATAAGGTCGAGCACGACCAGGTCGAACTGATGCTTCTCGAACTCCTCGATCGCGGACTGGCCGTCGCCGACGCCCACAACCCAGTAGCCTTCGCGCTCGAGATAGGCAGCGACGGCGTCACGGATTGCCTTCTCATCCTCGACCAGCAGAATCTTTTTTGCATCTGAAGCCATAACACGGCCCCCCCTGTCTCAATTAGCTAAGAACAAGCCCATTTTAACGCACCTGAGCCCGCCGGATGCCGCTATGACGCGGCAGCTCGGCAGGCGGTACTCACAATTACAACGCGTTTATTCCCCTGTTGGCGCCTTTTTAACCCCTCTAAGCTTAAAGAGAGAATAGGCGTGCAGTGACCGTCTCTGGTATACCCTGGCTGTTGCGCACCGTGGCGTACGTAAGGAATGAGTCCGATTTTCCCGCCGTAGCTGGATAATCGCCATACTCCAAAGCGCGGTCGGGCGACAGCAGCGAGCCATAGGTCTTGGCAGAGGTGTCGATCAGGAAATGCGACGCCTGTACCTTAACAAGGTATTTATTCTTCTTGCCAGCCGCACATGCGAGCGGCTCGCGTGACAGGAAGAGGTACGGCCCTCCCTCATTACCGATATACGTGCCCATATTGCCCAGGCTGCCCACGCCACTATAGGCCGCCTCGATAGAAAACACGAAGGTATCGCCCATATATACGGCCTCGAAAGGCGAGACTGACGAGGGAAGGACCAGCTGGGCACGCTTGGTGTTGTTGCCGTCGGTCAGATCGATTGCCGTTATGCCGTAGTAGACGCCCTCGTCGTTGCGGACACGCGGCGAGATGGTCAAAATGCCGTCGCTCGCGCGCGGGGCCGATGCAAAGCGGCCCGTCGATTTCCAAATTGTCTCGGCCTTGGATTCATCAAGCGAGCGACGAAAGCAAAACGAATCACTACTCGTTTTATTGCCGCCTGCCGAAGGCATTTTATACCAGATGATTGATGACCCGAACGCCGTAAACAGCGGCGGATCGTAGTCCTTGCCACCTCGATCGAGCTCAACCACGTCGCCAGAGAGCGAAGCGCCCGACAGATTTTGAGCGTAGAGCTTCCACGATGAATTGGCAAAGTTCATCTCAACCCACGCGAATACGCCGTCGCCGGCACGGACATCGTAGAATGCGTATCCCGTGCCCTCGATAGGATCCTCGATTAATGTGGTAAGCGAGCCATCGCCCAGGTTGAGCACACCGAGTGTGTTGGCGTGCAATGCCGATGCGGGCGCCATCATCGCCGCGGCGTAATCGCCGTCGCAGTAGTACAGCAGCGTACCCAGAGGCAGCGTCCACGACGCCGCCGGCTCAAGATCGATGTCGACAGCCTCATACTCATCCGTAATCGAGATGATTTTGGAATCGTCCTTGATAACCTGCGGCTCGCCGGCGGCATCATCGCTGGTGCCCGTTTTTTTCGAGCATCCGGCAAGCACCGTGGCAGCGCCCGCGGCAGCCCCACCGAGTACAAAGTCGCGACGCGATATTCCGTTTTTGATGTGATCGGCGATACCCATTAGGCGATCTCGGCGCGAGCGGCCTCGATAGCGCGTGTAAGCTGGTCGGCGCAGGAGGTCTTTTTCATACCGCAGGTATTACCGGCGAGAATCTCGATTACGCGATCGGCAGGAGCGCCCTCGACCAGTTTGGAGATAGCCTTGAGATTGCCGTCGCAGCCGCCGGTAAACTCAACGCCCATCACCTTGTTGCCGTCATCGGAAAGGTCAAGGTGAATATTGCGAGCACACACGCCCTGAGGCTTGTAATCAAACGAAATCATGCGATCCCCTCTCAGAATGTTATTCGAGACGACTATTATCCCCGTCTTTCCCTAAATGCAACGAGGCGCTTTGCCGGCAACACACATTACCAGCAAAGCGCCCTAAAAAGCTAACGTTATGCCCGAACCTACTCGAAGCTCAGCTGCTCCAGACGATCAAAGACTGTGTCGATACGAGTGAGGAAGTCCCACGGATCAAAGATCTCGTCGAGCTTCTCCTGGCTGACGGTGCAGCGCGGATCGGCCTCGAGACGCTCCTTAAAGGTGGGGCCGGAGACGCAATCCTGCACCTCGTGCCAGGTTGCCATGGCGTTCTCCTGCACAATGGCGTACGCGTCCTCGCGGGTGATGCCCGTGTCGACGAGGGCGAGCAGCACCTTGGAGGAGAAGATGAGGCCGCGCGTCTTGTTGAGGTTGGCCATCATGCGAGCGGGATACAGCTGCAGGCCGTCGATAACGCGGATGAGGCACTGGAACATGTGGTCGAGCGCGATGAAGCTATCGGCCTGGGCGACGCGCTCGGCAGAGGAGTGCGAAATGTCACGCTCGTGCCACAGGGCGACGTTGTCGAAGGCAACCTGCGCGTTGGCCTTCACGACGCGCGACAGGCCGCAGACCTTCTCCATGGTGATGGGGTTGCGCTTGTGCGGCATGGCGGAGCTGCCCTTTTGACCCTTACGGAACGGTTCCTCGGCCTCGAGTGTATCGGTCTTCTGCAGATTGCGGACCTCGGTAGCGATGCGCTCACAGGTGGCCGCGGTGGTGGCAAGAACGCCGGCGAGGTAGGCGTGATGATCGCGGCTGATAACCTGCGTGGACAGCGGGTCGTGAACCAGGCCCAGGTGCTCGCAGACATATTCCTCGACAAACGGCTCGATGGAGCTGTACGTGCCGACAGCGCCCGAGATGGCACCAAAGGCAACGTTCTTGCGGGCATCCTCAAGACGATCCAGATCGCGCTTGAGCTCCCAGGCCCAAGAGCCAAACTTCATGCCGAAGGTCATCGGCTCGGCGTGGATGCCATGAGTACGGCCGGCGCAGAGCGTGTTGCGCTCCTCGAAGGCACGACGCTTGCAGATCTCGCCGAGTTTCTTGACGTCCTCGATGATCAGGTCGCAGGCCTGGGTGAGCTGGTAGCACAGGGCCGTGTCGCCCAGATCGGAGCTGGTCATGCCATAGTGAACCCAGCGGCTGGGCTTGGGGTCGCCCTCGGGAACATCGGCATCGATGTATTCCTTCATGTTGGTCAGGAAGGCAATGACGTCGTGGCGCGTGACTTCCTCGATCTCATCGACCTTCGCCTTCTCAAAGTTGGCATGGTCGCGGATCCACTGGGCCTCGTCTTTGGAAATACCGATCTTGCCGAGCTCCGCCTGGGCCTCGCAGGCCAAGACCTCGATCTCCTGCCAAATGGCGTACTTGTTCTCGAGGGAGAAGATGTGTCCCATCTCCGGGCGGGTATAGCGATCGATCATAGCGGCTCCTTTTTGGTTATTGGCACGTTGGTCGTAACCCAACCATTGTACCGTGCGCAGGTGCAAGTATGGGCAGCAGGCATTAACCTAACATTTTGCCGCAAGAGCGGCCATGGGGACATCCGCGTATTTGCTTCGCAAATCCGCACCGGCTTCAGGCGAGCCCCTCAGCTTCACGAGGCCGAAGGGGAAGACTTTGTTGAATTAGCCGTCCCCATGTCTCCCGTGCCCGGTAGAGCGGGCAACGGGACGTCTGCGTATTTGCTTCGCAAATCCGCACCGGCTGCGGCCGCCTATCGGCGACCTTGCCTGCTCGCTATAAACGCTTCGCGTTTATTTAACGCTCGCACCCTGTCGGGTTCGAGTCCCGGCACTTTATTGAAAAAGGCACGGTAACGAAACGTTACCGTGCCTGAAATTCGAATGGAGCGGGCAACGGGACTCGAACCCGCGAGTGTCAGCTTGGGAAGCTGATGCCTTACCACTTGGCGATGCCCGCATATGTGGGGGATAGTATAACGCGGTTGTCTTGTTCGATACAAGGGTGGCGATGCTTGTTTTAGCTGTGGAGATTCGTTTGATAATCGCGTCAATTGTGGAGACGAGGACCTTTGACTTCCTGTTCTCCCTATCTTCTACCTGCACTTTTGCTTGATTGTTGTATTTGAGCTCAATTTGTCAGGAATTGGGCAAGCTTTTGGTCAGGCTCCGGTACTTACCCGCATGAACCTCGGGGGTAGCCTCATCCTACGCGTCGCAGCCTCCCCGTGCGACGCACGAGGGATAAGGAGCAGCCATGTCCAACGCACCCACGCACTCTGTCCACAGCGCAATCGCAACAGGTCCGCTGCTCCTGCTCCTCTTCCTGCTTTTTGGCTGCCTGGCACCGGGAGCCGCATTTGCCGTCGATGGCTACGACCAGCTCGGCTTCCGCACTATTAGCGATGATTGTGGACCCTTCTTCATCGGCAAGTATGAAGCTCAAGACACCTCGATTGCCTACTGCATGAACCAGGAGCGCCCCGGCCCCACCAAACCGGGCGGTCCATGGCTCAACTTTGATCAAGGCTGGGTGTGGCTCGACGACGAGTTCGCGGCAATCGTTTGTCACGGATATCCAACCACCACGTCGTTTGGCGGTTACCATCTTTCACCCGATCGCGCCCGCGCCGCCACCCAGCTTGCCGTATGGATGCTCAACGGCACTACCCATGTCGACGGCACCTACTCCTACACGACCGCTCAGGGTAAAACCAAGAGCGGACACTTTACCGCCGACAATGAAGTCGTGGCGGCTGCGCGGTGGCTCCACGACAGCGCAAAATCAGGAAGCATCAAAGCCGCTCCGCACCGCGCGCGACGCTATCTAGGGGCCGTATCGGGCGGCAGCAAACGTCAAGACATGCTCTATGTACTGCCGGCGGTCTCTGTTTCCTTCCAAAAGCAGTCTGCTAACACCGTTATTACCAGCGGAAACAATACCTATCAGTTTACCGGGGCAACATTCGATATTTTTGAGAGCGCCAGCGGCGCGCGTGTCGGCACCATCAAGATGGACAGCAACGGTCGAGCGCAAGCAACACTTCTGCCCAACACGGCATACTACCTAGTTGAAACGAAGGCGCCGGCCGGCTATGTCCCCCGTCGTGATCGTATTGCCTTTACCACGGGGAATGACGGCGGGCGGGTCGCCATTGATGAACAGCCCGGCACCATCAACCTGCGTATCGTAAAACTCGATGCCGCGACGAATGCCGGCCCCCAGGTGGGATCTTCACTCGCAGGAGCAGAGTTCACGTGTGTGTCGCAATCAACCCCTGGATGGGCACAAATCCTCACGACCGACGAAAGCGGTCGGGCCACCCTCGCCGATGTCCCCTTAGGAACCTTTACCATCTACGAATCAAAAGCCCCCGAGGGCTACCTGCCATCCAACGACAGCTGGACCTATACCGTTGGAGCCGACCAGCTCGGCGATTCAGACGTGGTCGAGATCGAATCCCGCATTTCCGATATCCCCATTGCGTTTGACCTTGAGATTTCCAAATTCAAGGATTACGGCAATAGCGACCAATCCGGCCTGGAGCAGCCGGCGGGTGGTGTTGTCTTTGAGGTTGTCAGCAACAGCTCTCAGCAGGTTGTTGGCACACTGACCACAAACATCTATGGCTTTGCCTCCACCAAAGATCAGTCCGAAGCATGGTTCGGCACAGGCAAGCGATCCGCCGGTGTCCACGGAGCCGTCCCATACGACCGTGCCGGCTACACGGTTCGCGAGGTTCCGGAAACCGTCCCCGAGGGTTTTAAACGTGCAGGGGAATGGACCGTCGGGGCCAATCAGATTTCCGACGGCGCCGAGCTTCAATATATCGTGGACAACCACGCTCTGTCGACGCATCTCCAGATTGTAAAACGCGATGCCCAAACAGGCGCTTCTGTTCCCCTAGCCGGATTCACCTTCCAACTCCTCGACAGCAATCACGAACCTGTCTCACAAACTTGCTGGTATCCAGCACATAACGTAATGGACACCTTTACGACTGACGCGACCGGCACCGTCACACTGCCCGAATCGCTCGTGCCGGGCACCTATTATGTACGCGAAACCTCGGCCAAAGAGCCCTATCTTGTCGGCGAAGAGATCGAGGTAAACATACCCGCCGACATGAACCTAACGCCCGTTGCAATCGCCTCGTATTATGACCACGCCGCGACCGGAAACATCAGGATCGTTAAAACCGATGCCATAGACGGCAGCAGCCTCGCGGGCGCCGTCTTTGAGATCCGTGCCTCGGGTGATATCGTGCGCCCCGACGGTAGCATTGCCGCGCTCGACGGTGAGACTGTCGCTACCGTCACGACGGATGAAACTGGAGAAGCACGCGCGGACAACCTCCCACTGGGATCTGGCACCGCACGCTACGAGGTTGTCGAGACTCAAGCGCCGGCAGGCTTCTTGCTCGATCAGACAACCCATATTGTCGACCTTACTTATGCCGACCAGAAAACACCCGTTGTAGAAGCACGGCTTAACGTATCCGACGATTACACCAAGGTTGATATCTCCAAGGTCGATACAAGCGGTGAGCAGGAAGTGGAAGGCGCACAGCTCACCTTATATGGTCCCGATAAAACCGAAATAGACTCCTGGACCTCATCCGACAAGCCGCACCGCGTCGAACATCTTGCACCCGGCACCTACTCGTTGCGCGAAATGATGTCTCCGCGGACCTATGACCTTGCCGAGGAGATAACGTTTGAAATAAAGGATACGGGAGAAGTCCAATCCGTCGCGATGAAGGATACGCCCATCGAGATCAAAGGACAGGTCGACAAACGTCAGGAGCTTGTCCAACCTATCGGGAAGGGTCTGTTGGCCAACGGCGATGGTAAAAATCGCGCCGCGTCGCAAACCAATACGGATGGACTTTTCTCCTATACCATCGACGCTCGAAACGATTCAGCTACCTGGGTTGATGAGTTCACAATTACCGATGATCTTGAGTGTGCCGAGGACGATACAGCGAGATTCGTCTCAATCGAAACCCCCGTCGCCATCGGCGACCTCAACGGTCTGTGCAACGTGTGGTATCGCACGACGCCGTTGGACTCGACAGACGTCGATGAGCCGACAAACGCGACACTTGACGATGGGCACGAAAATCCTTGGCTTGAGTCCGACGAAGTAAAAGAGAGCCTGGGTGAGGATTGCCGCCTCGTCGATTACGACGGCTGGCACCTCTGGAAGGCGGATGTCTCGACCACGGAATCCACCACACTCGAGGCGAAAGAACTCGACCTTGCGTCCAATACCGTCGTAACGGGCATTCGCATTGAATACGGTGCGGTAGCCGCCGACTTTACGACTCGAAGCGATGCGGATTCTTGGACCCGCGATGATCTCAAAGATGAGCACGACGACCTTGACGATGCCAAAGCAATCCTTGGCACAGATGCTCGGGGCGCAGTCGTGCACATGCAGGCAACGTCGGCTTATACGCCCCAAACCGCACTCACCAACAGCGCGCGCGTCGATCTTTGCCGCAACGGTGGCGGCAATAAACTTGAGTCACATGACGAGGACAGCGTCATTCAACGCTGTACCCTACCGCAGGACCTACCGGCAACAGGATCAGTTCCCATCGCCGCTTGCATCACCGCGCTCCTGACATCGGGTGCCGCAGCCCTATGGTTCGCTCGCCTTAGGTCGATCCCAAAGAAGCGCTAGCGCGATGAAAAAGCGGGCGAGCCAGTCCCCCGGCTCGCCCGCTTTCAATCATTTGAATCGCCGTATCTACTCTGCAGACGAAGATCCACCATCAACGATTGTTTGCTCGGACTCAGGAATCCCATCGGCACCCGTGCTCTGTTCTTGCTCCACCTCTTCGCTGATTGCGGAGGCGGGGGTCGAGCCCTTTGCACCCACGATGTAGGCAGCCCCAAATCCTAACGCAATGGCAATCAAGGTCAAAATCACATAGACAGGCCAATGGCGCTTAATATACGAAAACACGTTGACTCCTTAGAGCTCCGTCTACGAACGGCGGATAACCTCGGTCACGACCTCGGATACCGTGGCAATGTTCGTCGGGTTGACATTGTGGGGCAGGTCGTCCTCGGTACGAGCGCAAGCCAGACGCGTGCCGTCCACGCCGGCGATGGTGAGGGCTCGGCGGCTCGCCTCGAGCGCGGCATAGGCATCGGTCTTGGCATAGGGCATCTCGAGCGCGCCACAATCGACATGGAACGACTTGCACACCTTGCTGACCAGGTTCATGATGCGACGATCGCCCTTGAGCAGCTGCTGTTCGCCCTCAACCGTCACCACCGAAAGCCTACCGGCGCCGACGGATTCAAGATTGATGAAGAATACGCCGCGGAGCTTATCGCGATGCGAAGCCAAGAAGGCCTTCATGCCGGCGCCATCACAATCCGAGGCGCCCGTTGCCACAAACCAGATATCGTGACCGAGCAGCTCATCATCGCCCATAGAGGCGACAGCCGAGAGCATATCTTCGGAAGAAGCGCCATCGGAAGACGTAGCGCCACCCTTCCAGCCATCGTTATCGTCCTCGAAGTTATCCCACGAACCGATACCGCGACCGGACTTCTTGGCATCGTAATCGTCTTCGACGCCCAGCCAGTCACTCATGCTGTCCTGCTCGTTTTTCTTTTTACGACCGAACAGGCCACCCAGGCCGCGCTTGCGAGACTTGGGTGCCGCCGGGGCGGGAGCCGAAATGGTCTCGATCGGCTGAGCGCCCGACGCAACGGGCACAGGAGGCGCAACGGGTGCCGATGTGGGTTCGGGACCCTGGGCAGTAGTAAAGGGGTCGTTGACCTGTGCGGAGGGGTCGGGAAGGTCGAACAGCGACGTGCGAGACGCAACGTTTGCCTGCTTCATCGACGGTAGCGACGGATCGGGAACCGAAGCCAGCGGAGACGAGGAAGGTGCGGGCGACGGAGCCGACGCCGGATCGGGAACATTCATCTGCGGACGCGGTGATGCCTGGGAGGAAATCTGGGCCATAAGGGAATCGACCGTTTCGTCCTGGGTGGGAGCAGCATTGGCAACCGTGGCACCGGAACCGCTCGGGGTCGGCATGGTGAAAATCTGCGTGGAGTAAGGCCTCGACTCATCCGTCTCGGGAGTCTCGGAAACCGCAGGCACTTCCTCCTGCTCGACCTCGGTCGAATCATCTTGCTCGGCTGCCGCGTATTGCTCTTCGTCAGAGTTGGCCTCGACGGACTCGTCCTCGGCAGCATCCTGAATTTCGGCAGCATCAATGGGCTCGTCATCGTCTGCCGCGCCGCCCTGCTCATCGGAAACAGGAAGGGGCTCGGCAATCGCGGTGCCTTGCTTTTCAAACGTTATCGTGGAATCGAACTGCGCGGCATCAAACGACATGGTGCTATCGACGTGCTGCTGGGGCTCGAAAGACGTCGTCGCCTCAACAACATCCGCGGACGCCGGTTGCTGGGACTCAAAGGACGTCGTAGCTTCGGCAGCGTCGACGGGCACGGACTGCATAGCCTCGTTCTGCTCGAACTCTTGCGCCGCGCGCTCACGTGCCGCCTCGGCTGCCTGCTGCTGAGCGATAGCCTCCTGCTCGGCAGCCTCGCGTGCGGCAGCGCGCTTCTCCTCGAAATCGTCGACAAATTTCCTGCCCTTTGCAAGCGCACCCTTAAAGAAGCTGGAAGCGCTGGCGCCAATCGAAGAGAACGCGGATGCAATATCGGCATGGGGCGTTGCCGCGGGAATCTCGGCAGAGAAATCAGTATCGCTCTCGTAAGACACGCGCCTCGGCTGTTCAACGTAATCGTCGTCAGACTCGTCCGCAACGTCTTGCGCCGGCGCGGCGGGAGCCAAAATGTCCAGTCCTGCCGCGGGATCGATCGCAGACACCGCCTCGGGCTCGGCAACGGCAGCGGTAACCGCGGCAGACTCATCATCCGCAGTGACAACGGGCGCAGGCTCGGGCTCAAACGTCGGCTCCTCGCCCTCCTCGTAATCGAGCGTGCAGGACTCGGGAAGCATTCCGAGCGCACGGATGGCATCCGAACCAAAGCGGATGTTGCCGGCGGCGTTGCGATAGAGCTTGGGCTCGGGCTCGGCCGCGGCAGGCTCCTCCGCCGGCTCAGCAGCGGGAACCTCGTCATTGAACTCTTCGGCCTGGACAGCCTGATTCTGATCCTCGGGCACGATGGCGCCAATCAGCGTCTCGTCGGCAGACGCACCCTCAAAGCCCTCGATCTGCTCGTCAAAAGCCTCGCCCTGTTCGGGCTCGGTTTGAGCGTCGGGAGCAATCGGCTGACCGAACTCGTTCTCGGCGTAGGTAGGCTCTTCGTACTCGATGGTGTTGCCGTAGTCGTTTTGCTGCTGGGCCGCGGCATACTCCGCCGCCGCGCGCGCCATTTCCTCGGCACGACGTTTCTGCTCCCCAAAATAGGTATCGAACGGAACATCGTCGGGAAACTCGTTCTCGCCCTGGAAGGGAGCAACGTTGTCCATAACGCCGAGCATAGCGGCGACAGAAGACTTGTTGCACACCGCGCCGGACGTATAGGGAAGAATGTGGCGGTTAGAGATGATGTTTGCCGCGTTGGCAAGTGCAACGAGGGAAGCGAGGATCGCGACAATCCACAGCAGAACCTTGAGCGCGCCGGGGAGCGGCAGGATACGCAGGATGGCAACGGCAGCAGGGGCAACCGTGGCAACGGGCAACAGCTTGGCGATGAGCGCACGATACGAAGCATAGGGCTCGCGGGCGAGCAGCTCAGCACGGGGAGAGTCGTAGTGTGCGACAACGACCACCGGGCGGTTGCGCGGAGACGCGAGCGGGCCCGAGGCCTTGTGGTAGGCGATGACATTTTGGCTCACGCCCGTCTTGCCCAGGCGCGAAACCACGGGGTGGCCCGTGCGCTCGAGCACGTAAAGAACGGCGCCGACAATGGCCAGCAAGGTGCCGACCAAGCCGATACCGCCGCCGATGCCCATCAGCAGGGCGCCGGCAAACGCAAGAATACCGGTAACGGCAAATGCCAATCTACTGGGCGCCGGGGCATTGAACTCCTGAACCTCGGGGTCAAAGCCGTGGTTGCGGAAGATCTGAGCGATATCCTCGGCAGCCAAGCGCTCTTCTTCGCTGCATGCCGGCGTAATGCCGGTGTTCTGCAGCAGGTGGTTAATATAGTTCTGGGTGTTCGCCATGTGCGCTCCACATCCATAATCCGACAAATAGGCCCAATGCATGCACATTAGAACCGTATATAGTCGAAAGTATACCCCGAGCGAGCGCAAACGACCGAATTCGGGCCATCTTAACGCCTCGAGCGGACAAGGATATAGCCTAATCTCCATATCGGACTAAAATCATGGCAGCAAATCACCTTCTCATGCGAGGACTCTATGACGGCAAGCGACGCGACCGCGACAATTAAAAAGGGAAGTTCAGAGCCCAGTTTCGATAAAACGGCTCAGCGCATCCTCAACCTTTTCTTTGTGCTCAACAGCTCCCCCGAACCGCTGACGACCGAGCAGATTGTCTTGGATTCTGACCTGGGATATGGCTCGGGCAACATCGACTCGGATAAGCGCAAGTTTCGGCGCGATCGTGACAAACTGCTCGAGCGTGGCATCTTAATCAAGGAGGTTCGCCCCGCCGGTGCGCAGGAGACCGAGGAAAGCTCGTGGACAATCGACCGCGAGCACACGTTTGCTGCAGGCGGCCTCATCACCGCAGACGACGCCGACATCCTACTCAACGCCATCGACCAGACGCTAGCGGCCGGCTCATCCACTTTTGCCGCACCGCTTGCCGATATTCGCTCCAAAATTGCCTACCTCACCGGCATGTCGGCGGTGGACGAAGTACCGATCCGCCGCTCTCCCACCGTCGATGCGGTATGGAGCGCCTTTGCCGAGCGATGCGCGCTGCGATTTTTATATCAGAACGGACGCGGCGAGCAGAAAGAACGTACCGTCTGTGTCTACGGCATGTTCGAACGCGAGGGCGTGGCGTACTTCTGCGGCCTCGACAATGTCACCGACGACATCAGGACATTCCGCTGCGACCGTATCGTTCGCGCATGGCGTCCTTCGAAGGCCTACGCCATCCCTGCGGACTTCACTCTCAACGACTATCTGTTCTTTGAATTCGATTTCGCCGACCGACCGCCCGTTGCAGCCACGTTCTCGTTCGCCCCTCAGACGCAGATCGATATGATCAACGGCCTCACGCGCGGGCGAGGTGAGCTCGCACACACCGATGCGGGATGGATCTGGACCGTTGACGTGCGTGACCTTGAAGCCGCCGCCTCATTTTGCATGGCCCACGCCATGGACGGCATGAGGCCCATGGCCCCCAAATCGCTCAAGCAGGCGTGGAACCACCTCATTGAAAGGACGGTGCACGAGCATGCCCGTGCGTAAACTCACCAGCGAGCAGAGACTCTCGCGCGCCATCGACATCATGGAGGCCCTCTACGCCGCCGGCGAGAGCGGCATGACACGAACCGAGATTTGCGGCCGCTTTGACATCACGGGAGTATCGCTCGACGAGATTCTCGAGATCGTCTCGACGCTCGCGGACCGAGAATCTGGTGCGCGCATCATCTGCGAATGCCACGGCGAGCGTGTGGTCCTCACTGGTGACGCCGGGCGTGTGCTACCGTTGCGCCTGAGTGCAGCCGAGGGCGCTGTGCTCAACCACGAACTTGAATCGTTGGAGATCGAGCCGCAGACGGCAGCTCGGATTCGACATGCCCTTCTGCCCGAAGAGCTCGGCTATAACCAACGCGTCTTTGACACCGTCAACCACGGGTCGCACTGGCAGCAGCTGAGCTGCGCCATTCAGGACGGCGTTCGCTGTCGCATCTCGTATCGCTCGATGGACGATGCACGGCCACGCGAGCGTCTGGTCGACCCCTTGCGCATTACGGCAAACGGCGACCAAACATACCTGATTGCCTGGGACATCACAGTCGATGAGCAGCGCACCTATCGCATGGATAAAATCGAGGGACTCGCCTTGACGGAAGACTCCGTCGTGCCTCACGCACCGGACGTTGCATCCCTCCGCGATTCCCTTGCCCGGACACAGCGTAGCGCAAAGCTCTTGATGCCATTCGATATGGCGGAGCATCTGGACTGGGCCGGCATCACTCTAATCGAGCACAGCGGGGCAGACATGGCAACGGTAACCGTGCATTATGGCTCTGAGCGTTGGCTACTGAGCCAGGTAATCACAGCGGGCGGAGCCATCCGCATCTTGGATGACCCCGCCCTGTCAAAGCGCCTGTGCGATATGGCAAAAACCCTCGTCTGTCCGCTTTAGCGCCGCCGCTCGTGGCGTGCGCGCCACAGTTGCAGATAGTGACCGATCTGCGCCGATTCGATGCGCTGGTAGGAGCTCGTGGGCAGCGACGTTAAGAACTTCTTTCCGTAGCCCTTCGTCACCAGGCGCGGGTCGGCCAGAATCAGCACGCCGCAATCGGTCGACGAGCGGATAAGGCGGCCGGCCGCCTGCTTGACCTCGAGCACCGCCTCGGGCAGCGAATAGCGCGCCCAAGCGCGGTCTTCGCGCAGGTTGCGCTCGCACGAGAGCGGGTCCGTGGGGCTCGAGAACGGCAGCTTGGGAATGATGACGCAACGCAGCGTCTCGCCGCTGGCGTCAAACCCCTCCCAGAAGGCCTTAAGCGCAAAAAGCGACGAGGTCGGCTCATTGATAAACCGGTCGCGCAGGCGACGAGGAGATGAGTTGCGCTGCTGGCAGTTGAGTTCCAGACCCGCACGGGCCATCTTGGGCTCAACGCGGGCGTACAGGTCTTCCATGTCGCGCCGATTGGTGAACAACGTGAGCACCGATCCGCCCATGGCAAGATGGGCGTCGACCAGCACGCGCTCGAGCGCCGTAAGATAGCTCTCGCGATCGCGCGGATCGGGGATATCGCCCGCAACGACTACAGCCATGTTCGAATCGAAGTCGTAGCTCGAGTCCAAGTGCAGCGATGAGGATGTTGAAGCGCCGATGCGATCGAGGCCGACCGCGTGGTTAAAGTGTTCAAAGCTTTTGGACACCGTCATGGTCGCCGAGGCAAAGATAGCCGTGTGAACCTCGGGCAGCCACTCGGTCGCCAAGGCCTCGCCAATGTCGATGCGCTCTGCGGTCATTGACTCTCCGCCGGCGCGCAACCTGCGATTGACCTGCAGCGAATACACGTAGTGTTCATCGGTGCCATCAATGATGAGTTTGAGGTTCTCGGCCAGCTCGTGTAGGCGGCGCGAGATATCACCCAGGTCGACAACAACCTCGGGCTTGTCGGCGGCGACGGATTGCACCAGCGCGTCGACACTCTTGTCAGCTTGCTCCAACGCGTCGATGGCAGCGTGGGCCGACTGCAAGAAATCATTCCAGTCGTCAGATTCGCGCAACTCGGGGCCAATCCATAGATTGGCATTGTCATAACCCCCACGGGCACGGCGGCCGAGCTCGCGAACGCCATCGAACACGTCGGCGATTGCCATGCTCGCGCGCGCAACCGTCGACGTCGCCTTGGCAGTAAGGCCCAAATAGAGCGTAGAGCCCTCGGAGGTTGCCAAATCACGGGAAACCTGGCTTAGCGCGCCGGTGCTCGAGCCACCCAGGCGCTCAAACAGAACGCGTGATTCGTCCGCCGACACCACGCGCGCCCACTGACGGCGCGCCTCGCGCTCGATGGAATGGGCCTCGTCGATTACCCAATGACGAATCGGAGGCAAAATCCTGCCCTCGGCCGCGACATTGCGGAACAGCAGGGAATGGTTGGTGACCACCACGTCGGCATGCGCCGCACGACGGCGAGCGCCGTGGACCAAACATTTATCAGGGAAAAACGGGCAGAGGCGACGAGCACACTCGCGCGAGGCCGTCGTAAAGTCGGGGCGGTTGACGCTGCGCCACCGAATGCCGAGCGAGTCGAGATCGCCATCGGCTGATTGGCAGACGTACGCCATAATGACCGCGACCGCCGTGAGCGTGTCCGCCGGATCGCGCTTGGTGGTAATCTCGACCCGGCCGCGACTCATGCGCTCAAGCTTGCGCAGGCACGGATAGTGGTCATACCCCTTGAGAGCGCAAAATGACAGGCCACCGTCCAGTTGCTCGGCAAGTTTTGGCAGCTCATGGTACATGAGCTGGTCGGCAAGATTGTTCGATTTGGTCGCAATACCAACCGTGATGTTGTTACGGCGTGCCGCCTCGGCAAAAGGCACCAGATAGGCCATCGATTTGCCGACGCCTGTGCCCGCCTCAATTACACGATGAGTGCCCGTGACCAGCGCATCGCGGACCTCGAGCGCCATCGCGATCTGCTCATCACGCGGCTCGTAGGTGGGATACATGCAATTGACCAGGCCACCTGGCGCATAGTCCGCCTCAATCTCCTCACGACTCGGCATCTTGAGGACCGGCAGTTCGTCGGCGTCCACCCGATCGTCGGCGCGATCGGCCTTGAGAACGTCAGCACGAGCGGCGCTGAGAGAGAAGATAGAACCAGGGTTCTGCCCCGCCAAGAACGAGAAGATAGGACGATAGGACCAAGGCACGTCCGGATGCATGTCGGCTAGGCGCGCCATGAGGCCCTGGGGCAAGTCGGTGAGCGCCACGAGCAACACGCGCCATACGCCACACAGGGCGTCGACGTCGGCATTGGCACGGTGTGATACCGAGTCACAGCCAAACAGATCGGCCATAAAAGACAGCTTGTGCGAGGCCAGGCGCGGAAGCGCGATGCGCGACAGCGCCAGCGAATCGATCCAAATATCGCTCACGTTGACGCCGCCTTTGACCGACTCGATAAACGAGCGGTCGAACGTGGCGTTATGTGCGATCACCGGGCAACCACCGACAAAATCGGCGAGAGCGGCGACGGCCTCAACGGCCGACGGGGCATCTGCCACATCGGCATTTGTAATGCTCGTGAGCTCGGTAATCTCGGCGGGAATCAGCTGCTTGGGATGCACGAAGGTATCGAAGCGGTCGACGACCTCGCGGCCCGAAAGACGGGCCGCCGAGATCTCGATCAGCTCGTTGTCCTGCACCGAAAGACCTGTGGTCTCGGTATCGAGGACTATCACATCTTCCTCGATAAGGCCGAAGGACTGTGTTTTGGCGCGCTCGGCAAGCGTGGCATAGGAGTCGATGACAAACTGCGGCGTTCCTGACGAAACCGCGTCCTCGATTAGCATGCAATGCCCGCTCGACGAAGGCCCATACGGATCAGGCTGTCACAGACCTGCGGGAACGTCATGTCGTCGGTGTGGCGAATCTCATCCGGATACAGCGACGTATCGGTCATGCCGGGAATGGTATTGGTCTCGAGGATGACGGGGCCGTCCTCGCTCACGATAAAATCGCTGCGCGAGATGCCCAGGCAACCGAGGGCCTTGTGAGCAGCACAGGCAAGCTCCTGAGCGCGAGCGTAATTCTCGGGTGAAATCTGCGCCGGAATACGATGGATGTCCGTAGGGTCGACATACTTCACGTCCAAATCGTAGAACTCGCAGTCCTCAGGCTTGCGAATCTCGACAATCGGCAGGGCGCGCACGTCGTCCTCGCCGTACACGCCGACGGTGATCTCGGTACCCTCGATGCACTTCTCGACCAGCACTTTGTCGCCGTACTCAAACGCCTTGGCAATTGCCGCGGGCAGCTCGGAGGGCTCATGGACCAGGGAAATGCCATAGCTGGAACCGTTGACGGCCGGCTTCACAAAGCTGCGCTCGCCACAAACCTCGACGATATGATCGATATCGACTTCATCGCCCACCTCGAGCGCAAGGCCGGGGGCAATGGGAATGCCCGCCTTGGCGTACAGGAGCTTAGAGACCTCTTTGTCGGCACCGCAGGCGCTAGCAAGCACGCCCGAGGCCGTGTAGGGGATACCCAGGGTCTCCATGGCGCCCTGCATGGCACCATCCTCGCCGCCGGCACCGTGCATGGCGATAAACGCCACGTCAAAGCCGCCGGTCGCCATGGTTACCATAAAGTCATCAGCGGCCGTATCAAGCAGCTCCACCGAGGCGTAGCCGGCTTCCTTCAGTGCCACTACAACGTTCTTTCCCGAATTGAGCGAGATCTCGCGCTCAGCGGAATGACCGCCCGCCAAGACCGCTACGTGCATGTTCTCTAGGCTTTTACCCGGCATGGGCAGACTCCTCCTCTATAATTTCTGCAGCTGATACCATATTGTAGCGATACCCTCTACGTTTCCCCAAAATCGAAAGGCTTCCATGAATCCCAGGACTAAATCTCAGGACATTCGCGACTTGAGCCAAAACGATATTCGCGAGCTTGTGGCCGAACTTGGCCAGCCCGCCTTCCGCGCGAAGCAGCTCATCGAATGGGTCTTCGAAAAGAACGTTTGTTCGTTCGACGACATGACCAACCTTCCCAAGGCTTTCCGCGAGCAGCTTAAAGAGGCTTTTGCCTTTGACACGCCGACTGAACTCACCAAGCAGGTTTCCAAAGATGGCTCTCGCAAGTATCTGCTCGAGTACCACGACGGCGTTTCCGTCGAGACTGTCGGCATGCCCCGTCGTAACAAGCTTTCCGTCTGCGTTTCCACCCAGGCAGGCTGCGGCATGGGCTGTGCCTTTTGCGCTACCGGTCTCAACGGCCTCAAGCGCTCTCTGACCGCTCAAGAGATCGTCGACCAGGTACTTCATGTATCCAACGACTTTGGCGAGCGCGCCACGAGCGTCGTCTTCATGGGCCAGGGCGAGCCGTTTGCCAACTACGACGAGGTTCTCAAGGCGCTGCGAATCCTCAACGACCCCGATGGCATCGGTATCGGCGCTCGTCACCTCACCGTCTCTACCAGCGGCGTTATTCCCGGTATTCGAAAATTTGCCGACATCCCCGAGCAGTTCACGCTTGCTGTTTCACTGCATTCCGCCATCCAGTCGACGCGCAATAAGCTCATGCCCGGTGTTAAGAAGTACACGCTGCTTCGCCTTCACGAGGCACTTCAGCTCTACACCGAGAAGACTGGCCGCCGCCCGACCTATGAGTATGCCATGATCGAAGGCGTCAACGATACGAATCCCGAGATGCAGGCGCTCTGCGACTTCTGCGAGGGAACGCTGTGCCACGTTAACCTCATTCAGCTTAACGACATCGAGGGCAGCCCGCTCAAGCCGTCGCCGATTCATAAGGTTGAGGATCTTCAGCGTCGTCTTGAGTCCCGTGGCATCGAGACCACGATTCGTAACTCCCGTGGTAACGATATTGACGCCGCTTGCGGACAGCTTAAGCAGCGCTTCAAAGTTCAGAAGAACGCATAGGGGAGCTGCACCCCAAAACGTTTCATGTGAAACATCGAACGACCCCGGTTGCAGAATATGCAACCGGGGTCGTTTCAATTATTGACCTTAATTTTAAATCAGCTGCTACCGGTCCCATTTTTTACGGCCAAAATAAGGGGTCCTTGTCTCGTGAATCAGACAAGGACCCCTCAAAATATGCTGAGTAATTGTTAGGTACCTAATAACCTACATTTTCCCATTGGTTGCTAACCCAACCTTGGTTAATCTTGGGATTCTTCGTTACCTGAGCAGTACGCATGGCAACATCCTCGGTCATAACATCCATTTTCTTTTTGGAAGTATCGACGATATCTTGCGCACCACGAAGCAAACGACCTCGCAGTTCATCGTCTGTCGCGATCTTATAGCCAGCAAAGGCACCAGCCACGACAGTCGTAGCCAATGCAATCGCTGTTAAAATCTTATTCCTCATCTTGGCCTCCTTGATCAAACTGAATCATTTCGCCAAGAATACGAGAGAGCTCTTCCTCGTCTTTAAACTCAATCTCAATCTTATTCTTTCCACGCGAGCTCTTCACACGCACGTTGGTATTAAATACCTGACGAAGTATACGGGCAGCCTTTTTAAAAGACTGAGGCGTTGCAGGTCTCGGCGTCTTAGGTGTCTCTCCGGCAGAAAACAACGGAGCAAGATTTTCTGTCGCTCTTACGGAAAGGCCCTCTGCAACAACTTTCTCTGCAAGTCGAATACGCGCGTCTTCATAGGGAACCGCAAGAATCGCACGTGCATGACCAGCAGTAAGTTTGCCCTCAAAAATCATCTGCTGAACTACTTCGGGGAGATCGAGAAGACGCAGTGAGTTTGTAATTGCAGAGCGTGACTTGCTTACTGCCTTCGACAATGCCTCCTGGGTCATACCGCTGGCATCGATAAGCTGACGATAGCCCTTGGCCTCTTCGACGGGATTCAGATCAGAACGCTGAAGGTTTTCGATAAGAGCAAGAGCAAGCATCTCTTCATCATCAACATCTTTAATGATGACAGGCAGCTCTTCAAGACCAGCAAGCTTTGACGCCTGGTAACGACGCTCACCAGCGATGATCTCATAGCCGTTTCCATGCTTGCGAACCAAAAGCGGCTGCAAAACGCCATGTTCTTGGATTGACTCGCTCAACTCGCGAAGTTCGGTTTCGTTAAAGTGAATTCGCGGCTGGTTAGGGTTGGGAACAATATCCTCAATAGGTAGTTTCGTTTCAGATGCAGCCTTTGACGCGGATGCAGCCGAACCACCGGTCTCATACTCGGCCTCTGAGACCAAAGCATTGAGTCCACGTCCCAATCCGCCACGTTTCTTTGCACTAGGCACGCTTGATCACCTCTTTTGCAAGGTTCATATACGCTTTTGCACCCTTATTTTGAGGTGCATAAGTAATTACCGGTTCTCCAAAAGACGGAGCTTCGGAGATTTTAACCGTACGGGGAATCAGCGTCTTAAACGCCTTATCACCAAAGTACGATTGAACCTCCTCAACAACCTGATTCGATAGTGAAGTACGCGAGTCATACATGGTCATAAGCACACCATAGGTGTCTAAGCCCTTGTTAAGACGTGATTTAACCATCTTCATAGACTCAAGCAGCTTCGTAACGCCCTCGAGTGCGTAATACTCGCACTGGATCGGAATCAAAACGCTATCCGCTGCGGTCAAGGCGTTGATAGTAAGCAGGCCGAGCGAAGGAGGACAGTCAATGAAAATAAAATCGAACTCGTCCTGAATCGGCTCAAGCAAATCTTTGAGGCGGGTTTCACGTGCAATTGCGCTTACGAGCTCAATTTCGGCGCCGGCAAGCTGAATTGTAGCTGGAATTACGAATACCTTTTTGCAATTTGTATCAAGAACAAGTGATTCTGCCGGCACATCATTCAACAATGCATCATAGATGCAGTGATCAAGGTCTTCTTTTTCAATTCCGAATCCACTGGTGCTGTTTCCCTGTGGATCAAAATCGACAATCAGTGTCTTACGACCCTGCTCACCCAGTGCTGCTGCAAGGTTTACAGCCGTCGTTGACTTACCGACGCCGCCTTTTTGATTGATGATTGCAATGATACGCGTGTCTTTTGCGCTCTTAGAACGCTTAACGTCGCGAAATCCCACGGTCCCTCCTGGTGTGTATTAAAGCTGTCAAACGGAGGATGTTTCACGTGAAACATTCCGAATCGATATCAACCGCCATGTTTCACGTGAAACACTGCAAGTTGTTAGTATCCATTATGTTTCACGTGAAACATCTAGGCAAGCGGATTCTTCTTTGCCACGCCATTTGCACGAGGCAATGAAACGGATGCTGGATGACTCTTCTTAAGAACAATGAACTCCCTGTGACCCAAGCCTTCAGGCAAATCAATTGCGTCATTCAGAAGCAAAGTGAAGCCGCAAATCTTAGCTGCTGACATGCCGGAAGCAAGCTCCTCATCCGAAGGATTGCCCTTGGTTATAACAAATAGCCCTCCATCCTTCAGGTACGGAGCCGCATACTCAACAAGAATCGGTAGAGGGGCCAGTGCGCGGGCGGTTACAACAGAGAACTGCTTCTTATGGCTTCGAGCATATTCTTCAAGACGATCATGAACCGCATGAGCATGTTTCAATCCAAGAGCATGGACAAAAGAATTGACAGCATCAACCTTCTTGCCAACAGAGTCAATATAAGTAGCCTTACGATGCGTGGCTATGGTTAAAGGAATACCGGGGAAACCCGCACCTGTTCCCATATCGAGCAAAGCTCCCTCGGGAGCCTTATTGATATAGGGGAGCAAAACAAGTGAGTCGAGGATATGAAGTACGGCAGCATCTTCTACGTTAAGAATACGGGTGAGATTGGTTGTCTTATTTGTTTCTAGAACCAAATCCAAATGCTGAATGCATTTCCTCAGCTCAACATCAGTTACGCTCAAGGAATACTCTTTGCAATAGGAAGTTAGACGACACAACATCTCGTCAGCCTGCTGATCAGTAAGTACTAACAACGAAAGCTCCTTTCTGACAAAAATCAGTGTATCGAGAACTTTTGACAAAAAAAGGGGACGTGGAAACCACGTCCCCTTAGCATAAGCTCGAGTAGATTATCGAGCAACAATCACTACATGGCGATCAGGGTCAGAACCCTCAGAATGAGTATCGACCGCATCATTGCCACGAAGTGCAATGTGAACCAGTCGGCGCTCGTAGGCATTCATGGGCGGAAGCGAAACACTCTTGTGAGTGCGGATGGCGCGCTCGGCAGCAGACTGAGCCATGGAGGCAACCTTGTCCTGACGGCGGCTCTTGTATCCCTCGACGTCCACTACAACCGGATACCTAAAGCCAAGCTTGCGGCTCACCAGCAAAGAGAACATAACCTGAAGGGCATCAAGGGTGCGACCATGACGGCCAATGAGAACAGCAAGATCGGGAGCCGTTACATCCAGAATCAGCTCACCCTCGTCACCCTCATACTCATCGATAGGAGAGTTGGCGGCATCGAAGTGCGAAAGGATGGAACGCAGGATGGAAATCGCAACATCGGCAATGGTGTCGAGCTCCTCATCGGTCAGCTCTTCACCAGCCTTGTAGCGCTGTGCAATCTCGGGATAATCGCCCGCGACCTGCGGGGCAACCTCCTCAAGCATATCCTCGATGATCTCTTCAGACATAACGTACTCCAAAGTTTAGGTACCTAAATAAGATTGATATCCCACTACTTCTTCTTGTGCGGGCGCGGCTTCTTCTCTCGACGAGTGACCTCAACCTGCAGCGGCGCGTTCTTAAGACGCTCCTCCTCATCGGCCTTGGCCTTCTCGATAACCTTCTGCGTCACAAAAATCTGCTGGATAACCTGCCAAGCAGACGAGACGTCGTAGTACAGCAGAACACCAACGGGAAGGCTCCAGCCCATCCAAAGCATCATGACCGTCATGACAACAGCCATCATACGCATGCTCTGAGCCTGCTGGCCGGTCTGGTTGCGCGACATATAGAGCTGCGGAATCAGGGTCAGGACGGCGAACAGAATCAGGCAGACCAGCGCAGGCAGCGCAACCATAAAGCCATCGGCAAAGGAAACGCTCGGCGTGGTGGTCAGGTCGGGCAGGATGTTGAAGAACGAGAACGTGCCGTCGTTAAAGTACTGCGGCAGGTTGCGCAGCAACGTAAACAGGGCGAACAGGACAGGCATCTGGATCAACAGCGGCAAACAACCAGCCATCGGGTTGAACTTGTTCTCGCTGTAGAACTTCTGCATCTCCTCGGCCTGGCGCTGAGGATCGTCGGCATAGCGCTCCTGAATCTCGAGCATCTTGGGCTGCAGCACCTGCATGCGAGCCGTCGACTTGGTCGACTTGAGCATAAGCGGCGTCAGCAGCAGACGGATGATGACCACCAGGATGATGATGGACAGGCCCCAGTCGACCGCAAAGGTCTGGATGAGCTTGAGCAGCTCGAAAAGGATGTTAACGATCCAATCCCACATGTAAGTTTTCCTCCGATAGCGAGTGCCCGCTAAGGCACAGGGTCATAACCGCCGACGTGCAGGGGATTGCAGCGAGCGATGCGCCTCACGGCAAGCCAGCAGCCTCTCAAAAAACCGTACTTCTCAATCGCCTGGATGGCGTATTGCGAGCACGTTGGGTAATAAATGCACGCGTCAGGCAATAAGGGCGAAATAACCTGTTGATATATGCGAATAGGAGCGATGGCAACACGTCGCAAAACGTGATTGCTCATCGCTCCTCCCCGGCAACGCCGGCGCGTTTCATAAGCGAACGCAACGCCTTGTCCATCTCCTGCGGCGAGGAAACCCTCGTCTTGGGAGTTGCGAACAAGATGATGTCATAACCCGCAACGGGAAATCCGCAGCTGCGGGCGGCCTCGCGCATCACACGCTTAGATCGGTTGCGCACGACGGCACAACCGAGTCGCTTAGCACCAACGAAGGCGACCCTTCCGGAGTCGCCTTCGCCAACCGATTCACATATGGTCATTCGAATCAGAGGGTGATTGAAACGACGCCCCTGACTGAACACATGCTCGAAATCTTGCCGAGACTTAATAGTCTTCATGCGAGATGTGTGTATCGCTGCTAGACAGTGAGACGCTTGCGGCCCTTGGCGCGACGACGGGCGAGCACGGCACGACCACCCTTAGTGGCCATACGGGCACGGAAGCCATGGGTCTTGGCACGCTTACGCTTATTAGGCTGATACGTACGCTTCATCTTAAGTTCCTCCTGCTGCATTTCGAGTGTCCGCGGGGGCGCGGACGCAGATATAGACACGTGAGCTTGAAGATTGTAGGGAAATCAATGTTCAAATGTCAAGAAATCAAAGGTAAAAGGTTGCGCAGTTCACACGGTTCCCCCATAAGCCGAGCTCGATTTAGCGGTGTATGGCAACTTTTCACGATATTTCATCGAGTTTTCAACAGGTCATGTTGGCAATGTTGAGAACTTTTCGCCCGTTTTCCAAAGTTTTCAACAGGTTTTGAAAAGTTGTCGAAAGATGAGAAACATTGCACAGTGAGCTACTATTTGTTCGAAACCTTATGAAAGATTGCGAGCGGCATGTCTGACGACTTTTACACCATGGTCGATTCCGGAGACCCGGCACCCGACAACGAGCACATCACCGGCGTGCGCGAAGAGCGTGACGAAGGTGAACAGACGACCACGCAGGGGCCGAAAGCCATGTACGCTGCGCGCATCGCCGTCTATGACGACATGTTGTCGACACCGCGTGTGATCGTCATTGATCCGCAAGATGTCCGCACGTATTTGGAAGAGACGACCAACACCGTCTACCAGTGCATGAAAGAACAAGGTGGCCATATCTCGCTCATGGTCATCCGCGAGATTGTCGAAAACTTTATCCACGCGCACTTTGCCGAGCCCATCATCTCGATTCTGGACGGCGGAGACACCATCCGCTTTGCCGATCAAGGACCCGGCATCGACGACAAGGAGCGCGCTTTCGACTTTGGCGTTACCAGTGCAAACAGCAAGATGAAGCGCTATATCCGTGGAACCGGAGCAGGGTTTCCCATGGTGCAGGAGTATTTGGAAAACGCCGGCGGTGCCGTATCCATCGAGGACAACATGGGCAACGGCACCGTGGTTACGGTAAGCCTGAACCCTAAACGCGTGCAGGAAATCGAGCGTGCCGGCGGACGCGGTGCTGCCGTGCGGCCCGAGACGGAGCACCCCACATATCCCCTGCCGGGAGCTTTTGCGCAGCAGCCCATGGCAACGCAGCAGATGCAGCCCCCCGTGGGACAGATGCAGCAGCCCGGAATGCTTCCTACACAAGAGCCCCAGGCGACATCGATGTCGATGCCGCCAAACATGCCAGAGACCATGCCGCTGGCGGATCAGGATGCAGCAGCAATGCAGCAGGCGACGGGAGCACCGGGTGGCCAGCAGATGGGCTATCAGCCGCACCAACAGGGATATCCATATCAGCAGATGCCGCCACTGGGGTATGGCCAGCAGTTCCCGCAACAGTACCAGCAGGGATATCAGCAGCCGTACCAGCAGATGCCGCAGCAGCAGTACAACCCTTGGACCCAGCAGATGCCTCCGCAGCCTTACCAACAGTGGCCTCAAAGTTTTCAACAGCAAATGCCGCCGATGCAGAGTTCTCAACAACCAGCAGCTCAAATGATGTATCCTAATGCAGCAAATCAGTATGCGCAGCCACAACCGGACGTGTTCGTAAGCGATCGCGGCAACGCCGCGCTGGGCTATCTGGCGCAAAATCAAGCGTGCGGTGCAACCGATCTGGCGAGGACGTTTGGAAACTCGGCCCCCACTTGGTCACGCACGCTCAATGACTTGGCGCAGGCTGGCTTGGTCATCAAGCATGGCCAGAAATACCATCTGACCGAACTCGGCGCCGCTCGCGTGCGAGCTCAGAGCTAAAGAACGGGAGAGACAGTGGACGAGGAAGCAAGCATCATCCTGGGGGATGCCATCGCCTTTTGCCAGCGCGACGGCCAAGATGCACGCCTCATCAACATGCTGGGGCAATCGCGCGCCATAAGCCTGACCGAAGATACGCTCACGATCGAGGCCCCCTCGCGCTTTGCCATCGCGCAGCTCAAAAAGCATCAGCCGACTATTGAGGCCTATCTGGAAGAAATCGCCTTTGCACCGATTGCGCTCGATATCGTGGAACCGCAAGGCGCCGCGACGGAATCCGCCGCCGCGACGGCGCCCGCCACGGCTCCCGCCGCTTCCCCGGCGGTGCCGGCCTTCGCAGGCGACGTGCCGACAATCGAGCACCAGCACAGCGATGTTTCCCGTGAAACCATGGCACCGTTGCCGACCGCGGCGGCGACGTCAACGAACGCACCCGTCACGCACATGCCCATCGCTCACGACGCAGCGGCGGGCGCGGATTCGGGCATTGCAATCAAGAACACGCTCTCGGCCGATGATTTTCGTCGCATGATGAACCAGATGAAGGGCGGAGTGCCGACTAAACCCACGCAAGCTGCGACCCCCACTTCACCCATGCCGGCACCGACCGTGCCGGCCGAGCAGAATACGGATGGAGCCCCGCTCGCCGCGAACTCAAAATTTACCTTTGAGAACTTTGTCTACGGCCCCGAGAACAGCCATGCCTATCGCTCGGCACTCAAGTTTGCCGCCCTCGCGGACGAGCGCGGCACGTGCACGTCACTGTTCATTTACGGCAAATCGGGCCTGGGCAAGACGCACCTGCTGCTTGCCATCAAAAACGAGCTCGCCGAGAAGTCGCCCGAGATCAAGGTCAAGTATGCAAACTCCCAGGCATATCTGGACGACCTGATGACCGAGTTCGACCGCCAAAAGAAGAGCAACGCCCCCATCATGCAGGCGTACCACGGCGTGGACGTGCTCATCATCGATGACATCCAAAACATCATCGGCAAGCGCGCGAGCGTGGACTACTTTTTCCAGCTCATGGACGAGTTCATCCGCAACAACAAGAAGGTCGTCATCGCGGCAGACCGCGCCCCCAAGGACCTGAGCATGGACGAGCGTCTGACCAGCCGCTTCAACGCCGGCATGCTCTGCCTGGTCGCAGAGCCCAGCTACGAGATGAAATACAAGATCTTGCAGCGCTATTACGAGAACACCATCGTCGCCGCTCCCGAGGCAGGCGACGACTCGCTGCTGGCGGCCTATGGGGGCGACGGCGGACACCTGACCGACGAGCACTTTAAACACATGGCCGAGGTCTCGGGCACCAACATCCGCGAACTCGAGAGCTTTTGCGAGCGCTGCGCCGGCGAGGCGGGCGACCGCGAGCGCGAGGGCGGGGAGCTCACCTTTGACGATATCGACGCCATCGCCAGCCAGTACTTCGACACATCGGCCAAAAAGATCAACGTTCAGACGGTCCAGTCCGTCATCGAAGAGCAGTACGGCGTGACGCACGAGGAGCTCATCGGCCCGCGTCGTAACGCCAATATCGCCAAAGCACGCCATATCGCCATCTACCTGGCCATCGAGATGTGCGAGATGACGACCACGGCGGTAGGCGCCGAATTTGGCAACCGCAACCACTCGACCGTCAGCACGAGCTACAAAAAGGTCCAGAAGATGATCCAGGAAGACCGCACCGTCACCGAAGATCTCAAATCGTTGCGCGATAAAATTACACTGCGCTCGTAGGGAAATAGAGACACCTGTTGAAAACTTGTCGAAACCACGGGCATAAGGTGTCTAAAACCCAACCCGCGGTGATGAAAAGTTTTGCGCAGGTTTTGAACGTGGAAAACCACCCCTGTTGCACACAGGTTGCTGTCGACTCTCTTTCTGGGTCTGACCTGCGTCTTTGGGAGTAATCAACAGTTTCGTCAGTGCTATTACTATTATTAAGATATTTATATCTATAGAAAGGTATTAAAAGATGAAGTTCACCGTCAGCCAGAGCTCGCTTACACAAGCCATCGGCGTCGTTATGAAGGGTGTCGCTTCGGCATCCACCCTTCCCATCCTGTCGGGCGTGCTCGTCAAGGCGCAAGACGGCATCTTGGAATTCCAGACCTCTAACTACACCATCTCGATCCGTCATCGCATCGCGGCGCATGTCGAAGAAGAGGGTGAGATGGTTATCCCCTGTAAGATGCTCTCCAATATCACCAAGACTCTCCCCGATGCCCCGGTCACCTTTGAGCTGTCCGAGCGCCAGGTGCTGATCAGTTGCGAGAAGAGCTCGTTCCGCCTGAACACGCTCGATGCCAATGACTTCCCTGAGTTTCCGGCCTATGCCATCGAGAGTGCCGTGGAGCTGCCGACCGATATCTTGTCCGAAATGGTCGGCCGCGTGTGGCGCGTCACCTCGACCGACAAGGCTCGCCCCATCCTGGGCGGCGTGCACATGAAGGTCGAGAACAACACCGTTCGCCTGGTGGCGACCGATTCTTTCCGCTTGGCCGTGTGCGATACGCAGGTCGAGACCTCGACCCTCGAGGGTTCCTTTGAGCTCAACGTTCCGGCCGACGCCTTTAACGACGCGCTGAACATCATGGCCAGCCAGGCGACCATCATGATCGGAGCTACCGACACCCAGGTCGTCTTTGAGGCCGGCAACACCACCTACGTGTCGCGCCGCATCGAGGGCGTGTACCCCAACTACAAGCAGCTCATCCCCGATTCGTGCGTGACGAGCGTCAAGATCGACGTCGCCGCCTTTAACGCCGCCCTCAAGCGCGTGGCCGTTATCGCGAGCGCCAACCCCGCTGTCAAGTTCGAGATCGATGTCGAGAACGGGCAGATGGGCCTGTCCTCCATTTCCAATGACCAGGACCTTGCGCAGGAGACGATCGATGTCGAGGCCGAGGGCGAGTCGGGTACCATCGCCTTCAACTACCACTACATCTTCGGCTGCCTCAATGCCCTGTCCAAGGAGAAGGAGATCACGCTGGAGCTCAAGAGCTACTCGCAGGCGGGCATCTTCAAGTCCTACGACAAGATCAACTACCTGTACCTGGTCATGCCGGTCCGCATCTAGCAACCGCCCCATGACCATGTTCGCCCGCGATCTTTCCGTCGCGCACTACCGCAGCTTCGATAGCTATCGCCTTGCCCTGGACGAGGGCGTGACGATACTTGCGGGACCCAACGCGGCGGGAAAGACCAATCTCATAGAGGCGCTGCAGCTGCTGACGAGCGGCGCCTCGTTTAGGCATCCGACCGCAGCCGAGCTCGTCCATGACGGCGTGGGCTCGTGCAAGGTCGAGCTGAGGCTCGAGGGCGACGGCCGCGTGCTTGATATGGGATTGAGCGCGGAGGACGGTAAGCGCTCGTTTAGCTGCAACGGCAAGAGATGCTCTGCCGCCGGTGTGCGCGGGGTCCTGCCGAGCGTGCTGTTTTGCCCCGACCATCTGGACATGGTTAAGCGAGGCGCCAGTGTGCGCCGTGCTGCCCTCGATGACTTTGGCATGCAACTGAGCGCACGCTATGCCGATCTTGCGAGCACCTATGGGCGCTGCGTGACCCAGCGTAACGCCTTGCTCAAGGAGGCCTGGTGCTGCCGCGAGATGCTCGGCGCGTGGAACGATTCGATTGCCCGCGCGGGCTCGGCCCTGCTCGTGCACCGGTTGGCCCTGCTCGACCGGCTGGCGGGCCATGTGCACACTGCCTACGGGCAAGTGGCGTCCGGCGAGGCCGCCAACGTGACCTATACGTCCACGCTGGGGGATTTGCCCCAGGTCGAGGATCGCGAAGAGCTGAAGGGCTGGGCGTACGAGCGCATGCTGGCTGCCCTTGATGAGCACGCCGACGAGGAAATTCGCCGCGGCGTGACGTTGGTGGGACCGCATCGCGATGAGATTGAGTTCACCGTGGCGGGTCGTTCCGCTCGTTCGTTTGCCAGCCAAGGTCAGCAGCGGACGTTGGTTTTGGCCTGGAAGGTGGCGGAGGTGGCCGTGGCTCGCGATGTCCTGGGCACCGCCCCATTGCTGCTTTTGGATGACGTGATGAGCGAACTCGACGGCGAACGCCGCGGTGCTTTCCTGCGGCTGATCGGCGATGATATCCAGACGGTCATAACCACGACCAACCTGGGGTACTTTACCGATGATCTGCTTGATCGAGCCAAGGTGGTGAGCATGGGTGAGACGTGCTAATTACGAGCGCGAGAGCGAAACGGTCGCCTTCAGTGGGTTTTTGAACGCAGAGCGCCAGCGCATCCTGGCGGCCGCGACACCTGAGCGCCGCGCGCAGATGGAGGCTGCAGAGGAATCTCGTGCGGTCTATCGCGCGTGGAATGCGGTGTGCTCGGGCACGCGCGAGGGGCGGCATGTGACGGGTCTGCGCTACCTGCCCGAGTCCAATGAGCTGCTGGTATATCTCGACTCGCCCTCGTGGACGCAGGAAATGACGCTGTTGCGCGAGATCATCCGTGCGCGTATGGAGCGCGCCGGTGCGCATGTGGACGGCCTGGTGTTCAAAACCACCGCGCCCGGTCACACGCCACCCGCCGCCAAGGAGCGCCTGCGCCCGGCGACGACCGAGCGCCCGCCGGCCCCGCACGCCGACCTAAGTGAGGCCGAGCGCACCGAGATCGAGCGCCAAGTGGCACCCATCGAGGACCAAAAACTGCGCGAGGCCCTCGAGAACGCCATGAGAGCCAGTGCCGAGTGGGCCAAGGGCGTGCAAAGCAAAAAAGAGCCTTAAATCGCATCTGGTGGCCTTGTAGAGCCAAATACCCTCGTTCCCGAGGGTATTTTTTTACGATAAACTAGTAAGGCTGTACACATTTTCTTGACTGAAGGAGGACGTGTGGCAAACGAAAACGATTACGATGGCGGCGAGATTAAGATTCTCGAAGGTCTCGAGGCCGTTCGTAAGCGCCCGGGCATGTATATCGGCTCGACGAGCGCCAGCGGTCTGCATCACCTGGTGTGGGAGATCGTTGACAACTCCGTCGACGAGGCCATGGCCGGTTTCTGCACCGAGATCCAGGTGACGGTCCACGCCGACAACTCCATCACGGTCGTCGACAACGGGCGCGGCATCCCCGTCGACGAGCACCCTGTTAAAAAGATCCCGACGCTCGAGGTCGTCATGACGATCCTGCACGCCGGCGGTAAGTTCGATAACTCGGCCTATAAGGTCTCGGGCGGCCTGCACGGCGTTGGCATCTCCGTCGTCAACGCACTGTCCAAGCGCGTGGTCGTTCAGGTTCGTCGCGACGGCAACACCTACGAGATGGAGTTCTCGCGCGGCAAGACCGTCAAGAAGATGGAGGTCGTGGGCACCTCGGATTCGACGGGCACCACCGTCACCTTCTGGCCCGACGACGAGATCTTCGAGACCTGTATCTACGATTTCGATACGCTGCACAACCGTCTGCAGGAGACGGCGTTCCTCAATAAGAACCTCAAAATCGTGCTGACCGACGAGCGCGATGCGACTCCCCACGTGGAGGAGTTTTGCTACGAGGGCGGTATCATCGACTTCGTCAAGTTCCTCAACGAGGGCAAGGACGTCCCCGAGGCTTTTAAGGAGCCCATCTATATCGAGGGCAAATCGGACCCGGACGCACCTGTGGCCAAGATGGGCGAGGTCGAAGTTTCCCTGCAGTGGAATAGCGGTTACGGCGAGAACGTCATGTCGTTTGCCAACGACATCTACACCCCCGAGGGCGGCATGCACCTTGAGGGCTTCCGCACCGCGCTCACCCGCGTGATCAACGACTACGCGCGCAAACAGAACCTGCTCAAGGAAAAAGACGCCAATCTGACCGGCGACGATGTACGCGAGGGCCTTTCGGCCGTTATCTCGGTCAAGCTGCCCGACCCGCAGTTTGAGGGCCAGACCAAGGCCAAGCTCGGCAGCTCCTATATGCGCGCGCTGACGCTCAAGATCGTGACCGACGGCCTCGCCGATTACCTCGAGGAGCATCCCAAGCCCGCTCGCGAGATCGTCAAGAAGGCCCAGCAGGCATGCAAGGCCCGCAACGCCGCCCGCAAGGCGCGCGAAGCGACCCGTCGCAAGAGCCTGCTCGAGACGGCGTCCCTGCCCGGTAAGCTCGCCGACTGCTCGGTGCGCGATGCCGAGCTGACCGAGCTCTTCATCGTAGAGGGTGACTCGGCAGGCGGTTCAGCCAAGGACGGCCGTCGCCGAGACATCCAGGCGATTCTGCCCCTGCGCGGCAAGATTTTGAACGTCGAACGCGTTGGTGACCATCGCGCGTTCTCGAGTGACACCATCCAGTCATTGATTACCGCGATCGGCTGCGGCGTCACGACGAGTGCCGGCGACGGCGGCGACTTCGATATCACCAAGGCGCGCTACCACAAGATCATTATCATGACCGATGCAGACGTCGACGGTGCGCATATCCGCATCCTGCTGCTGACGTTCTTCTACAAGTACATGCGCCCGTTGATTGATGCCGGCTACGTTTACGTCGCTTGCCCGCCCATCTTTGGCATCAAGGTGCGCAACAAGATTCACTACGTGTATCCCAACGGTCGCCAGCCCGAAGACGAGATTCTGCGCGACACCATCCAGAGCCTGGGACTGAACCCTGACGACAACGACGAGGACGGCAAGGCCAAGGACGGCAAGATCACTAAGAAGCGCAAGGGCTACACCGTCCAGCGCTACAAGGGCCTGGGCGAGATGGACCCCAAGCAGCTTGCCTCGACGACGATGGACCCCAAGACCCGTATTCTGCAGCGCGTGTCGATCGAGGACGCCGTGGTGGCGGACCGCGCCGTGCGCGAACTGATGGGTTCCGAGGTCGGCTATCGCCGCGAGTACATCGAAAAACATGCGCATGACGCACGCTTCTTAGATGCCTAACCTGTTCGGCTTTCCCAGCCACCGCACCTTCGCCCTCAATCGTCGGTCGCGTACCCAAGTACGCTTCCCTCCTCTTTCGAGCGAATCTGCGGCACCTGGAAAAGCCGTCTCCGTGGTAGGGAACTAATAGACCACGCAAACCATGAGGAGGTAACGTGGCAGACGATATCAACAATAACGAGGGTATGGACGAGGCTGGCGACGCTGGCATGCCCGACGATCTGAAGCGCCTGCTTGCCCGTGCTGAGCAGGGCGAGGACGGCGACCCGGACGCCTATAACCCCGATGCCGATGATGATGAGGAAGAAGACGACGACGGTGAGCTCGAGGAGAGCTTTGGCGAAGTCGACCGTGGCGCCTCGGCCGGCGAGGATATCAACGGCGGCCAGCTCCAGATTTCGGAGTTCGGCCGTGAGATGAAGCAGTCGTTCATCGAGTACTCGATGTCGGTCATCACGGCGCGCGCCCTGCCGGACGTGCGCGATGGCTTAAAGCCGGTGCACCGTCGCATCCTGTACGCAATGAACGAGAGCGGCATCTACCCCAACCGTCCGCACAAGAAGTCGGCCTGGACGGTCGGCGAAGTTATCGGTAAGTACCATCCGCACGGCGACTACGCGGTCTATGAGGCCATGGTCCGCCTGGCACAGTGGTTCTCCATGCGCACGCCGCTCATCGACGGTCACGGCAACTTCGGCAACATCGACGGCGACGGCGCCGCCGCCATGCGTTACACCGAGAGCCGCCTGGCTAAGCCCGCCATGGAGCTCCTGCGTGACCTGCAGAAGGACACCGTCGACTGGCAGCCCAACTACGACGAGTCGCTCGCCGAGCCCGTGACACTGCCCGCGCGTTTCCCCAACCTGCTGGTCAACGGCAGCCAGGGCATCGCCGTCGGTATGGCCACCAACATCGCCCCGCATAACCTCACCGAGGCGATCGAGGCCACGTGCTACCTGATCGACAACCCCGACGCCACCGTCGACGAGCTCATGCAGATCATGCCCGGTCCGGACTTCCCCACCGGTGCCATCATCATGGGCAGTGCCGGCATTAAGCAGAGCTACGAGACCGGCCGCGGCTCCATCACCGTGCGCGCCAAGGCCCATGTGGAGTCCACCAAGACCGGCCGTAGCCGCCTGGTCTTTACTGAGATTCCCTACATGGTCAACAAGGGCACCCTTCAGGAGAAGATTGCCCAGCTCGTCAACGACAAGCGCATCGAGGGCATCTCGGATATGCGCGATGAGTCCAACCAGAAGGGTATCCGTCTGGTCATCGAACTCAAGAAGGGCGCCATCCCGCAGGTCGTACTCAACAACCTGTACAAGTACACCTCGTTGCAGACGACCTTTGGCGCCAACAACCTGGCGCTTGTCAACGGCGTTCCCAAATGCCTGAGCCTGCGCGAGATGCTGCAGCACTACATCGACCACCAGGTCGACGTCGTCACCCGCCGCACCCGCTTTGACCTCAAGAAGGCCCAGGCACGTGCCCATATCCTCGAGGGCTACCTGATGGCTCTCGACCATATCGACGAGGTCATCAGCATCATCCGCTCCTCGCAGACCGACTCTGAGGCCAGCAGTCGCCTGATCGAGCACTTTGGCTTTACGCCCGAGCAGACTACGGCCATCCTCGAGATGAAGCTCCGCCGCCTGACCGGCCTGGAGCGCGACAAGATTCAGGAAGAGCTGGACGGCTTGCGCCGCGCCATCGCCTACTACGAGGACCTGTTGGCGCACGAGGAGAAAATCCTGGGCGTCATCAAGGAAGAGATGCGCGAGATTTCCAAGAAGTTCGGCGACAAGCGCCGCACCGAGATTAGCCATGTCGAGAAGGACCTGGACGTCGAAGATCTGATTGCCGACGAGGACATGGTCGTGACCATCACCCACACCGGCTACGTCAAGCGCATCCCGGTGGCCGCCTATCGCGCCCAAAAGCGCGGCGGCAAGGGCGTGTCGGGCGTCAACCTTAAAGAGGACGACGTTATCGACGAGATGTTTATCGCATCCACGCACGAGTACGTGCTGTTCTTCTCGAGCAAGGGTAAAGTCTATCGCCTGAAGGTGCACGAGCTGCCGGTTGGCACGCGCCAGGCGCGCGGCACCGCGATCGTCAACCTGCTGCCTTTCGAGGAGGGCGAGAAGATCGCGAGCGTCATCAGCTGCCGCGAGTTCCCCGACGACGAGTACCTGATGTTTGCCACCAAGAGCGGCATGGTCAAGAAGACCGTGATGAGCGCCTACGACCGTAGCCGCCGCGACGGCCTGATCGCCATCAACCTGAGGGACGACGACGCGCTGCTCGCTGTGCGTCGCGTGCGCGAGGGTGACAAGATCATCATGGCAACCACCGCGGGCAAGGCGATTATGTTCCCCGAGGACCAGGTGCGCGCCACCGGTCGCGATACCAGCGGCGTCCGCGGTATTGGCATGAAGGAAGGCGTGAGCGTTCTTGGTATGGAGATTACCAACGGTAACGGCGACCTGTTCGTCATTACCGAGCGCGGTTACGGCAAACGCACGCCGGTCTCGGATTACCCGGAGCAGAACCGCGGCGGTCAGGGTGTCTACACCATCCAGATGACCGAGCGCAAGGGTAACCTCGCAGCCATGAAGACGGTGGGACCGCAGCATGAGCTTTTCATCGTGACGGAGGGCGCGACGGTCATTCGCGTCAAGACCGACGAGATCAGCCAGACCGGCCGCGCCACCCAGGGCGTCAAGATGATGACCGTCGACGACAACGACCGCGTATGCGCCGTCGCCCGTATGACGGCAGCCAAGGAAAAACCCGAAGGTGAAGGTGCAGAAGACGGCTCTGCCCCCGAAGAAGCCCCTGTCGATCTAGGCGACGACAACGAAATGCCAGAAGATCTCCTAGACGAGTAAGAGGCCCTAGCTGGTAGAAAAATCAGACCCCATATATCGGCGGTCGGCGCACTGCGCGCCGACCGCTTTTTTGAAAACCTTGGGACTCGCGTTCGCCCCCGTGGCCCCGGGGGCGGGGTGGTGGGGGGGGGGGTGGGCCCGCGCCCCCGGGGCCCGTTTTTGGGGGGGGGTGGGGGG
>UQLF01000016.1 GCA_900541875.1 uncultured Collinsella sp. | reverse complement strand
CCCCCCCCCCGCCCCCCGCCCCGGCCCCCCCCCCCCCCCCCCCGGGTGTGTGTTTAAATCCGCGGGGGGGGGGGGGGGGGGCGGCCCAACAACATATCAAACCCCCCCCGAAAGGGCGGAGACTGGGGCCGGCTATTTGAGGATGGTGGCGACGATGGGGTGGTCGAGGGCCGCCTCGAAGCGGTCGGCCATCGTGGGGTCGCTGAGCGTGTCGACTTGGTTGAGCATGACGCGTGCGGTGCTGAGTCCCAGCGCCTGCATCTCGGAATTGAGCACCTGGGCGACGCGCTCGGGCGTGGCGATGTCGGTGAGCTCGCAGCCGCAACGCTCGCAAAAGAGCTCGGGGCGGTGGACGGCTTCGTTGATGGGCTTGCCGAGCCCCGAGGCGCCGACGAGCCAGATGACGTTGGCCGTGCCGGCGGGAACGACCGGCTCCCACGGGGCGTGGGCCTTGAGCGGGAGCCGCTTGCTGCCGTCCGCCTCGGCCAGGACGTAGTCAAAGCGCTGCGCCAGCTGGTCGAGCGGCTCGGCAGGGGAGGAGAGCTTGCCCGTCTCCGGGTCCAAAACACCCGCCTGGCAGATACTTCCGCGGCTCATGCCCGCGCATGCCTCGCAGGTGCAACCGGGGACATGCGAGGCGCCCGGCTTCCAAGGCGCGGCGTCCAGGCGACGGCTCGACCCGTCCCACGGCACGCCGGCGACGGGGAACATATGCGTGGTGGTGCAGAGGAGCGCGCGGCCGCCAGCGCGCATAAGCTCAAGGCCGAGCGTCTTTAGCAAGGTCGACTTGCCACCGCTGCCGATAATCGCGGTAATGCCCGGCTTGATCCTGAGCGCCGAGGCAAGATTGCCGCTAACCGTTTCCATCTGTTCACCGCCGTATAATACTGTGATAATAAATAATCATCAGAGTAGCGGTCGAACCGCATTTGCTCTGCTCAAACCGTAGCACAGGGAGGTGTCCCGGGAATGCTCGTTTATGTTCGCGGCGCCGGCGATATCGCCACGGGTGTGGCTGCTCGTCTGGTGCGCGCCGGCGTGTCGGTCGTCATGGCCGATATCGCGGTCCCCACGTGCATCCGTCGCACGATCAGTTTTTGCGAGGCCATTCGCTTGGGCGAGGTCGAGGTCGAGGGCATTCGCGCTCGCTTGGCACAGTCGCCGGCTGAGGCGCTTGCGATTACCGAGGCGGGGGATGTCGCCGTGGTGGTGGACCCCCAGGCACAGATGGTCGGCGAGCTTAAGCCCGCGGCTGTGGTAGACGCGATTCTGGCCAAGCGCAATCTGGGCACCACGCGCGACATGGCTCCTGCCGTCATCGCCGTGGGGCCGGGCTTTACCGCGCCGGTTGACTGCGACGCCGTGGTCGAGACCATGCGCGGGCATTTTCTCGGCCGTGTCATTACCCAAGGTTCGCCCCAGCCCAACACGGGCGTGCCGGGCATTATCGCCGGCTATGGCAGGGAGCGTGTTATCCACAGCCCCGCCGCCGGCGTGTTTCGGTCCGACCGCGCGATCGGCGACATCGTGAGCGCCGGAGACGTGATTGGCTACGCGGGCGATTCGCCCATGTGCACGCAGATCGATGGCTGTCTGCGCGGGCTTTTGGCGAACGGCGTGCAGGTGACTGAGGGCTTTAAATGCGCCGATGTCGATCCGCGCGGCGATGCCAGCTATATCAACTACATTTCGGACAAGGCGACGTCGGTCGGCGGCGGTGTGCTCGAGGCACTCGCCATGCTTACCGGTGTATTCCAGGGATAGGAAATTGTAATGGAAAAGCTCGATGTGGTGAATGCTGCGCTTGCCGCCCTGCGTGCTGGCGAGACGTGCGAGCTCGTGGTCGTGGCCGGCACGGCGGGGTCGTCGCCGCGCGGCGTGGGCGCCTGGATGGCCGTCTTTGCTGACGGTGGCCAGGCGGGCACTATCGGCGGCGGCAAGATTGAGCTCTTTGCGCTGGATGAGGCGCGCGAACTCCTGAGCGCGGGACAGTCGCGTCTGGTCCGCTACACCATGGGCGGCGAGAACTCCGATACCGGCATGATCTGCGGCGGAGCCATCTGCCTGTGCTATCTGCACCTGGACGCGACCAAGGCACCGTTGTTCCAGGAAATTGCCGACGTCTTGGCGTATCGACGCATCGGCGACTTCGTCATCGACTTTGAGCCGTTTATCGCAAGCGCGCTCGAAAGCGATGCTGCTGAATACCATGGCGAGGAATCGCGCCGCACCATTGCGGGCTGCCCCGGGCTTTCGCTGGTGGAGGAGGGGAGTAAGGTCACCTACACCAACGCGGCCTCTGAGATTCCTCCCGCGCACATCGAGACGCTCTGCCCCGAGGGCCTGACCTACATCTTTGGCTGCGGACACGTGGGCGCCGCGACGGCGCGCGTGCTCACCGCGGCGGGCTTTGCCGTCGTGGCGTGCGACGACCGCCCCGGCACGCTGACCCCCGATTGGGTGCCCGGTGTCTACGACCGTCGTCTGGTCGACTACAAGAGCCTGAGCAAGCAGTGCCCCATCGGCCCGCGCGACCTGGTGGTCGTCGCCACGGCGGGTCACAAGTCCGATATCGACGTGGTGATTCAGGCCATGCGTGCCAAACCCGCCTATCTGGGCTGCTTGGGCTCGCGTCGCAAGACGGCCTTTGTGCGCGCCCGCTTGGAGCAGGAGGGCTTCACGCAGGACCAGATCGACGGGCTGCACTTGCCGATCGGCGTTGCCATCGAGGCCGAGGATCCCGAGGAGATCGCTATCTCCATCGCCGCCGAGATGATTCACCTGCGCCGCACCAAGCTCGTCCCCCGCAAGCGCTAATCGCATCCCCACCAATAAGTTGCGGTGAAATACGGACTGTTTAAGCCAGTTAAGCTGTCAAACAGTCCCTATTTCACCGCAACTGCTTTTTGGGACCCATTTGTGCGGGGGAGTTGTGGAGTTGTGCAGGCAGACGAGGTTTTTCTGGAAATACGCTCCCGATGCGCGTATAGTACCGATTGTTTTGTCGGCTCCTGCTGCGTCGAGTCCAAACCGCGAAATGCCATGAGCGGCGCGGATGCAGCCAGGAGGCACGAGGACAACCCATCGTGGCCACGCCCCGTGCTTAAAACCCCAAGAAGGAGTGAACAATGGCAGAAGAGAAGTATGTGCCGCGTCTGAAGACCAAGTACAACAACGAGGTCAAGCAGCAGCTTCAGGACAAGTTCCAGTACGAGAACGTCATGATGATCCCCAAGTTTGAGAAGATCGTCGTGAACATGGGTGTCGGCGAGGCCGCTACCGATTCCAAGGCCATCGACGGTGCCGTGCGCGACCTGCGCGCCATCACCGGCCAGCAGCCGATGATTACCCGTGCCCGCAAGTCCATCGCTACCTTCCGCCTGCGCGCCGGTATGCCGATCGGCTGCAAGGTTACCCTGCGTGGCGACCGTATGTGGGAGTTCTTCGATCGTCTGACCTCCGTTGCGATCCCCCGTATCCGCGACTTCCGTGGCATCTCCGCCAAGAGCTTCGACGGCCGTGGTAACTTCTCCATGGGCGTCACCGAGCAGCTCATCTTCCCCGAGATCGACTTCGACTCCGTCGATCACCAGCGTGGTATGGACATCACTTTCGTGACCACCGCCAACACCGATGAGGAGGCCAAGGCCCTTCTGGACGCCTTCGGTTTCCCGTTCAAGAAATAGGTTCACCTGCCCTATAAGCGCCGTTCCCACAAGGGGGCGGCGCTTGGGGCGAACAATACTCTATGTGAGGAGGATATAAGTGGCTAAGACATCGATGATCGTCAAGTGCAATCGCAAGCAGAAGTTCTCTACTCGTGAGTACACGCGCTGCCAGCGCTGCGGCCGTCCGCACTCTGTGTACCGCAAGTTCGGCCTGTGCCGTGTCTGCTTCCGCGAGCTTGCACTCAAGGGCGAGCTTCCCGGCGTTAAGAAGGCCAGCTGGTAAGTCACTACCAGCGTTTCAAGCATCAGTTTGGAACAGGGAAAACGCGCTAAAAAGGCTTTGCCGTTAAGGGCGGCGAAGAACCAAGAGCACGTGTTCATCAAGAACGAAGGAGAATCTGTATGAACCTTACAGACCCGATCGCAGATATGCTTACGCGCATCCGTAACGCTAACTCTGTGAACAAGGCCACGGTCTCCATGCCGAGCAGCAAGAAGCTCGTCGAGATCGCTCGTGTTCTGCACGAGGAGGGCTACATCGAGGGCTACGATGTCGAGGACACCGTTCCCCAGAAGACTCTGCACATCACGCTTAAGTATGGTCCCAAGAAGGCTAAGGTCATCAACGGCATCCGCCGCATTTCCAAGCCGGGCCTGCGTAAGTACACCGGCGTTGCCGACATGCCCCGCGTCCGCGGTGGCCTTGGTACCGCCATTATTTCCACCAGCCATGGCGTCATGACCGACCGCGATGCTCGCAAGCACAACGTCGGCGGCGAGATCATCGCTTACGTCTGGTAATTCGCTCGGTAGGTAGAAGGAAAGGAGATCACCGTGTCTCGTATCGGTAATAAGCCTGTCCAGATTCCCGCCGGAGTCGAAGTGGCAGTCAACGGCAACAACGTTGTCGTCAAGGGCCCCAAGGGCCAGCTCGAGCTCGATGTCTTTGAGAAGCTCGCTATCAACGTCGAGGACAACGTCCTCACCGTTTCCCGTCCCGACGACGAGCGTGAGACCCGTGCCCGCCACGGCCTCACCCGCGCCCTCATCCACAACATGGTTGTTGGCGTTTCCGAGGGCTTCGAGAAGAAGCTCGAGCTCGCCGGCGTCGGTTACCGCGTGCAGCAGAAGGGCAAGAACCTCGAGTTCTCCCTGGGCTTCTCGCACCCCGTGATCGTCGAGGCTCCCGAGGGCATCACCTTCGAGGTTCCCGACAACACCCACGTGAACGTCAAGGGTATCAACAAGCAGCAGGTCGGTCAGATCGCCGCTGAGATCCGCGGCCATCGTCCTCCCGAGCCTTACAAGGGCAAGGGTATCCACTACGTTGGCGAGCACATCCGCCGCAAGCTGGGTAAGGCCGCCAAGTAGTCGTAACCGACTCACTCGCATAAGACCAGCACCCCGTCAGGTGCTGGCAAGATCAACCTTTTTAGGAGTTTACGTATGAACAAGCATAAGGCGAAGCTGGAAGGCCTCAAGCGTCGTCAGCGTCGTGTTCGCGGCAAGGTCTCGGGTACCTCCGAGCGTCCGCGTCTTCGCGTGACCCGTACTAACGCCAACATCTATGCCCAGATCATCGACGACAGCAAGGGCTCCAGCCTGACGCTCGTCTCTGCCTCGACCCTCGAGGCCGAGTTCAAGGGCACCCACACCTCGAACAAGGAGGCTGCGGAGAAGGTCGGTCAGCTCGTTGGCAAGCGCGCCATCGAGGCCGGCATCACCAAGGTCGCCTTCGATCGCGGTGGCCGTATCTACCATGGCCGCGTCAAGGCCCTCGCCGACGGTGCTCGTGCCGCCGGTCTCGAGTTCTAGGAGGTATGTAGCACATGGCTCGTAATCAGAAGCAGCAGCGCGAGGCCTCCGAGTTCGAGGAGCGCGTCGTTTACATCAACCGCGTGTCGAAGACTGTCAAGGGTGGTCGTCGCATGAGCCTCGTCGCTCTCGTCGTCGTTGGCGACGGCAAGGGCAACGTCGGCGTTGGCATGGGCAAGTCCGCTGAGGTCCCCATGGCCATCTCCAAGGCGTCTCTCGATGCCAAGAAGAACATGTTCCACGTGCCGGTGACCGATCAGGGCACCATTCCGCACGAGGTTCTCGGTCACTTTGGTGCCGGCCGCATCATCATCAAGCCCGCTGTCGAGGGTACCGGCGTTATCGCCGGCGGCGCTGTGCGTCCCCTCTTCGAGCTTGCTGGCATCAAGAACGTCCTGTCCAAGTCCCTCGGTACCGACAACGGCCTCAACATCATCAAGGCTGCCGTCGAGGGCCTCAAGGAGCTCTCCAGCCCTGAGGACGTCGCGGCTCGCCGTGGCCTGACGGTCTCCGAGATGTTCGTCGGTAAGGAGAACTAAGCATGGCTGACACCATCAAGATCAAGCAGGTCCGCAGCACCAACGGTTGCAAGCAGGACCAGGTCCGTACTGTCCGTGCCCTCGGTCTCCACAGGATCCGCGAGGTTCGCGAGATTGCTGACAACGAGTCCGTCCGCGGCATGATCTTCAAGGTCAAGCACCTTGTCGAGATTGTAGAGGAGTAGCAAATGCAGCTTCACGATCTTACTCCCGCGCCCGGTTCCACCAAGAACCGCAAGCGCGTCGGCCGTGGCAATTCTTCGGGTCACGGCACCACTTCTGGCCGCGGCCAGAAGGGCCAGGGTTCCCGCTCTGGCGGCACCAAGGGTGCCGGCTTCGAGGGTGGTCAGACTCCGCTGGCTATGCGCCTGCCCAAGCTTCCGGGCTTCCGCAACCCCCGTCGTATCGAGTACACCGCTGTTAACGTTGAGCGTCTCGAGCGCAAGTTCGAGGACGGCGCTGTGATCGACGGTGCCGCTCTTAAGGCCGCTCGCATCACCAAGAGCGAGTTCGAGCCCGTCAAGGTGCTCGGCAATGGTGAGCTCACCAAGAAGTTCACGGTCAAGGTCGACAAGGTCAGCGCTTCTGCGCAGGCCAAGATCGAGGCCGCCGGCGGAAAGGTCGAGCTGCCGTGCTAAATGGTCTTAAGAATGCTTTCCGCATCAAAGAATTGCGCGAAAAGATTCTTTTTACCATAGCTATGCTCGTCGTGTACCGCATTGGTGCGCACGTTCCTGTGCCCGGCATTCCCTTCCAGGGGATGCTGGGCCTTTTCTCGACCGATAACAATTCGGTCGCCGCAGGTGCTATGGCCCTCCTGAATCTTTTCTCTGGCGGCGCGTTGAGCTATGTGTCGGTGTTTTCGCTGGGCATCATGCCTTACATCACCAGCTCGATCATCCTCCAGATGCTCCAGGCCGTCGTGCCTTCCCTGCATGAGCTTGCCCGCGAGGGCGAGGTCGGTCAGACCAAGATTACGCAGTATTCGCGTTACCTCACCCTGGCTCTGGCAATCCTCAACTCCGTGGGTTACCTCTTCCTCTTTAAGAGCTTCGGCATCAGCTTCAATGGCGCCGGCGCTCCCGAGATCATCTTCGACCTCATGATCGTCGGTACGCTCACCGCGGGCGCCATGCTGATCATGTGGATTGGTGAGCTCATCACCCAGCGCGGTATCGGCAATGGCATGTCGCTGATCATCTTCGCGAACATCATGGCCGGTCTCCCGCAGGCCATCTTCTCCAGCACCGAGGGTAATGCCGGTGGCATCATCACCATGGTGATCATCTGCGCCATCATCCTGCTGGTTATCCCGCTGATTGTTTTCCTTGAGCGCGGCCAGCGCCGCATCCCGGTCTCCTACGCTAAGCGCGTCGTGGGCCGTCGCATGATGGGTGGCCAGACCACCTACCTGCCCATCAAGGTCAACACTGCGGGTGTCGTGCCGATCATCTTCGCTTCGGCGCTGCTGTACTTCCCGGCTCAGATTGCCGTGTTCTTCCCCGGCATCGGCTGGATCCAGGCAGTTGCCTCTGCGCTTTCGCGCGGCTGGCTCAACTGGGTGCTTAACGTTGTCCTCATCGTGTTTTTCGCGTACTTCTACACCTCCATGGTGTTCAACCCCGATGATACGGCCGACAACCTTAAGAAGCAGGGCGGCTTTATTCCGGGCGTGCGTCCGGGTAGGGCTACCGCGGCCTACATCAAGAACGCGCTCAACAAGATCACGCTTCCCAGCGCTGTCTTTTTGGCGCTCATCGCCATCGTGCCTTCGATCATCTTCTCCTTTACGGGTAACCAGCTGATCCAGGCATTTGGCGGCACGTCCATCCTCATCATGGTCGGCGTCGTGCTCGACACGGGCGATAAGCTCGAAGGCCAGATCAAGATGTATGATTACGATGGATTCTTTAAATAGGCTAGAGGAGGATTGCTCATGAACCTCGTATTGCTCGGAGCTCCGGGTGCCGGTAAGGGCACCGTCGCACAGGAGCTCGTCGCCGAGTTTGGCGTCGCTCACATTTCCACGGGCGACCTGCTGCGTGCTGCCGTCAAGGGTGGCACCGAGCTTGGTATTCAGGCTAAGAAGTACATGGACGCTGGCGAGCTCGTTCCCGATCAGCTCGTGATCGACCTTGTCAAGGAGCGCCTTGCCGCCGATGACGCCCAGCAGGGCTTCATCCTCGACGGCTTCCCGCGTAACACCGCCCAGGCCGTGACGCTCGATTCCGAGCTCTCCGCCATGGGTCGCGAGATCGACTGTGCCCTTCTGGTCGATGTGGCCCCCGAGGTCATCATCGATCGTCTGTCTTCGCGTCGCACCTGCCGCGCCTGCGGTTACACCGGCACCGCTGCCGATGCAACCTGTCCCAAGTGCGCAGGCGAGATGTATCAGCGCGATGACGACAAGCCCGAGACCATCAAGAACCGTCTCGACGTCTACGAGAAGTCCACGAGCCCGCTCGTTGACTACTATCGTGGCCAGGGTCTGCTCAAGTCGGTCAACGGTGACCAGGCTCGCGAGACCGTGTACGGGGATGTCAAAGAGGCTCTCGGTCTATGATCAAGATTAAGTCTGCAACGCAAATCGAGCAGATGAAGAAGGCAGGAGCGCTATCTAAGATGGCGCTCCGCCACGTTGGAGCCATGGTGCGCCCCGGCGTTTCGACTTTTGAGCTCGATCAGCTCGCGGAGCAGATTATCCGCATGCATGGCGGCACCCCGGCCTTTAAGGGTTACGGCGGGTTCCCGGGGACCATTTGCGCATCGATCAACGATGCCGTGGTCCACGGTATTCCCAACCCCGACATGATCCTGCGCGATGGCGATATCATCTCCATCGATACGGGAGCCGTTGTCGACGGTTGGGTCGGCGATAACGCTTGGACGTTTTTCGTCGGCACCCCCACGCCCGAAGCCAAGGCTTTGTGCGAGGTCACGCGCGATTGCCTTAAGGCTGCCATCGAGCAGGCTGTTCCCGGTAACCATATCGGGGACGTCGGTTATGCCGTTCAGTCCCTCGCCGAGTCTCACGGTTACGGCGTGCTTCGTGATTATGTGGGCCATGGCATTGGTCGCGTGATGCACGAGGACCCCAACGTTCCTAACTATGGAAAGAAGGGGAGGGGCGTTCGCCTCCAGGCCGGCATGGTCATTGCCATTGAGCCGATGGTTACGATGGGTTCCAACCATGTGAGCACGGGCTCCGACGGTTGGATCGTTACGACCAACGACCACCTGCCCGCCGCGCACTACGAGAACACCGTCGCCATTACCAATGACGGTCCGGTGATTCTCACCACGGATGCCCAAGGTGCTTGGTGTTCGCTCCAAGGCGGAGAAATGTAACAAGTTCCACTTAGTTGTGGAGCCATTACGAAGTTATTACGATGCGTGCATACGTGTTGTAGAATACTCAATCGCTGTCGTTTTCTAGAGAAAGATGATTGCTTGTGAAGAAGGAAGACGCAATTGAGCTCGAGGGTACGGTAAAGGAACCGCTGCCCAACGCCATGTTTAAGGTTGAGCTCGAGAACGGTCATTCGGTTCTGTGCAACATTTCTGGCAAGATCCGAATGAATTACATCCGTATTCTCCCCGGTGACAGGGTTGTCGTGGAGCTTTCCCCGTACGACCTGACCCGCGGCCGCATCACCTATCGCTACAAATAGCGGCACGCATACACGCACTCCATTTCCGACTGCAGGCTTAGCTCAACCTACGGTCGGATTGTGTGTGAAGACCAGCCATAGTTTTAAACGCCTGCGGCTGGGCGAGTAGATAGTAGGGAAGTAGTTTGAGCGCTACCGAAAGGAAGAACGATGAAGGTACGTCCTTCGGTCAAGAAGATGTGCGATAAGTGCAAAATCATTAGGCGCCATGGCAAGGTCCTCGTCATTTGCGAGAACCCCCGTCATAAGCAGCGTCAGGGTTAAGAGAGGAGACTACGTTGGCCCGTATTAATGGTGTCGACCTCCCGCGTGAGAAGCGCGTTGAGATCGGTCTGACCTACATTTACGGCATCGGCCGCACCACTGCGACGAAGATTTGCGTCGAGTGCAACGTTAACGTGGATACGCGCGTTAAGGACCTCACCGAGGATGAGGTTAACGCCATCCGCGATTATATCGACAAGAACCAGATCATGGTTGAGGGCGACCTCCGCCGTGAGCGCAACCAGAACGTCAAGCGCCTTATGGACATCGGCTGCAACCGCGGCCTTCGTCACCGCAAGGGCCTCCCGGTCCGCGGCCAGCGCACCCACACTAACGCTCGTACCCGCAAGGGCCCGAAGCGTCAGATCGGTGCTAAGAAGAAGAAATAAGGAGCGCTAGATAGATGGCTACTGCTAAGAAGAACGTTCGCGCTGCCCGTCTGAAGCGCGCGGACCGTAAGAACATTTCCGTGGGCCAGGCTCACATTCGTTCTACGTTCAACAACACGATCGTTTCGATCACCGATCCCCAGGGCAACGTCATTTCCTGGAAGTCGGCTGGCCAGGTGGGCTTCAAGGGCTCCCGTAAGTCCACGCCGTTCGCTGCCCAGATGGCTGCCGAGGCTGCTGCCAAGCAGGCCATGGAGCACGGTATGAAGAAGGTTTCCGTCTTCGTCAAGGGCCCCGGCTCCGGTCGTGAGACCGCCATCCGCTCCCTCCAGGCTGCTGGCCTCGAGGTCTCGAGCATCCAGGACAAGACCCCCATTCCGCACAACGGCTGCCGCCCCAAGAAGCGTCGCCGCGTGTAACTGAAAGGATCGTATCAATATGGCAATCGACAGGACTCCTGTTCTTAAGCGCTGCCGTCAGCTCGGGATCGATCCCGCTGAGCTCGGTTACAGCAGCAAGAAGGAATCTATCCGTCAGCCCAAGCGCCGTCGCAAGGAATCTGAGTACGGCATGCAGCTGCGCGAGAAGCAGAAGGTCAAGTTCATCTATGGCGTTCTGGAGAAGCAGTTCCACGGCTACTTCAACAAGGCCCGCAAGATGAACGGCGTCACCGGTGAGAACCTCATGATCATCCTTGAGTCTCGCCTCGACAACGTCGTCTTCCGTCTTGGCTTCGCCCGCACCCGCAAAGAGGCTCGTCAGTCCGTCCGTCACGGTCACTTCACCGTGAACGGCAAGCGCGTGGACATCCCGTCCTACCGCGTCAAGGCCGGCGACGTCGTCGCTGTCGGCGAGAAGTTCCGTGACCTCCTCCCCATCAAGGAGGCCCTGATTTCCTCCGAGCGCTTTGAGGTCCCTGGCTGGCTCGAGGTCGATATCGAGAAGCTGTCTGGTAACGTGCTCGCTCTGCCGACGCGTGAGCAGATCAGCGGTGATATCAACGAGCAGCTCATCGTCGAGCTCTACTCTAAGTAGTCCATCCGGGCTGCTGAGGCTGGAGGTAATACATGTCAGAATTCATTAGGCCTCAGGTTCAGGTCGAAGAGATCAACGAGACGTCTGCTCGTGTCTCCGTCGAGCCGCTCGAGCGTGGTTACGGCGATACGCTGGGTAACTCCCTTCGTCGCGTTCTTCTGTCCTCGCTCGAGGGTGCCGCCGTCGAGGCTATTCAGATCGATGGTGCACAGCACGAGTTCATGACCATCCCTAACATGGTCGAGGATGTCACCGACATCGTCCTGAATGTCAAGGGTCTTGTCTTCAGGGCTCTCGGCACGACCGACGAGGCGACCGCCACCATCTCGGTTGACGGCCCCTGCGAGGTCACCGGTGCGGACTTCTTTATTCCGTCCGAGTTTGAGCTGGTTAACCCCGAGCAGCACATCGCTACGCTCACCGAGGGTGGCCATCTCACCATGAGCATGCGCATCGGCTATGGCCGCGGCTATGTTTCTGGCGAGGCCAACAAGCGCGACAACGATCCCATCGGTGTGATCCACGTCGACTCGCTGTACTCGCCGGTTTCCCGTTGCGCCAAGCTCGTTGAGGCTTGCCGTGTCGGTCAGCACACCGACTACGACCGCCTTGTCCTCGAGATCGAGACCAACGGCTCCATCGCCCCGCGCGACGCCGTGGTCCAGGCTGCCAATATCATCAACCAGCATATGGCCGCCTTTATGAACCTTGCCGAGACCCCCGAGGTCGAGGAGGAGGCTTCGATCTTCGCTCCCGAGGTCACCAACGACAACGCCGAGCTGGACAAGCAGATTGAGGATCTGGACCTTTCCGTCCGTTCCTACAACTGCCTTAAGCGCGCCAGCATTCACTCGGTCCGTCAGCTCGTTGAGTTCTCGGAGAACGATCTGCTCAACATCCGTAACTTCGGTGTTAAGTCGATCGAGGAAGTGAAGGACAAGCTTGAGTCCATGGGCCTGAGCCTGAAGGCTTAATGCTTCGCATATTTGAGGAGAAACTAGACCATGCGTCACAACGTTAAGAAGGGCCTGAAGCTCGGCACCGATGCGAGCCACACCAAGGCCATGAAGAAGAGCCTTGCTAAGGCCCTCTTCGAGAACGACCGCATCAAGACCACCGAGACCCGCGCTAAGGCGCTGCGTTCGGTCGTCGACCCGATCATCACTTGGGCTAAGAAGGGCGACCTGCACTCTCGTCGTCTGGCTATCGCCAAGCTCGGCGATAAGCAGCTCGTTGCCGAGATCTTCGACAAGGCTGCTCAGGGTATGTGGCAGGACCGCAACGGCGGTTACACCCGCATCATGAAGCTCGGCAACCGCAAGGGCGACAACGCTCCCATCGTTATCATGGAGCTCGTCACCGAGCCTTGCACGCCTAAGGCCAAGAAGGCTGCTCAGGCCCCCAAGAAGGCCGCTGCTCCCAAGAAGGTCGAGGCTGTCGAGGAGGCTCCTGCTGAGGAGACCGCTGAGTAGACATTCCGTCTGCATAGGCTATATTCGAGGGGTACGTTCGCGTACCCCTCTTTTTTTGTCGCGATACCGTTACTTGTTTGTTGGGAGCGCCCATGACTGCGCCGTCTGATTTCAATTCGATTTCCGAGCTTGACGCCACGCTCGTTTTCCGCGTGGCCTATGATGGCTCGTCGTATAGCGGATTTGCCGAGCAGCCGGGACAGACGACGGTTGCGGGTGAGCTACATCGAGCCATCGAGACGCTGCTTCGCCGCCCGATCGATTTGACGTGCGCGGGACGTACCGATGCCGGCGTACATGCCGTGGCTCAGTACATCAGCGTGCCTGTAACGGACGCTGAGCTCGCGTGTACGCGCCGTAGGTGGCTGCGGGCTATGGATGCCCTGCTGCCCAAAGATATCGCCATCAACGAGGTCTACAAGGCTCGTAAGGGCTTTTCTGCGCGCTTTGACGCGCGCTCTCGCACTTACACCTATCGCATTGCCGGTCGTGATGCGCGGCCCGTGCTGTCACGCGGTGCTGTGTGGTGGCATCGCTATCCCCTCGACGTCGATGCGATGGCGGCCGCCTGCCCTGCGCTTTTGGGCGAGCAGGACTTTAAAAGCTTTTGCAAGGTTGCCTCGGCCGTTGGCAAGCCCACGCATCGTTGCGTGATGCGTGCCGAGTTTGGCCATGAGGTTGCGTTTGGCGAGGACATCCTGACGTTCACCATCGAGGGCAATGCGTTTCTGCATTCGATGGTCCGTACGATCGTGGGCACGCTTGTCGAGATTGGCATGCATCGCCGTGAACCCGAGTGGATGCGTGAGGTCATCGATGCTTGCGACCGTACCGCTGCGGGCCCCACGGCTCCTGCCTGTGGCCTTACGTTTATGGGCGTGGATTACGATCCTGCCGAGCTTGTCGTGCTCGACTAGGGGAGGGCTCGACGCGTCGTGCGTCGACACCTGTCATCTGTGGGCTGCGCGTGTGCAACATCTGTTCTTGGCGTGCAATACAACCGGTGTCTCATTGCTTTTATTGCCGGGGTGTACCATGAACCACGATTTGATTCATTGCTGTCGAGAGGACGGATAACTTGGTTCGACGTGGCTCGCATCCGCGACTTTCGGTGATCCTTGTGGTAGAAGGTTCGCCCAGCTATGCGATGCGTGCGCTCGAGAGTATCCAGAACCAAGACCTCTACGATTTGCAGATTGTCGTTGTCTGCCGCGATGCTGCGCCCGGTGTGCGCCATTCGCTTCAAGTTGCTGCCGACAGGGACATCCATATTGATTTGATTGACGTCGAGGACGCGAAGCGCGGTGCTTGCCTTCGTGCCGGTTTTGCTGCCTCGCGTGGCTCTCAAATCATCGCTATGAACGCCGATGAGTGGTTTGCTCCGCAGTCCCTTTCCAAGATGGTCGATATCGCGTGCGATACCGCAGCAGACATAGTGTTCCCCACGGTGTCGCTCGACCGCTATGATGCACATCGAGAGCGTCATTCGCGCGTCTTGGATGCTGCTCATATTTCCATTGATGGCAAATCTTCGATGGTGGCCGGGCTGCCTCAGTTGATTTTAGGCGGCCTTGTCGTTCAGACCTCTGGCGTGATGTACAGCCGCTCGCTGTTTGAGGCATGCCTTTTGTGCGACAAGGTGTTTCGCACAGTTGGGTTTATGGCATGCGCGCTTTCGCGGGCACGATGCGTGTCCGGCTGCGGCGATGCTTGTCTCCACGCGGCGGCACCTAAGCTTACAGATGCCTTTGATCCCACCATGTATGCCAAGGTATCCGATGATGCCCGAGCGCTCGACGAGCTTGCGGACTCACTCTCGGAAGCAGATAGCGGTGGTCGGCTCAAGCTGGCAAGCCAAAAGTTCTACTTTGCCGGACTAGTCGCCTGCATCGAGAATTTGTGTCTGAGCCCGCATGGGGTGTCGTCAATCGAGCGTTCCGCCCGCATGCGTGATATGCTCGAGGCGCCTCGAACCCGTCAGATGGTCGCCGCGCTCAAGGATAACCATCGGGGACTCGGTCTGTTGTTTGGGCCGATCGCCAGCGCCAAGCCCGCGCGCTGCGTGATGTGTACGCATCTGGCAGCTTTTCTTAACCGGACGGGCGCAAAAACCGCCTAAACGGCTCATTTCGAAACAAATTTGCATAGAATTGTTTCGAAATGCGTTCTTATACACAAAAGCCTTCAAATAGCGTTAAACTATTCAATCACTGATTGATTGTCTCCGCCATCTTTTGGAGAGAGGGTTTGTATGGCTAAAAAACGCAATGGGCGCCAGGATGCCATTAGAGATATTGTGCGCAATAAGGACGTCCGCACGCAGCGCGTGCTGGTCGATGAGCTCCGCGCTATGGGCTTTGATTGCACGCAGGCGACTGTCTCTCGCGATATTGCCGATATGGGGCTGCGTAAGCTCCCTGAGGGCATATATGTTCTGGCAGAGGACCTGCACCTGCAGCGTATGGTTTCCGAGCTCGTAACGGGCGTTCTGCGCACCGATAATCTGGTTATGATCAAGGCTCAGCCTGGTACGGCTTCCGGCATCGCCGCCGCTGTTGATGCGGCAGAGCTGCCCGATGTGCTTGGCTCGCTTGCCGGCAACGATACGATTTTGGTTATTGCCCAGACGGCCGAGGACGGCGAGCGTCTTGAAGCGCTGATCAATAAGCTGAGCAATTCTCGCAAGTAGGCGTGCGGGTCGTGCGCTCGGCACTGTGCGCGCTGACATAGTGGCTTGTAAGGGGTATCGACGTTGGTCGGTACCCCCTTTTTGTCTGCCGGTATAAAGATCGCCCATCAGGTCGCTTTAAACTAAAAAGGCCCCCGAGCAGTTTAATAAGCTGCTCGGGGGCCTTGTTGCTTATGGCTGGATGAATTTCTAGCCGACCGTATCGTCAGGCGTGGGCGAGGGGTCGGGAGTGGGCGTAGGCGTAGGCGTAGGCGTGCCGCCATCGCCGCCGGTCGAACCACCAGTGGAGCCGCCCGTCGAGCCACCGGTCGTACCGGTGCCGCCGGTGGTGTCGCCGCCCGTGGTCTCGGTGGTCGTGGTCGTCGTGGTCGTCGTTGTGGTGGTTTCCTCTTCGTCCTCGTTCTCGTCCTTGTCGTCGTTCTCCGTCTTCTTGGTGTTGTTGGTGCCGTAGAACTTCCAGACGCTGTTGTTCTTGTAGGTGGGCGCCGTTCCGGTCGCAAACTCCTCGCGCTCGGTACCGGTCAGAACGGTGTTCATAAACCGCTTAAAGACAGGCAGGTTGGTGCTGTCGCCCAGCAGGTCTGTGCCGTATTTTTGGATGGGAATCTCGCCCGCGGAATAGCCGGTCCACAGGGCGCACGCCAGCTGCGGGGTATAGCCGCAGAACCACAGGTTGGTGGTGTTGTCGGTGGTGCCCGTCTTGCCGGCATAGGGCTGGTTGACGCTCAGGGCGCCGGCAGCACCCGTACCGCCGCCCTTCATGACGCCGGACAGAACATCGGTGACCGCGGCGGCCTCGCCCTCGGTAAGTACCTGTGAGGGATTGTCGGTGTGCTGGTACAGCGCCGAACCGGTGCGAGAGTCAATCTCGGTGATGGCGATCGGCTGGCGATAGTAGCCGCCGTTGGCAAACGTCGCGTAGGCGGCGGCCATCTCGAGCGGCGAGATCGAGCCGGTGCCGAGGGTCATGACGGGAACGTCCTCGATGTTGTCCTTGGCGGGATCGATGCCGAGCTTTTTGACGAGCGAGATGATCTTGCTGTTGCCGACGGCTTCCGCCACCTGGATGTAGCCGGTGTTGGAGGAGTATGCCGTCGCCTGCTTAAGCGTGATGTTGCCATAGCTATGGTTGGCGTAGTTTTGGACCTCGGTCGTGGTGCCCTTGGCCTTGAGCGGCGAGTTGCAGTTGAGGGTGACGTTGGGGTTCATGCCGTTTTGGATGGCAGTTGCCAGCGTAAAGGCCTTAAAGGTGGAGCCGACGGGACGCTTGGCCGTGGCATGGTTTACGTGGTTCTCGTCGGCGTTGTAGTCATAGCCGCCCACCATGCACTTGATGTAGCCGGTCTTGGGGTCGACGACGACCATGCCCATGTCCAGGCCGTCGAGTGAGAGCGTGTCGAGCTGCTCGCGGACGGCATTCTCTGCCACCTGCTGCATCGTGGGGTCGATGGTGGTCTTGACGGTCAGGCCGCCCTTAAAGAGCACGTCGGTCGAGAACTCCTGCTCCAGCAGCTGCTTAACATAGGCGACAAAGTAGGGCTGCGAGTATACGTCGACGCCGCTGCCCGAAATCTCGGTCACGTTGAGGGTGATGGGCTCGGCCTGTGCGGCATCGTGCTCCTCCTGGGTGATGTGGCCCAGGCGCAGCATGTTGTCGAGGACCTTGTTGCGGCGAGACAGTGCCAGGTCGGGGTTGACCGTGGGGTCGTACTGCGAAGGCGAGTTGGGAAGGCCGATGAGCAGCGCGGCCTCGCTCAGGGTGAGGTCGGCGGCGCTCTTGGACAGGTAGGTCTCGGCTGCGGCCTCGATGCCGTAGGCGCCGTGACCGTAATAGATGGTGTTGAGGTACATCATGAGGATCTCGTCTTTGGAGTACATGTCCTCCATCTTGATGGCGATGTAGGCCTCGCGCACCTTACGCTCGATGGTCGAGTCGAACTGCTCCTCCTGCAGAATGGTGTTGCGCACCAGCTGCTGGGTGATAGTCGAGGCGCCTTCGTGCCCGCCGCCGAGGGTTGCCACCGCAGCACGCGCGATACCCCACAGGTCGATACCGCCGTGCTCGTAGAAGCGCTCGTCCTCGACGTCAACGGTGCCCTGCAGCACGTAGGGGGAGACCTCGTCCTTGGTGATGGACTTGCGGTTTTGCGTGTAGAAGCTCGCGATCTTGTTGCCGTTGCAGTCGACGATCTCGGTGGGCTCGCTCACCAGATACGCGTTGGCGTCGGTGTAGTCGGGCAGATCGGACAGCCAGCGGTTGACGTTGCCGACCATGCCGATGCCAAATGCCACGCCCGCGATAAGCAAAAAGCCCAAAAACGAGAGCAGGATTATGGGCAGGGCATGCGTCTTTGAACGGCTGCGTCCCTGTCGTTGGCGAGGACCCATATATTGACCTCCAGGTATGTCGTGCCGGACGGCGGATGTGCCGTCGGGGCAGGATGGACATAAGTTATTACACGATAAACCAAACGGGGCGCGCGAGGCCTCGTGTATGCTGGAAGGCGGCATTTTTCAGAGTGAATGCATACCTTGGTAAGGAGTTTGTCGATGGCGATTCGGACGATGGGGCCGAGCGGGCAACACAAGACTGGATTGGATGCTGCCGGTGCGGCGCTGCCCGAGCTGCTGGCGCCGGCGGGCGGGCTCGACCAGATGCTTGCGGCCATCGCCGCGGGCGCCGATGCCATCTATGCGGGTTTGGGCGGCTTTAACGCCCGCGTGAGCGCCCATGGCTTTACGGATGACGAGTTTGCGCGCGGTTGTGCCGTGGCGCATGCTCATGGCGTGCGTGTGTACGTGACGCTCAACGTGTTCGTGTTTGACGATGAGCTGTCCGACGCGGTGGCGCTGGGAGCTCATGCACTGGAGCTGGGCGCCGATGCTCTGATTGTGGCCGATGCCGGGTTGGCCTGCGCGCTGCGCGCGGCGATTCCCGGGGTCGAGATTCACCTGTCCACGCAGGCGGGCGCTCATAGCGAGGGTGCCGTGCGGCTTGCCGCCGACGAGCTGGGGGTCGAGCGCGTGACGACGGCACGCGAGCTGACGGTCGACGAGATTGCGGCGCTATGTGCCACGGGCGTGCCCATCGAGGTATTCTGCCACGGTGCGATTTGCATCGGCTATTCGGGGGCGTGCGAGTTCTCGGCCCTGCGGCGTGGGCGCTCGGCGATGCGCGGCGACTGCACACAGCCGTGCCGTCTGGCGTACGACCTAGTGGACGAGGCGGGGCAGAGTGTTGTTGCTGTCGAGGGAGATCGCCTGCTGTGCCCGCGCGACTATCTGGGTATTGCGCATCTGCCCGAGCTTGTAGATGCCGGCGTGGCGTCGCTCAAGATCGAGGGGCGCATGAAGACCCCCGATTACGTATTCAACGTGGTGCGGGTGTGGCGCCGGGCACTCGATATGCTGTGCGACGGCGCGTGGGACCCCGGTGCCGTGGAAGAGCTTGAGCGCGAGCTGGGAAGGTCGTTTAACCGTGGGTTTACCGATGCGTACCTGCGAGGGCGTTCGGGTGCCGAGCTGATGAGCTTTGAGCGCGCAATTAACCAGGGCGTGCGCGTGGGGCGCTTGGTCGCTGTGGGCCACGAAGAGGTGACCGTTGAGCTCGACGCCGCCGTGGCGGCGGGTGACACGCTCGAGATTCGGTTCTATCCGGGTGTCGACGCGCGTCCCGATGTGCCCAAGCGCTGGCCGCAGGTGCCCTGCCCGGTGGATGCCGCAGCGGGGAAGCGCGTCGTCGTGCATTGCAAGCGTAAGGTGGACACGGGCTGCGAGGTGTACCTGATTCGCAGCGCCGGTGTGTTGGAGCAGACGGCGACGGCCCTGGAGCGCATGCATGCCGAGGCCGATGCGGTCGTGCCTGCTGCTCGCGCCGTTGAAGTGCTGCCGTTTGAGGGCTCCGTTGTCGCTGGCGATGTGCCGGCGGCGGGACTGGCGGAGTCGGCGGAACAGGGGGCTTTGGCTCGTATGTTCTTTGCCTGGGAGCTGATGGATGCCGACCCGTGTGACGAGCTCGACCTGTCCGATGCGACCGTGGTGCTCGATGAAGTCTGTCGCGGGGGCGACGTCGAGCGGACCCGCTCGCTGATGCAGCGTGCCGGGCGTGTGGTCTGCCGCAATTTGGGACAGGCTGCGATGGCGCGTGAGTTGGGCGTGGCGTTTGATGTGGCGGCGCCAGTGTTTTGCGCCAACCGGGCCACGCTTGTCTGGCTGCGTGGGCTTGGTGCGGGCCGTGTGTATGTGCCAGCCGAGTTGCTCGCCAACGACGCTGAGCGCGTTGCCGAGCTTGCCGCTTGCCCCGGTGTCTTGGGGCCTGTCGACGCCGGCCATCCCGAGCTCATGGCGTGTGAGCATTGCCTGCTCACCGCCGAGGGGCCTTGCGCCACACAGGCAACGGGCTCGGTCCATTGCCGTGACTGCTCGCGTCGTCGGCAGACGCGCTATTTGGTCGAGCGCGACGGTACGCGTCTGCCGGTCGCTGTCGACGCATGCAGCAGGACGAGGATTTTCCTGTCGTAGGTGTTCGGCCGCGCCGTTTTGTTATCATATGAGAGTTTATGGACTTCCAGCACCGCCGTATCCGGCGAGGGTGCTATAGCAAAAGGAGGATACCCAATGCTGTCTGTCGACGAGCAAATGCGTATCATCACCTCGGGCGCCGCGCAGATCGTCCCCGAGGCCGACCTTCGCAAGAAGCTTGAGAAGGGCGAGCCCCTCAACATCAAGCTCGGCGTCGATCCCACCAGCCCCGACCTGCACTTGGGACATGCCGTGCCCCTGCGCAAGATGCGTCAGTTCCAGGACCTGGGCCACAACGTCACCCTTATCATCGGTAACGGCACCGCGCTGATCGGCGATCCTTCGGGCAAGAACTCCACGCGTCCGCAGCTTTCGCAGGAGCAGATCGAGGCCAACGCCGAGACCTACGTGAGCCAGGCCATGAAGATCCTGGATCCCGAGAAGACCACCATCGTGCACAACGGCGACTGGATCCTTTCGATGGACCTGGCCGGCCTGCTGCAGGTGTGCTCCAAGTTCACCGTCGCCCGCATCCTTGAGCGCGATGACTTTACCAAGCGCTACCAGTCTCAGACGCCGATCGCCCTGCATGAGTTCCTGTATCCCGTGATGCAGGCCTTCGACTCCGTGCAGATCAAGGCCGACGTGGAGATGGGCGGCACCGATCAGCTCTTCAACCTGCTCGCCGGCCGTGAGCTCATGGAGAAGATGGGCATGGAGCCCCAGATCGCGCTCACCATGCCGCTGCTCGAGGGCACCGATGGCGTGCGCAAGATGTCCAAGTCCTACGGCAACTACATCGGCCTGACCGACGCCCCCAAGGATATGTTCGGCAAGACCATGTCCATCCCCGATGAGATGATCGGCAAGTACTATCGTCTGGCCAGCTCGCTCACCCCGGCCGAGGTCGACAAGATCGACGCTGCCCTGGCCGATGGTTCTGCCGACCCCTACGAGCTCAAGCGCGCTCTGGGCCGCGACCTGTGCGACACCTACCACGGCGCCGGTGCCGGTGACGAGGCTCAGGCCGAGTTCGACCGCGTGTTCAAGGAGGGCCAGCTCGCCGACTTCCCCGAGAAGCACGTTGAGCTGACTGTTAACGACGAGGGCCAGATCTACCTCGCCGGCCTGCTCAAGGACTTGGGTCTTTCGGCGAGCGCCGGCCAAGCTCGTCGCGATATCGACGGCGGCGGTGTCAAGATCAACGGCAAGGCCGTGGCTCCCAAGAGCTATAACATCGATCCCAGCGCCCTCAAGCTGGGCGACACCCTCTCCGTAGGCAAGCGCAAGGGCTTCAAGTTGATTTAGTTCCGCCGTTCTACCGAACGGCGGACCGGCCGACGCTGCGCGGGCCGCATTTGGACAATCTGACGTTCAACTTCAAGGGCGCGACCAGAAGGTCAGCGCCCTTTCGTTTCACGTCACCTTGTCTCAAATGCGGCCCGCTCGCTGTCGTTGCCAAAACATCGGCGCTCCCGTTGTTGGCACTTTGGGACACTCCTTGTATTGGTGCTCAGCGGCAGTCCCCATTGCACCAAGTGGCGTGTGCCGTTAAGCGGAGAGGCGTATTGTTGACCCATCGTTTGGGCATACAATGGCTATTGGCTTGCTGCGGTGAAGGTCTGTCCGCCCCGCAGCGTTTTCTACGGTTAAAGGAGTATGTATGTCCGTTGAGGTCATGAGGTCTGTGATCGAGGCCGCCGAGGGCCGCGTGCCCGTCGACAGGCTGTTTACCAATGCGCAGATCGTCGACGTGTATGGCCAGCGTGTGGCGCCCGGTAGCGTTGCCGTCAAGGACGGTGTGATCGTCGGCGTGCTCTACGATGGTCGCGACGATGCCGCTGGCACCTACGAGGCAACTGAGCTCATCGACTGCCAGGGTCGCTATCTCGCTCCCGGTTTTATTGACGGGCATCTGCATATCGAGTCTTCGAACATCCGTCCCGCCGAGTATGCTCGCATGGCCGCGACGCGCGGTACCACCACCGCCATTGCCGACAGCCACGAGATTGCCAATGTTGCCGGTCTCGACGGCTTGCGCTTTATGATTGAGGATGGCCGCCGCGCACCCATCTCCATCAAGTACATGATGCCTTCGTGCGTGCCCGCGCTGCCCGATGAGCAGGCCGGTGCCGTTATTTCGGCTGCCGATATGCAGGCGTTTTTTGCCGAGCATCCGGGCGATGTCTTTGGTCTGGGCGAGATGATGAACCTGCCGGGCGTCTTTATGGCCGATCCCGAGACCTGCGCTCGTATCGACGCTGCCAACCAGACGCCGTCCAAACAGGTTGACGGTCACGCCCCACTCGTTGCCGGCAAGGACCTCAACGCCTATGCCGCGGCGGGCATTATCGCCGACCATGAGTCGACGATTCCCGAGGAGGCACTCGACAAGCTATCTCGCGGCATGTATGTGATGCTGCGCGAAGGTACGTGCAGCCATGACCTGGCCAACCTGTCTCCGATGTTGCTGGAGAATCCCGCGCGCGCCCGCCGCTGCTGCTTTGCGACTGACGACCGCGCCCCTTCCGATGCGCTTGCAACCGGCATGATCGACAATGCCTGCCGCGCGGCGATTGAGGCCGGTATCGACCCCGTGGTCGCTATCTCTATGGCGTCCCTCTCCACGGCCGAGGCGTTTGGCCTGGATCACGGCTGCCGCGACCCGCATGAGCTCCGCGGTGCGATTGCCCCGGGCAAGCGTGCCGACCTGCTGGTGCTCAATGACCTGACGTTTGCCACGGCTCCGCATCGCGTATATGCCGCCGGTGCTCTGGTGGCGCAGGACGGTACCTTTGTGGGCGAGATCGCACCCGAGATGGCCGAGGTTGCGGCCCTTGCCGATGAGCTGCGTGCCTCCGTTAAGCTGCCGAAGCTTTCGCTCGACGTATTCGACTATGCCTTTAAGCCGGGCGAGGCCGTGATTGACGTGGTGCCGGGCAAGGCCATCACGGGCATGGTTCGTCCCGAGACTGACGAGGACTTGCGTCGCATTATGCTGATTGAGCGCCATGGCCGCGGCGTGTCGCTGCAGGCCGAGGGCGCCGACGGCGACGGCCCCGCTGGCCTGGGCCTGGTCGGCAAGCATATCGGTCGCGGCTGGGTGCGCGGTTTCACCATCACGGGTGGCGCCATTGCCTCCACGATCGGCCACGACTCGCACAACGTGTGCGTGGTGGGCGACAACGCCGCCGATATGATGGCCGCCGTTGAGGCCGTGGGCCAAGGTGGTCACGTGCTGGTGCGCAACGGCGAGGTCGTGGCTCGTATTCCTCTGGCGCTCGGCGGCCTGATGAGCGAAGGCACTGCCGAAGACGTTGCCGCGCAGCACGATGACTTTATGGTCAAGGCGCGCGCCATGGGTATTGAGCCGCCGCTCGACCCCATCATGGGCATCATCTTCCTGCCCCTGCCGGTCATCCCGACGCTCCGCATCCGCCCCGAGGGCATGTTCGACGTCACAACCTTCACCTACGCCGACTAGTCATCGGGGACGTTCTTAAACGACTAGTCATCGGGGACACTCTTTGGCGGGCTGCCTGGCGCCGCGACCGTAGGACCTCTGGCATGTGTGAGCTATTTGCCAGGCCCTTGTAACGTTTACGCCCGCGGAGTCTTATTTGAGCTCCCTTTGGGTACGTTGGAATCGGATACACGTTCGATTCCAACAAGCCCGAAGGGAGCTTTTCTATGTTTAAACTGATTGCATCCGATATGGACGGCACACTGCTTGACGAAAACAGCCAGGTGCCTCCCGAGACCTATGAACTGATTCTGGCGCTACACGAGCATGGCGTGCATTTCGCCGCATCGTCAGGTCGTCGCTACGATCGCCTGTGTGAGTTCTTTGCGCCCGTTCGCGACAAGATGGACTTTGTCGCCGCTAACGGCGCCCAGGTCTACGCCGACGGTAAGATGGTAGACCGTGAGGTGTATTCGCACCTGGCGATTCGAAGGCTCGCCCAAGCCGTCAGGACGTTTCCCAATCTGCATCTTGCGCTCTTTGACCGAACCAAGTCCTTCCTGCTCGATGACGAGTGCAAGTTCGTGCGTGAGGTCGATAAGGACCTTCCCAATGCCGAGCGCATTTGGGAGCTGCCCGATCCCAGCGCAAATATCATCAAGGCGAGCATCTTTTGCGATGACGGTGCCGTTATGGACAGTGCGTACGTGCTACAGCGCGAACTTGGTCAGCTCTTTACTTTTGCACCTTCGGGCAACGCGTGGATCGATGCCATGCAGCCTGGTGTGTCGAAGGCCTCGGGTATCGCGCAGCTCGCGGAGCATTACGGCATTGAACGCAACGAGGTCATGGCGTTTGGCGACTCGATGAACGACTACGAGATCATTCGCTTTGTCGGCACGGGCTGCGCGATGGAAAACGCGCGCCCCGCGCTCAAGGCGGTGGCCGATCGCGTGGTGGGTTGTAACCGCGACCACGCCGTCCAGCAGGAGCTTCGTCGCGTGCTGGAGGGCCTCGCTTAATCCGACAGATGGGGACGTTCTTGTTCTGCCGGCAGTGGGGGACAGTTCTTGCAGCTTTTCGCGAAGAGTGTCCCCAACGACTAGTCGTTTAAGAACGTCCAATGACTAGGCGAGGACGGTCATGATGGTGCGGGCGACGCCGTCGTGGTCGTTGTCGAACTCGGTGATGGCGTCGGCGGCGTCGCGGTCCTCGGGCTCGGCGTTGATCATGGCCATGCCATGGCCCGCTGCCTGCAGCATGGGGATGTCGTTGATGTTGTCGCCGAACGCCCAGGCGTCGGCGAGACACTCGCCCAGGTGCTCGCATAGCCACGTGAGGGCCGTTCCCTTGGTGGCACCCTCGCCCATGACCTCGATATTCATGGCGTACGAACGCGTGACCTCAATGCCTCCGAGCGTGTCGAGCTCCGCCGCGATGGCGTCGCGATCGGCTGGGTCGTGCCAGTACATGGCAATGCGTTCGAGCGTCTCGACCTCGTCGATCTTGCTATCGATATCCATGTCGATCGGTGTTCTCGTACGCTTGAGCGAAGTCGCGATGTGGGGGTCGCCGCCGCAGAATTCGTCCAGGCGCGTGTAGAGCGAGCGGGGGAGGAAACACTGCCCGTCCGCGAAGATATCGAAGGTCACATCGTGGCCGGCGGCAATGCTATGGATGCGGTGGGCGATGGCGCGGTCGAGCGGTCGGCTCAAAATGCGCGTAGCACGTGAGGTATCGGTGGGCGTACCGGCGTCGAGCTGCCAGACGCTGGCACCGTTGGCGCAGACCGCGTAGTGTACGGCGGGGTGAGCGAGGATGGGCTCAAAGATGCCCGACAGCGGGCGCCCCGTGCAGGGCACAAACTCAACACCGCGGCGCGCAAGCTCGTCGAGCATCGCCCAGGTGGCGTCGCTCATCTGCTTATCACTCGTCAGCAGCGTTCCATCCATATCGGAAAACACAATCATTCGTTGCGATCCTTTCTACTGGCATAAAAAGCGTGGCCGAGGGCGGTGATGCCCTGGCCACGCTCGGGTTCTATAACGGTCCGCGTCTTAGCGATCGGCGAGCGGCTTGTACTCCAGCGGCTCGATCACCGGACGGTATGCCGGGCGGATGATGCGATGCGCGCAGAAGAGCTCTTCCATGCGGTGCGCCGACCAGCCGGCCATGCGGGCGACGGCGAATAGCGGTGTAAAGAGCGTCTCGGGCACGCCGAGCATCTTGTAGATAAAGCCTGTGTACAGGTCGATGTTGGCGCAGATAGGCTTGGTCATGCCGTGGTCGCGCATCACCTGCGGTGCTAGGCGCTCGATGCGCTCGATGAGCGCGAACTCATCGCCCAGGTCCTTCTTGGCGGCAAGCGTGCGCGCGTAACGGCGGCACACCTCGGCGCGCGGGTCGCTCAGCGTGTAGACGGCGTGGCCCATACCGTAGATGAGGCCCGTGCCGTCGAAGGCCTGCTTATCGAGAATCTTGCCTAGGTAGGCTGCGACCTCGTCCTCGTCCTCCCAGTTGGAGACATGCGCACGGATGTCCTCGTGCATGGACACGACCTTGGCGTTGGCGCCGCCGTGGCGCGGACCCTTGAGCGAGCCGATGGCCGCGGCGTAGGCGGAATACGGGTCGGTGGCCGAGGAGGACAGCACGCGGCAGGCAAACGTGGAGTTGTTGCCGCCGCCGTGCTCGGCATGCAGCATGAGCATCACGTCGAGCAGCATGGCTTCGTCGCGGGTGAACGCCATGCCGCCGCGCAACACCTGCAGGATGGTCTCAGCGGTGGAGAGGCCGGGTGTGGGGTGCGGTACATGAACCTCGGAGCCACGGCGCTTGGCGACCGAGGCCATATGCGCGAAGGCGGCGATGCGGGGGAGACGGGCGAGCATGGAGATGGCGACATCGATTTCGTGCTCGGGTGTAATGGCGTCGGGCTCGGCGTCGAAGGCGTAGAGCAGCAGCACAGCGCGCTGAAGCACATTCATGATGCTCGACGACACTGTGGTCATGGGGAACTCGCGGACGTACTCGTCGCTCAGGTGCCTAAAAGCGCCCAGACGTTCGCAAAAACCGTCAAGCTCTTCCTTGGTGGGCAGAGAGCCCGTGATGAGCAGGTAGGCGATCTCTTCGTAGCCATAGCGATCCTCGGCCTGGGCGTTGTTGACCAGGTCCTCGATGCTGTAGCCACGAAGCGTGAGTTTGCCCTGATCGGGCACGACCTTTCCGTCGACCTTGTTGTAGCCGTGCACGTCCGAGATGCGGGTAAGGCCCGCGACCACGCCCGAGCCGTCGGCATTGCGCAGGCCGCGCTTGACGTTGTGCTCCACGAACAGGCCCTCGTCGTACGGGGCGGTCGGCAGGCCGTGGTAGAGGTTTTCGCTTTCGGGCGAAATCTGACGGCTCGCCTCGTAATCCAGAACCAGGCGGCTCAGGTGATCGTCGAAGCGGTAGTAGATTTTCTTGGCGTCGTAGGCCATACGCGCTCCTCTCCGGTCCGCTTGGGGGCCGCGCGCTTGGACGATATGACGTCAAGCTGCCCCGAGCGGCTTGTTCGCTACAGGCGGTACATAAAGTTAAAGACGTCCTCGCGCTGGATGGACACGTTGACGCCCGAAAGCTCGCCGGCCTCGGCCAGGGCCTTCTGCAGCTCGGCGAAGTCGAGCTTGGACTCGGCGGTGTCGGCCAGCATGGTCATGGTGAAGATGTCCTCGATAATGGACTGCGTAATGTCGCGGATGTCGACGTTGGCCTCGCCCAGAACACGGGTGACGCCGGCGACGATACCGGGGCGGTTCTTGCCAAGGACGGTGATGACGATGCGGGAGGACGAGATCTCGGCCATGGGAAACCCTTTCGCGTGGTTGCGGCGCGCGGGGCGCTCCGCTACGGTACAGTGTTCATCATTGTACCTGTCTGGCGCAAAAAAGGGGTCGCTCGCTGCGGCGTTACATGTCTGCAACATGAGCGTGAGGGGGCAGGCCGCATGGGGAAGAGCCGTCTGGCGCGCGTCCAGCTCGTGTTGGGTTGATTTCCGAACTCAGCCGAACACATCGAGCGGATAGGCCGTTCCCGCAGTCAGCCGAACGCCTCCGACCGCTGATTCCAAACTGAAAACGGGGGGTATCCCCCACTATTCGGTAGGGGATACCGCTCCGCGGCGCATGCCGCGGGCGGCGCCCCTATCGGACCACCGTGACCTCAGTTGGGATGGGCCCAGCACCGCGGCGCACTCGGTGGGGTAGAGCCGACTGATCGTCTTCACGTCGCGTATGACGATATTTCGGTCGTCCGGCTCGGTGACGCCGTAGCCGAACGCCTGGAGCGTCTCGATGGACTCCTGGATTCTCTGCTGGAACATGGGTCCCGGATCGACCCTCGGCCCGAGGTACCCGCGCCAGAGGCACGGCGAGACGCGCAGCATGTTATGGATTTTGGAGATTGGCTCGATGTCGGCGTAGACGTTGAGCGTCGCCATGGCGTCCTTGTGCCCGAGGATCGATTGGAGCGCCTTGATATCGCCGCCCTGGCGGATCCACTGCGTGGCGAACGTGTGGCGCAGGCCGTGGAACGTGATCAGCTCGTCGTTGGTGCCCATGAGGCCGTTGGTCTCCGAGAACGTCTTGAACGCCCTGCGGATATAGCTTGTCGTCGCGAAGGTCGCGCCCGGCTCCGACAGGATGTAGCAGTTCCCGATCTCGACCGCCCCGGTAAGGTTGCGCGAGCGCAGCTTCCCGCGGTCGATCTCGTGGATCTCCTTCAGGAAGGGGAGCAGGCCGACCGGGTCGATGGGGATGCCCCTGGCGTCATGGGTCTTGGTGTCCTTGATGAACGAACCCATCCCCTTCGCGTACGCCACCGAGTGCCTGATCGAGATCAGGCCCGTCTCGAAATCCACATCGCACCACCGAAGGCCGCAGACCTCGCCGATTCGCATCCCCGTGTGCAGGGCGAGTACGACCGCCCTCTAATCCTCGGCGGACCAATCGAGTCCGAACTCCTTTCGGGCATCCTCTTCGCTCATGACTTCGAGAAGGTCTCCGGGTTGGCAACGAAGGGCGAGGCATAGCTGCTCGAGTGTGTTGAAGCGAATGCCGCGAATATGCCCTTTTTTTATACGGGACAGGTTCACGGGCGTGGTTCCAATCCTTTCGGCAAGTTCGTTCGAGGAAATCTTTCGCTCGGCCATGATCTTGTCGAGGCGAACAATTACGGGCATGGCGTTTCCTTACGCAATCTCGTCGGAGTCGAGGTACAGCTCTCGGGCGTACAAGAAGAGCTGGGAAAGCATGAACAGGACGATGCCGAGAACCAGAGAGGTCCAGTCGAATGATGAAGCGATCTCTTGGGCGCCGACGGCCCCCTCGCCGCCAAACATCGAAACGGAGGTTTCGAGTGAGCCGGCGTAGAGGCTGGTGGCAGCTTGAACAACGAAGAGAATGCCGAGCACCTTCAAGCATGTCGCAGACCCTTTCTTGAAGGGGTCTCCGCTCTTGATCGTCCACACGAGAACGGCGCTGAGGATGGTCGTAGCGATACCGATGACGGCAGGGGCCAATGTCGAGATCGCAAGGGCTGGATACGCGGGGGAGTCTGCAATTACAGGGTTGTCGAGCACTTCGATTGCTGGCTTTAAGGAGAACGCCACTTGTGCGATGGCGGTGACGCAAAGGGCCGCAGAGGCTATCGCACATGCGATGCGGAAGGAATGAAGCCGGGGAGTGCGATTGTCGGAACTCATAATAACCTCCGAAGAATTTAAAAAACTCAGGTTACTTTTTAACAGTTTATGTTAAATTGACTTTGCCGGCAAGTAATCACAACATGCTGCAACCGAAACCCCTCTAGATTGGAGAGGATTATGTTCAGTACTGTTAAGTCGTGTAAGCTCTTGGTTTTCCTCGGCCTCGCTCTTTGTCTGTTGCTGCCGGGAGCCCCCGCTTTTGCGGATACCCCGATGCCTCCTTCCCAGGAGAGCAGCCAGTGTGCCCTCGTTGAGCCCCTCGGGTATACGGACGACGTCGTCGATACCTACTGGAGCTACAGCTGTCCTCGCGGCGGAAGCGGGCACAGCATCTCGATGTTCAACATCTCTTACAAGACGATCTCCTACCGAAATGGCTATCGCCGATCCGCGCATCATAGGGAATCCCGCCTCGCTGCAATGTGTTCCTGTGGTGTTCTTGGCACAACTGATAAATGGCAATTTGTCTATAGCACCTACTAGATGCGAGGAGGGGCCGAGCATTTTGTTCGGCCCCTCTGTTCCGACTGGATGAGGTCAAGGTTGGCGATGAATATGCTCAAAATCTCGAAGGCAATCTTTAGGTCGCTCCTCTCCTCCAGGTCGCTCTGTGTTGCCGTTGTTGCGTTGATGGTTCTTTGTGCTTTGCCCGTCTTCAGGAGCGCGGCTGGCATCGACGGACGGGTTGAATACCTCGAGTCGGGAATAACCCGTGTTGAGCAGGAATTGTCAGCATCCTATGCGGATGCGCTTGTGAATGCGGGGGAGGAGGGCGTCTATACCTCTTCATCAAGCATGCCCGCGCTTCTGTACCCTCTTGCCGCGGGGCGTCTTGTCTTGGCGCCGCTCTCTCCTCTGCTTCCGTTTCTGCAGGTATCGGATGGAGCGTACTCCTTTTATGACGGATCGAAGGAGTACTTGCTATGGGCCGCAACGGCCGTTGCCGTTTCGTTCCTTGCCGCGCGTCTTAACAAACGTGAAAAACTCATCATCCAGGCACCGATGGGTGAGCTGGGCAGGCTTGTTGCATCGAGCGTATGGGCGAGTGTTTTTGCGATGCTTGCCGTCTTCGCCGTCAATCTTCCAGGGATAATCGCCGCACTTGTGAAGAATGGCCCGGGCTCGCTGTTCTATCCGATAGGCTACGTTCAATATGCGACTCCGGTTATCAAACCGGCTTGGCTGGTGTTCGCACAGACGGCCATCTTGCAATTCTTGGTGGCGGCGTTCATCTCGCTCGTCGTTCACCTTGCCGTGAAGATTGCCAATAACCCTACGCTTGGAATCGTGTTCGTATGTGCCCTGATGGGGGTGACGATGGTTCCCGGGTATTACGGAAGATCCATCGCTTTACGTGAGTTCGCCCTGTTGAATCCCCTTTCGTATGCGAACACCGAGCTGACCGTCGGCGCCTATAGCCCGTACCCGACAACGCAGATAGTGAATCTGCCCGGACTTTGCTTCGGGCGTGGCGCGATTACCCTCGTATGCGCAATCGGGATCGAGGTGCTGGCAATTAGCCTGTTTTGCGTTGCTGGAAAGAGCGGCTGCGCGCGCCCGATGCCCCCGATTTGTCTTGAGAGAGGTTCCTTCACCGCATCGAGAACGGCAACTCGTTCGAGCGCTTGTGCCTTCGCCGTTGCATACGTAAGAACGATGGGGAAACTGCTCCTGCATTCTCCTGTCATCGCCGTGTGCGCGATTGCAATGTCGACGACGATGCTGGTCCCAGCCCTGGTCGAGGTGTTTCCTGACGCTGATGCCGCTTCCGCCGGTCGGTATAGGGATGGCGAGCTCCGTTCAATAGACCGGTATCTAGAGCAGGACGCTGCGAATATGGACGTCGAGGGCAAGAAGGCCCTGGAAGACATGCGAGGTGCCCTTTCGGGTTTCGTGTACGCGCCTACGCCTGCGGAGGGATTTCAGAGCCTTGCGACGTACGAGCGCGCTCGAGGCGAGCTGGGCGCGGCAGATGCGACCCTCCTGCAATCGATCGGAATCGAGCCGGAGACTCCTTCTCGTGCGGAGGCGCGCGCCCTTCTGCTCGAGTCGATCGCGAGCTTGCCGGACCCCAAGGTTTACGAGTTAAGTACGAAGATGCCCCCATTAATCCTCCTTTCCTATCTCCAGGCAGCGCTTCCTTCCTTGTTTTGGCTGTTGCCCGTGGTTGTCACATCGCTTGCGTGCATCCACCTGCAGTGTCGTTCCCTTCTGGTTCTCCAAGTCCCCGCAACAGCGCATGTGCGTTTTCTGACGGTCGTTGCGCTGTCTCTCCTGCTTGGCTTGGCGCTGCTTTTGGTGTCGATGGTTCCCGCTGCGGTTGTGTCCTTGATTAAGAACGGTGCGGGTGGATCGGAGTATCCCGTCGCTCTCATTCGGGCGGGAGCTTCGACAACGTCCATGGTGGGGGAGGCGGTGTTGTGCAGTATTCCGTTGCTGGTCATGGCATACGGCGTGATTTCCGTCGTCGCTGCGTTGACAGCAGCGATTAGCCGCAACCCCGTTGTCACCGGAGTGGTTTGCGCGGTTCTCCTGGTGTTGGGTTCGTTGAGCGCTCATGTTGAAAGTGCGGGCATGGGCGTCGCGCTGCTGGCTCCATTCGCCTCGTTTGATCCCGCTTCCCAGGTGGGGACGATTGGGTTCCTTGGGCGAGGGACGAACGCGATGCCTTTTGGAGAGGTCGTCGGCGCATCGGGCGCTCTGCTGGTGGTTTTGGGCGCCGTATCTCCGTTGGTGGCGCGCCTGGGTGTTCCAAAGATTGAAAGGGGACGGTCTCGATGATTGGCCTTCAAACGCTGACGATCTCTTATGGAAAGAAGGTGCTCGTAGATTCGGTGGACGCTGAGTTTGCCCCGGGTACGGTCTACGGTCTCGTCGCTCCGAACGGGCATGGAAAGACGACGTTGCTGCGTGCGATGGCAGGTTTGCCGGGTCCTCGCGTGGACGGGAGCATCGTTCTGGATGAGGTGCAGGGTACGGGTGCGAGAGAGGTCCGTTCTATGATCTTCTATGCACCTGGTGAGGGGACGCTGCTGTATCCCGGATTGCGTGCGGAAGATCACCTCAAGATGGTTTGCGATATGTGGCCGCATGCTCGCGATATCGAAGAGATAGTGGAACAAACGCAGATAGGCGAGTTCGCGAAGATGAGGATCCGCACTCTGAGCCAGGGCATGAAGCAGCAGCTTACCCTGGCGATTGCGTATGCGACGGGTGCGCGGTACCTTCTATTAGATGAGCCCATGAACGCGCTCGACCCCAGCAGGGTGGACTTGCATTCCGAGATTCTCAGGAAGCTGGCCGATTCTGGTACGTGCATCATCATGTCATCCCACATCTTGGATTCGGTCGATAGGCTGTGCGATGAGATTCTGTTTTTGAAGGATGGGAGGCTCATTAGAAGCATTCCGCAAGATGATGCTGCGCCGAAGTCTCCTGGATCCCATTTCGCAAAGCCTGCCGGACGCGCCGAGGGTGCGCTAAGCGCGTATCGGCGGCTCTACGGAGAGGGCGGGTAGTCAAACCATCTACTCGACGACCTGGCAGACCTCACCAACTCGTTCGTCTTCATCGAGGCTGGCGCACTCGTGGAAAAGATCGAGACGTCCTCGCAAGCGCTCAAGCAGGAATACCTCGATACATACGAAGGAGGTGAATGACATGAAGACCGGCTCCGCCAAAATACCCATTGCGCTGGCGTTATTGGTCGCGATAGCCGCAATCGTAGTCTCTGCCGTATCCATAAAAGATGCGAACACCTTGAAACATGGCATTTCCGAAGGGTTCCGCCTAGACGGAGTGTACCGAGACCACGAGACCGGCTTAACCCAGCTCTCCTTCCTTGGGGAAGACGAAAACAGGTGGCAAATCGTCGACAGCAATGGAAATGTGACCGACGGTTCATTTGAGACAACCGGCGATCCGAACATCTTCATGTTGGCCGACCAATCAGGAGATGATTACGGATTTGTCCACCTGGCTTACGCCTCCGCAGACGGAAACCAAGGAAGCCTTTATTTGAACACCGGAACGTCGGTGCTCGAATTTGACAAGGTAACCAGCGGCCCGGCTTTCGTCGTGCCGTAAATGCAAATCGAGTGTCATGAGAGAAGAGGGGACTGGCCTTGCCAGTCCCCTCTTCCTTTTACGGCCCAAGCGGGAATGCTCACCACTGCACTTCGCGAACGTCAGATGCTTCCTCCGCTCGCGGCACTCGGCCAGGTACATGCTGATGATGACTTGATACGGCACCACTGTACGGGCGGACTCCGCCTTGAAGTAGTCGATGTTCTAGCCGTCGATGTTTATGGTGACGCGGCGGCGCGCCTTCCCGATGTAGGGGTTCGGGGCGCTGTTGGAGAAATCGACCTCGGTGGGCGTCTCCATAATCTCGTCCTTGCCATTCATTTCGATAGCTCCAATACTGCCGTCCCTCTGTCCTCGTCGATTTTCTCGCCGAGATTATCCTGATGGTCGAGCCGCCATGCCTCTCGCAATGGCAAACCGTCAGCACCCACGATTCCAGAACGTTGAAATTTGCAACGTTCTACAAGTGCGTGGGTCGTTTTGAAGGTAATTCATGGGACCATTTGTCGGTAATCCGTGGGTCATTTTTCCTTTGCTTTAGTTCATCCCTATCAGGAAGAACCTCTCCTCGTAGTCCGAGTGCTTGCCGTTTTCTTGAGCCCGGGAACGGCTCGTGTTGTGCCGAAAAGACCGTGAACCTTTTGTGGGACGTGCGGCGCCGTGGTACCATAGCCGAGTTTGTTGTCTTGGTCGGAAACCAAGACGCCTTATGCGCTGATCGGTAACCAGCGCCTGACTAATAAGGAGTCCTACCATGAAGCAGGGTATCCATCCCCAGTATGTCGAGTGCACGGTGACGTGCTCCTGCGGCAACACCTTCAAGACGCACGCTACCGTGTCCGAGATGAAGGTCGAGCTTTGCAACGAGTGCCACCCGTTCTACACCGGCCAGCAGAAGTTCGTCGACACCGGTGGACGCGTCCAGCGCTTCGCCGACAAGTTCGGTGGCGCCGCTGCCGCCCAGCTCAAGAAGGCTGAGGAGGCCAAGGCTGCCAAGGCCGCCAAGGCTGCTGAGGCCGAGGCCGCTCGCAAGGCCGCCGCTGAGGCTAAGGCTGCCGAGAAGGCTAAGCGTGCCGCTAAGTTCGCCGAGGAGGCTGCTAAGCAGGCCGCCGAGGCTCCCGCAGAGGCTCCCGTCGAGGAGGCCGCTGCCGAGGCCGAGACCACCGAGGCTGCTGAGTAAATAGCTCGCCGCGGAATCGCTCGCATTCATGGCATAAGGGCCGTGCATCCGTTTGGGTGCGCGGCCCTTTTCTTTTTATTGGTGCAAACCAACCTGTCCCCATTGCACCAAAAGGTAGAGATACAGCGTTTGCCCAGATAAAGCCTGCCAATATAGACCTGTCCCTTTTTGGCAGCTTGGTCGTAGTTATTACGTGGCGGTCGAGGTCGACCGTATAGGCCGCGCCTTGTTTGGCTAAAGTACAATCATCTGTGTTTAACTCGCCCGCAGCTGCACGGCGTGGGCGATGGCCAAAAAGGAAAACCACATGGGATTCATGTCAAAGCTGCTGTCCTTTGGATCCGATAAGGACCTTAAGCGCTACTACAAGATCGTTGACCAGATCAACGGTCTTGAGCCCCAGTTTGAGAAGATGACCGAGGAGGAGCTCCGCGCCCAGACCGATAAGTTCCGCGAGCGTTACGCCAACGGCGAGTCGCTCGACGACATGCTTCCCGAGGCTTTCGCCACCGTGCGCGAGGCTTCCAAGCGCATCACGGGCATGCGTCACTTTGACGTACAGCTCATCGGCGCCATGGCGCTTCATGAGGGTCATATTGCCGAGATGAAGACCGGCGAAGGCAAGACCCTGGTCTCCACGCTGGCCGGCTACCTCAACGCTATTGCCGGCAAGGGTGTACACGTCGTTACCGTCAACGATTACCTGGCCAAGCGCGACTCCGAGTGGATGGGCCGCATCTACAAGTACCTGGGCATGACCGTCGGTCTGCTCCAGAACAACATGCCGCTCGAGCTCAAGCGTCCGGCCTACCAGGCAGACGTCACCTACGGCACCAACTCCGAGTTCGGTTTCGACTACCTGCGCGACAACATGGTCACCCGCCCCGAGCAGCGCGTGCAGCGCGGCCACCATTACGCCATCGTCGACGAGGTCGACTCCATCCTGATCGACGAGGCGCGTACCCCGCTCATCATCTCGGGTGCCGGCACCAAGTCCGCTAGCACCTACAAGGACTTCGCGCGTGCCGTGCGCGGCCTGGAGCGCGGTGAGGACGTGTCGCACGACATGCTCACCGCCACCGAGGACGTCGAGCCCACGGGCGACTTCGTCATGGACGAGGCCAAGCACACCATTGCCGCCACCGAGCGCGGCCTTAAGAAGATCGAGCGCCGTCTGGGTATCGAGGACATCTATGCCGACCTTTCGGGCCAGCTGGTCAACCACCTGCAGCAGGCGCTGAAGGCCCAGTACATGTTCCATCGCGACAAGCAGTACGTGGTCACTAACGGCGAGGTCAAGATCGTCGACGAGTTCACCGGCCGCATCATGGAAGGCCGCCGCTATTCCGAGGGTCTGCACCAGGCCATCGAGGCCAAAGAGGGCGTGCTCGTGCGCGAGGAGAACCAGACCCTTGCCACCATCACCCTGCAGAACTACTTCCGCCTGTATGACAAGCTCTCCGGCATGACCGGTACGGCACTCACCGAGGATGCCGAGTTCCGCGAGATTTACAAGCTGCCCGTCGAGGTCATCCCCTCCAACAAGCCCGTTCAGCGTGTTGACCACGAGGACCTGGTGTACCGCACCATCCAGGCCAAGTACAACGCCGTTGCCGACGACGTCGAGCGACGTCACGCCAAGGGCCAGCCGGTCCTGGTGGGCACCGTCTCCATCGAAAGCTCCGAGAAGCTGTCGGCCGCCCTTACCAAGCGCGGCATCGCGCACGAGGTCCTCAACGCTAAGCACCACGAGCGCGAGGCTCATATCGTTGCCCAGGCCGGACGCTACGGCGCCGTGACCATCGCTACTAACATGGCCGGTCGTGGTACCGACATCCTGCTGGGCGGCAACCCCGACGAGCTGGTGCGCGAGCGCCTTGAGTACGAGGGCCTGACCATGGAGGACGTGACGCCCGAGCAGCTCGAGCAGTTTAACGCCGAGGCCAAGGAGACCTGCAAGGCCGAGCGCGAGCGCGTGCTTGCCGCCGGCGGCCTGACCGTCATCGGCACCGAGCGCCATGAATCCCGTCGTATCGACAACCAGCTGCGCGGCCGTTCCGGCCGTCAGGGCGATCCGGGCGAGACTCAGTTCTACCTGTCGCTCGAGGACGACCTCATGCGCCTGTTCGGCGGCGACAAGATGGACCGCGTCTCCAAGATGATGGTCACGGCCGACATGGGCGACGACATGCCCATCCAGCACAAGATCATTTCCAAGGCCGTCGAGAGCGCCCAGCATAAGGTCGAGAGCATCAACTTCTCCATGCGTAAGAGCGTCCTTGAGTACGATGACGTTATGAACAAGCAGCGCCAGGTCATCTACGCCGAGCGCAACAAGATTCTGGACGGCAAGGATCTGACCGACCACATCACCGAGGTCATGCACGACACCGTGTACCGCTGCGTGCAGGAGTTCTGCACCAAGGACAGCCACGATGGTGAGCGCGATCTTGAGGGCTTGCGCAAGTGGGTCGTGGAGCTGACCGGGCATATCGATACGCCCAAGTTCCCCGACGAGGACTTTGAGGCCCTGGCTGCCGATGTCCTGGCCTACGTTGAGAAGTGCTACAACATGAAGGCCGAGCGCCTGGGTGAGGACCTCATGCGCGAGCTCAACACCCAGGTCATGCTGCGCGTCATCGATACCCGCTGGATGAACTACCTGCAGGAGATGGATTACCTCAAGACCGGTATCGGACTGCGCGGCTTTGGTCAGCGCGACCCGCTGGTCGAGTACAAGACTGAGGCTTATGGCGCGTTCCAGATGCTCGTCGACACCATGTACGAGGATTACCTGCGCACCGTCCTGCGCATCGAGATCAAGGCCGCCCCGCATGCCGTTGAGCACAAGGAGGACCCCGCGCTCGAGGGTGCGCGCTTCTCCGGCCCCGCCGACGTCGATGGCGACAACGGCAGCTCGGTGCTGCGCAAGCAGGCACAGGTTCAGGCTCGTACGGCCGTCCAGGGAGGCCCGGCTGCTGTCAACAACGGCGGCAAGGTGACCACCTACCGCAAGTCCGAGAGCGATGACCCTTATGTCAACGTGGGCCGCAACGACCTTTGCCCCTGCGGCAGCGGCAAGAAGTTCAAGTACTGCCACGGCAGGAATCGTTAATGGCCGAGGCTTTAGAGGTAACGACCGCCGAGCTGGACGCGTTTGCGGACCGGCTCGGCGAGGTCGAGTCGTATCTTCATTTGGACGAGAAGCGCACGCGTGTGACCGAGCTCGAGGCCAAAAGCGTGGCCCCCGGCTTTTGGGATGACGCCGACGCCGCTCGCGCCACCATGGAGGAGATCGCCCGCGCCAAGGAAGATATCGCTGCCGTGGATACCGCGCGCGGCGAGCTATCTGACGCCTGCGCGGCGCTGGAGCTTGCCGAGGAGATGGGCGACGACCCCGATGCCGCCGCATTGCGCGAGGAGGCTGCCGCTACGGCAGAACGCCTGGCCCGCGCTGTCGACGAGCTCGAGCTTTCGAGCTGGTTTACCGGTGAGTTCGATCACGGCGACGCGATTGTGACCATCAAGCCCGGACAGGGTGGCCTAGAGGCGCAGGACTGGACCTTCATGCTTTTTAAGATGTACATGAAGTACTGCCAGCGTCGCGGCTGGAAGGTCACGATTAACGACTGCCCCGCTGCCGAGGTCATCGGCATTGATCGCGCGACCTTTACCGTCGAGGGCAAGGACGCGTTTGGCATGCTGCGCGCCGAGGCCGGCGTCCACCGTCTGGTGCGCATTAGCCCCACCGACGACAAGAGGCGTCGCCAGACCACGTTTGCCGGCGTCGAGGTTATTCCCGTGCTGCCTGACGATATCGACATCGAGATCAGTCCCGACGATATCCGCGTGGACGTGTATCACGCGAGCGGCCCGGGCGGCCAGGGCGTCAACACCACCGACTCCGCCGTACGCGTGACGCATTTTCCCAGCGGCATCGTTGTCACTTGCCAAAACGAGCGCAGCCAGATTCAAAACAAGGCCGCGTGCATGCAGATTCTCAAGGCCCGTCTGTACGAGATCGAGCTCGAGAAGCGCGCCGAGGCGCTCGACGAGATTCGTGGACCCAAGACCACGATCGGTTTTGGTAACCAGATTCGCAGCTACGTGCTCTACCCGTATCAGATGGTCAAGGACCTGCGCACGGGCGTGGAGACCAGCAACGTCGAGGCCGTTCTCGACGATGGCGATCTGGATCCGTTTGTGATCGGCTACCATCGCTGGGCGACTGGCAACGCCGATGCGGAAGGATCGGGCGCCTAGGCACATGGTAGGCTCCGGGTCGATGCGAACACTTCGCAGGGGTGGTATTTGCTCGGTGAATCGGTAGAATCGAATACAGCAAGAAGTTCAAAGCGCACTCGTTTGGGTGCGCCTTTTTGAGGGAGGCAGCATGGCATATCGTCTGGACATCAAGCGCATTCTTTCGCTGAACTTCTTTCACGATCTGCCCAAGATTATGCTGGGCTGCGCTCTGGCCGCTATCGCGACGGACCTGTTTTTGATCCCCAACGGTCTTGCTGCCGGCGGCGTTACGGGTCTCGCCACGATTATCCAGGCGGTCGGCGCCTCGCATGGCATCTCGCTGCCCGTCGGTATTCAAACCATCGTGATGAATGCCTTGCTGCTGCTGGTCGTTATGCGCGAGGGTGGCATGTTCTACGTGGTGCAGACCGCGACGGGCTTTGTGCTGCTGGGCTTTTTCACCGACCTGTTCGCTCCGTTTGTGGCGCCGCTGGCGCATTCCGATCTGATGCTACCCGCCATGTGGGGCGGCATTATCACGGGCATCGGCTACGGCATGGTGCTGCGCGCCGGTGCCAACACTGGCGGCTCAGACACCATCGGTCAGATTATCTCGCGCAACACATCGCTGCCGGTTGGCTCGACCGTCATGGCGATCGATGTTGCCGTGTGCGCGCTCTCGGCCCCAGTCTTTTCGGTCGAAAACGCGCTGTATGCAGGCCTTTCGATGGTCATTAGCGGTTATGTGATCGATGCTGTGGTCGACGGCGGTAACAGACGCCGTATGGTGCTCATCATCTCGGACAAGTTTCCCGATATCGCGGCCGACATCATGTATGGCCTGGGCCGCGGCTGCACCAAGTTTAAGGCGACCGGTATGTACTCGGGTGCCGAGAAACCGGTGATCATGGTCATCGTGAGCCGTCGCGAGCTCAATACGCTCAAGACGATCGTGCGCGAGCGCGACCCGCGCGCCATCGTGACCGTGGCCGACGTTACAGAAACTTTCGGTGAGGGCTTCAAGGACATTAACGCGTAGGGCCGACTGCGTTCCATCCAAAAGACGTTCACATTGATAAACCGTTTCATCAGCGGTTCTGCCTGCTCAATTGTTCAAATAATGATAAATACTCTGGTAAAGCTTCCAGTTTCCAGCATAATGAATGACGTACGTGCATCGCGGCTGGGTTGGGACGACCTTCTGTGCCGTGCGCATTTTGTCTAATGAGGATGAAAGGAAGGCACAATGAGCGACGAAGAGCTCAAAAAGGTTGCCAACGAGGTAAGGAAGGGCATCGTCACCGGCGTGCACGCTGCCAAGTCCGGCCATCCGGGCGGTTCGCTCGGCGCTGCCGACATCATGACCTATCTGTACTTTGAGGAAATGAACGTCGACCCGGCCGACCCCCGCAAGGCCGATCGCGATCGCTTCGTGCTTTCCAAGGGTCACTGCGCGCCTGGTCTGTACGCCGTGCTCGCCGAGCGTGGGTTCTTCCCCAAGGAGGATCTCGAGACGCTGCGCCACATCGGCAGCCACCTGCAGGGTCATCCCAACATGAACGACACCCCGGGCGTCGACATGTCCACCGGCTCGCTCGGCCAGGGCATTTCCGCCGCCGTGGGCATGGCCGTTGCCGCCAAACACTGGGGCGACGACTATCGCACCTACGCCCTGCTGGGCGACGGCGAGAGCGAGGAGGGCCAGGTCTGGGAGGCCGCCATGTTTGCCGGCAACCAGCAGCTCGACAACCTCTGCGTGATCGTCGACCACAACGGCCTGCAGATCGACGGCCCCGTCGAGGAGGTCAACGACCCCATGCCGCTCGCCGACAAGTTCCGCGCCTTCAAGTTCCATGTGGTGGAGCTCGCCGACGGCAACGACTTCGACCAGATCCGCGCCGCCTTTGCCGAGGCCCGCGCTACCAAGGGTCAGCCGACCGCCATTATCGCCGAGACCATGAAGGGCAAGGGCGTCTCCTTTATGGAGAACCAGGTGGGCTGGCACGGTAAGGCCCCCAACGATGAACAGTTTGAGCAGGCCATGGCAGAGCTCACGGCCGCCGGAGAGGAGCTCTAGGATGGCAGACGTCAAGAAAATCGCCACGCGCGTAAGCTACGGCGAGGCCCTCGTCGAGCTCGCCAACGAGCACGATGACTTTGTGGTCCTCGACGCCGACCTGGCCGCCGCCACGCAGACCGGCAAGTTTAAGGCCGCCTGCCCCGACCGCTTCTTCGATGTGGGCATCGCCGAGAGCAACCTGATGGGCGTTGCCGCTGGCATCGCAACCACCGGCCGCGTCGCCTTTGCGAGCAGCTTTGCCATGTTTGCCGCCGGCCGCGCCTTTGAGCAGGTCCGCAACTCCATCGGCTATCCGCACCTTAACGTTAAGATTGGTGCCACGCACGCCGGTATCTCGGTGGGCGAGGACGGCGCCACGCACCAGTGCTGCGAGGATATCGCCCTCATGCGCGTCATCCCCGGCATGACCGTGATTGTTCCCGCCGACGACGTGGAGGCCCGCGCCGTGACGCGCGCCGCCTACGAGTGCGACGGCCCCGTGTACATGCGCTTCGCCCGTCTGGCCTCGCCGGTTATCAACGACCCCGAGACCTACAAGTTCGAGGTAGGCAAGGGCATCGTGATGCGCGAGGGCACCGACGTGACCATCATCGCCTGCGGCCTGATGGTCGGCGAGGCTCTCGAGGCCGCTGAGCAGCTTGCTGCCGAGGGCATCGATGCCGAGGTCATCAACATGCACACCATCAAGCCCATCGATGCCGACCTGATCGTCAAGAGCGCCACCAAGACCGGCCACGTCGTGACCGTCGAGGAGCACTCCGTGATCGGTGGCCTGGGCAGCGCTGTCGCCGACGTCCTGTGCGAGCAGTGCCCGACGCCGCTCAAGAAGATTGGCGTCAACGATACCTTCGGTGAGTCCGGCCCGGGTGCCGAGCTCCTGCACAAGTACGGTCTGGACGCCGCCAACATCGTGGCGACCACCAAGGAGTTCTTGGCCTAAGGCAAGGCGGATCTCAAGGACTGCTTCGCCAGAACTATAAAACTGTTTCGCCAGTACTATGGAAACCCGGCAGGGGCGCTCTCTTGGAGAGCGCCCCTGTTTCAGTTGCGGTGAAATAAGGACTGTTTTGCCAGCTTAAAGGCTCAACAGTTCCTATTTCACCGCAACTTATGAAGACGCCCCTCAAGCACGGTCCCATCAGGGAAAAGGGCACATATCGGCAAAGTGCAATTCAGACCCTTCCAACTTTGTATATGCAGCACTCCAAGATAAACGCGGCGAACCCTTAGTTACCGCAGGCCGCGTACAGGGTTACCTCCCAAATCTTTCCGCAGGACGGAGGATCCCCCGCAGCGCGAAGCGCGCAGCGGGGGATCCGACATGTCCGAGGACGATTTGGGAGGTAACCCTGTAC
>UQLF01000015.1 GCA_900541875.1 uncultured Collinsella sp. | reverse complement strand
CCGAAATACTGTGCCACCATCGAAACGGCCCAGGTAAAAAAGGATGAAGTTGTCTTTACTGGCGAGATTCCCGCCCGCTGTATACAGGCATACCGTACTGATCTGGCCTTTTACACCAACGGGCAGAGCGTATGCCTTACAGAACTGAAAGGGTATCAGGCCGCTGTCGGCAAGCCAGTCATCCAGCCCCGCCGTCCAAACAGCCGCCTGGACAAGGTGCGCTATATGTTTCAGAAGATAATGTAACGTCTTGCGCAATGCAAGCGTTCATTGCTGGCTATTGCGAAATATCATTGATAAAATCACGAGGTGTTCGAGTCCACGTTCGACCCCGGCTACTGCGACGCGGACATCCCCTCCGCTCCCGGCGTCGAGCGCCTGAACGTGCTGATATTCGGCCTCAAGAACTCGACGCTCATCCCGTACGTGCTCTACGTTCGCAAGAACGCGGAGTCTTCGGGCGAGGAATCCGAGGTCTTCGCCCTGCTTGAGAGCTACATCGTCCGCCGAACGCTGGTTCAGGCGACCACGAAGAACTACAACAGGCTGTTCACCTCGCTGATCCTGAACGAGGTGAAGGACGCGGAGACGCTGAGGAAGGCTCTTGAAGCCAACGAAGAGGCGACGACGTACATGCCCGGCGATGACGAGGTTCGAAGGGCGTTCGAGGAATCGTGTCTGTACAACCTTCAGTCCAAGGGCGTTCTCTATCTGCTGGAAAGCGCCATTCGCCCAGACATGAGCAGCACGGCCCTGCTCGGGTTCAACCAGTACACCCTCGAACACATGATGCCCAAGAAGTGGCGCAACAAATGGGGAGCCCTCGACGATGAGGCTGCCACGCGAAGGGACAGGAAGCTCCTCACGCTCGGCAACCTCGCCATCATCACGCATTCCCTTAACGCCTCCATCCGCGATGCCGATTGGCCCACCAAGAAGCAGGGAAAGGGATACAAGGACGGTCTTGCCCTCTGCGCCGCCGGCCTTGCGACCATGGCCGGCGCCCTGGAGAAGGAGTCTTGGGACGAGGGCGATATCGCCGATCGCGCCGAATGGCTTGCGGACAAGGCGTTGGAGGTCTGGCGTTAAACCTTACATGCGCCCCATCTCGAAGATGCTCGCGGTGTCGGAGCCCGCATCCATGACGGATGTTGTCGGCTCTTCCAAATGCGAGGTTTGCGGTGGCGCTTCCGTCACTGGTGCCTCAACCCCCTCGCCGAGCGCCAGGAAGAACCTCATCACGAGCTCGATCCTCTGCTGCAGGGACTCGCTCAGCTCGCCGTAGGAGGCCGCCAGCCGGACCTCCTTGGCCAACTCCGTCATCGTGTCCTTCAGCGCCTTCTGAACGCTCACAGAGGGCTTCACCTCGACCTTGGTATCGGTCAGCTTGGCGATGATGTAGTCCTGCCTGCTCATGCCGCTCCAAGCTGCCATCTCGCATATGAGCTTGTGCTCCTCGGGCGTACAGCGGAACGCCATCGTCTTGCTGCGCTTGCGGGCGCTGTTCTCGCACGGCATCCTTCTTACCCCCTCGCCCCGTCGAGCGCGGCGGCCATCTCGTCCTGCTTCGTGGGGAACAGGTGCGCGTAGCGGTAGGTGATGTCAACCGCCTCGTGGCCCATGCGCTCGGCGATGGCAAGCGCGGAGAACCCCATCTCGATCAGCAGGCTCACATGGCTGTGGCGTATGTCGTGTATGCGGATGCGCTTCACGCCAGACGCCTTGCACCCGCGCTCCATCTCATGGGCCAGGAAGTGCTTGGTCACGGCGAACAGGCGCTCGTCGGGGGCGACGTCGTCGCGCATCTCGATGAAGTCCGCCATCTCGTCGCGCAGGAAGGCGGGCATGACGATCGTGCGCACCGACTTGGGCGTCTTGGGGTCGGTCACGGTGTCCATGCCGTGGAGGCTCTGGTACGACTTGTTGATGCGCAGCCGCGAGCTCTCCAGCATGAAGTCGGACGGCGTGAGCGCCAGGAGCTCGCCGCAGCGGATGCCCGTCCAGTAGAGCAGCTCGAAGGCGTGGAACGAGAGAGGCTTGTCCATGATGGCCTCGCTGAACCTCAGGTACTCGTCCTTGGTCCAGAACTGCATCTCGCCGCCCTTCTTCGACCCTATCTTGTCGACCCTGCGCACCGGGTTGTCGGTGAGGCCGTAGTAGCGCTCGGCGTGGTTGAAGATGGCGTTGAGCTGGTTGTTCACCGTGCGCAGGTACGTCGGCGCCCAGGGCTTCCCGTCGGCGTCCCGGTGCTCGGTGAGCTCGTTTTGCCACCTGATGACGTCGATCGGCCTCACGTCGCACATGCGCATGTCCCCGAAGAACGGCACGAGCTTGTCGTTGATGATGTACTCCTTGGTGATCCAGGTGTGCTCGCGTATGCGCGGCTTCACCTCGGAGGCGTACACCTCGACGAACTCGGAGAACGTCATGTCCATGGCCCCGCCGTTCAGGCTCTTGAACTGGCCTTCCCACACGGCGGCCTCCACCTCGGAGGAGAAGCCGCGCTTCGTCTTGTGGCGCTTCGAGCCGCGGGCGTCGCGGTAGTAGCACTGCACGTAGAACGTGCCGTTGTTGCCATCCTTGTACACGGGCATGTCAGTCCACCTCCGGGAAGTACAGGGAGTCGAAGACGTCGCTTCGGACGCGCCCGCGGATCACCACGCGCCCGCGCGCCTCCTGCTCGGCGTTTATCTTCCTGATTACCTCGTAGGCGCTGCCTTTCTTGATCCTCAGCAGCTCCGCGACCTCGTCGGCGTCCAGCATGTGCGGCCTCGGCGTCTTCGCCACCTTCTCGTCCATGGTTCCTCCCATCAATAGCGTACGGATACGTACGGTTTACAGATTCAGAGTAAACGTACATATCTGTACTGTCAATAGAATTGCGTACATTTGCGTACGCTGATAAGATGTGCTGGTACGTATTTCCAGGAGGAGGGCGCATGTCCGTAGGCGAGAACATAAGGCGTTACCGCAAGTCGCGCGGCATGACGCAGGCGCAGCTGGCCGAGGCCGTCGGCCTGACCGAGGGGGCCGTGCGCCATTACGAGAGCGGCATCCGCGCCGTCAAGCCCGAGCTGCTCGAGTCCATCTCCGCCGCGCTCGGCGTTTCCGTCAACGCCCTCAAGGATTACGGCGTCGAGACCGCGGACGACCTCATGTCGCTGCTCGTGCGGCTCGAGGACTCCTTCGGCATCGTTCCCGCAGCCGACGGCTCGGGCCTCTCCCTGAACCCCAAGGCGCCGCACGCTCCCAAAGCCGCGATGGCGATCGAGCTGTGGGCCGAGAAGCGCGCGCAGCTCGAGAACGGCGAAATCGACGCCGACGAATACGAGGGCTGGAAAGCCTCGCTGTAGCGGCTCCCCGCATTTCGCAACCAGCGCAACCGAATCAGGACGCCAGGCTAGGCGGTGAGCTCCGCCCGCTCCTGCGTCTGCTGAGTTTTTACTCCCCATTGCATGTCAAGGCATTTTCGGCGCTCCTGGGGAGTAAATGACGCGGTGGCTTATATGACGGCACGCGACAGCACGCCGCGGCATTTCCCCTGATTACTCCCGTTTTCCTTGAGACGGTGAGATTCTTTACTCCCCATTAACGACCTGGGGAAACGCCGTGCGGAGACCGCCGAAAAGCCTATTGAGTTCGATTTGAGTTTCACGGGCCCCGAAACGGCCTCGTTTCGTCCTCGGGGACAAAAACCGCGCGTCTACTCATTTGGGATGAATCCTTACTCCCATTCCTCCGAATACCGCCCAGTGCTTTGCCGTCTTGAAATACGGGGAGTAAATGGCGAAATCGCAGGTGAAAGGGAGTAAATAGGCAAAGAAAAAGCCTCCGTTCCAACATGGGAGCGGAGGCTAGATTATCGTATTTACTCACCGCCGTCGCCGGTGGCTTTGCCATGACTGTCGTACGAAACGAAACTCAGCGGCACAGCGCGGCACTCAAAAATGCAGGTCAGAACCCTATCGGCCTACTCCCACTCGATCGTCGCGGGCGGCTTGGACGTAATGTCATAGCACACGCGGTTGGCACCCGGGACCTCGGCAACGATGCGGCCGGAGATGCGGGCCAGCACGTCGTAGGGCAGCTTGGCCCAGTCGGCGGTCATGGCATCGCTGGACTCGACGGCACGCAGGATGATCGGGCGCTGATAGGTGCGCTCGTCGCCCATAACGCCGACGGACTTGATGTCGGGCAGGACCGCAAAGTACTGCCAGCAGCTGTGCTCGGAGTTGCGCTCGCCGGTCTGCTCAAACAGGCGCTGGTTGTAGGCGTCGAGCTCCTCGCGCACGATGGCGTCGGCGTTCTTGAGGATCTCGAGCTTCTCCTTGTCGACCGCACCGATGACGCGGATGGCCAGACCCGGGCCCGGGAAAGGCTGACGGAACACGATGTGAGCCGGCAGGCCCAGTGCCAGGCCAAGCGCGCGGACCTCGTCCTTAAAGAAGTGGTCGAGCGGCTCGATAAGGTCGAAGTGCACGCCCTCGGGGAACGGGATCAGGTTGTGATGGCTCTTGATGGTGGCCGTCTTGCCGCCCGTCTTGCGAGCGCCGGACTCGATGATGTCGGGGTAGATAGTGCCCTGAGCCAGGTACTTGACCGGCTTGCCGTCGGTCTCGAGCTGCTGCGCCACGGCGAAGAACTCTTTCCAGAACTGCGTACCGATGATGCGGCGCTTCTCCTCGGGCTCGGTCACGCCGGCCAAAAGCTCGGCATAACGGTCCTCGGCGTGGACGTGGATAAAGTCGACGTCAAACTGCTTGGTGAAGACCTCCTCCACCTGCTCGGGCTCGCCCTTGCGCAGCAGGCCGTGGTTGATGAACACGCAGGTCATCTGCTTGCCCACGGCGCGGGCGCCCAGCGCGGCCACGACGGAGGAGTCGACGCCACCAGACAGGGCCAGAATCACGCGGTCGTTGCCGACCTTCTCGCGGAACTCGGCCGTCATGGTCTCGACCAGGTTGTCCATGCTCCAGTTGGGCTCCAGGCCGCAGATCTCAAACAGGAAATTGCTCAACAGCTGCTGACCGTACTCGGAGTGCTTGACCTCGGGGTGGAACTGCGTGGTGAAGATCTTGCGCTCGGGGCACTCCATGGCGGCAACCGGGCACACGTCGGTGCTGGCGGTAACGGTAAAGCCCTCGGGCACCTCGGACACGGCGTCGCGGTGGCTCATCCACACGGTTTGCTCCATGGGCGTGGAGTTAAAGAGCTTGGCGCCGGCAGTACGCGTAATAGTGGCACGGCCGTACTCGCCCACCTCGGAGTGACCGACCTTGCCGCCGAGCGTCACGGCCGTGATCTGATGGCCGTAGCAGAAGCCCAGGACGGGAAGGCCCAGGTCAAAGATGGCGGGGTCGATGGACGGAGCGTCCTCGGCGTACACGGAAGCCGGACCGCCGGAAAGGATGAGCGCAGAGGCGTTCATCTCGCGAATCTCATCGGCCGAGATGTCGCAGGGGACAATCTCGGAATACACGTTGAGGTCGCGGACGCGACGGGCAATGAGCTGACCGTACTGCGCACCAAAGTCGAGTACGAGGACCTTTGCGGAAGCCTTTTGATCCATGGTTTCCCCCTCTTGTTGGCGGGGAGCCGGTGCCCACCCGCGTGAATGAACGAAAATAACCTCCATAGTGTACACGTTATATCGGGTTTCTTGCCCCTCGCAGCCATCAGCGCACGGCAAACGCACGACCTGGGCCCCTATTTGACGGCAATTGAAGTGTTTTCAAACGTTACAGATGATGTAATACGTTTGAACATTGGACGCCCTGTGCCACAATACTGCCGAACGACTCCGCCTCTGCGGCGGCAAATACGATAGGAATACCAGCATGAAGCGCATCCTTCTCATCGCCACGGGCGGCACCATCGCATCGACCGAGGACGGCAACGGCCTCTCCCCCGCCCTGACCGGTGAGGAGCTCGCCCAGAGCGTCCCCGAGATCTCGGGCCTCTGCGAGCTCGACGTCGTGCAGCCCATGAACATCGACAGCACTAATATGCGCCCGAGCGACTGGATGCGTATCCGCGACGTCATCGTCGAGGGTTATGCCGACCACGACGGCTTCGTGATTCTGCACGGCACCGACACCATGAGCTACACCGCAGCAGCGCTTTCCTACCTGATTCAGGACAGCCCCAAGCCCATCGTGCTCACCGGCTCGCAAAAGCCCATGGGCAACCCATTTACCGACGCCAAGCTCAACCTGTACCAGAGCCTGCTCTATGCGCTCGACGAGCATTCGCACGACGTCTCGATCGTGTTTGGCGGCGTCGCCATTGCCGGCACGCGCGCCCGCAAACAGCGCACCATGAGCTTTAACGCGTTCATTAGCGTCAACTATCCGCCCATTGCCTACATCCGCAATGACCGCATCGTGCGCAACGGGCTTCACGGCACGCATCAGGGCGAAAACCCGGTGCGTTTCTACGACAGCATCGACCCGCGCGTATTTGTACTCAAGCTTACGCCCGGCGTAAACCCGGGCATCCTCGACGCCCTTGCCGATAGCTACGATGCTGTAATCCTTGAGACCTTTGGCATTGGCGGTATTCCCGAGTTTGGCGAGTCCGGCGATTCGTTCCAAGAGGCAATTTTCCGCTGGGTCGATTCGGGTCGCACCGTCGTTATGACCACGCAGGTCCCCGAAGAGGGCCTCGATCTGGGCGTTTATGAGGTCGGCCGTGCTTACGCCGATCATCCGGGTATTTTGCGCGGCGACGACATGACCACCGAGACGCTCGTGGCCAAGACCATGTGGGCGCTCGGCCAGTCACGCGATGCGGCAGAGATTCAGCGCCTGTTCTACAGCCAAGTCAACCACGACCGTATCCCGATGGCGTAATCTCTAAGGCAGCTCCACTTATCGCAACCTTAAACGACAGGTGGTCCCCCTCGGGCCGTGCAAAAATCGGAGTATTCTGCAATTTTTCCGCCGGAAGCATAGAATCGGCCGATTGTTAGACGAACTTTTAGGACGAAGGTTCCGGCTAGTAAATATTTATTCCTCATTTTTATTTAGTATGTGGATTAACTACTGCCAAAAAGGTAAAGCCAGCCGCTCGGGCTACCATCTACGGCCGAACTGGTGCTGAATACTCGCGATTTTGCACATCGCAACCAGGGGGACCCGCCCAAAGAGCGTCAAATACAGCGGGGGAACGCCCTATTCGATGCCCTCGAGAAGTTCTGACACCGTCATGCCGAGTGCGGGCGCGATCTTAAATAGAACCTTGAGCGTGAAATTTGCCGTCCCATCTTCGATTCGGTCGAGGTAGGGGCGGCTGATTCCTGTCGCCACACAAAAATCAACCTTGGAGATACCAAGGTCCCTGCGTGTCTCTTCGACCCGCCTGCCAAGAATCTGTTTCGCACGTTCGTCCATGCAGCCGAGTTTGAAATGGAGCCGAACATAAACGTAAACTATAGTTTACGTTTTCCCGAATACACAGGAGTTTTCTATGTCGGGTTCTTCGGTCCGCATGTACCGAGCCACGCTTCGCACAAACAGCGCACCGCCCAAGCTCGTCGTCGTTGAAGCTGAATGCCTTTCGTCCGATGAGCGCACAGCATTTACATTGCTATCAAGTCGCGTCGCCGCCGTTCTGGTCCCCTGCCCGACGCAAGGCGAACTTGCCATCCAATGCCAAGCGCACAGCTGCTCGCTCAATCAGACTGCCGCAATCGCAACCAGCCAGCGTGGCCTGCCCCTTCTCCTGGAAACCGGCATCGCACTCGCCCTTCGCGGCGCCGGATACGAAAACGAGACCGCCGCCGACATGGTCTTTAAACCACGATCGAGCGGCGGCCTCGCAGCAGCCATCGAATATGCTTGCAGGCTCGTTGCCTAAAAGGACAAGCTAGAAACCAAAGCCAAAGCCCGTTCCGGTAATCGCCGAGTACATAAAGTAAACGTTGATCACGTTGAGGAACACACCCGTGATGCAACCGTTGCGCAGGTAGCGTTCGCACACGATGCGCGCCATGGCGGCGGAGTCATCATTGTTTTTGGCTTGACGTCCCGCCGTAAAGTATGTCGCCACGCTCAGCAGCAGGTTGAGCACCGGTAGCGCCAGCAGCTCGTAGCTCTTGCCCCATCGCGTCACCTCGCCGGCTGCGTTAAACTTCGTTGCCACCTCGGGGCCAATGTTGGGGATTACAAACGCTGCGACCACCAGCGGAAGCACCGCAAGCACCAGCAGTGCGATGCCCATGTAGCCGGCTTTTTTGCCATATTTGAACATATGCGTCGTCCTTACACGTTAAAGCGGAAGTGCACGACGTCGCCATCGGCCATGACATAGTCCTTGCCCTCAATACGCAACTTGCCGGCGGCCTTGGCGCCCTGCTCGCCGCCGAGCTCGATGTAGTCGTCGTAGCCAATGACCTCGGCCTTAATAAAGCCGCGCTCAAAGTCGGTGTGGATGACGCCGGCAGCCTGCGGGGCAGTCGCGCCTTGGCGAACCGTCCAGGCCTTGACCTCCATCTCGCCAGCCGTAAAGAACGACTGCAGGCCGAGCAGCTTGTAGGCGGCCTGCGCGAGCACGTCCAGGCCGGGCTGTTCCAGGCCCAGGCTCTCCAGGTAGTCGGCCGCATCCTCGGGATCGAGCTCGGAAAGCTCAGCCTCGATCTTGGCGCAGATGGGCAGCGGCTTGACACCATCGATGGGCGCCAGATCGTCGTTGAGCATATCCTCGTCCACGTTGGCCACATACAGGATGGGCTTCATAGTGAGCAGGAACAGGCCCTTGGCGGCGGCACGCTCCTCGTCGGTCATCTCCATGGATGCGGCGCGCTTGCCCTCGTTGAGCCAGGCAAGCAGGCGCTTGGCCACCTCGAACTTGGGCATGAGCTCCTTGTCGCGCTTGGCCTCCTTCTCGAGCTTGGGCAGCTGCTTCTCGAGCGTGCCCATGTCGGCCAGGATAAGCTCGGTCATGATGGTGTCGGCATCGCCGGCAGGATCGACGAACTCGCCCGTGCGGCCCACCTCACGCATGACGTTGGGGTCCTTAAAGTAGCGCACGACCTCGCAGATGGCATCGGTCTCGCGGATGTTTGCCAAGAACTGGTTGCCCAGGCCCTCGCCCTCGTTGGCACCCTTCACCAGGCCCGCGATGTCGACAAACTCGACCGTAGCCGGCACAATGCGGCCCGGGTTGACGATGTCGGCAAGCTTTTGCAGGCGGCTATCGGGCACGTCGACGATACCCACGTTGGGGTCGATCGTGGCGAACGGGTAGTTGGCGGCAAGGCCGGTCTTTTTGGTAAGCGCGGTGAACAGCGTCGACTTGCCCACGTTGGGCAGGCCCACGATACCGATGGAAAGGGACACGACAGCTCCTTTTGGTACAGGTACTTCAAACTGTATAAGTATAGCGCCGCCGCAGCATCCGGGCGAATCCGGACACCGCGGCGGCGCAAATGAAGCAGAGATGCGTGAGAGTTCGAGACAGTAGTCCTTACTTAAGCTCGGGCCAGAAATCCTTGTTGGCCTCGATGAGCTCGTCCAGGATCTGCTTAGCAACGCTTGCCGAAGGAATGGTCTTGGAGAGCGTGAGCGCCTGCCAGAGCTTCTGGTAGCTGCCCTCGACCCAAGCCTGGACAACGAGCTTCTCGACGGAAACCTGCTGCTCCATCAGGCCCTTCTGGAACTGCGGAATCGGGCCCTGGCAGATCTTCTCAAAGCCGTTGGAACCGACGATGCAAGGCACCTCGACCATGGCCGTCGGGTCGAAGTTGGGCACAGCGCCATCGTTGGGGACGATCAGCAGGAAGCGCTCGAGCGTATTCTCGGCCAGTGCGCAGGCAAGGTCGACGATGTAGTTGGCATGTACATCCGGCTCAAAGCCGCCGTCCTTGGCAGTACCCTTGGCGATGATGTCGCGGCAAGCGCCAAAGACCTTCTTCTCGCGGCCGTCCATAACCTCATTGGCGCGAGTGTAGTTGGGGTCAGACGTCTCGACGACATAGTCCGGGTACAGGTAATACTTGAGGTAGGTATTGGGAATCGTCTCGGGATCGACAGCATAGACATCCTTGGCCTTGCCGAAGGTGTGAATCCAGCTCTCCTCGACGTGCTGCTCCTTACCGGCCTCGTGCTCAATGCCGTCCAAGTAGCCGTTCTTTGCCATGTGCTCCTTGATCTGCGGCATGAGGTCGTTACCCTCCTTGTCGTAGATCTTGCTCCACCAACCAAAGTGGTTGAGGCCGTAGTAGCTGTACTGCAGCTCGCGACGATCCTTGATGCCGCACATACGGCTCATCTTATCCATGAGGTCGATCGGCATGTCACAGATGTTGATGATGCGGCTGTTGGGACGCAGCACGCGGCAAGCCTCTGCGACGATAGCCGCGGGGTTGGAGTAGTTGAGCATCCAGGCGTTGGGGCTGTACTTCTCCATGTAGTCCAGGATCTCGATGACACCGCCGATGGAGCGCATACCGTAGGCGATGCCGCCGGCGCCGCAGGTCTCCTGACCAACGCAGCCGTACTTGAGGGGGATCTTCTCGTCGAGCTCGCGCATGGCGTACAGACCCACGCGGATGTGAGCAAGGACGAAGTCAGTGCCGGTAAAAGCGGTTTCGGGGTCGGTGGTGTAGTTGAACTCAACCTCGGGTGCGTTCTCGTGGAAGTAGATCTCGCACGCCTTGGCAACGATCTCCTGGCGCTCGGCGTTGTTGTCATAGAAGGTCACCTTGTTGACCGGGAAGCGGTCGCGCTCCTCGAGCAGCATCAGGGCAATGCCCGGGGTGAAGGTGGAGCCACCGCCGGCAATGGTCACGGCATAGTTCTTCTTGGACATGATGTCCTCCTCATTCTGGCCGCTTGCTCAATCCGTCCCCGCACGCGGCCTTGCGCGGTTTGGAATTGTTACCTAGAAGTGGAGTTTTTTATCTCTAGAATCGGCCTTGCGGTGCATACCGGCTCTGCAAGGCCGATTGTTTCGATGGACGATGGTTTACAGAAGACTCTCGAACTTCAGAAGACTCTCGAACTTCTCGCGAACCTGCGGGACGGTAAGGCCGATGATGACCTGGATTGACTGACCTTGGACCACCAAGCCATGCGTACCGATCGCCTTGAAGGAAGCCTCGGGTGCAACGACGCTCTTGTCCTTGACGTTAACGCGCAGACGGGTAGCGCAGTTAGTTACATCGATGATGTTATCCGTGCCACCGAGCAGATCGAGGATCTTCTCGGCAAGCACCAAGCGCTCATCATCTTTACTCTGGGCGACCGATTTGCCAGCAGCAGCACCGCCCTGCTTTTGCTTGTAGTCGGCCTTGGACTTGAGCTCGACCTCAACATCGTCATCCTCGCGACCGGGGGTCTTAAAGTCGAACTTGACGATCAGGAAACGGAAGACCACGACCCAAAGGGCGGTAAAGCACAGACCGACAAGGATGGAGATGGCGTACTGCAGACCGTGTGCGGCCCAAAGGGGCAGCCAGTCCCACGAGAGCATCGAGATGATGCCGCCGTCGAAGATGCCCACGACGCCAAGGAGGTTTTGAGCCATGCAGCCAAGCGCTCCGAGCACGCAGTGGACGACGAACAGGCCGGGCGCGATGAACAGGAAGGTGAAGTCAAGCGGCTCGGTGATACCGCAAAGCATAGCGGTAAGGGTGACGGGAATGAGCAGAGCCTTGACGCGCTGCTTGCGCTCGGGTTTGGCGGTCATATAAAACGCAATGGCGACGCCAAGCGAGCCGAAGACCTTAGTCCAACCAGGGCAGGTATAGGCAGCCCAGGGTGCGGCATCCTTAAGAGCAATGCTCGGATCGGCAGCCAGTTGGGGCAGGATGTTGGCCCAAGCAGCAAAGATGCCGCCGTTGACCGCCGCGTTGTCGTAATAGAACGGCGTATAGATAAAGTGGTGCAGGCCTGTAGGGATCAGCACGCGCTCGAAGAAAGCAAAGACACCCACGCCAAACGTACCGGCGGAAAGGATGAATCCCTGGAAGGCAGAGATAGCAGCCTGAACATGCGGCCACACCAGGCAGGCGATAAGAGCGACCGGAACCATAACGAAGAAACCGATCATATAGATGAACACGGAGCCCGAGAACACGCCCAGCCACTCAGGAAGTTCGGTGTCGAAGTACTTGTTGTGAAGCATCGTGGCGATACCTGAAATGATAAGCGCGCCCATGATGCCCATATCAAGCGTTTTGATGCTTGCGATAGTGGCAAGACCAGTACCGCTGCCCGCCTCGACAGAGTAGTCGACCCCAAAGACAGGGCCCCACTGCCCCAAGATTGTGCTTACAAAGTAGTTGAAGGTAAGGTAGATGGCCAAAGCCTCCATGCAGCAGCGAGCGTTCTGCTTGTTCGCGAGCGAGATTGGCAACGCTACGCAAAACAGCAACGGCATCTGGTTAAAGAGCGTCCAACCACCCTGGAGCAGCACATTCCAGCAATCAAACCAAAGATGACCCGCAGTGGCCATCTCGCCAAAGATCGCCTCGGTGGTAAACAACGTACCCAGGCCGACGACGATTCCGGAAAATGCGAAAAGAATTGCAGGCGTGTACATTGCACCGCCGAAACGTTGTATCTTTTGCATCATGACGGGGAATCCCCCTCTCTTCATTCGGAGCGGCTGCGGTTTTGGCTTCACTCGAGACCGCAGACGCGCCGTTTGCGTGTACCTCGTGCAATAGGACGGGTGGGCCCGCTTCCCTGACTTCTTGCGCTTCTATTTTTATCATATCACTTATCTAGACAAGTTAATACGGTTTCCATGTTCGGTCAGCGGTCGATATTTGACGGTGAACGGTTTATTTCAAAGGTTTTGCCTGTTATTGCCTGTTTGTCTAAAACTTCTAAAACAAAATATTTATCGACTTGTCTAGATAGGCTTGTATAAGGATGTTTGCATACCTATACTTCATTACAACATTCACCGCCACGTTAAGGAGTCACCATGAAAAGCGCGGTCTTCTATGGAAAGCACGACCTCAGAGTCGAGGAATCGGCAAAGCCGGCCGTGGGCAGGCGCGACGTTCTGATCAACGTCAAAGCTTGCGGCGTCTGCGGTACCGACGTTCATATCTATGAAGGCGACAAGGGTGCAGCCGACGTTACCCCGCCTACGATCCTTGGTCATGAGTTTGCGGGCGTTGTCGAGGCCGTAGGCAGCGACGTCACCGACTTTAAACCGGGCGATCGCGTGTGCATTGACCCAAACCATCCCTGCGGCTGCTGCGAACCCTGCCGTGACGGAATCAACCACTACTGCGAGCATATGACCGGCTACGGCACCACCGTTAACGGCGGCTTTGCGGAGTACTGCTCCGTCGATATGCAGCAAGTCTACAAGTTGGGCGATCACACCAGCTTTGAGCAGGGTGCTATGACCGAGCCCGTCGCCTGCTGCCTGCACGGCATCGATATGTGCAGCATCAAGCCCGGCAGCACAGTTGTCGTTATCGGCGGCGGCATGATCGGCCTGCTCATGATGCAGCTTGCCAAAAACGCCGGCGCCACCAAAGTCGTCTTGCTCGAGCCTGTCGAGGGCAAACGCGAGGTTGCACTCAAGCTCGGCGCCGATCTGACGATCGACTCCATCCACGAGGACGTCCCGGCCCGCCTGAAGCAGGAGGGCGTCGGCAACGTCGATGTCGTTATCGAGTGTGTTGGCAAGCCCGTCACCATCGAGCAGGCCATCCAGATCGCCGGCCACAAGGCTACGGTCATGATGTTCGGCCTCACCAAGCCCGATGAGACAATCACCGTCAAGCCCTTCGAGGTCTTCCAGAAGGAGCTTGTGCTCACCTCGTCCTACATCAACCCTTATACGCAGCGTCGCGCGCTCGAGCTCATCGACTCTGGCAGGCTCGACGTATCCTCGATGGTCGCAAAGGCAGCTTCCCTCGATGAACTCGGCGCCATCCTGTCAGACCCGGCCCTGCGTGCCATGGGCAAATATATAATCGACCCCAGCAAGTAAATCGATTGACACCTGCGCGGGCGGCCCTCATCCGTCGTTCACGCGCCCAGCTCTAGGAGACCGTCATGGCGCGAGCCATCTTCCAAACTATTTATGACAACGTGAAGCAGTCGATTGACGACGGCACATACGCCTATCAGAGTTATCTGCCTTCGGAGACTGAGCTCACGCAGCTGTTTGACTGTTCACGCATGACGGTCCGTCGCGCCATCTCGATGCTTGCGGCAGATGGTTACGTGCTCCCCCAGCAAGGCAAAGGCATGCGCGTCATTCGCAACATCAGTGACGAGAAGAGTCGTGGTGGCGGCGGACTCGAGACCTTTAAGGAAATCGCGACCAGCCGAGGCTTTGAGCTCAAGACTGTCACCACCGTCTTTGAGCTCCTCGTCTGTAGCAAGGCACTCTCCGGGATTACCGGGTTTCCCGAAGGCTGTGAGCTCACACGCGCCAAACGCATTCGTTATGCAGACGGACATGCCGTGTGCTCCGACGACTCCTATTACCTAAGCTCACAGGTACCGGGACTGACACCCGAGATTGTCAACGATTCGATTTATCGTTACCTCGAAGAAGACCTTGGCATTAAGATTGCCACGGGCAAACGCGATGTAACGATTGAGCACCCCACGCCCGAAGATGCGCGCGTGCTCGATCTCGACGACTTTAACGCACTCGCCGTTATACGCGGGCAGACCTACAACGCCGACGGCATCCTTATGGAATACACCGAGACAAAACAGGTCCCCGGGTTCTTTTTGCTCCATGAAACCGTGACGCGCAACGGTACCGGTCGAACCGGCCACCAAAGCAGCATGAACTAACCATTTATTAGTTGCGGTGGAATAGTTCCTAGAATGGCCAGCTTAAGGGCAAAACAGGAACTATTCCACCGCAACTTTTTTGGCCGGTGGGGCAGTACCTGTCCCACCGGCCATCATTTACGTTCTTTTAGCTAGTCTGCGAGCTTCTCCACCTGATCGAGCATCTTGTCGAGCTTGGCCTTTGCTTCGGCCTTGACCTTCTCAGCTTCTTCATGAGCCTTCGCCTTCTGGGCGGCCTTTTCCTCGGCCTCGGGATCGACGACCACCAGGTTGGATGCATCATGCTCAACCAACTTAAGCGCATGCTCGGGACACACCTTGACGCAAGCTCCGCAACCTAGGCAATACGTGGACTCCAGTGCAAAGCGACCGCTTCCCACCAAATCGCAGGCGAACGTGGGGCATACATTGACGCACTCGCCGCACGACGTGCACTTGTCAAAATCGCACTCCGGCGTGCTCACCTGCATGTTCTGGGCAAGCTCGGGGTGGTTTTGCAGCGTCGAGAGCACCAGCTGCCGCCCGTGCGTGAGCGAACGGCGACGCTTGGTCGTCGTGGTGCCGCACATGGTGTTGAGCGTGCGCTCCAGCTGGGTAATCTGATGGCGATGGGCCTTGAGCTTTTGCGTCACCGAGGCCAGCGCCGCCGTCGCCGGATTGAGCTTGGTCACCGTCAGGCCCGTGGTGCGGGCGATCTTTTCCATGTACTCCTTGCGCTCGTACTCGCGGCGCTTATGGCATTTGAGGCTCTTGGAGTCGACCTCCAAGCCCATACCCGTGCCGGACCACTCCTCGGCCTTCGCAATCGCCTCGCCCAGAATGTCCTCACCGCCGGTGTTGCGGCATTTATCGCACACGCCCAACGGCAGGTACACACTCACGTTGGGATAGTCTGCCAGTACCGAGAACCAGGTCTCGGCCGTAATATCGCCCACGCAGGCAACGACGACTTCGTTCTCGCGCGGCATGCGCTTAAGGGCACGCGTGCAGGTGACGTAGGCGGTCTCGTGGCTCGTAGCCGCCGAGACAATGTCGTCGTAGACGTTTTTGGGCGCCAAGCGCGGCGAGATGATTGCCTCGGTCGGACAGGCAGCGGCGCACAGGCCGCACTTGCGACAGGAGTCGAGGATCTCGATGGCGTCTTCCTCGACCTCGATAGCGTTGACCGGGCACACGTCCATGCACGCGGTGCAGCCGCTCTTTTCGTTTTTGCAGGTCAGGCACGGAATGGTGTTACCGCGCGGACGCTCCTTGTAGTCGGCAGGATTCCACTGCGGCGCCGACGGATCGAGTGCATCGGTCACACCGCCAAGCGGGTTTTTAAGAAAGTCGAAACCCTTGCTGATCTCGATAATGTCATCAAACAGATCGTGTTCCTGCGCCATGCGCGGCCCCTCCCTGAGCAGTGCAAACAAGCAAGAGATAATGATACGCTATCGGCCCACGCCTCGGGCAAATTACACGCGGAGCATCTTTGCAGCAAATAGCCCATGGCCTATCGCCGTCTCGATTGCACAAGGTCAATCAAGCGCCAAACTATGCCTCGCACATGAGCTGCACGAGTTTTTGTTTGGTCACCTTGGCCTGTTCGTTAGCCATATTGCGCTCGTTTCTAAAGACCGCATTTGCAACACCCTGCAGATCGGCATCGGAAATCTCGCCAAGACCCAGCTCCTCGAGCGTCGTCGGCAGACCAACGCGCTGGCAAAACTCGAGCACCTGATCAAGCTCGGGCGCACGCTCCAGGCGCAGCTGCACCACCAGGCCAAATGCCACGGCCTCACCATGCATGGCCTTGCACTCGGGCAGAATCGTCAGGCCGTTGGCGATAGCATGCGCCAACGCCAAGCCGCCGCTCTCAAAGCCGACGCCCGAGAGCAGAATATTGCACTCGATCAGGCGCTCAACCGCCGGCGATATACGGCCCTTTTTGAGATCGCGCTTGGCAGCGACGCCGCACTCCATAAGCGTGTCATAGCAGGCACGAGCCGCAACCAAGGCCAAGTGTCCCGGTGCGCCACTGTGCTCGTTGGCGCCGTGCGCCGCGGCGCACGAACGCGCCTCGAAGTACGTTGCCAGCGCATCGCCCATACCAGCGACCGTCATGCGCAGCGGGGCTGACGCGACCACGTTGGTATCGACCACGACCAGGTCTGGATTCTTCTCGAGCATCAGATAGCGGTCGAACGACCCATCCTCGTGATACAGCACCGAAATCGCGCTGCACGGACCGTCCATCGAAGCCGCCGTGGGGCATACGCACAACGGCAACTCGGTATAAAACGCAACGGCCTTGGCGATATCGAGCATTTTGCCGCCGCCAATACCCACTACCATGTCGCAATACTCGGCCTGGGCTTCCTTAGCCATTTCGAAAACGGCCTCTTCCGTACACGGACCGTCATAAATCTTAAAGAACGGCTCGCTTAGATCGTCGTCCAGAAATCCATCGACGATCTGTCTGCACAGCCGATCCTCGGTGCCCTGGTCAAACAAGACATAGGCAGCGCAGCCCAACCATGACAAATACTTGCCTTGACGCGACAGTTCGCCCGGCCCCTGAACATACCGGCCGGGACCGCCGTAAACCACAGGAAGCGCCATACGAGAATCCGCCCTTCATCAAACAACGATTGGTGCAAAGTAACCTGACCCCTTTGCACCATAGCAAAAAGGGGCAAAGCCATCTGTTGGCTTTGCCCCTTCCTTAGCTTGATTTACTCATCCATGAGATAGTAGTGACCCAGTGCGTCGGCACCCAGAATGGCGTTTGCAACCATCTCGGGCGTCACCTCAAACGGCATGTTGCACATGGTGTCATCGGGTGCGCAGGCGGCCTCGGCAACAATCATGGCCTGCTCGCGCGTAAGCTCGGCAACGCCAAGTTCCTTCATCGTGACCGGCAGGCCCAGCTCAATGCAGAAGCCCAAGACTTCCTCGAGTTTCTCAGTCGGAGCATCCTCGAGTACCAGCTGGACGATAGTGCCAAAGGCGACCTTCTCGCCGTGATACATGCCGTGGCACTCGGGCAGCATCGTCAGGCCATTGTGGATGGCATGAGCAGCAGCAAGGCCCGAGCTCTCAAAGCCGATGCCGGAGAGCAGCGTGTTTGCCTCGATGATATGCTCGACGGCAGGCGTGAGCGCACCCTTCTCCAGCGCGACCTTGGCCTTAACGCCATCGGCCATAAGCGTCTCGTAGCAGAGCTTGGCAAGCGCCAGACCGGCCATGCCGCCCTTGCCGCCAGCGCAGGTGCCGCCGTCGGCATCGTGCGTTGCCTGGGCCTCGAAATAGGTTGCGAGCGCATCGCCCATGCCGGAAACCGTCAGGCGCACCGGGCTCGCCGCGATAACCGTCGTATCCATAAGGACAATATTGGGGTTTGCCTTAAGGAAGAGGTACTTGTCGAACTGGCCGTCATCGGTATAAAGCACCGAAAGCGCCGAACACGGGGCATCGGTCGAAGCAATGGTGGGGCAAATGATAACCGGGGACTCCAGGTAGTAGGCGACGGCCTTCGCGGTGTCGAGGATCTTGCCGCCACCGACGCCGACGACGATATCGCAACCGTTGTCGCGAGCGAGCGCAACCAGGCGATCGACCTCGCCCTTGGAGCACTCGCCGTTAAAATCCTCAAACAGCAGCTCGGCCTTAGCCTCGGCAAAGCCGCCCTCGATCTTGGCACCGACGCGCTTCTTGCCCGAAGGCGTCACGATGACGAGGGCCTTAGCGCCGAGCGGCTCGACATAGGAGCCGAGCTTGGCCAGCTCGTCCGGACCCTGGATGTACTTGCTGGGGCTATTGAAAATTGCAGCCATAACTATCCCATTCTCTAAAAGAAAAAAGAAAGGGGCTCCGTACAGATACGTGCGGAGCCCCTCGTTACGATAACAAGAGTCGATTAGAAATCGATGTCGGTGTCGTAGTAGCAGGCCTTGAGGATCTTCTCGAAGTCGGCAGCCTTGGTCTCACGCGGGTTCTCGGGCGTGCAGGCGTCCTGCTCGGCGTTCGCGGCAATCTCGGGCAGCTTGGCGAGGAACTCCTCCTCGGAAACCATCTGCGGGTTCTCGGCGTCGACCTTCACGCCACCATTCGCGTAATCCTTGATGGACTGCGGAATGTTGAGCTGGTCGTTGAGGTCGCGGATCTTCTGGACGAGCGCAGCGATGAGCTCCTCGTTGGTCTCGCCGGGAAGGTGCAGGATCTCCTTGGCCACGTAAGCGTAACGCTCGGCAGCACGGGGATCCTTGGAGTTCCACTGGATGACCTTGCCCAGGTACATGGCGTTAGCGGCACCGTGGATGATGTGGCCGTTCTCGAAGGCAGCACCGGTCTTGTGAGCCATGGAGTGAACGATGCCGAGCAGGCCCGAGGAGAAGGCGATACCGGCGATGCACTGAGCCTCGTGCATGTGCTGACGGGCCTCATGGTCGCCAGCATAGGACTTGGGCAGCCACTCGACGATCTCGCGGATGCCGTGCAGAGCGTTGGCGTCGGTGAACATAGAGGCGCAGGTGGAAACGTAGGCCTCCATGCAGTGGGTCAGAGCATCCATGCCGGTGTGAGCGCACAGCTTGGCGGGCATGGTGTAGGTGAGCTCGGGGTCGACGATGGCGACATCAGGGGTGATGTTGAAGTCGGCCAGCGGGTACTTGATGCCCTTTTCGTAATCCGTGATGACGGAGAATGCGGTGACCTCGGTAGCAGTGCCGGAGGTAGAGGAAATGGCGCAGAAGTGAGCCTTCTGACGCAGCTCGGGGAAGCTGAACGGCTGGATAATGTTGTCGAAGGACTCCTCGGGATACTCGTAGAAGACCCACATGGCCTTAGCGGCATCGATGGGCGAACCGCCGCCGATAGCAACAATCCAGTCGGGCTCGAAGTCGCGCATAGCGGCTGCGCCCTTCATGACGGTCTCGATGGAGGGATCGGACTCGACGCCCTCGAACAGCTTGACCTCCATGCCGGCCTCTTTGAGGTCGGCCTCAACGTCCTGCAGGAACCCGCCGCGGCGCATAGAGCTGCCGCCAGAAACGATGATGGCCTTCTTACCCTTGAGGTTCTTCACCTCGTGGCGAGCGCCCTCACCAAAGTACAGATCGCGAGGATTGGTAAAACGTCCCATACTGTGCCTCCTAAACAAGCCCCTCTTAGACTTGCGTATATAACGGAGCACCCAATTGGCTCCGTTAGGACCGGTTTGCGCGTTGCCGGCGATGACAATGCGCGATGTCTAAACGTCTCAACGCTCAGACAAACACTATTTTACCGTTCTGGTTGGTCAGTTATTCACCTAAAGCCGCCAATGATGAAACGTTTTTTCTATCCCTGAAGACCCTTGTGCGGCATTCATACTCCCAAGCTGGGCAAACGTTTTATCAAGGTTGACCACATATCCCGGGCAGGACTGTGCCCCTCCAAAATATGCACCGTTCGCCGCCAAAAATCGACCGTTTGCGGCACCGTGATACCACTCGGTCGTCCAAGGTGCCGACATTTGTGCGACATCCGTCTTCGTGGTGCAAAGGTGCAAGTCCAAGTGCGGCACCCCCGGTGTGCTACATGCGGGTAAACTAGTACTTTATATATAGACATTTGAACCCTAACCGCAGCAAAGGAGGCCCCATGGCATTCGATCCCATTCAAGAAGATTGCCATCGCCTCGTTCTTGAGGCCTTGCGCCGCGACAATATCCCGCTCACCGACGCTGCCGCCGTAGAGCGTCTGATGGAACAATTCACCCGCAACCCCGCACCGCTCATCGTGCACGACCGCGACCGCGCCGGGCATCTGATTGCCAAGGTGGTCGAGGCTGTCGACTACCGCATTCCCTTTATCCCTGACGATACCCAGGCAGAGCAAGAAGAGGCCGCTGCCGAGAACATGCTTCGCGAGGCAACCGAGCTCGATCCGACCAACTGGGACGCTCAGCGCATGCTGACCGCCCTCACCGCCGAATCCAACGAGGAATACGTACAGTATCTGGTGTCCAAGTGCGACGAGGTGGAGCACGATCTGGCGCTCAAGATCGCCTCGGCGCAGGACCCCTACGAGCGCGAGGCCGCTGGCGACCTTATGCGCCGCCCCTACCTGCGCTGGCTTGCCGCCCTTGCGTCGCGCGCCCTCATCAGCGGCCGCTATCGCATGTCGCTCGAAGCCGCAAACCGCAGCCTCGACTTTGCCCCCAACGATCAGGCCGGCGTCCGCCACACCGCGATGCTCGCCATGGCAAAGCTCGAATACCCCGCAGAGGAGCTCAAGCGCTTTCGCTCTGCCCACTCCGTCCCCTATCTCGCCAACACGCCGCTGCGCCGTCGTCCCAAGGACGCGGAGCGCGACTTGGACCCGTGGACGCTCATCGCGCTGATGAGCGCTGCCTGGCGCGAGCTGGACTACGAGTGTGCCGAGCGCTACTTGCGCATCCTTGCACGCTCGTGCCCGCACGCAGCCGAGGCGCTCTACTTCCAAACCGAGTTTCCCGATGGCGTCTATGCCCGCGTCAACGTAGGTGCAGGCTCCACCGACGAGCTCGTCCTTGCGCTGTCCGAGGCGACGCCGGTACTGCAGGAGGGTCTGGGCGCCCCCGACAACGCCAGTTTTGCCGCCTGGGTCGCCACCAACGATATCGTGCGTTCCCAAATCGATGAGCGCATCCTGCGGGCGGCCGAGCAAGGTTTGCCGTTTAAGGGAGGAGACCTCTAATGGATCCGAGCGTCTACATCCCCGCCTACCTGGAGCGCGCCTACGTTGCGTCGCACCCCGAACTCACCGATGCAGCACGCGAGCTTGTCCATAACGACGTGAGCGTCAACCCTCATAAGTATGCGCAGACCGAGCATGCCCAGGCACTGCTGTCCTATGCCGGCGTTCATCGCCACCTGCTCGACGAGCTCCATCGCATCGAGGACATGGGCAGCGACGAGGAGTTTGAGCAGACGCGCAATCGCCTGTTCGACGACATGCGCGATGAGCTGCTCAAGATCGTCCGCGTCGATGCGTATGTCCTCGACGCGCAGCTGCTCGCCATCATTTTGGCGGACACGCCCGTCGACGCCTGCCTGGGCGACCTGATGAAACTCGAGGCGACCACGGCCGATTACCTGCAGCAAAGCGTGCCCGGGTTCGACATGGAAGCCCCGCACTACTGGGCCAATAATATTTTGGCCGACGGTGTCACCGCAGCAGACCTTACCGTAAGCGAGCCGGCTCTTATCGGGTGGCTCCATACGCTCGAGGCCATCTCGCAGCTGTGCATGGCGAGCGCTCGCTACCGTGCTGCCGCCAACTATTCTCGCCGCGTTCTTAAGGCGGAAGGCTATCCCACCCGAGCGGCAGGCACCGTGCTACTCGCCCTCGCTCGCCTGGAAGACGAGGACGGTTTTTTTGCCCTGGCCCACCAGCTCGAGGAGCAGATGGGGGCCGATGCCCTCGAGAGCTCCCCCTGGTACCTACTCGCCCGCACGATCCTGTTGTTCAAAACGAACAAGATGCGCCCGGCGACACGCGCGCTGCGCGAGTTTGCCAACCGCTGCGAGGGCGGCGCGTTCTTTTTGCTGAACCCCATGTATCAGACACCGTACCTTCCCTGCCGGCCCGAACCGCACGACCCCTGGGACCTTTCGCACCAGGCCGTTTGGGAAGCGGACGGTATTATCTCGGACACTCCCGACTTTGCCCCCTGGGCCAATGCCTGCGAAGACGTGTCGCAGCTTGCCCAGGAATTTGCGCGCCGCTACGGTTTTTAGTGACGCACTCGACCCGACCATGTCGTTTACGTTAGGAACGGTTTCATGAACCTCCGCTCATCTCTTGCCTGCACCTCGAGCGATATCGCTCGCTGGGGGCTGCGCTCCGTCCTTAAGCGCCAGGGTGGCGTGCTTCCCGGCCGCATCGCCATGAAAATCGACCCCGAGCTGCTAAGCGACCTCGCGAGCCTGGTCGACCGCAGCGTGGTGATCACCGGCACTAATGGCAAGACCACCACCTCCAACCTCATCGCCGACGCCGTTGCCGCCAGCGGCGCCACCGTGGTATGCAACCGCGCCGGCAACAACATGGAGCCGGGCGTGGTGGGTGCACTGCTCGAGGCGCGCAGCGGCCTCAAGCGAGCCGGCGGCAAGCGCGTGGGCGTTTTTGAATGCGACGAGCTCTACACCGTGCGCGTCCTGCCCAAGCTCAAGCCGACATACTTTGTGCTGCTCAACCTGTTCCGTGACCAGCTGGATCGCTATGGCGAGATCGATCACACCCAAGACGTCATCGCCCATGCGTTGGAGCTCTCTCCGACGACAACGCTCATCTACAACGCCGACGACCCGCTGTGCGCCTCGATTGCCGTGCGCGTTCCCAACGCGAGCATTGCCTTTGGCATCGATGGCGCCACCAACACCGAGTCCGACCGTATTAGCGACTCGCGCTTTTGCTCGCAGTGCAACGCCCCGTTGGAGTACGACTATGTGCAGTATGGTCAACTCGGCGCCTACCATTGCCCCTCGTGCGGTTGGGCACGCCCCGCACTGGTCCGCCGCGTGACGGGCGTGGAGCTCGGCTGCGACGGCTACGGCTTTGACCTGGTCTTTGGATCTGCGCCCGACGCGGCTGCCGCACATATCGCCACACGCTACAACGGTCTGTACATGGTCTATAACGTTGCCGCTGCATTCTTTGCCGCACATGAGTTGGGCGTGGACCCGGCACATCTGCAGCCCACGCTCGATGCCTACGTCCCCGCCGGCGGACGCATGGGCCGCTGGGATATCGCCGGCCGCACCGTCGAGGCCAACCTGGCCAAGAATCCCGTAGGCTTCGATCGACAAATCCAGTCCATCAAGACGGCAGGCGGCAGACTCTGCGCTTTCTTCCTTAACGACAACGACGCCGACGGACACGATGTATCGTGGATCTACGACGTCGACTTCGAGCGCATCGCCGATACCCCAGGGCTTGTCGCCTTTGCCGGAGGCACGCGTGCGCACGACATGCAGGTGCGCCTCAAGTACGCCGGCATCGATGCCGCGATTATCTCGGACGTCGCGCAGGCAATTGGCGCCGTGGCAGACGAGGCCGCCGATGACACCTTCTACGCCGTCGCCAACTACACGGCCTTCCCGCCGCTGGTCAAAGAACTCGACGGGCTGAAGGGCACCACCGCCGACGCTGTTGCCGGGCGCGCCGTAGCCCGTGCCGACGGCAGCGCTCTTCCTGTCGGCATCGCACCAGTCGAGCTTTCGCGCCCGCTGCGCATCGTCTACCTGTATCCCGATGCCCTTAACCTCTACGGCGACGGCGGCAATGTTATCGCGCTCGAGCGCCGTTGCGCCTGGCGTGGCATTCCCGTTCGCGTGGACGAGGTCCGCATGGGCGAGTCGCTCGATCTCACCGACGCCGACATCGTCATGATGGGCGGTGGCTCCGACCGCGATCAGCTGGCTGTGGCACATGAATTGCTCGCTCAAAAAGACAAGGTCGCGGCCTATGTTGAGGATGGCGGCTCGCTGCTTGCCATCTGTGGCAGCTATCAGCTGCTCGGCCGTTCGTACTATATGGGCGAGGATCGCATCGAGGGCCTGGGGGTCATTGCCGCCGAAACCGTACGCGGCTCCGACCGCCTGATCGGCAACGTAGCCGTCAAAACCGACCTGGCACCTGAGCCCTTTGTGGGATTTGAGAACCACGGTGGCCGCACCCTGCTCGATGCAGAGGCCACGCCGCTCGGAACGTCCGTCGTCGCGGGCACCGGCAACAACAGCGATGATGGCCTTGAGGGTCTGATCTACAAGGGCGTCATCGGCACGTACCTGCACGGACCGGCACTGCCCAAGAACCCCGAGCTCGCCGACTGGCTCATCGCCCACGCTCTCGAGCGCCGTGGCGATGCACAGGCCGCCGCCCTGCTGCCGCTCAAACCCCTCGACGACACCTACGAGCACGCCGCCCACGACGCCGCCATGAAGCTCCTCCCCTAACACCCCAACCACCACAAAGGGATAGACACCTTTGTGGTGGTTTTGCCCCGTCCCAGCGGTTTGTCTCAATCTGTAACATCTAGACCGTTAAAAGTCGTCTTACTGTTACAGAATGAGATGTTCGTCCCGACGCCTGCCTTTTGTCTCGATCTGTAACGGATAGAGCCGATTTGCCCGCCCAGATGTTACAGGTTGAGATGTTTGAAGATCGGGATAGAGAGCCAGCTCCTATGTGGTGGTTTTTCAGTTTGCCAACGATATGTGAACGGCTAAAAAAGTCTGCTATACTCTTTCCCGCTGTCCCCATCGTCTAGCGGCCAAGGACGCCACCCTTTCAAGGTGGATATCGCGGGTTCGAATCCCGCTGGGGGCACCATTTAAATTAAGAAGCTCGTTACCAATTCGGTGACGGGCTTTTTTCTTCCCCAACGCCGGGATTCGAACCCGACAGGGTGCGGAGCTGAGGAAACGCGCAAGCGTTTTCCAGCGCAGCACGCAAGGAACGAAGCGACGCAGCGAAGGCGGGCGGCGCCAGCCGCACGCGGACATCCCGCTGGGGGCACCACAGAATCTGAGCAGCCCGTTATCAATTCGGTAGCGGGCTTTTTGCTACCGATATGCCGGGATTCGAACCCGACAGGGTGCGGATCCCGGCATCATCGCAAGGCCTGTGGTCAAAAAATGGCAAATATGAGTACTGTTACCATTTTAGTTACAGCGATTTCATGCCTTCAGAAGGCGATTTAGCCGTCAGGAGTCCTACGGCGGAAGAATTGCAGACGTTTATCGGCGAAGTACTTGGACATATGTTGCGTAACACTGCAAATTTTGTAAATTAATAATGGTACATGATTTGTGACAGTACTCATATTTGGCGTTTTTTGCCCACGACCCCTTATTGCATGGGCGAATCAGTTGCAAAACGGACCCCAAAGCGTCCTTCGCAAACAAAACCGGGGCCCGCATGATGCGGACCCCGGCTCAATACCGTGACGATATGTCAGTTACGCTCTACACGTAGAACAGGATGTCGTCGTAGGTCGGGACCGGCCAGTAGTCGGCGGCCACGATCTCCTCCATGGCATCCACGGCGGCACGCAGCGCATCCATAGCGGGAACGACCTCGTGCGCGTACACGTTGGCCTGCTCCTGACCATCGAGAGCCTCGGCCTTCTGATGTACGGCGTCGAGCGCCTTGATGGAGTCGTTGATGGTGGTGATGCCGTTGCAGAGCTTGTTGAGCGTGTTCTGCTCACACTGCATGGCGGCCTCGGCGCCGGCGGCACGAATAGTCTCAAGGCCCTTAGCGACCTTGGTGGCATAGGCGGTAATGACCGGGCGATAGGTACGACGTGCCTCGCGAACCATCGTGGTGGCCTCGATGTTCATGAGCTTGTTGTACTTCTCGAGCTTGCAGTCGTAGCGGCACTGGGCCTCGGCCTTGGTCAGGACACCCGTCTCCTCAAAGAGCGCGATAGCCTTATCGGAAACAAAGGCGGGCAGGGCATCGGCCGTGGTCTTGTTGTTGGCAAGGCCGCGCTTCTTGGCCTCGACGGGCCACTCATCGGAGTAGCCGTCACCGGAGAACAGGATGCGCTGGTGATCGGTCAGCACCTTCTTGCAGTACTCGAGCGCAGCGTCCTGGAACTTATCCTCAGGTGTACCCTCAAGCGCGTCGGCGAAGGACTTGAGCGACTTGGCCACAGCGGCATCGAGCACCAGGTTGGAGTCGGAGACGTTCTGCTCGGAGCCGCAGGCACGGAACTCGAACTTGTTGCCGGTGAAGGCGAACGGGGAGGTGCGGTTGCGGTCGGTGTTGTCCTGCATCAGCTTGGGCAGGGTATCGGCGCCCAGGTCGAGCACGCCGCGCGTGGCATGGACGGAAGCCTTGCCATCGATGATCTTCTCGACGACCTCGGTAAGCTGGTCGCCCAGGAAGATGGACATAATCGCCGGAGGAGCCTCATTGGCGCCCAGACGATGATCGTTGCCGGCCGAGGCAACGGAGGCACGCAGGAGCTCCTGATAGTTATCGACGGCCTCGATCACCGCGGTGAGGAAGACGATGAACTGCAGGTTGTCGAGCGGGGTGTCGCCCGGGTCGAGTAGGTTCTCGGACTCGGTGCCAAGCGACCAGTTGTTGTGCTTGCCCGAACCGTTGATGCCCTCGAAGGGCTTCTCGTGCAGCAGGCAGACCAAGTCGTGGCGGGAGGCGATGAGCTTCATCTTCTCCATCATGACCAGATTCTGGTCGATGGCCTCGTTGACCTCGCCATAGACCGGTGCGAGCTCATGCTGGCAGGGAGCAACCTCGTTGTGCTTGGTCTTGGCGGGAATGCCGAGCGCCCACAGCTCATCGTCCAGGTCCTTCATGTAGGCCGAGACGGTGGGGCGGATAGCGCCAAAGTAGTGCTCCTCGAGCTCCTGGCCCTTGCAGGGAGCGGCGCCAAAGAGGGTGCGGCCGGTGATGACCAGGTCCTTGCGCTTGCGGTAAGCGTCCTTCTTGATCAGGAAGTACTCCTGCTCGTCACCCACGGAAGGAACGACCTTCTTGGGGGTCTTGCCAAACAGCGCCAAAACACGCTTGGACTCACGCGAGAGCGCGGTCATGGAGCGCAGCAGCGGGGTCTTCTTGTCCAGGGCCTCGCCCGTGTAGGAGCAGAAAGCCGTGGGGATGCACAGGACATCGTCCTTGATAAAGGCGGGGCTGGTGGGGTCCCAAGCGGTGTAGCCACGGGCCTCGAAGGTGGCACGCAGGCCGCCGTTGGGGAAGCTCGAGGCATCGGGCTCGCCCTGGATGAGGTTCTTGCCCGTAAACTTGGTAATGGCGGTGCCGTCGTGGTTGGGTTCGAGGAAGCTGTCGTGCTTCTCGGAAGTAATGCCCGAAAGCGGCTGGAACCAGTGCGCGTAGTGCGTGGCGCCCTTGGAGATGGCCCAGACCTTCATGGCATGGGCAACGGCGTTGGCCACATCCAGGTCGAGCGGCTCACCGCCCTCGAGGGTTGCAGCAAGGCGCTTCCAAATGTCCTTGGGGAGGTAGTCCTTCATGACTTCCTCCGAGAACACCATGGTCCCGAAGCGGTCAGTAAGTTCGGCCATACGGAACTCCCTTCGTATCGGCACCGCGTGAGAAGCGGTGTTGATTACTAACGAACGAGTCATAGCTTAGACTCGCCGTGTTTCCGCAACATTACCGTTATGTTACTGTCGCGAAACCAATCAATGAGGTTACCGCATCGCGGCGGCGTTGCCACCCTCAACAGCCAATCAACTGCATAAATTGCAGACCTCCCCGCACAGTTTACGGGTAGCTCATTTGCCACGGGCTATAAAGACTGGTATTTGATGCGAAATACCAGTCTTTATAGCCCGTGGAAAAATTAGCCGCTCTGTTATAGGCAATGCCGATAGCAAGGCATCTTTGATTGGTATCCTCAAATAGCGAGTGAAACTCCACCGTGGCACAGTGGTGCTGTAGAATCCTTACACAACACATCACACTATTACGTATCTAGAGGAGCACGATATGCGCGTCGACGAGGTTTTTAAGCAGGCAGCATCCCAGGGCACCGCGCCCATTTCGTTTGAGATGTTCCCGCCCAAGGGCGAGCTCACCCTCGACACGGCTCGCGAAGTGGCAGGCAATCTGTGCAAGCTTTCGCCGAGCTTTGTCTCGGTCACCTGCTCGGCCGGCGGCTCGGGCAACGGTGCCGCCACCGCCCCCATCGCGCATATGATTTCGAGCGAATTCGACACGCCCTCGGTGGCACACCTTACCTGCGTGGGCCGCTCGCATGCCGATATCGCCGCCAAGATCGACGAGTATCGCACCGCCGGCGTGGAAAACATCCTGGCCCTGCGCGGCGATCTCCCCGCCGGCGCGACCGAGGACGACAAGCCCGCCTCGGACTACGCCTACGCCCGCGACCTCATCCCCGAGCTCGTCGACGCCGGCTTTTGCGTGGGCGCCGCAGCCTACCCCGAGGGCCACATTGCCTGTGAGGATCTCAACCTCTCGGTCGAACACCTCAAGCAAAAGCAAGACGCCGGCGCGAGCTTCTTTGTGACACAGCTCTTCTTTGATAACGAGTGCTTCTATCGCTTCCGCGAGCTTGCCGACAAGGCCGGCATCACCGTGCCCATTACCGCAGGCATCATGCCGTTTATGGGCAAGTCGCAGATCAGCCGCATGGTCTTTATGTGCGGCGCGTCGCTGCCCTCCCCCGTCATCAAGATTCTCGCCAAGTACGAGAACGACCCCGAGAGCCTGCAGGCAGCCGGTGTAGATTATGCCGCCCGCCAGCTTTGCGACCTCAAGGAGCACGGCGCCGACGGCCTGCACCTGTACACTATGAACCGTCCTGCGATCGCCGCGACCATTATGGAGCGCCTGGGGTAATGGAAAAACCGCACATCGATACAACCGCTGTCGAAGTGCCGGCCGACCTTGCGTCGCCGGCGCTTTACCGTGTCGATGCTGCGCACCATCCCCGTGTCGACCGTGCCGAGATGCTGCGGTATCTGGGTTACGGCGGCCAGCAGATTGAGCCCGAACTGTCGCAGCGTATTGAGCTTGTGGTCGAGCGCCTTGAGCTGGACATTGAGCCCCGTGGCGTGCGCCGCGTATTTGCCATCGATGCCACGAGCGTGGACGAGCAAGGAGAGCCCAGCATCCGTCTGGTTGGCACCAACGTTGAGCTGCGCGGTCGTGATATCTATCGACATCTCAAAGATGCCCGCATGGCCGCGCTCATGGCCTGCACCCTCGGCATGGACGCCGAGCGTCGTCTGCGCACCACGGGAGCCCAACATCCCCTGGAGGGCGCCGTGCTCGACGCCGCGTGCTCCGCCTACGTGGAGGCCGCCGTCGAGCAGATGGACCAGCAAGTCAAGGCTGCGGCCGCCGCACACGGGCTCGCCGGCAACTGGCGCTTCAGTCCCGGCTATGGCGACTGCCCGCTCTCTGCCCAGCGCTCGATCGTGGATGCACTCAACGCCACGCGCCTCATCGGGCTTACCGTCACCCCCACCAGCCTGCTCATGCCCACCAAGAGCGTGACCGCGGTGATCGGCCTATTCGACGGCGAAGTCCACGACGCCCAGAGCCGCCCCACCTGCAATATCTGCCGCATGCGCGAGCACTGCCGCTTCCGCGCCGCCCACACCACCTGCTATTCCAGCCATTAGGAGCCCTCGATGTTTACTCCGCTTATCACTCATGATTCTGACGGCACTGCATTGGCGGCACCCGTTGATGCCGCACGCCGTAATGGCGCTGCATACAAGACGCGCACGATCGACGACCTTCGCATTAAGGACGATCGCCTGCGCGCCGCCATCGAGGGCACGGGACACCTCCTGTTCGACGGCGGCATGGGTACCATGCTGCAGGCGGCCGGCATGAAGGCCGGCGCCCTGCCCGAGCTGCTCAACTTTGAGGAGCCCCAGGTCATTACCGACATTCAGCGCCAGTACGTCGAGGCCGGCTGCGACGTGATTACCGCCAACACCTTTGGCGCCAATGCCCACAAGCTCGACGGTGCCGCCACCGTGGCAGACGTCTTTGCCGCGGCCGTCGCCTGTGCCCGCGAGGCCGGCGCCCGCTACGTCGCCGGTGACATCGGCCCCATCGGCGCGCTGCTTCGCCCCTTAGGCACCCTCAGCTTTGACGAGGCCTACGACCTTTTTGCCGAGGAAGTGCGCGCCGGCGTCGCCGCGGGCGTGGACCTCTTTATTATCGAGACTATGACCGACCTGGCCGAGATCAAGGCGGCCGTCCTCGCCTGCCGCGAGAACTCCGACCTGCCCGTCTTTGCCACCATGACCTTTGAGGAAGACGGCCGCACGTTTCTGGGCACGAGTCCCGAGGTGGCCGCCATCACGCTCGACGCCATCGGCGCCGACGTTTTGGGCATCAACTGCAGCCAGGGCCCGGCCGAGCTCCGAGGACTCGCTGCGCGCATGCTCACTGTTACCGACAAGCCCATCATGGTGCAGGCCAATGCAGGACTCCCCCATGTGGACGACGACGGCAACACCGTCTTTGATATCCAGGCGCCCGAATACGCCGAGGCCGTCGCCGGCATGATCGAGGACGGCGTGAGCGTCGTGGGCGGTTGCTGCGGAACCACGCCGGCGCATATGGCGGCCTTGCGCACGCTTATCGACAACCACACGCCCAGCCCGCGCCGCCGCAAGCCCAGCATGTCGGTCACGAGCGCCCAAACGGTCGTGGACCTTCCCTGCGACGGCCACAAGATCGCTGTCATCGGCGAGCGCATCAATCCCACCGGCAAAAAGCGCTTGCAGCAGGCCCTGCGCGACGGCGACCTGGACTACGTCGTGAGCCAGGGCATCAGCCAGCAGGAACAGGGCGCCGACATCCTGGACGTCAACGTGGGCCTACCCGAGATCGACGAGGTCAAGATTATCCAACAGGCCACTGAGCAGCTCCAGGGCTCCACGCTGCTGCCGCTGCAGATCGACTCCACCGACCCCGCCGCCGTCGAGGCCGCCGTGCGCCGCTACGCCGGCAAGCCCATCATCAACTCGGTCAATGGCAAACAGCAGATCATGGATGAGATCTTTCCGCTGGTCGCCCACTACGGCACCAACGTCGTCGGCCTCACGCTCGACGAAGGCGGCATTCCCGATACCGCCGAGGCTCGCTTCGCCATCGCCGAGCGCATCGTGGCCGAGGCCGCCCGCTACGGTATCGGCCCGGACCGCATCCTCATCGACTGTCTGGTCATGACCGCCTCGACCAATCAACGCCAGGCCGAGCAGATCCTGCGCGCCATGTCCCTGTGCAAGGAGCGCCTGGGCGTCAAATGCGCACTCGGCGTGTCGAACATCAGCTTTGGCCTGCCTGCCCGCCCGCTGCTGGGCTCGGTCTTTTTGGCTGCCGCTTTTGGCGCAGGCCTGGACGCCCCCATCATGAACCCGGGCTCCAAGCGCTTTATGGACACCGTCTACAGCTATCGCGTCTTGAGCGTTGAGGACAAGGGCTCGACCGGATACATCGAGCGCTACGCCGGCTGGACCGATCCGTACAAGATCGCCGCGAACCCGGCGGCAGCTCAGGCAGCATCGAGCGACGCCGCACCTGCCGCAAGCGCCCCCGGCACCGACGGCAACGACGACCCGATTCGTCGCATGGTCGTCTCGGGCCGCAAAGGCGAGATCGCTGCCGAGACCGAGCGTCTGCTGGCAGACCACGACGCCATGGACCTCATCAACAATCACTTTATCCCCGCCCTCGACGAGGTGGGCGTCCTCTTTGACCAGGGCAAGTTCTTCTTGCCGCAGCTCATGGCCTCGGCCGAGGCGGCACGCGTGGGCTTCGACACCATCAAGCGCCTGATGCCCGCCGGCGAGATTGCCGACAAGGGCAAGATCTGCGTGGCGACCGTCAAGGGCGACATCCACGACATTGGCAAGAACATCGTCAAAATGCTGCTCGATAACTACGGCTACACCGTCTTTGACCTAGGCCGCGACGTCGACCCGCAAGAAGTGCTCAAGACCGTGCAGGAGCGTGACATTAAGCTCGTCGGCCTCTCGGCGCTTATGACTACCACCGTCGTGGCCATGGAAGAGACCATCAAGCTGCTTCATGCCGAGGTGCCGGGCGTCAAGATCATCGTAGGCGGCGCCGTACTCACCCCCGAATACGCCAAGCAAATCGGCGCGGACTACTACGCTAAGGACGCCGCCGAGAGCGCTCGTATTGCCGAAGAGGTCTTTGGGCAGTAACACAACGGAAACAACCGAGCACCAAAACGTGCCGCACGCGCCACTTGGCACGTGCGGCACGTTAGAATAGAAAAGACTATGCTCGTTTTGGCAGATAGGAGCGCAAGGATGGCGATCACGCCCGCAGAAATCGCGGAAACCCGCGGCATGGTTGAGGAGCAGAACCTCGACATCAGGACCATCACCATGGGTGTTTCGCTCATGGGTTGCGGTGACGAGAACCTCGACCGCATGTGCACGAAGATCTACGACCACGTGACACACACGGCTGAGCATCTGGTCGAGACCGCCGAGAACCTCGAGCGCGAGTACGGTATCCCCATCGTCAACAAGCGCGTTTCCGTCACCCCGGTGGCGCAGATCGCCGCGTGCTGCAAGGATGAGGACCTCACCCCCATCGCGCATGCCCTCGACCGCGCGGCTGAGACGCTCGGCATCGACTACCTGGGCGGCTTTTCCGCGCTCGTCCAGAAGGGCATCGGCGACGCCGACCGCCGCGTCATCCAGTCCATCCCCCAGGCGCTCGCCACCACGAGCCGCGTCTGCTCCAGCGTCAACGTCGCCAGCCTGCGCGCCGGTATCAACATGGATGCCGTGCTCATGGCCGCCCAGACCATCATCGATGCCGCCAAGCTCACGGCCGACCAGGATTCCGTTGGCGCCTCCAAGTTTGTCTGCTTTGCCAACATGGTCGAGGACTCCCCGTTTATGGCGGGCGCCGTCCACGGCGGTGGCGAGGCCGACGCCGTCATCAACGTTGGCGTCTCGGGCCCCGGCGTTATGGCTGCTGCCTTGGAGACGCTCCCCGACTCCGCCTCGATGATGGAGGTTGCCGAGAAAATCAAGCAGACCGCCTTTAAGATCACCCGCGCCGGCGAGCTCATGAGCCGTGAGGCAGCCCGCCGTCTGGGTGTCGAGAAAGGCATTGTCGACCTGTCGCTGGCTCCCACGCCTGCCATCGGCGACTCCGTTGCCCGCATCCTCGAGATCATCGGTGTGGGCACCTGCGGTGGCCCCGGCACGACCTGCGCGCTCGCCATGCTCAACGATGCCGTCAAGAAGGGCGGCGTCATGGCCAGCTCCAGCGTGGGCGGTCTCTCCGGCGCCTTTATCCCCGTGTCCGAGGATGCCGGCATGATCGCCGCCGTCGAGGCCGGTGCGCTTTCGCTCGAGAAGCTCGAGGCCATGACCTGCGTGTGCTCCGTTGGCCTGGACATGATTGCCATCCCCGGCGACACCCCGGTCGAGACCATCGCCGGCATCATCGCCGACGAGATGGCCATCGGCGTCATCAACAACAAGACCACGGCCGTCCGCGTGATTCCCGCCATTGGCAAGGGCGTGGGCGACTGCGTCGAGTACGGCGGCCTGTTCGGCCGTGCGCCCATCATGCCGGTGAACCCCAACGCCGGCACCGTGCTTGCCCACCGTGGTGGACGCTTCCCGGCGCCGCTGAACTCGCTGAAGAACTAGCTGAGGGGTTCGGGCGAGGAGTCCCGAGGAGGGCAAATATATAAGGTCGCCTGCTCGGACAGTCCTGACTCGCACGGAGAGCACATTAAGTGCTCTCCGGCTCGTGCGGAACTCGCGATCGACCTTATATATTTGCCCTCCCCGGGACTCCCGCACAACGGGACCTCAGTTGGGTTCTATCCCGTATGGCAGTCGCTTCGCTCCTGCCCGCCTTGGTTGTGAGGGCGGTTTGGCGTTGGAACGGTTCTTTTCTGATATATGCTGGTTGCGGCTCTTCTTTTGGGAGGAGTCGCTTTTTTGTTGCTAGGAGGTTAGCCCGTGGTTGATGGGGATGCTCGCTCTGAGCTTCTTTCTGCGGATTGGAATGGCGAATGGATGCGCCTGCAAGCTGGTCGGCATCGGGCTGATGATTCTTTTGAATGGGATAAGCGGGCTCGGCATTTTCGGCCCTTGGAGACTGCCCCTTATGCTCGGGATTTTATAAAGCTATTGGCACTTGAGCCCGGCGAGTCCGTGCTGGATATGGGGTGTGGGGCTGGGTCGATTGCTATTCCGCTTGCTCAGGCTGGGCATTCCGTGATTGCTGCCGACTTCTCTCCTGCCATGTTGGGCACGCTTGATGCCGGCATTGAGTACTATGAGCTCGAGGATCGCATTACGCCGCTTGAGCTTGCTTGGGATGATGATTGGGATTTGGTTGGCCCGGTCACGAAAGCGGTAGATGTTGCCTTTGCCAGTCGGTCGGTTACGACGACCAATCTAAAAGGTGCGCTTGCCAAGCTTGATCGTACGGCTCGTCGGCGTTGTGCTGTCACGATGGTCGCCAACTCCAGCCCGCGCTATGACCTGCACCTGATGAACGCCATCGGCGCCTCGGTTACCTGCAGTAATGGCTTTGTGTATGCTTTTAATATCCTCATTCAGATGGGTGCCCTGCCGCAGGTTACGTACTTTGAATCGCCCCGTCGCGACACCTTCGATAGCCTTGAGGCGGGCGTAGCAGATTTTTCCCGTATGCTCGAGCATGGCAACGAGGATAAGATCGACCGCCTGCGCGACTACATCGCTCAACACATGATTGAGAATCCCCGTGCCGGCGAGCCGGGCTCCAAGGGCGTACCGCAGGGACGCTACATGCTCGACCACGTCCGCAAGGTCCGTTGGGCGTTTATTGCATGGGAGCCGGTCTCTGCGCCCAGCTCATAGCCTGTTCGCAGCCCGCACTGCCCACTCACTCGGCATCCGCATTCTTTTTGAACTGGGCAAACGCGCTCCACACCGCGCCGTTCCTGCGCTATCGTGGGACAGCTCACGTAGATTAAGGCCCCGTCGCGGGGCGCCCCATACATAGAAAGCGAGAACCCATGGCACTGACAGGAGCCCAGGTCAAGCAGCTTCGCAGCATGGCCCATCACCTCAACCCCGCCATCATCATCGGCAAGTCCGATGTCAACGAGGGCACCGTCGAGCAGACGGTCGCCTACCTGGAGAAGCACGAGCTCGTTAAGTGCTCTGTGCTGGACGGCTCCAGCCTTTCTGCCCGCGAGGCCGCCGAGGAGCTCGCCGAGCGTTGCCACGCCGAGGTCGTCCAGGTCATCGGCCGCAAGTTCTCGCTGTATCGCGAGTCCTCGCGCAAGGACATCGAGAAGATCAAGCTCGTCTAAGAGCCAATGATCCGGCGAGCCAACACATAGCAAGCTTACGGGTGCCCAAGTACTTTGGGCGCCCGTTTTTTATCGCTCGACCAGCACGCGATTGAGCCGCCCCTCCACCAAGCGCTCGTATAGACGCCGCGTCTCGGGCTCGGGCACGCCATTGACCTGCTCCCTCAGATGGTGCATATGCCCGCTGTATAGCTCGACGATATCGCGCCGCCGCCCCGCCGCACTGTAGACGCGCATGGCGCAGCGCACCATATCCTCGCGCGCCGTTTCCTGCCGAAGCCCCGACTCCGCCAGCCAAATCGCCGACTGCAGATCGTTTTCTTCTAGAGCGGCATTTGCTCCCTTAATCATGCAATCGATGTACTTTGACTGCATAATGCGTCGCATACGCAAAAAGTAGGTAGGATTACAGCCATTGGGAACATACAGCGGTCCGGCATAAAGCTGCTCAATCTTAAGGCACAGTTCAACTAAATGGGGCCCGCGCGCACCCGTGCGATTTCCCAAAACCTCGCGGCTTATCTGGTCAAACAGCCGTACATCGGTCTTGACGTAGTCGCCGTTGAGTCCGATGCATTCATTTTGGATGAGCACACACGACTTGCCATCCGGCGTCGGTCCCAAAGCCGACCGCAAGCGCGATATCGTCGAGTACAGGTTGTTGCGGGCGCTATTGAACTCGGCATGGGGCCACAGCTCCATGGCCAGCGTCTCACGATCGACGAGCGCATCCATGCCCAGCGCAAGCCGCTCGGCAAGTGTCGCCGCCTTCTTGCGGCGCCACATTTTGTCCGTGATGGGAAACCCGTCGCGCTCGGCGCGAAACGCACCAAACATGCGAATCTCGATATGGTCGATGGTATCAACGGCTTCAACCTCGCCGGCCTGGAACAGGCGCTCGCCCTCCCCTTCCAAATCGTCGCGCAGCGAGTACCGCGACAGTTCGCGCACGGGAAGCTTCTTGCGTATCCTGCCCGCCGGCTCGCCCAGACAATGCATGGCAAGACGCGCAAAGAGCCGATACGATGGCTCTAGAATCCCCGCGCGATTCATGGACATCCAGGCCGCAAGATCGCTGTCTCGGCCCGCACAGGCCAAATGCAGCGCCACCATCCAGGCCTCCGCTCCACCAACCTGCGTCTGGCTTATATCGAGTAGTTCCGCTTCCTCGCGCACCGAAACCATCGAAGTGTTACGCAGATATGCCGCGCGCTCCAGCAGCAATGCGTTATTGCGCATGTACGCAATCGACTCCTCGGCAAGTTTGAGCACTTGGACCGCACGAAACTTTGCATTAACCGGCCGTCCCTCTGCCAGCGACTGCCAACCTTCTAGCAACAGGCCAAACAGCTGAATCTGATTGTCGCGCATGCGCACGGCAAAACGATCGAGCTCGTTGAACGCCGCATCGTCGGTTACCGGCAAGCCGGAAAGGAGCCGCCGTGCCGCCAACACCATACGCACCCAGATAGCCATCGCCTTAAGCCCGCGTACGTCGAGCGCCTCCCGCACCACCGTCATCTTGTCGTCGCGCTCGTCGGTTCCCGCAAACGACCCGTCAAAGAGCTCCACCAGCATGCTATCGGCCCGTATAACAATCCCCGCGATGTCGAGCTCGCAATCGTAGGCCTTGCTCGTTTTGAGCTGCTGTAGAACGCCGCCGTCATCTCCCCGTTCGGTCAGGCATCGCTTGACCTCGATATGCGCTGACAACATATCGAGTGCGGTATGGGATGTCTCGATTTCTGGCACGGCCAGGTTCGTAGGGAGCCCAAGCCCGTTATCCCCATAGCAAACAGCCGTCAGTGTCTGGGCCACCCTCCATGAAACAGGATCTATTTCGCAAACCGCCCGTTCGCCCCCGCGCTCGATAACCGATGCCATATAGCGAGCGAGCTTTGTATTGGACACGCTGACCGCTGCCAGATATACGCCGAGCGCCTCGGCAGGCGTTGGCTCTGGAGCCGGATCGTCAGCATCGATCGTGCCCAGCGCTGCTCGGCAGATATCGGCCCCGTGCCCCGTCAGAGCCAGGTCGACCCCATACTGCCCAGCAAGTTCAAGGACCGCCTCACGGTCCAAAAAGGCATCCGCCAGGCCCATCGCCGCATCGCATCGGCCCGCCTTAAGCAAAATCCGGGCCGCCCTCGGAACAAGTTCGGGGCGAATCTCGGCCACCAACTTACGCAAACGCAAGCGTCCGTTATCCTCCGTGCCCAGACACGTAAAACTCCGCTCGGCGGGATCCAAGCCAAAGATCGGGTAGTCGCGTACAAAGTAGGACTGGTCGACCATCGACAGCCTTACCCCACAAGCCTCGAGTTCTGCGATATTGCCCTCGCCCATCAAAACCATGAGACATGCCACACAAAACAGCGCGTTATTGTCGAGCGAAGCCAGATCGACAAGTGCCGCGCCATATACGTTGACAATCTCGTTTTCGAGCAGACCGGCTACGTCGCCTTGGCCATACAGCCCCGTCTGCAATGGCGAGACGAGCTCGGGCACGCCCTGCGTGAGCTGATAGAAGTCGAGCGATGTGCTAATCGAAAACGCCGACGCCCACGCCGAATACTCATAGGCATGCACCTTGAGCATCTGCGCATTGATCTTGACCGAATCGCCCAGCCCATGAATCAGCTGACGATTTGAAGGACGACAGGAGATAAAGACCCCTACTCCCATAGCGCGCAGGCCGCGAATCCTGTCGATGAGGTCTTCGGTATCGTGCTGATCGAGGTTTGGCACATTATCAATCGCGATAAGGGAGTGCGGTTTGTCTTTGAGTTCTTCGGTAACCACCTCGAGCTGCATAAACACCTCGCGCCCAGTGGCGCGATCGGCCTCGATAATCCGCACGGGGCCTCGCGTCGGGTCGCATTTAACCTCATGGGTGTACTGCAGCAGCACCGAGGTCTTCCCAAACCCGTCGGGCGCATAAAGAACCACGATGCCGGCCTTTCGGCCCTTGGCGATAAGCTCATTCATCAAGCGTTCGCGTCGCACCATATAGCCTCCGCCTAACGGCATCAGCTCGAGGTCGTCTATACCGCTCAAATCGTTTACCATGCCCGCTCCTCAACTCGACCGTATGGACACTGTAGCCGCAAGACCATACAAGCCGCGCTATGAATAGAGCGACCTTGTGTTTTAGGTTGTCTTTTGGTACGCAAGCGGCAAGTTTTTGTACAGCGAGGGCCGATTGTTATTAATCCCCCGACTAATCGGTCTTTAAGCAGGTAAATGAGCTTGTCAGCTTGTCCCATCTAAGCGGCAGTGTAACGCAGATGAACAAGGTTCAGTTGTGTCATTCAACTCGCCTAGCACCCGCTACCGTCTACGACCTTCTAGTGGCATTTTTGCATAGAATCTGGTATAGAATGAATCAAGCTGTTGGGCATACGGCATTCGTCAAGCTTGCGGCAAGATTTTGGTCAAGTGGGCGGAAAGGGATAACAAAAAGGCCCCCGCAAAGCGGAAGCCTCAGGCAAGGCTATGTCGAGCTGCAGGATTCGCGCTACTCGCAGAGCGAAAGGGCGGCCTCGTCGGCAACGACAACGCAGTTGGTGTGCAGCTGCAGGATCGAAGCCGGGCACTCGGGCGTAACCGGACCATAGCACATGTCATGCACGGCCTGAGCCTTGGCCTCGCCGTTGGCGACGACCAGGATCATGCGGGCATACATGATGGTCTGGGTACCCATGGTGTAGGCCTGACGGGGAACGTCGTCGATGCTGTCGAACAGGCGGCTGTTGGCCTGAATGGTGCTCTCGGTGAGGTCGACGCAGTGCGTACCCTTGGAGAAGTGGTCATCGGGCTCGTTGAAGCCGATGTGGCCGTTGTTGCCAATGCCGAGCAGCTGCAGATCCGGGTAACCGGCAGCGGCGACGATCTTGTCGTACTCAGAGCAGGCAGCGGCGGCGTCGGGGTTGGAACCGTCGGGAACATGCGTGTTGTTCAGGTCGATGTTGATGTGATCGAAGAAGTTCTCACGCATGAAGTAGTGATAGCTCTGGGGATCGTCGTGCGAAAGGCCGCGATACTCGTCCAGGTTATAGGTGCTGACCTCGGCAAAGTCGACGTCGCCCTTCTTGTACCAAGCAGCGAGCTGCTTGTAGGCACCGATCGGGGTGGAGCCGGTGGCAAGGCCCAGCACACAGTCGGGCTTGAGGATAACCTGCGCCGAGATAATATTGGCGGCCTTGCGGCTCATATCCTCGTAGTCTTTAGCTTTAATAATCTTCATTACGCGTCCTTTCTCGTACAAGAGAGGCAAGGCTCCCTTACAAGCACTTGCCCGCGGCCCGCGTCGGCCGCAACCAACGTGTGCGGCCACCAGGGCGAGGTCGCGTAATGTATGTGTCTCGTGTCTAGCCGCGTCGAGGCCCCTGCCCGTCCACGGTGACCCAAAGCTGTTTAGCTTCGGACAAATCCCATCTTGCCACGGAGGGCGCCCTCTTTCAAGGGCGCCCTCCGTAAACGTGTTTGAATTGTAGGCTAATGGCCACGTGCACTTGCTAGCGCTCGCGAGCAACGATGAGCTGGTCCATCTCTTCGACATGCACGCCAACGGAGCCCTTGATGCTCGAGAACTCAACGGAGTTGCACACCAAGATGGGAACCGTCACATCGTAGCCCTCGGCAGCAATTGCCTCGCGATCGAACTCAATGAGTACATCGCCCTTATGGACGATGTCACCCACTTGCGCATGTACGGTAAAGTGCTTGCCCTCGAGCTGAACAGTGTCCAGGCCAACGTGGATGAGCACGTCCAAGCCATCGACCGTGTTAAGCGCAACGGCATGTCCCGTGGGAAAAATGGCCTCGACCTTGGCATCAGCCGGTGCAATCACACGCGTTCCGGTGGGCTGAATCGCCACGCCCTGGCCCAAAAGGCCGGTGGCAAACGTCTGGTCATTTACCTCGGAAAGCGGAATGACGTCGCCCGAGATGGGAGCATCCAGCGTAAGGACTCGACCACGCATACCAAAAGACCTTAGGACTTTAGTGAACATGCTCCCCCTCGGACATACCAATCAATCAAAATAACCTTAATAGTTTACCACTTGGCAACGGTTTTTGACCATTAGGGAAGTTCGCGCTTGACAACCTCGACGATGTCGTCAACAACGCGCTGGGTCAGCTCGTGCGTCTCGGCCTCGGCCATCACGCGGACCAGCGGCTCGGTACCGCTCGGGCGCACCAGAATGCGGCCGCGGCCATCAAGCTCCTTCTCGGCAGCAGCGACGGCATCCCAGATGGGCTGGCAATCGTCCAGACCGGCCTTGTTGTCGGAATGCACGTTAACGAGTACCTGCGGGTACTTCTTCATGATGCCGGCAAGATCAGTGAGGGTACGACCGGTGCGCTTGAGCACGGCCAGAAGCTGCAGGGCCGTCACCAGGCCGTCACCGGTGGTGTTGTGCTCCAGGAAGATGATGTGGCCGGACTGCTCGCCGCCGATGACGGCGCCGTCCGCGAGCATGCGCTCCAGAACGTAGCGGTCGCCCACGGCGGTCTGAACCATCTCGAAGCCCTGCTCCTTCATAGCGATGGAGAAGCCCAGGTTGCACATGACGGTCGAGACGATCTCGGAGTTGGCGAGCTTGCCGCGAGCGGCGAGGTCAGAACCGCAGATAGCCAGGATGTAGTCACCGTCGATCTCATTGCCCTCGCTGTCCACGAACAGTACGCGGTCGGCGTCGCCGTCGTGAGCCAGGCCGATATCGGCGTGGGTGCGCAGCACGAGCTCGCGCAGGGGCTCGAGGTGAGTGGAGCCGCACTCAACGTTAATGTCAGTGCCGCAGTAATCGGTGTTGATGGCATGGACCGTGGCACCCAGGCGCTGCAGTGCGGCGGGCGTGGTCTGGCAAGAAGCGCCATGGCCGCAGTCGACGGCAACGACCAGGCCGTCAAGCCTCAGGCCATCAAGCGTATCGATGGCGTGGTCGACGTATGCCTTGCGGGCGTCCTTCATCTTGATGATGTGGCCCACGCCGGCACCGGTCGGCAGCGTGTCGGCAGCCATGGCTTCCTCGGACATGACCCAGGCGCTGATCTCTTCCTCGACCGCGTCGGGAAGCTTCATGCCCTTGCGGCTAAAGAACTTGATGCCGTTGAACTCCGGCGGATTATGCGAAGCAGAGATGACGATGCCGCCATCGAGCTCGTTCTGAACGGTGAGCAGTGCCACGGCAGGCGTGGGGATGACGCCGCAGCAGTGCGGACGGCCGCCCTCGGCCATAATGCCGGCGGTCAGAGCACTCTCGAGCATGGTGCCCGAAAGGCGCGTGTCACGGCCGATGCAGATGTCCGGACCAAGAAACTTGGTCGCCGCGCGGCCCAGGCGAAACGCGAGGTCGCACGAAAGATCGGCGTTGGCGACGCCACGGACACCATCGGTACCGAAGATGTTCTGGGGCATAGGATCGCTCCTTCCCAAGTGGGCAAAACGAAGCAGCCCACCCTAGTCGAAAAGAAAAGCGGGACCCACCGAGCAGTCGGCAGGCCCCGCTTGTACATTGTATCTCGAAAGGAGATAAAACCTTAGCGCTTGGAGAACTGGGGAGCGCGGCGGGCCTTCTTGAGGCCGTACTTCTTGCGCTCGACCACGCGAGCATCGCGCGTAAGGAAACCGGCCTTCTTGAGGTCAGCACGGTAGTCGCCAGCGTTCAGAAGAGCGCGAGCGATGCCCAGGCGCAGAGCGCCGGACTGACCGGAGATGCCGCCGCCATCGCACAGAGCGATAACGTCGAACTGACCGGCGGTGTCGGTCACCTTGAAGGGAGCAAGGGCGTTCTCAACGAGCTGATGACGGCCGAAATACTGCTCGGCGTCACGCTTGTTGATGGTCACCTTGCCGGTGCCGGGGACGAGACGGACGCGGGCGACGGCGTTCTTACGACGGCCGGTACCCTGGTAGACAACGGTGTTCTCAGCCATCTTTAAGCCTCCAGCTCAATCTTCGTGGGGTTCTGGGCAGCATGCGGATGCTCGGCACCAGCGTAGACCTTAAGCTTGGTCATCTGGGCACGGCCGAGGGTGGTCTTGGGCAGCATACCGCGAACGGCGCGCTCGATGACCTTCTCCGGGTGCTTCTCCATAGCCTGGCGGAAGCTCTCAGCCTTGAGGCCGCCGTTGTAGCCGCTGTGGCGATAATAGGTCTTCGTGTCGGCCTTGTTACCGGTAAGCTGGACCTTATCGGCGTTGATGACGACAACGAAGTCGCCGCAGTCGCTGTTGGGCGTGAACTGGGGCTTGTTCTTACCGCGCAGGATCATTGCGATCTGGGTGGCAAGACGGCCCAGGACAGCACCATCGGCGTCGACGAGAACCCAGTTGCGCTGGACCTCGCCCTGCTTGGCGTAGTGAGTCGATTTCGAAATCACTTAGACTCCTCCATGTACAGTACGTGTTGTTACAGAGATTCACGGGGCTCTGCAAGTAACCCGTCCATATTACCCCGCTCGCCGTACGAGTCAACAGGTATTTTGGCTCCGACCAGAGTTTCTGCACATGTCATCCACGAGCCGTGATTTTCCAGCTCTTGAGCTGTTGTCATTTTTCGAGGGTTCGCCGTCGCTAGCGCTCAACGAACTCTTGGATTTCCGCGAGCAGGCGCTTTGCCTCCTGACGGCCCTGGATATACAGGTCCAAAAGCTTTGCCGAATCGTGCTCGACATGGCCGACCTCGACCGGCTTTTGCGGAGCGACGACCAACGCGCGGCCCTCGCGCTCATACTTCCACAGGTGCATGCGCTGGATGTTGTAACGGTCGTGGCGTGTCTCGATAGCCTCGAGCAGATAGGGGTAGTCGGCATAGCGGGCGCGCGCGGCGGGCATAAACTCGTAGGGCTTTTTCTCGTACGAGCGGTCCTGTGTGACAATGACGACCGCACGGTCAAAGCCCGCCTCCTCGAGCACATGCTCGATAGGGACCGAATCGGCCACACCGCCGTCGACGTATTTGTGCCCGTCAATCTCGACCGGCGGCGTCACCAGCGGCAGCGACGTCGAGGCGCGCACAGCGTCGAGATCGAGCACGGCGCTTTTGACCGGCAGGTACGTGGCGGTTCCAAAGAGCATGTCCGTCGCGACGGCGTACATCTCGATGGGGCTCGCGTCGAACGTCTCGTTGTCAAAGGGATCCAGGCGGTCCTGGACATCGTTGAAGATAAAGTCGTAACCCACAATGGAGCCCGTGGACGCAAACGATGCGGCGCCCATGAAGCGGTTGTCGTTGCAGAAAGCCAGGTTGATGCGGTTGGCACGGCCGATCTGGTGCGACTTGTAGTTCACGCCGTTGAGGGCGCCGGCCGATACGCCATATACCGCCGGAATCTCGACGCCGGCCTCCATGAGAACGTCGAGCACGCCCGCGGTAAATTGTCCGCGGAAGCTGCCGCCCTCCAGGACGAGCGCGACCTTGCCGGCGTTCTTTGCCTTATCTTCTGCAGTCATATTGACCTCCTGCGATTGCGTTTTGGCTTTCTTCTACCCAGTTTTGGGATGGCGAGCGCGCGGTTTTTTCGAGGCGGCAGGTGAAGCGGAAAGTGTGTCCCAGTTTGAGGCGGGATTCCGGGATGCACTTTCCGCTTGATGTGTCATCCGGAAACTACGTCCCAGTCTGAGCGTGAATTCCGGGACGTGCTTTCCGCCTGGGCTGCCATTGGGAAAGCGCGCCCCACTCTGCGTCACTGAGGCGTTTTCTTTACGCCCGCGCCCTGCACAGAGTTCGATTCTCCGCGGTTTGGGGATCCGTTGATGCTGGGCGAGGCCAGCTGAGATTCGATAAACATCGCATCCGTTTTGAGTCGGGACTTTGCGCGGAGAATCCGCGTATTTGCTTCGCAAATCCGCACCGGCTTCGGCCACCTGCCGGCGTCCTCGCCCGCGGGCTAAAAACGCTTACGCGTTTTCTTTACGCCCGCGCCCTGCACAGAGTTCGATTCTCCGCGGTACGGACTGGAAATAAAAAGGCAGGTAGATACGAATATCTACCTGCCTGTTACTTGTGGTGGAGGCGCGGAGAATCGAACTCCGGTCCACGAAAGCCCCCTGATTGGCATCTCCAAGCTCAGTCGCTGGTTTAGTCTCGGACGCTTTGCGCGCAGCGACACGCTCGCGGCGTCCTAACCGGTTCGGTCTTAGCCCGCGCCATACCGATTACGTGCGCGGGAGCATTCCCCTAACATGACGTCGCGCCGGTGTCGGGGAAATCACCGGGTTGACGCGCCGCTATAAACTAAGCAGCGAGAGCCATAGGCTCAAAAGAAGAGTTGTTGTCAATTCAATTTGACGGTACCCCTGTTTAACGAGGCGAGGAGACCTCGGCTTGCTTCCTCTCTCAGAGCTATCGTGTCGAAACCAGTCGCCCCCGAATGTCGGGAAAGTCTGGATGGCATCGGGCCTGCAAGCACCCAACAGCCATCGACTTTTCAAGGAACATACGGGGCGAACCCCGCTTGTGGAGTGTTATCTTACCACGTTCTGAAAGCGGACAGCTGTTCTATGCACGAGCTGTGAAGACCCCAATGTGCGCCGCACTTCGCACTTTTGCTACTGATCGCGTCACGTATATTTTCGCCAAGCAAAATTGACCCGTCGAAAGGACCGTTATGGATACCAAGCAGCAACTCGTCAATGCCCTCGCAGGCCTGGGCTCAACCATTACCGAAGCTATGGATGTCATCGAAGGCTTTGTCCCCTGCGGACATCCCGCCCTCACGGTATCGAACGCACTCGTCGCGCTGGACGCTAACGATGATGCAGCTCTCGCTCAGCAGCTTGAGACCGTCGAGGGCTTTATCGACCACGTGAGTGAGAACCGCGGCGTGACCGCCTATCACGGCATCGAGGTCGAGCTCGCGGGTCCCAAAGCCGATCTGTTCGCAGCAATCCGCGAGGTAGGCGCCCTTATGCAGACCGCAGGCGTCAAGAACACCCAGGTCAACGAGTGGGTCTACCGCAGCCTGGCCGCGCTCGACAGCTCCGACGAAAAGGCGGCCGAGCAGCTCGCAGAAAGTCCCGCCATTAAGGCCGAGCTTTTGTAAATAGCAGACGCGGGCCCCTTGGCGCATCGTCGTCCAAGAGGCCCGCAAACAGTTCGCGTCAACCGATAGCCGCGCCGCCGCGTTCGGCCAAAGCCAGAATCGGCATCATTTGACGAGGTGTCTTTGCTGCAAGATCGGCATGTTCGAGCAGCTTGCGATCGTTGGTCACCAAGTAATCGACCTGCGCGCGCTTGCATGCGGCGAGCACCAAGTTGTCCTCGTAATCGCGATGGAGCGCTAAGTATTTGTCGGCCAGCCAAAGGTCCGACGCATCTGCACCCACGGCCGTGGCGTTTTCGGTCATGTTCCGAACAAACGCCAACGCCGCATCGCCAATTGCACGGGCAGATGCCTCGTCGATCGCTCCCCCGCTGGCAAGAACGCTACGCTTCAACTCGTGTTGGACAACGTACAGCACGTCCTTGGCAATATGCACCGGAAAGAACAGCAACGCTCCCATCTCCGTCCCCCACCCAATAAACGCACGCGCGGCAAGCGACTCGGCATGGTCGACGCAAAACGAATCGACCCATACGTTGGCGTCCACCATGATCTTGAAAGGCGCCCCACTCACTGGATCATCCCCTTTTGGCGATAATGCTCATCCATGGCTTCGGAATAGATTGTGTCCCAACCGCGATCGTCGGATACGGGCGACATAGCGATGCCCAAATCTGCATAAAGCCGGTCTGCCGCTGCCCACGACGCGGTGAACGGAGTATCGTGCGCGACGGTCTGTTGCCGGCCATCAACGGCAGACAGTACTTCCTCACACTGCCCGCCACCCTGTGCGACCTTGGCCACGACCTTTTTGATGAGCTCGGGCAGTGACCCGCCCGAAAGCCGCAGCGCTTCCTCGGCACGGTTCTTGACCTGGCGATCCACGCGAACGTTCACCTGCGCCATGCTGCTAACAGCACCCACGTCGATCCCGCTCCCTTCAATTGCTAGCCCTGCTAGCAACACTATATAGAGAAGCTAGCACATGGTCAAATGCAAAAGGCCTGCGCCTGGACGACACTGATGCCCCTTGATTATCGACTTCATTCGAACACCTCCCACATTCATCCGCACATGTGCGGATGAATGTGGGAACCCGATACC
>UQLF01000014.1 GCA_900541875.1 uncultured Collinsella sp. | reverse complement strand
GTCGGCCGTTGCTTCATCGAGGACGTCGTGGCTCCCGATGGCACCGTGCTCTTTGAGCAGGACGGCTACATCGAGAAGGTCGCCGACATCCAGAAGATGGTCGATGCCGGCCTTAAGAAGGTCAAGCTTCGCGCGCTGCTCACCTGCCGCTCCAAGTACGGCGTGTGCCAGAAGTGCTACGGCTGGGATCTTTCCACCCGTCGTCCGGTCGCCATCGGTACCGCGGTCGGCATTATTGCCGCCCAGTCCATCGGCGAGCCCGGTACGCAGCTTACGATGCGTACCATTCACTCCGGCGGCGTCGCTGGCGTCGACGATATTACGCAGGGTCTGCCTACGGTCAGCCGTATGTTCGATATCGTCGGCAACGTCAACGAGAAGATCCTGGGTCGCGAGGCCGAGCTGGCTCCGTACTCCGGCCACCTCTCGATTAAGCCCGAGAAGTCCGAGTACGTGCTGACGCTCACCGACTCCGAGGATCACACCCGTGTCCTCGACGAGCGTCGCGTTCCCGCTTCGGTGCGCTTCATGCCCGAGATCGAGGACGGCTGCGAGGTTCGCGCCGGCGATCAGATCACCAAGGGCTTCGTCAACTTCCGCAACCTGCGCAAGCTGACCGACATCGAGTCGACGATGCACACCTTCGTCGAGAGCGTCAAGGACGTCTACACCAGCCAGGGCGTCGACCTGAACGACAAGCACATCGAGGTGCTCGCACGTCAGATGCTGCGTCGCGTTCAGATCACCAACCCCGGTGACTCCAAGTACCTGCTTGGTCAGTACGTCGACCGCTACGAGTTTGCCGACGAGGTCGAGCGCGTTGCCCGTTTGGGCGGTCAGGCTCCCGTGGCCGAGCCCGTCATCCTGGGTACGCTCAAGGTCGCGTCCAACATCGACTCCTGGCTGTCGAGCGCTTCGTTCATCCGTACCGCCGGCGTCCTTACCGAGGCTGCCATCGAGGGCAAGGTCGACCACCTGCTCGACCTTAAGTCCAACGTCATCGTCGGCAAGAAGATCCCGGCCGGTACCGGCCTCAAGCCGTACGCCAACGCCAAGCTGACGTATCGCACGGCCGACGGCTACGTGGACATCGACGGCCCGGCTTCGCCCAACGCTAAGTCGCTGCCCGAGTGGGCTCCTGTGGAGCTCAAGGACCTGGACGAGCAGCTCCCGCAGCAGCTCGACTGGGCCGGCTACGACGAGTTTGGTGGTGCTGACGGTTCGTTCACCCGCAACGGCCACACCATCTCCGCCGAGAAGGCTCGCCTGTACCTGTTCGACGACCTGGGCGTGTCGCAGCGCTGGACCAACAAGTTCAGCGAGGTCGGCATCGAGACGGTCGGCGACCTGGTTGGCAAGTCCGAGGAGGATCTGCTGCGCATCGATGGCATCGGTGCCAAGGCGATCGAGGAGCTCCGTGACGGTCTGGAGGCCCACGACCTGCTCTACATCCTCGAGAACAACGACGACGTTGCCGACGAGGAAGACCTCTCGCAGCTGCTGCAGATGGTCTTTAGCCCCGACGGTCCGGACGACATCCTGCTGGGCACCTCCGCTGCGCCGACGCATCACGCCGACGCCGACGAGGAGCTCTTGGGTGCCCCGATCGACGACAAGAAGGCTCCCGCCAACGGTGCCATCAACGAGGACATGGCTTCCCTCGATGAGCTGCTCAACCAGCTCGTGGACACCGACGACGCCGAAGAGGCCAAGGACAACGACGAGGAGTAGCTTCCAAGTACGTTAACCGCCCTTATAAAGGCTCGCTTCCCAATAGGGGAGCGGGCCTTTTTTTGATGAGGAACGTTGCCCCGACGAGTACGTCGGATTCCCGGGACGGGCGGCAGAGGGGTTAAGTTTGTCGCGAGTTCCGTACGCAAAGGAAAGCACTTAATGTGCTTTCCGTCTTGCGCAGGACTGTAGAGCAGCAAACTTAAACAGCGGGCGGCCCGTTCCGGGAATCTGCCCCGCGCACAGAAGGGGATTCCTTTTGCCAAAAAGGGACAGGTTTATTTTGGTAGGTTTTTCCTGCTTGAATTTGAAACATTTCGTCCGGCCAGAGCGTATCAATGGTGAGGTCCTCATCAAGAATCATTACCGTCACCGGGAGGTGATTATGGAAGAACAAGCATTTAGACAGGCGGTCGAAGACCACCGGGATGTCGTGTTTCGGATCGCGTTGACGTACCTGCGTGATCGCGCCGACGCCGACGATGTCGCTCAAGACGTCTTTCTGAAGTTACTCAAAAACGATGTGCAATTTGAAAGCTGGGAACATCTTCGTCGATGGCTTATCCGGGTCACGATCAATGAATGTAAATCGCTCTTTCGAAAGCCATGGAGGCGTGTGGAGGATATTGAGAACCTGGCCGATTCGCTTTCGGCGGCGCAGGATGAGACCAAGGCGGTCCTGTCAGACGTTATGCGACTTCCGGAGCGATTCCGCGTTCCCATCGTGCTCTATTACTATCTGGGCTTTTCGACCTCAGAGATTGCCGAGTTGTTGCATGTACCAGCCGCGACCGTTCGAACGCGTTTGGCTCGCGGCAGGTCGAAGCTCAAGTTCATCCTAGAGGAGGGCGACCGTGAAATCCAATCAAATCAAGCAGGCCTTCGAGTCCATCCAAGCCGATAGTGATCTTGCAGATCGCGTCCTAAATACCGCTGCGGGTGAGCCGCTTCATCGAAAGGGCCACGCGAAGTCTCTCTATGTTGCCGTAATCGGATGTCTCGCCGGAGTGTTGGCGACCGGAGGGGTCGCCTACGCCGTTATCAATTCCAGCTATTTTGCCTCAGCCTGGGGAAACCACGGCAATGGGGATTCCATTACCTGGACCAACGGCGGCTCATCGGGGGCTAAATACACCTACACCAGAGAGTTTGGTGACGGCATTGCGCCCCAAAGCCTGGAGGGCACAGTCCAGAAGGTTAATCTGTCCGTCGAGGGTAACGGCTATACGCTTGATATCCATGAGATGGCTATCGATAAAAACGGTTGCGGTGCCGTGACGTTTACGCTGTCCAATCCAAATGGCGTTAACTACTACAAGCCGGCAGCAGAGACGGGCGAACTTGTTCTCTATGGTGAAGAAGAACAAGGCATCGGCACGCCCAGCATGAACTTCGGCGAGGAATGGGCTGACACACGCTGCACCATTGATAAGGACACATCAAGCGACACGGTCATTAATGGCACGATGTACTTTGCCTCTATGGATCGCGAGCGAGGTTTTCAACATGCGGTCACCTGGAATATCTCGTGGACCGAGGGCGAAGGCGAGGATGCGAAGCCGTTCGAGGCATCGACGCCCGAGTTTGGCGTTGGAGCGTACGTCGATACAAAGGAACTCCGCTCCGATGACTCGCCTCTTGAGATCAGCCCGTTTTCCATCCAGACGCACATCGATGATTTGGGCTATGAAGCAGTTGATAATAAGCTGACCGTCAGCTACAAGGATGGATCGGAGCGGATTATCGAAGATGACGACGCAGGGGTGTTCAACTTATATTTTTCTTATGCGCGCAATAGCGGAGAGAACATCTGGGTGCCAACGAAGTTGATTGATGTCGATCAAGTGGTCTCAGTAACGCTTGAGGGCACGAGGTGCACGTCAACAGGAGAGACCGAAACAGAAGTACCCTTTACCATCGTCTATTCGTAAGATTTGGGGCCGCTTCCTACTAGGGGAGGCGGCCCATTTTGCGTTAAATGGGCGGTTAAAGCGAGCGACATTCGTCCGATTTTCGGAAGTATGCGGCAAAATCTTGATAGGCCGCCCGGCCCGGGAATCCTCCCAAGCGCACAGGAAGGGATTCCTTTTGTGTAGGCTTTGCGGAAATGTGCCAATTTTGGGATACGCCCGGCGGCGTGGTCTGTTGACGACACAGCTAACGGCACGTATCCTATCGAACTGCGTGTTTCGTAGGGGGATGCTGACCCCTCGATTCAAGCCGTTGCACTTTACAGAAAGCTGGAATCATTCGAGAAGGAGTACGCTTTGCCTACTATTAACCAGCTGGTTCGCCAGGGCCGTCGTTCCGTGCCCAAGAAGTCCAAGAACGCTGCTCTGCAGCACAACTCCCAGAAGCGCGGCGTGTGCACCCGCGTCTTCACCACGAGCCCCAAGAAGCCGAACTCGGCTCTTCGTAAGGTTGCCCGTGTTCGCCTCGTCAACGGCATCGAAGTTACTGCTTACATCCCGGGTGAGGGCCACAACCTGCAGGAGCACTCCATCGTGCTCGTCCGCGGCGGTCGTGTCCGTGACCTCCCTGGTGTCCGTTATCACGTCATCCGTGGCGCCTACGACGCTGCTCCGGTCCAGAACCGTATGCAGGCCCGTTCCAAGTACGGTGCTAAGCGCCCCAAGGCCAAATAAGCCAGATAACGTTTTGATACTTTCGCCGTGTGCCGCCTAAGCGCCGCACGGTAGACACTTAAGGAGATTTCACATGCCGCGTCGTGCAGCAGCTAATCGTCGTGAGGTTCAGCCTGACGCCGTTTACAACAACCGCCTGGTGACTCAGCTCATCAACAAGGTCCTTCTTGACGGCAAGAAGGCCACCGCTGAGCGCATCGTTTACACCGCTTTCGAGATCGTTGCCGAGAAGTCCGAGGGTGGCGACGCTCTCGCTACCTTCAAGAAGGCTATGGACAACGTCAAGCCCACGCTCGAGGTTAAGCCCAAGCGTGTCGGTGGCGCTACCTATCAGGTCCCGATGGAGGTCAACTCCCGTCGTTCCACCGCTCTGGGTATCCGCTGGATCGTCAACTTCTCCCGCGCTCGCAAGGAGAAGACCATGGCCGAGCGTCTCGCCAACGAGATCCTCGACGCTTCCAACGGCCTGGGCGCTTCCGTCAAGAAGCGTGAGGACGTCTTCAAGATGGCCGAGGCCAACCGCGCGTTCTCTCACTATCGTTGGTAAGTTTAAGGTAAGGAACTAACATGGCTAAGCCTAAGTACAAGCTTTCCGATACCCGTAACATCGGCATCATGGCCCACATCGATGCCGGTAAGACCACCACGACCGAGCGTATTCTTTACTACACCGGTAAGACCCACAAGATCGGTGAGGTCCATGAGGGCGCTGCCACCATGGACTGGATGGTTCAGGAGCAGGAGCGCGGCGTAACCATCACCTCCGCTGCTACCACGTGCTTCTGGAACAAGGACGGTAAGGACTACCGCATCCAGATCATCGACACCCCGGGCCACGTTGACTTCACCGCTGAGGTCGAGCGCTGCCTGCGTGTCCTCGATGGCGCTGTCGCCGTCTTTGACGCCGTTGCCGGCGTTCAGCCCCAGTCTGAGACCGTTTGGCGTCAGGCTTCCACCTTCAACGTCCCCCGTATCGCCTTCATCAACAAGTATGACCGCGTGGGCGCTGACTTCTTCAACGCTATCGAGACCATGAAGGATCGTCTCGACGCCAACGCCGTGGCCGCTCAGGTCCCGATGGGCGCCGAGGACAACTTCTGGGGCGTCATCGACCTGGTCACCATGACTGCATGGGACTTCAAGGCCGACGAGAAGGGTATGACCTACCCCGAGCCGATGGACGAGATTCCGGCTGAGTTCGCCGACATCGCTGCCACCAAGCGCGAGGAGCTCCTCGACGCTGCTGCCAGCTTTGACGACGAGCTCATGGAGAAGATCCTCATGGAGGAGGACTTCACCGTCGAGGAGCTCAAGGCCGCTCTGCGCAAGGGCGTTCTGGCCAACGAGCTCAACCTCGTCTTCGTGGGCTCCGCCTACAAGAACAAGGGCGTTCAGGAGCTGCTCGACGCTGTCGTCGACTACCTGCCCAGCCCGCTCGACGTTGAGGCCGTCACCGGTACCGATCCGGACACCGGCGAGGAGATCCAGCGTCATCCTTCCTTCGACGAGCCCTTCTCCGGCTTGGTCTTCAAGATCATGACCGACCCGTTCGTCGGTAAGCTCACCTATGTCCGCGTTTACTCCGGCCGCGCCGAGTCCGGCTCCTACGTGGTCAACGCTTCCAACGGTCAGCGCGAGCGCCTCGGCCGCATCCTCGAGATGAACGCCGCCGAGCGTATCGACCGTGACGACGCTGCCGCCGGCGACATCGTCGCTTGCGTCGGCTTCAAGAACTCCACCACCGGTGACACCCTGTGCGAAGAGGGCAAGGAGATCGTCCTCGAGAAGATTGAGTTCGCTAAGCCCGTTATCGACGTTGCCATCGAGCCCAAGACCAAGGCCGAGCAGGACAAGATGTCCCTGGCTCTGACCAAGCTCGCCGAGGAGGACCCGACCTTCCAGGTGTCCACCAACCACGAGACCGGCCAGACCATCATCGCCGGCATGGGCGAGCTGCACCTCGAGATCATCGTCGACCGTCTGCTCCGCGAGTTCAAGGTTGACGCTAACGTTGGTAAGCCCCAGGTTGCTTACCGCGAGACCGCTGGTCACGACGTCGAGAAGGCTGAGGGCAAGTTTGTCCGTCAGTCCGGCGGTCGCGGTCAGTACGGCCACGCCGTCATCAAGCTCGAGAAGATGGAGGAGGGCTTCGGCTACGAGTTCGTCAACGCTATCGTCGGCGGCGTCGTGCCCAAGGAGTACATCCCGTCCATCGATAAGGGCATTCAGGAGGCCCTGAACACCGGTGTTATCGCCGGCTTCCCGGTCCTCGACGTTAAGGTCACCCTGTTCGACGGTTCTTACCACGAGGTCGACTCCTCCGAGGCCGCCTTCAAGATCGCCGGTTCCATGGCTATCAAGGACGCCCTCAAGAAGTCCGATCCGCAGCTGCTCGAGCCGATCATGGCTGTCGAGGTCGAGACCCCCGAGCAGTACATGGGCGACGTTATGGGCAACCTCTCCGGTCGCCGCGGCAAGATCGAGGGCATGGAGGATCGCAAGAACAGCAAGCTCATCCGTGCCAAGGTGCCGCTGGGCGAGATGTTCGGTTACGCTACCGACCTTCGCTCCCAGACCCAGGGCCGTGCATCCTACACGATGCAGTTCGACTCTTATGAGCCCGCGCCCAAGTCCATCGTGGACGAGGTCATGAGCAAGAACGCCTAAGTTCGAGCTCCCTGTTACGTAATCCGCGAGAACATCTCTCGCACTCTTTGGAGGTTTAAGTTGGCTACCCAGAAGATCCGCATTCGCCTCAAGGGCTATGATCACGAGGTCGTCGATCAGTCCGCGAAGCTCATCGTCGAGACCGCTCAGAAGACCGGCGCTCGCGTTTCCGGTCCTGTCCCCCTGCCCACCGAGCGCAACCTGTACACGGTTATCCGCTCGCCGCACGTGAACAAGGACTCCCGTGAGCAGTTCGAGATGCGCACCCACAAGCGCCTCATCGATATCCTCGACCCCACCTCGGGCACCGTTGATTCGCTCATGCGTCTCGACCTCCCCGCTGGCGTCGACATCGACATCAAGCTCTAAGCTTTTTGCTCGATAGTGCGATTTGCAAGGCCGCAGCCCTAAGGGTTGCGGCCTTTTTTGTGCCGATGGGGTAAAGGGTCTACACTACTGAACTATTCGACAAACGGGTGTAAGAGTAAAACTGTTGGGGGCAGATATAGATGGTCGAGTGGATCGTTCGTCGTGCGCAGGGCGACCGCGCGCGCGTGGGAACGTTGGCAGGCGTGGTGTGTATTCTCGCCAATGTGGCACTATGCGCTGCGAAGGGTGCAATTGGCGTGCTGTCGGGATCGGTTTCGATCGTGGCGGATGCCATGAACAACCTGTCCGATGCCAGCTCGAATATCGTGAGCGTGCTGGGCTTTAAGCTGGCGAGCAAGCCGGCCGACCCCGAGCATCCTTACGGACATGGTCGCTACGAGTATCTTTCTGGCCTGGTCGTGGCGGCGCTCGTGCTGCTGATTGGCCTTGAGCTTATCAAGTCCTCGTTTGAGCGCATCATCCACCCCGAACCTGTCGAGTTCTCGCTTGCCCTGGTGGCAGTCCTGGCACTTTCGATGGTTGTTAAGCTGTGGATGGCGGCCCTCAACCAAAAGCTCGGTGATCGCATTGAGTCCGATACGCTGCATGCGACGGCCCAGGATTCCAAGAACGATGTTCTTGCCACGGGTGCTGTGCTGGCGTGCGCGATCGTTTCCCAGGTGACGCATATCAATCTTGATGCCTGGGTTGGACTTGCCGTTGGCGCCTATATTGGCTGGAGCGGCTTTGAGCTCATCCAGGATACGGTGAGCCCGCTTTTGGGCCAGGCACCCGATCCCAAGTTGGTCAAGCACATCCGAGACAAGATCATGAGCTACCCCGGCGTTTTGGGCGTTCATGACCTAATGGTTCACGATTACGGTCCGGGCAGGAAGTTTGCAAGCGCGCACGCCGAGATGGCGGCCGAGGCTAGCCCGCTGGAAAGTCATGACACGCTCGATAACATCGAGCAGTCGTTTAGGGACGAGGACGGCATGATCGTCACGCTCCATTACGATCCCATCGTGACCGACGATCCAAAGGCGGCGAGCATGCGCCTGCGCATCAACGCTATGGCCCAGGAGATTGATAACCGCCTTTCAATTCACGATTTGCGTTGCGTGCCGGGCCCCACGCACACCAATGTGATTTTTGACTGCGTGCGACCCTCAGATTTGGGCATAGACGCCGAGGATCTAAAGCACACGTTAGCCCAGAGGGTCGAATCGGAATACCCCAAGTCGATTGCCAAGATTACGATCGACGAAGACTACGTAGGTCATACCCACGAGTAGGATTGCGCCACGCAAGCTATTGATGCAGAAGGGGAGAGCATGAAGAAGCTGTATCTACTCCGTCATGGCCAGACGGAATTCAACGTTAAGAAGCTGGTCCAGGGTCGCTGCGATTCACCGTTGACCGACCTGGGCCGCAAACAAGCTGGAATAGCAGCCGCATGGCTCAAAGCCCACGGCGTCGTCCCCGACAAAGTGGTCTCGTCACCCTTAGGTCGAGCCATGGACACGGCAAGTCTCGTCGCATGCGAACTCCTCGGTCCGGACGCCGCTGTTGAGCCCTGCGAAGGCATCATCGAGCGCAGCTACGGCTCCTTCGAAGAGGGCCCCCACGACGCGCTACCCACCGACGTTTGGGATCCGGGCGAGGATCTGGTCCCCTTCGGAGGAGAGGGAAGCCGCGCGCTGCAAGAGCGCATGGTAGACACCCTCACCAATCTCATAGGCGCCGAGGGCATCGAAACCCTCCTAGCAGTAAGCCACGGCAGCGCCAGCCGCCAATTTATCAAGGCCGCAGCCCCAGAGGGCTTCAAGCTCCCAGCAAAACTCCCCAACTGCGCCATCATGATCTTCGATTTCGAAGAGGAAAAGTCGGGAGAAGAAGGCGACGCGCTCCAATCCAAGTTCATCTTGCAACAAATCATCGATCCTCAACAAAGTAATTAGTTGAGCGAGCAGAGTTAAGCAGACATCAACGTGTCGTCTCCCGAGCACGGCGGAGGGCCGGAGAAATATATTAAGGTCATCGCGAGTTCCGCACGCAAAGAAGGCCACTTAATGTGGCCTTCGTCTTGCGCAGGACTGTAGAGCAGGGACCTTAATATATTTCTCCGGCCCTCCGCCGTGCTCGGGAGCCATCCACGCACTTTACCTGCGTAAACAATGTGAGTGAAATATGAATCTCGATGGATACGCCCGCAGCCGTGTATACTAAACAGCTGTGTGTAACCAGGGGAGTATTCTGGCTGGACAATATGCCTGCTTAATAGGGTTGTCAGGTAGTCCGGACGCAATACAAGGCTGGGGAGCACGTCGTGTAAGTAGTGGTCCTCTAGGGGCGTACGCTCGGTGGTGTACGCATTGTCCCAAGACCACGCGAGAGTTGGGATCATATCTTGATCAGCATGATTCTCGGCCGCAAGATTGGCATGACCCAGGTTTGGGACGAGGACGACAACGTCGTTCCCGTCACGGTCATCCAGGCTGGCCCCTGCGCTGTCTCGCAGGTTAAAACTCAGGCAACCGACGGCTATGACGCCGTCCAGATCGGTTTCGGCGACATCAAGGCCAAGAACGTGAACAAGCCCATGGCTGGTCACTTCGCCAAGGCCGGCGTCGAGCCTGTCCGTTTCCTTCGTGAGGTCCGCGTCGAGAACGGCGAGGAGCACAAGGTCGGCGAGGTCGTCACCGTCGCTGATTTCGCTGATGTCGAGAAGGTCGACGTCATCGGTACCTCCAAGGGTAAGGGCTTCCAGGGTCGCATCAAGCGCTGGGGTCAGCGCCGCGGTCCTATGACGCATGGTTCTCACTTCCAGCGTCACCCCGGTTCTATCGGTCAGTGCGCCTATCCTGCGCGCGTCCTCAAGGGCGTCAAGATGGCCGGTCACATGGGTAACGAGCGCGTTACCGTCAAGAACCTTTCCGTTGTCCGCATCGATGCCGAGCAGAACCTCATCTTGGTCAAGGGCGCTGTCCCGGGTGCCAAGAATGGTCTCGTCGCCATCCGTATGGCCTAAGGGCCCAGCCCATTTAGCCCAGCGTCATACCAAGGAGAACACTTAAATGGCAAAGTTTGAAGTAAAGAACAGCGAGGGCAAGAAGGTCGCCGAGGCCGAGCTCGCCGCTGAGGTGTACGGCATCGAGCCGAACATCCACGTTATGCACCACATCGTCAAGTGCCAGATGGCCTCTTGGCGTCAGGGCACCCAGTCCGCTAAGGGCCGCTCTGAGGTTTCCGGTGGCGGCAAGAAGCCTTGGCGTCAGAAGGGCACCGGTCGTGCCCGCCAGGGTTCCATCCGTGCTGCCCAGTGGCGTCACGGTGGCGTTGTCTTCGCCCCCAAGCCCCGTTCCTACGCTAAGCGCATGAACAACAAGGAGGTCAAGCTGGCTATGCGCTCCGCGCTGTCCGCCAAGCTGGCCGATGGCGAGCTCGTGCTCGTCGACGACTACGGCTTCGAGAAGCCTTCCACCAAGGCTGCCGTTGCCATGCTCAAGGCTCTCGGCCTTGAGGGCAAGCGCCTGACCATCATCGTTCGCGATGAGGACGTCAACGCCTACCTGTCGTTCCGCAACATTCCCAAGACGTTCATCATCACTGCCGACGAGGCCAACACCTACGATCTCGTCAACAACAACGCTGTGCTGATGCCCGCCGACATCGCCGCTCACTTCGGGGAGGTGCTTGCATAAATGACCGCCCACGAGATCATCATCCGTCCGATCGTGTCCGAGCGTTCCTTCTCCGGCATGGAGCAGAACAAGTACACGTTCGAGGTCGCCAAGGATGCTAACAAGTATCAGATCAAGGACGCTGTCGAGGAGATCTTCGGCGTCAAGGTCGTTCGCGTGAACACCCTGACGGTTAAGCCTAAGACCAAGCGCGTGCGCTATGTCGCCGGCAAGACCCGTTCTTGGAAGAAGGCCATCGTCACGCTGGCCGAGGGCGACACCATCGAGGTCTTTGGCAACCAGGCCTAAGACTCGCTGCTGTTGAGTGAGCTCATGCCTCCCAAATAGGGGAGGCGAGAGCTCAAGGTTTTGGGCGTATAAAATGGACACGCCCGGAACCGTGTATACGTCCGGTGTCATCGCACCCGAGGCAGAACCTCGAATCCCTGTCTGCGATGGCTAACGGAGTCCTATTGAAAGGGATTGTAATGGCTGTAAAGCACCTTAAGCCGACCTCCGCTGGTAGGCGTTGGCAGACGATCTCCGATTTCTCCGAGATCACCTGCACCAAGCCCGAGAAGTCTCTTCTCGAGCCCCTGCCCAAGAAGGCCGGTCGTAACAACAACGGCCGCATCACCACCCGCCACCAGGGCGGCGGCGTGAAGCGTCGTTACCGCGTGATCGACTTCAAGCGCAACAAGGACGGCGTGCCCGCCAAGGTTGCCACGATCGAGTACGATCCGAACCGTTCCGCTCGCATCGCTCTGCTGCACTACGCTGACGGTGAGAAGCGCTACATCCTGGCTCCCAAGGGCCTCGAGGTCGGTCAGACCATCATGTCCGGTTCTGACGCCGACATCAAGCCGGGCAACGCTCTGCCCCTCGCCGACATCCCCGTCGGTACGCTCATCCACGCCGTTGAGTTCCAGCCGGGCAAGGGCGCTGCTATCGCCCGTTCCGCCGGTAACTCCTGCCAGCTGATGGGTAAGGAGGGCAAGTACGCTATCGTCCGTATGCCTTCCTCCGAGATGCGCCGCATCCTCGTTACCTGCCGCGCCACCGTCGGTGAGGTCGGCAACGCCGATCACGCCAACATCGTCATCGGCAAGGCCGGCCGTAAGCGTCACTTGAACGTGCGCCCGACCGTCCGCGGTACCGTCATGAACCCTGTCGACCACCCGCACGGCGGTGGCGAGGGCAAGAACCACACCTCTGGTCGTCCCTCTGTTACCCCCTGGGGTAAGCCGACGAAGGGCCTTCGTACGCGCAAGAAGAAGAAGGTCTCGAACCAGCACATCATTCGTCGCCGTAAGAAGTAATTTCGGATACCGAGTTTTAGGAGAAAGCACTTATGAGCAGAAGTCTCAAAAAGGGCCCGTTCGTGGAGACTCGCCTTCTCTCGCGTATCACCGCGATGAACGAGGCTGGCAAGAAGGACGTCGTGAAGACCTGGTCCCGCGCGTCCACCATCTTCCCCGAGATGGTTGGTCACACCATCGCCGTCCACGACGGCCGCAAGCATGTGCCCGTGTATGTTACCGAGTCCATGGTTGGTCACAAGCTCGGCGAGTTCGCGCCGACTCGTACGTTCCGTGGCCACAAGGCCAAATAGGGGGTTAACCGTAAATGGCAACTAAGTCTATTGAAACTGAGGCCACCGAGGTTCGCGCCGTCGCTAAGTACGTGCGTGTTTCCCCCAGCAAGGCCCGCCTGGTGGTCGATCTGATCCGCCGCAAGCCTGTCGCTCAGGCCTTCGACATCCTCCACTTCTGCGACCGCGCTGTCGCCGTGGATGTCGAGAAGGTTCTCCGTTCCGCCGTTGCGAACGCCGAGAACAACAACGGTCTGCGTGCCGACAACCTGGTTGTCGCCGCTGCCTATGTTGACGAGGGTCCGACGCTTAAGCGCATCCGTCCCCGCGCCAAGGGTTCCGCTTCTCGCATTCTGAAGCGTACTTCCCACATCACCGTCGTCGTTGCTCCTCGAAAGGAGGCGTAAAGCTGTATGGGTCAGAAAGTCTACCCCACCGGCTTCCGTCTTGGCATCACCGAGAACTGGCGCTCCCGCTGGTTCGCAGAGAAGGATTACGCTAAGACCCTCGGTAACGATCTCGAGATCCGCAAGTACCTCGAGAAGCGTCTTTCCCGCGCAGCTGTCTCCCGCGTCGAGATCGAGCGCGCTGGCGACAAGGTGAAGGTCATCATCCTCACCGCTCGCCCCGGCGTTGTCATCGGTAAGAAGGGTGCCGAGATCGATACCCTCCGCACCGAGCTCGAGAAGGTCGCTGGCGTCTCCAAGGGTCAGCTCTCCGTCGACGTTGTCGAGATCAAGCGCCCCGAGCTCGACGCCAACCTCGTTGCTCAGTCCATCGCTGAGCAGCTCGAGGGCCGCGTTGCCTTCCGTCGCGCTATGCGCAAGGCTGTCCAGTCCGCCCGCAAGGCCGGCGCCAAGGGCATCCGTATTCAGTGCTCCGGTCGTCTCGGCGGTGCCGAGATGGGCCGTCGTGAGTGGTACCGTGAGGGTCGCGTGCCTCTGCACACCCTCCGTGCCAAGATCGACTACGGCACGGCTGTCGCCAGCACCACCATGGGCGCTTGCGGCGTGAAGGTCTGGATCTACCTGGGCGAGAAGCTCCCGGGCCAGCCTGTTCCCAACCCTGCACTCGAGGGCTCTTCCCGTCCTCGTCGTCGTAACTCCGAGAGGAGGGGTCAGTAGTGCTTGCCCCTAAGCGTATTCTTCACCGCAAGGTGCAGCGTGGCTCCATGAAGGGCCAGGCCAAGGGTAATACCGAGCTGCATTTCGGCGAGTTTGGTATCCAGGCTCTCGAGGCCCATTGGATCACCAACCGTCAGATTGAGGCCGCTCGTATTGCCATGACCCGCTACATGAAGCGTGGCGGTCGTGTCTACATCACGATCTTCCCCGATAAGCCCATCACCAAGAAGCCTGCCGAGACTCGCATGGGTTCTGGTAAGGGTAACCCCGAGGAGTGGGTGGCCGTTGTCAAGCCCGGCCGCATCATGTTCGAGGTCAAGGGCGTGCCCGAGGAGGTCGCTCGCGAGGCTCTGCGTCTTGCACAGCACAAGCTTCCCATCAAGACCAAGATTGTTGCTGCCAAGAACGCCGAGCAGCGCATCGAGAAGGAGATGGCTGAGGAGGCCGCTCTCGAGGCCAAGTGGGCTGCTGAGGACGCCGCCGCCGCCAAGGAGGAGAACTAATGAAGCCCGCAGAGATTCGTGAGCTCTCGGACGCTCAGCTCGTTGAGAAGCTGAAGGAAATGCGCGCCGAGCTCTTTAACCTTCGTTTCCAGATGGCCACCAGCCAGCTGGACAACACCGCTCGCGTCAACACCGTGAAGAAGGACATCGCTCGCGTCCTCACGGAGCAGCGCGCCCGCGAGATCGCAGCGGAGAAGTCCGCTGTCGCCGAGTAGGACCTAAGGAGAGAACATGACTGATTCGCGTAACTCGCGTAAGGTCCGTACGGGTGTCGTTACCTCCGTCTCCGGTGCCAAGACCATCGTTGTCACCATCACCGAGCGCAAGCGTCACCCCAAGTACGGCAAGATGATGACCAGCTCCAAGAAGCTGCACGCTCACGACGAGGAGTGCACGGCTGGCGTGGGCGATACCGTCCGCGTTATGGAGACCCGTCCTATGTCCAAGATGAAGCGTTGGCGCCTCATCGAGGTCGTCGAGCGCGCTAAATAAGCAGTCGCTCTTACGACTTGTACGTTTCCGAAGATGTGCGTATGCCTGGCTTGCATACCACGGGCCGCATAAAGGCTGCGCACCTCTCTTCGGTTCTTAGTTCGGAGGAACATCTACCATGATTCAGATGCAAACCATGCTGAACGTCGCCGACAACTCCGGCGCTCGCAAGATTCGCTGCATCAAGGTGCTTGGCGGTTCCAAGCGTCGTTATGCAGGCATCGGCGATGTGTTCATCGGTGCTGTCCAGGAGGCTACCCCTGGCGCCAACGTCAAGAAGAAGGACGTTGTCCGTTGCGTCGTCGTTCGCACCGTTAAGGAGATCCGCCGCAAGGATGGCTCCTACATTCGCTTTGATGAGAACGCCTGCGTTGTCATCAACAACGATGGTTCGCCCGTCGGCACCCGTATCTTCGGGCCTGTCGCTCGCGAGCTTCGTGACAAGAAGTACATGAAGATCGTCTCGCTCGCTCCCGAGACCCTGTAGTTAGGGGAGATATATGTATATCAAGAAGGGCGATAAGGTCCAGGTTCTCTCTGGTAAGGATCGCGGCAAGCAGGGCGTTATCCTGCGTGCTCTCCCCGCCGAGAACAAGGTCGTTGTCGAGGGCGTTTCGGTCGTCAAGAAGGCCGTCAAGCCCAACGCTGCCAACCAGCAGGGCGGCATCGTTTCGCAGGAGGCTCCCATCGACGCCTCCAACGTCAATCTCGTTTGCCCCGAGTGCGGTAAGGTTACCCGCGTCGGTCACGAGAAGGACGGCAAGAACAAGCTGCGCGTCTGCAAGAAGTGCGGCCACAAGTTCTAAGCTGCCCGCAACATCAAGTTGCTAGCAAAGGCCCGGATGCCACGGCACCCGGGCCTTTTTTGATCCCTATTCATTGGGTATTCATTGGGGACAGGCTTAAATGAGTGGCCTCTGTTTGGCAGTCATTGGGGACAGACTTAAATGAGTGGTTGCGCGCACGAAAGGCTGGCGTGACAGTCGGTCAGCTTGTGCGTTGTTGCGGACTCGGTGAGGCAACGGTTAAAAGGGCAACTGCTGGTTGGCGCGACGCCTCAAATGATCCGTTTTCCTCCGTCCCCAAGGGATCAGGTAGTGCGTGCTGTTGCGCATTTATCTGCGTATGATTGCGTGAACGTGCGTGTACATGCGCCATCAACTGCTGAATTTTGACCATTTAGCGGTAATATACGCAGAAGCACGCACATATACGCGCATTTGTGCGAATATAGAGCTGTCAGAAATGAAAGACTTTTCACGATGCAGGAGGCACATATGGCAGATTCCAAACAGGCTCCGCTCGACGCTGCGGCAGCCGCAAAGGCAGCGTTCGCTTCGGTCCAGGGCAAGCCGTTCCCTAACGACATCTTTACGGCTCCCGAGCTTCGTTGGGCTGTGATCGGGTGCGGCGTTATCGCCAACCAGATGGCCCAGTCTCTCGCTCTTGCTGGCCGCAAGCTTGCGGGCGTCGCCAACCGCACGCTGTCAAAGGCTCAAGCTTTTGCCGAGCAGTATGGCATCGAGAAGGTCTATGAAACGGCCGAGGACCTCTATGCCGACCCTAACATCGACGCGATCTATATCACCACGCCGCATAACACGCATATCACCTACCTGCGCGCCGCTCTGGCAGCTGGCAAGCACGTGCTCTGCGAGAAGGCCATTACCCTCAATTCTGCCGAGCTCGACGAGGCGCGTGCCATTGCCGACGAGCACAACGTGGTCCTCATGGACGCCACTACGGTGCTCCACATGCCCTTGTATCAGGAGCTGCGCCGCCGCATGGATGCCGGCGAGTTTGGCCGCATGAACCTCGCTCAGCTCAACTTTGGCAGCTACAAGGAATACGGCGACCTGACCAACCGTTTCTACAATCGCAACCTTGCTGGCGGCGCCATGCTCGACATTGGCGTCTATGCCCTGTCCGTTATGCGCCTCTTTATGTCAAGCCAGCCCGCTGAGGTCGTTTCGCTGGGCAACACCTGCGAGACCGGCGTTGACGTTGCGGGCGGCATCGTCTGTCGTAACGCCGAGCAGCAGCTGGGCGTCGTGAGCCTTACGCTTCACTCCAAGCAGCCCAAGCGCTCGGTCATCAGCTTTGACAAGTGCTATATCGAGGTCAACGAGTACCCGCGTGCCGATCACGCGACCATCGTGTGGACTGCGGACGGCCACCGCGAGGAGGTCCATGCCGGCACCGAGGCTTACGCCCTGTGCTACGAGATGGCCGACCTCGAGAAGGCCGTTGCCGGCGACGACTCCAAGCGCGAGCTGCTGGATTATGCTTCTGATGTTATGGAGCTTATGACCAAGCTCCGCGCCGACTGGGGAGTCGTGTACCCCGAGGAGGAGTAAGCGATGCTAGCGGAAGATAGGCTCAATACGATTGTGTCGATGGTGCAGCAGGCTGGCTCGGTTACCGTGCCAGAGCTTGCTGACGCCCTGGGCGTGACGGCGTCTACCATTCGGCGCGACCTGCAGACGCTCGACCGAGCGCACCGCATCGCCAAGGTCCACGGTGGAGCGACGAGCCTTGAGCGCGCGCACGTGACGCGCGACCTAACGCTCAATGAGCGCAGCGACCTCCATAACGACGACAAAGAGCGTATCTGCGCCCGTGCGGCGGCGCTTGTGGAGCCCGAGAGCTTTGTATACATCGACTCGGGCTCGACGACGCTCAAGCTCATCGAGCATCTTCCACACCTTGAAGATGTCACCTATGTGACCGATTCCGTGCTCCATGCTCAGCACCTTGCTTTGCGCGGCATGCGTACCGTGGTGTTGGGTGGCGAGCTCAAGCCCGAGACCGAGGCACTCGTTGGCCCCGATGCCCTGGCAACCCTAGGCCGCTACAACTTCAATTGTGGCTTTTGGGGTTCTAACGGCATTGCCGCCGAGCAGGGCTTCACAGCGCCCGATATCGAGGAAGCGCAAGTAAAGCGTATCTCGATGCGCCATACGGCCAAACGCTTCGTAATCTCGGACGCCAGTAAATTTGGCGTGGTGGCGCCCGTCAAGTTCGCGGACTTCCGCGACGCAACGATTATTACCGCAGGCGAGGTTCCCGCCAAGTACCGGGCAATGGACAACGTCATCACGGTCTAACAGCAGGGGACGGGCAAGCGCCAAAACCACCGCGAAGGGGTAGGAACCTTTGTGGTGGTTTTGACGTTTGTCCAGATAAAACCTGCCAAAATAAACCTGTCCCTTTTCGGCAGGTTTTAGGGCTCCCAGGGGCAGGGGGCTTCTATGTGGATGTGCTCGCCGGTTACGGGATGCGTGAAGGACACGCTGTGGGCGTGGAGCATCAGGCCGCAGGGGCGCGGCGTTCCGTACAGGTCGTCGCCAACCAGGGGATGATGCTCGCTCGCCAGGTGCACACGGATTTGGTGCTTACGGCCGGTGAGCAGCTCGACATCGATATACGAACGCGCGGGAAGGCCTCGGCGGCTCTTAAGGCGCTTGAGCACCTTGACGCGCGTCTGAGACGGCTTGCCGCTGGCGCCGACGCGCATCTTGCGGCTGTCGTGGCGGTCGCGGGCGATGGGCTTGTCGATGAGCTTCTCGTTCCAGTCGATCTTGCCCTCGGCCAGCGCCAGATAGTGCTTTTCGAAGGCGTGCCCGTTCACCATCTGGTCAAAAGCAGGCTGCGTCTGTTTGTCGAGCGAAAACAGCACCACGCCGGTGGTGTTGCGGTCCAGGCGGTTGAGCGGCTGCATGTCGGTCGCGGCAAAACCGTCGCCCATCGCCAGTAGCAGATCGCTGGCGTAGTCGGTGAGCGTGCGCTCGCCGGTGCCGTCACCGTGGACGATCATGCCGGCGGGCTTGTCGATGGCCATGAGCCAGGCGTCGCAGTAGAGGACTTGAGGTTCTTCGTTCACGTGTAAGCCTTTCGGTTAGCTAATTCCCACAAACATGCAGCCCGAGGTCGCCCCGCGCAGGCGGGCGGCGGGCTTACGGCCGGCCTGCGCCGCTTCGACGGCACGACGGACGCGGGCGACGGCACGGCCCACTTCATCCGTCTCGAGCAGGGTTCCGTCAACCATAAAACGGCGCACGCCGGCATCAAGCAGCTGTGGAACCTGCGGCGTAAGGTCAATGGGGTAGGCGTCGTACAAGCGAGAGCGGCCATGGATGTCGGTACGCACCGGCATGACCTTGCCGTCGATATTCTTGAGCGACAGCTTGCGGGCGCGCAGGCGGCAGTTGGCGCAATCGTGGATACAACCGTTGGCCACCTGCAGGATGCAGTGCTCGCTCGTCATAACGCGCGGGCGGCCGAAAACGGTGATGCCCAGGGCTGCGGGCGCGGAGGTGCCAAGCGAGATAATCTCGTCGAGCGTGATCTCGGGCGAGAGCCAAAACGCACTGGCCCCGCGCTCGGCAAGCGCCTCCATGCAGGGCGTGTTGTGCACCGGCAGGCAGGATCGAATCTCGGCCGTGGCACCAACTTGGGCGGCCAGGGCGAGCTCAGAGATGTTGCCAATAGCGACCGTGGCACCGGCAACAATCCACGGGTCAACGCGTACGTGGTCAACGGCGCGGCAGACCTCGTCGAGTACGGGCACAATGCCCTGTTCAAACGCATCGGCGGGGGAGAGCTCGGCCGCATCGAGCGCGTCGGTGGTCATGTAGATGCGCGTTGCACCCTCCGCGCGCGCTGCCTCGGCGGCCTCGAGCGAGGTGACGGTGGCGCAGATCTGCGGCTCATCGCGGTAGTGCTCGGGCGCGGGGCGGGAATCACTGGTTACAATCGCCGGCAGCTCGAGCGTGCGGACACGCTCGTCATACGGTGCCAGAATGGCCTCCTCCAGCGCCTTACAAGCGGCGGCGCGCACCTTGTGCACGGCGGAAAAGCCCATGCCACAGTCCTCATCGAGCGCCACATCAAAGCTCGCAGCCTCAAAGGGCGAGGAGCCCATGCGCCCGACGTGCTCCACCAGATCGGCCGCCTCGACGGCGCGAGTCTTGGCGGCCTCGACGGTAAAGCCGGTGGCGGTGGCCGTAAGCGAAGGGTCGTCGCAGCAGGTGAGCGTAACGGTAAACGGCTCGCCCAGACGCGCCACGACGGACACGTCTACGGCGCGGCGGCGCAGCACGTCGCGCTTGAGCGCGGCACCGGCGGCGTCAATGGCGCGCTGGCTTCGAATCACGCGCACGCGGCAGCCCTCGGGCATGCTGCGAGGCACGCGGCACTCGATGATGTCGCCCGCGGCGGCATCATCGGCAGCGATGGTGGTCAGGAACTGGTCAAACTCATCGTCGTGGCGAAGCTCCAGCAGGTCGCCCTTGCCCACGGGCTCAAACAGCTCAATGCGGGCGATGGCAGCGCGGCGACGGCGGTCGTCGGGCTTGAGGCCGCGCACATCGCGGTTGGCCAGGCGGCTGCCGAGCACCGTGCCCACGATCTGGCCGCGGTTGTTGGAGCGCTCATAGCTCATCATCTCGTCGCCCGAGGTGCCATCCTGGTAGGCGTGCGTAAAGTCGCGATTAAAGCAGCGCTTGAGCTGGCGCTGGCGGGCTGCCTCTTCATCCTTGGAGGTCGAAACATCGGCCAGCATGTCATCGATCTGATGACGATACACATCGACGATGGAGTACACGTAATCGGGGGCCTTCATGCGGCCCTCGAGCTTGAGCGATGCGGCGCCGGCGTCATATAGACGACGAACGAGCCGCGAGGTGTTGGTGTCGCGCGGGCATAGCGCGCGCTCGCGACCGGCAGGGGAGAGCGAGCGGCCGTTCTCGTCGATCAGCTCGTAAGGCAGGCGACAGGGCTGAGCGCACATGCCGCGGTTGGCCGAGCGGCCCGCCATGGCAAAACTCGACAGCAGGCACAGGCCCGAATAGCAAAAGCAGATGGCGCCGTGGCTAAAGACCTCCAGGTCAACGTCGGGCGCGGCATTGTGAATGGCGGCGATCTCGTCGATTGAAAGCTCGCGCGAGAGGGTCACGCGGTCGGCGCCCTGCTCGCGGCACCAGATAGTCCCACGGTCATCGTGGATGTTCGCCTGGGTCGAGATATGCGTCTCGATGCCGGGCATGGTGCGCTTGACCTCAAAGAACAGGCCCCAGTCCTGGATGATGAAGGCGTCGGCGCCCAGCGTAGAGCAGCGATGGATGAGCTGCAGCGCATCGCTCATCTCGGATTCCTTGATGACGATGTTGACCGTGACGTAGACGCGCGACCCGGCTAGATGCGCGGCGCGGCAGGCTTGCTCAAAGGCCTCGTCGGTAAAGTTGGTGGCCTTGCGGCGGGCGTTGAAGCTGCCCATGCCGCAGTAGATGGCGTCTGCCCCGGCGGCGAGTGCGGCGGCAAAGGGCTCGGGGCCTCCGGCGGGGGCCAAGAGCTCGGGCCTGCGGTTGGTGGTTCGACTGGCGGTTGCGGTCATATCCTGCCTTTCAAAATGCTCAGATACTCAAAAGTATAGTGGCGACGTCGCGATGGGCGATGCCCGCAGCCTAAGCAGGACAAAGTCTTCAGCAGCTTGGACTGGCTGCTCCACGTGAGAACCGTTCAGCGGTTCGGGGAAACCGTTGGGCGATAAAATATTCTCGCAACGTGATAATAATCTTGCATCGCGCGGAAACCTTGAGTACTATCCCAATCAAGCGCGGTGTTCAGACCGAATTGTGCCTCCCGGTGCGAACGCCGCGCTCACGCTCTCTCAATTGATCGTAAGGAGAAAAACATGAGCAAGACCGTCGTGTCTTCCGATAACGCACCCGCAGCCATCGGCCCGTATTCCCCTGGTATCCAGACCGGCAACATGGTGTTCCTGTCCGGCCAGCTGGGCATCGACCCCGCAACTGGCAAGATGCCCGAGGGCGTCGAGGCCCAGGCCAAGCAGTCCCTCGCCAACGTCGAGGCCCTGCTGACCGCTGCCGGCGCCACCTTTGCCGATGTCGTCAAGGCCACGGTCTACCTGGCCGACATCGCCGACTTCGCCGCCGTGAACGAGATCTACGCCTCCAAGTTCGAGGCCCCGTTCCCCGCGCGCAGCGCCTTCCAGGTTGCCGCCCTTCCGGCTGGCGGTCTGGTCGAGATCGAGGTCGTCGCCGCTCTCTAAGTCGTTGGCCACAACTAAACATGACATGCAAAAAGACCCTGCAGCGCGTGCGAGCTGCAGGGTCTTTTGTTAAGTGACGGATCGCTTGTGGAGCCGCGCTCCATTTTGCTCGTTAGCCCTCCTTGCGAACTTTTTGCAGGTAGCGGTAGACGCTGGGCTCCGAGATACCCAGCGCGGTGGCGGCGCAGGCCACGGCGCCCTTGAGCATGAACACCCCGTTGCCGTTGAGGTGGCGAATGACGTCCACGCGGTCGCTCTGACCAAGCGACGCCACATCCAGCCCGCGCGTGCTCAGCAACTCGGCAATGCTGCGGTCGATGAGCTCCTGTGTGGACTCCGAAAGGCTTTCGACCTCGATAGGGGCGGGCTCCGTGCGCGTCGGCGCCGCGTCGAAGCACGCCATGAGCTGCTGCGCCATGGCGTTGATGGAGCGCACGGTCGAGAGGTCGGTGTTGACGCAGAGCATACCGACGATCTCGTCATTCTCGCGGATAAAGTACGTCGCTGACTCCAACGTCTTGCCGCCGGCACCGCGCCCCTCGTAGCCCGTAATAAACGGCAGGTCGCGATACTTGGCGTCGTGCATGATCTTGAGTGCCAGATCGGTGGCGGGACCGCCGACCTTGCGGCCGCTCACGATGCCGTTGCGAATATCAACGATGGCGTGGTCGGGATCCGAGAAATCGTGCAGCACGATTTCGCTGTTTTTGCCGAGTATCTGCTCCAGAAAATCGACCATCGGCAAAAAGCGACGTACGGTCTCGTTCACGGGCAACTCCTTTGGGTGAAATCGGAAATGTTCATAACAATTTTTTCTCATGGTAACACGCTGCCCATCATCTCGTATATCCGCAGGTACATTGCGTAATGCAGACGAACGGTAGGAATTTAGCGGTAAACGGTTGACCAAAAGAAAAGTTAGATGGTATTTTGACCAGACACTTTTCTGACCTGCGGAAATGCGTTATTTCAGCTGAAGAATAGTCTGATAACAAAAAATTATTATTGAGAATGAGAATCATCTTTAATACGATATGCAATGAAGGCACAACCTCAACCCCGCACTGCGTCACAATAGAGCGTTAGATGCGAAAACAACTATTTCGAGGATTGGTGGTCAAATGACCCAGAAGACGGTTACGAACGGCACTGAAGCCCTGTTCACTCGCGAAGGCATGCCTCCCGTTAAGGAAATGATCCCATGTGCCCTTCAGCACGTACTGGCATCGTTTGCCGGCATCATTACCCCGGCGGTCATCATGGCCGGCGTCTACGGCTTTAATAGCCAGCAGAGCACCGACATCATCCAGGTCGCGCTCATTCTTTCGGCGATCGACACGGCCCTTCAGGCCTTTGCCCCCTTCCGTCGCATCGGCGGCGGCCTGCCCATCGTCATGGGCGTTTCGTTCGCGTTCCTACCGGCTCTGCAGGCCATGGGTGCCTCGGGCTTTAGCTTTGGTGCGCTGCTGGGCGGCGAGATCGTCGGCGGCGCCGTCGCGGTCCTCTTTGGTCTGGCCTACAGCAAGATCAAGTGGCTGTTCCCGCCCGTCGTGACCGGTACGGTCATCTTCTCCATCGGCGTTTCGCTGTATCCCACGGCCGTCAAGTATATGGCCGGCGGTATGGGTACGCCGCTGTGGGGTACCCCGCAGGCCTGGTGCGTCGCTCTTATCACCTTCGCCGTGGTCTTTGCGCTCGCCAACTTTGGCAAGGGCACGCTCAAGCTGGGATCCGTGTTCTTTGGCATGATCGTCGGCATGATCGTCTCCATCCCCTTTGGCATGATCGACTTCTCCAGCGTCGCCACCGCTCAGGTCTTCGCCCTTCCCAAGCTCATGCCTTACGCGCTCGAGTTTGATCCCGAGGTCTGCATTACCCTCGCCGTCGTGTTCCCCATGGTTGCCATCCAGGTTATCGGTGACGTCTCCGCCGCCTGCCTGGGCTCCATCGACCGTATGCCCACCGAGCGCGAGCTCTCCGGCGCTATCGTGTCCCAGGGCCTCACCTCTATGGTCGGCGGCCTGCTGGGCGGTCTTCCCACCAGCGCCCTTGGCCAGAATGTGGGCATCATCTGCTCCAACAAGGTCGTCAACAAGTGGGTCTTTGTGATCATTGCGGCCGTCTTTGCCATCGCCGGCCTGTTCCCGCAGCTTTCTGCCGTCCTTTCCGCTATCCCGCAGCCCGTCATCGGCGGCGCAACCGTCGGCGTCTTTGGCACCATCACCATGAACGGCGTGCGCATGTTCACCCGCGAGGGCCTCACGCAGCGCACTACCACCATCGTCGGTACCTCCGTCGTCTTTGGCCTGGGTATCTGGATGGCCAGCGGTTGCCTTGCCGGCGAGGGTATGCCCGCCTGGGTGTCCACCGTCATCGGCTCCAATGCCGTAACCCCCACCGCCATCATGGCCATTGTCCTTAACCTGATCCTTCCGCAGACGCCGGTCGTGGCTCAGCACATCGATGCTGCCAAGGACGCTGCCGTGGATCTGGTCTTGCCCGAGAGCAAGAAGTAACCAATTCGGTGCTATTCGTCGGCGGACGCATCGCCTCGTCCGCCGACGCCGTGCGGCGCCAAGCCGCACTTCAAAGGGTTTGTCCCTTTGGTGAAGCGTTGACGGGAGAGGGCCCGTTTCCGGTGTAGGCCGGCGCTTCGCACTCCGCCATGTCAGAGGTGTCAAACCCCGCCCCTGATGTTGAAGGGAGCATCCATGCTTCTGGTCGCTAACGGTTCCGTCTTTACTCGCAACGCTCAGACCCCGTTCATTCCAAACGGTGCGGTCGCCATTGACGGAGATACGATCGTCGAAGTGGGCCCCGAGTGCGAGCTCAAGGCCAAGTACCCGGATGCCGAGTACGTCGACGCCCAGGGCAACCTCATCATGCCCGGACTCATCAACTGCCACACCCACATCTACTCGGGTCTGGCCCGCGGCCTTGCCATTAAGGGCTGCAACCCCACCAACTTCCTGGAGAATCTCGAGCAGCAGTGGTGGAAGATCGATGACAACCTGACGCTCGACGGCACCAAGGCCAGCGCCTATGCCACGATTTTGGACTCCATCCGCGATGGCGTCACCACGATCTTCGATCACCATGCGAGTTTCTGCGAGATCCCGGGAAGCCTCTTTACCATTAAGGATGCGTCTCAGGAGCTGGGCATGCGTTCGTGCCTGTGCTACGAGGTCTCCGATCGCCGTGGCCAGGAAAAATGCGACCAGGCCATTGCCGAGAACGCCGAATTTGCCCAGTGGGCCGCCAAGGAGCGTCGCGATAACGACAACCACATGATCGCCGCCATGTTTGGCGGTCACGCCACCTTTACGCTTTCGGACGAGACCATGGACAAGATGGCAGAGGCCAACAACGGCCTGACCGGCTTCCACATCCATGTGTGCGAGGGCATGAACGACGTGTGGGATTCCCGCCTCAACCGCGGCGGCATCAGTCCCGTCGAGCGCCTACTGCAGCACAACCTGCTGGGTCCCGACACCATGCTGGGCCACTGCATCCACGTGACGCCTGCCGAGATGGATATCGTCAAGGAGTCCGGCACCTGGCTCGTCAACAACCCCGAATCCAATATGGGCAACGCCGTGGGCTGCGCCCCCGTGCTCGAATTCTTCCGCCGTGGCATCCCCGTGTGCATGGGTACCGACGCCTACACCCACGATATGCTCGAGAGCCTTAAGGTCTTCCTGATCATTCAGCGCCACAACGCCGCCATGCCCAACGTGGGCTGGTGCGAGGCCATGACCATGCTGTTCGAGAACAACGCCAAGATGGCCAGCAAGTACTTCGATCGCAAGCTCGGTGTGCTCGAGGCCGGCGCTGCCGCCGACGTCATCGTCATGGACTACAAGCCCTTTACGCCGCTGAGCGAGGAGAACATCGACGGCCACATGCTCTTTGGCATGATGGGCAAAAACTGCCGCACCACCATCATCAACGGCCGCGTCCTGTACAAGGATCGCGAGTTCGTTGGGATTGATGAGGACAAGATCAACGCGTGGACCATGGCTGAGTCCAAGAAGCTCTGGAGCACGCTCAACGATCGCGTGTATTAATCCAATTGGAGATTCGCGCGCGTCGGATGTTTCGCCGCATCCGGCGCGTGCATAGGCGGCCTCCGCGGGGTCGCCGGCGCTGTGCTAGCGCTACACCGTATTTGCGCCCGTCGCGCGGTCTCGCCGGGCGTTACAGAGAGGAGCTCATTATGAGCGACATCATGAGGCCGATCCCGTTTTCGCAGCTGATGAACTGGATCATCGAGGAGCACAAGACCCAGGACGCCATCTTTGGCGTGCGCAAGATGGTCACGACCAACCAGGAGGGCGCGCTTCCCATTTTTGACGAGCGCATCGAGACTCCGTTTGGTCCGGCCGCCGGTCCCAATACGCAGCTGGCCCAGAACATCGTGGCATCCTATGTGGCCGGTTCTCGCTTCTTTGAGCTCAAGACCGTCCAGGTTATGGACGGCGAGGAGCTCTCCAAGTGTGTGAACAAACCCTGCATTGTGGCGCAGGACGAGTGCTACAACTGCGAGTGGTCGACCGAGCTCGAGGTTCCGCAGGCCTTTGCCGAGTACGTGAAGGCATGGTTCGCCTGCCACCTGATCGCTCGCGAGTACGGCCTGGGCAGCCCGGACGGCTTTGTCTTCAACATGTCCGTGGGCTATGACCTGGAGGGCATTAAGAGCCCCAAAGTCGATGCGTACATTGAGGGCATGAAGGACGCCAGCGGCTCCGAGGTTTGGAACGAGTGCCGCACGTGGGCGCTCGCTAACCTGGACAAGTTTGAGCATGTCGATGCCGCGTTTGTCGAGTCCATCCCGGCGCGCGTGTCCAACTCCATCACGGAGTCCACCCTGCACGGCTGCCCGCCGGCCGAGATCGAGCGCATCGCGACCTATCTGATCACCGAGAAGGGCCTCAACACCTACATCAAGTGCAACCCCACGCTGCTGGGCTATGAGTTTGCACGTCAGCGTCTCAACGAGCTGGGCTTTGACTACATCGTCTTCGACGATACGCACTTCCGCGAGGACCTGCAGTGGGCCGATGCCGTGCCTATGTTCGAGCGCCTGATTGCCCTGTGCGCCGAGCGCGGCCTGGAGTTTGGCGTCAAGCTGACCAACACGTTCCCCGTCGACGTGACGAGAAACGAGCTGCCCTCCACCGAGATGTACATGTCCGGCCGTTCGCTGTTCTCGCTGACCATCGAGGCTGCCCGCCGCATTACCGAGCAGTTTGATGGCAAGCTGCGCATCAGCTACTCCGGCGGCGCCACGGTCTACAACATCCGTGCTCTGTACGATGCCGGCATTTGGCCCGTTACCTTGGCGACCGACGTGCTCAAGCCCGGTGGCTACGAGCGCTTTAGCCAGATGGCCGGCGAGTTTGGCGATCTGGACGGCAAGCCGTTTGAGGGCATTTCGCTCGACGCCGTGACCGCGATCCAGACCGATTCGCTTACCAACCCGCTCTACAAGAAGCCTCTGCGTCCGCTGCCCGACCGCAAGGTCGCCGGCAAGAGCCCGCTTTCCGACTGCTTTACCACGCCGTGCCGTACGAGCTGCCCCATTCAGCAGGACATTCCCGCCTACTTGGCGGCTGTTGACGAGGGCCGCTACGAGGACGCGCTCAACATCATCATCGAGCGCAACGCCCTGCCGTTCATTACCGGCACCATCTGCCCGCATCCCTGTGGTCGTGCCTGCGAGCGTGCATTTTACGAGCCCGAGGGCGCCCAGATTCGCGCCAGCAAGCTCAAGGCCACCCGCGAGGCCATGACCGCCGTGCTGCCCAAGCTGCGCGCCCAGGCCATCGCAAACGACGGCGAGCGCAACGTTGCCGTTATCGGCGGCGGCCCGGCCGGCCTGGCGACGGCGTTCTTCCTGACGCGCGCTGGCGTGCCCGTCACCATCTTCGAGGCCCGCGATTCGCTCGGCGGCGTGGTCCGTCACGTCATCCCCGAGTTCCGTATCGCCAGCGACGATATCTCCCACGACGCCGAGCTCTGCCTGGCCTTTGGCGCCAAGGTGCAGCTCAATGCTCGCGTGGATTCCATTGACGAGCTCAAGGCCCAGGGCTTTACCGACGTGGTCGTGGCCACCGGTGCCTGGATGCCCGGCTCTGCGGGCCTGGGCGAGGGTGCCGAGCTCGATGTGCTGGAGTTCCTCGAGGCTGCCAAGAAGGGCGAGAAACTCGAGCTAGGTGAGGACGTCGTGGTCATTGGCGCCGGCAACACCGCCATGGACGCGGCCCGCGTGGCCAAGCGCCTGGCTGGTGTGAAGAACGTGCGCCTGGTCTACCGCCGCACCAAGAAGCAGATGCCCGCCGACGAGGAGGAGCTCGATCTTGCTCTTGCCGATGGCGTTGAGTTCTGCGAGCTGCTGGCGCCCAAGGCGCTCAACGGTGCCGTGCTGACCTGCGACGTCATGGAGCTTGGCGAGCCGGATGCAAGCGGCCGTCGCAGCCCCGTCGCCACGGGCGAGACTGTTGAGCTTTCCGCCACCACGGTGATCTGCGCCGTGGGCGAGGGCATCGATGCCAGCCTGTACGATGCCGCGGGCGTCGAGCACGACCGTCGCGGCCGTCTTGCCGCCACCTCCACCGGCGTCGAGGGCGTTTGGGCTGCCGGTGACTGCCGTCGCGGTCCTGCTACCGTGGTCGAGGCTATTGCCGACGCCGCCGAGGTCGCCCGTGCCATCGCCGGTGTGGACTTTAACAAGTACGCCGACTGCAACGAGCAGGCCGGCCGCGAGGACACCTGCTACGAGCGCAAGGGGTCGCTGTGCCGCGATAAGCGCAACTGCACCAAGACCCGCTGCCTGGGCTGCGGCTCGGTGTGCGAGGTCTGCTGCGACGTGTGCCCCAACCGCGCCAACGTGGCAATTAAGGTGCCGGGCCTGGCCAAGCATCAGGTCGTCCATGTCGACGGCATGTGCAACGAGTGCGGCAACTGCGCCGTGTTCTGCCCTTACCAGGAGGGTCGTCCCTACAAGGACAAGCTCACCCTGTTCTGGAGCGAGGAGGACATGGAGAACTCCGAGAACGAGGGCTTCCTGGCCGTGGACGAGGACCACTTTAAGGTTCGCGTCGCCGGCACGGTCCGCACCGTCTCGGTCGATGCCGTCAACACCGGTCTTCCCGAGGCCGTCCGCCTGACCATCAGGGCTGTGCGCGACAACTATTCGTACCTTCTTAAGAAATAGGCGAGTCTCTTATGGCCAAATCCATTCAACATAACGTGGCCTACGTTGCCTGCGGAAGCGGTTGCGCCTCCGCAGGCGGCGACGCCCACTGCAGCGAAGGCTGCATTGGCTGTGGCGCCTGCGTCACGGCCTGCCCCCACGGCGCCATTGCGCTGGTCGATGGCATCGCCCGCGTGGACCGCTCCAAGTGCACGGGCTGTGGCCTGTGCGGCATGGCGTGCCCGCAGCGCGTGATTGCCTTCGTCCCCGGCTACCAGAACATTCTGGTGCGCTGCAACAACACCGATAAGGGTGCCATTGCGCGCAAGGTCTGCGACACGAGCTGCATCGGTTGCGGTATGTGCGCCAAAAAGTGCCCTGCCGGCGCTATCCGCATCGAGGACAACTGCGCCCATATCGACGGCGTGGACTGCCTGTCGTGCGGCATGTGCGCCGTCGTCTGCCCGCATGGCGCCATCCACGACCGCACCGGCATCGCCGCCGGCGTGTAGAAGGGAATCACCATGGCACAGGAATTCACTTTTACCGTTAACGGCGTCGAGTGCACGACGACTCAGAACAAGCCACTGCTGCGCTATCTGCGCGACGACCTGCACATTCACTCCGCCAAGGACGGCTGCTCCGAGGGCGCCTGTGGTACCTGCACCATCCATGTGGACGGTGCGGCCGTCAAGGCGTGCGTGCTGACCACCGCTCTTGCCGCCGGTCGCAACATCGTGACCGTCGAGGGCCTGCCCGAGGACGTGCGCGAGGCCTTTGTGTACGCCTTTGGCGCCGTGGGCGCCGTGCAGTGCGGTTTTTGCATTCCCGGCATGGTCATGGCGGGTGCAGCGCTCATCGCCGAGGACCCCGAGCCCACCGAGGAGCAGATTAAGTACGCCATTCGCGGTAACGTCTGCCGCTGCACCGGCTACAAAAAGATAATCGAGGGCATTTCGCTGGCCACTGCGGTGCTCCGCGGCGAAAAGCAGATCGACGAGGACCTGGAGCGCGGCGACGACTACGGCGTGGGCAAGCGCGCCTTCCGTATCGACGTGCGCAAGAAGGTGCTCGGCGAGGGCAAGTATCCCGACGACATCGACGAGCTCGATCAGCCGGGTCTGACCTACGCCAGCGCCGTGCGCTCCAAGTATCCGCGCGCCCACGTGCTCTCCATCGATACCTCCAAGGCCGAGGCCCTGCCCGGCGTGGTGGGCATCCTGCGCGCCGAGGACGTGCCGGTCAACCAGGTCGGCCACCTTATCCAGGACTGGGACGTCATGATCGCGGCGGGCGATATCACCCGCTGCGTGGGCGATGCCATCGTGCTGGTGGTTGCCGAGGACGAGGCGACGCTCGAGAAGGCCAAGAAGCTCGTCAAGATCGATTACGAGCCTCTGGAGCCCGTGCGCAACATTGTCGAGGCCAGGGCCGCCGACGCCCCGCGCCTGCATGACAGCTTCTTTGCCTTTGGCAACACGGTGGAACTCAAGGACAACGTGTGCCAGAGCCGTCACGTGACGCGCGGCGACGCCGCCAAGGCGCTGGCGGAGAGCGCGTTCACCGTGACGCAGCGCTTTACCACGCCCTTTACCGAGCATGCCTTCTTGGAGCCCGAGTGCGCCGTGGCCTTTCCGTACAAGAACGGCGTCAAGGTGCAGTCGACCGACCAGGGCGCCTACGATACACGCAAAGAGTGCGCCCACATGTTTGGCTGGGATAACGAACCCGAGCGCGTGGTCGTCGAGACCATGCTCGTGGGCGGCGGCTTTGGCGGTAAGGAGGACGTGTCCATCCAGCACCTGGCCGCGCTCGCCGCATATAAGTTCCAGCGTCCTGTGAAGTGCAAGCTCACGCGCGCCGAGTCGCTTGCGTTCCATCCCAAGCGTCATGCCATGGACGGTACCTTTACGCTGGGCTGCGACGCCGAGGGCAACTTTACCGGCCTGGACTGCGAGATCAACTTTGATACCGGCGCCTACGCGTCGCTGTGCGGCCCGGTGCTCGAGCGCGCCTGCACGCACGCCGTTGGCCCCTACAAGTACCAGAACACCGACATCCGCGGCTTTGGCTACTACACCAACAACCCGCCCGCCGGCGCGTACCGAGGCTTTGGCGTGTGCCAGTCCGAGTTTGCGCTCGAGAGCCTGATCGACCTGCTGGCCGAGAAAGTCGGCCTGGATCCGTGGGAGATCCGCTACCGTAACGCTATCGAGCCGGGCGAGGTTCTGCCCAACGGCCAGATTGCCGACTGCTCCACGGCGCTTAAAGAGACACTGCTCGAGGTCAAGGATGCCTACTATGCGCATCCCGGCCACGCCGGCATTGCCTGCGCCATGAAGAATGCCGGCGTGGGCGTGGGCCTGCCCGATGCCGGCCGCTGCAAGATTCGCATCGAGGACGGCGTGGCTGTGGTCTATGCCGCCACGTCCGACATCGGCCAGGGCTGCAACACCGTCTTTTTGCAGGACGTTGCCGAGGCATGCGGCCTGCCGCTTCGCTGCATTGCCAACGGCGAGTGCTCCACCGAGAACGCTCCCGACTCCGGCACCACGTCTGGTTCGCGTCAGACGGTCGTGACCGGCGAGGCCGTGCGCGGTGCCGCCTTTCTGCTGCGCGATGCCATGCTTGACATCGAGGCCGGCAAGTCTGCGCCCGCCGCTCCTGTGAGCGCGCATGGCGACGGCGTCAAGATCGAGTACGACGACGGTCGCGCCTATCAGCTGCGCACGCAGGAGCTCGTCGCCGGCCAGGGCATGCATCCTCAGGATCCTGCGGCCGCCATCAAGGCGCTCGAGGGATGCGAGTTTGGCTACGTGTACCTGGAGCCGACCGACAAGCTGGGCGCCGACGTTCCCAACCCCAAGAGCCACATCTGCTACGGCTTTGCCACACATGTGGTCATTTTGGATGATGACGGCCGCGTGAGCGAGGTCTATGCCGCGCACGATTCCGGCAAGGTGGTCAACCCCATCTCCATCCAGGGTCAGATCGAAGGCGGTGTGCTCATGGGTATGGGCTATGCGCTTACCGAGGATTGGCCGCTCAAGGACTGCGTGCCCCAGGCAAGGTACGGTACGCTCGGGCTGTTCCGTGCGCCCGAGATTCCGGATATCCACGCCATCTACGTGGAGAAGGACGAGCTGCTGTCCGTAGCATACGGCGGCAAGGGCATCGGCGAGATCGCAACGATCCCCACGGCGCCCGCCGTACAGAATGCCTACCGCGCGTTTGACGGCAAGCTGCGTCCGGATCTGCCCATGGTGGATACCCCGTACAGCCGCGCCCGTCGCCGCGGGTAGGGTAGAGCGTGGACAGCCATTGTTGACGGGCTGTTCGCACTCAGCATCAACCACATACGCTGCGCCTTTGGCCCCGGCTCCATCGCGAGCCGGGGCCTTTTGTCTGGAGCGCCTCCGCATACGGAAACTGCATCCCGGATTTCGGCTCCAGAATGGGACGTACTTTCCGGAACAGCAGGAAACCGGAAACTGCGTCCCAGTTTGAGCGTCTATTCCGGGATGCAGTTTCCGCTGGGCGCTTCAACCGGAAAGTCTGTCCCATTCTAGGCCTTGATTCCGGGACACGGTTTCCGCTAGGCATGCCATCTGGAAAGTACATCCCGTTTTGAGCGCTCAATTTGGGACATGGTTTTCGCGGGTGCTGCCAACCGGAAAGTGTGTCCCAGTTTGGTGGGCAGGCGGGCATAAGCTCAGCAGCTCCTACAGCCCAATATCGTTGAGCCATGTCGGCAGCGCGGTCTGCCGGATGCCTGCCGTCTGCAGCTTTTTGGCGAGCATTCCTGTCGAGCGGACCTCGTTCATGGTAAAGCGCAGCAGAGGGTGACCGTAGAGCGATAGGTGCGCCTCGCGCTGTCGTTCGGCAACGAGCGCCTCGGCGGTGGTGCGTCCGGCCAGCATGGTCTGGTCGGTATATTTGATGAGCCCGTCGAGCTCGCCCAGCGTGAGTTCCCGCGCCTGGCGCTCCCAGGCAAAGTCCGTTCGTATGGGCTTGGCCGAATCGAAGGGGTCCGTCAACTCGTATTGAAGCCAGTCGGGCGCAAAGCCCGTCTCGATCATGACGGCTCGGGCGACCGATTCCCCGCCGCTCTCGGCGCGGGCGTCGGCATATCGAAGCGTTGTGAGGGCGGTGCGAATCGCGCGACCATTGCGGGCAGTCGCTCGTTGCTCAACGGCCTCCATCAGCTGTTCCGGCGCAAGGCCGAGCTTTGAGATCGCCGAATCGGCAATGGGCATGCCGTCGGCAAAACCAGTTTGCAGCAGGCAATCTGTGGCCGTTTGGATGGGCGGCGTTACCGATATGCCGGCTCTGCGTATTGCTCCGGCCGGCTCAATCTGGTGTCGCTGAATATGTGCGCCCGGACGAGCCGACGGCTTTGTCGAGCTGCAAACATGCACGACGTTCAGGTGTCGCCACGAGACCTCGAGCCCCAGCAGGCAAGTTGCCGAAAACGAGCAGAACGTCCAATCGGGATGGATGATCGCAAGGGCGCGGAGGATTTCGCAATGGCGTTGCGCTCGGTTGAGTTCATCCCAGCGCGTTTTTCGCGCAAACAACCCCGGCATGGGCGAGACAACCGTGCCGCCGGTGCGCCGAAGGAGCGCTTTTCGGATCGCCGTGCTCGGGGGAATCAGACAGCGCCCCTCTTGTTCGGCTTGAGTGAGCAGTTGGTCGATGAGCTGGTCATTGCAATGGGTCATGAGCTACCGCCTCCTTTTGGGTAGCAAAAACGTATCAGCTGGAACTTGCCGCTCAGCTGACCAAAAGCTGACCAAAATCTAACCATGCAGGTAGATGACCTGCTTTTGGCGACATATTTCTTGTTTGAATCGGTGGGCGGTAATCGGCGACCGTGAACGGTAGCTGGATATGAAGTCTTGGTAAGTTTCGAGACGTGTACTTTTTGAAAAAGAGCATTCTATCTGCTGTTTTGTGTTTCTGGATCGCATATTTGAAGGCATGTGATAAGGGCGGATGATCGTCGTCTTGTACCTGAGGAAACCGTGACCCGGAATTGCCGCTCGGAACGGGACGCGCTTTCCGGAACAGCCCTCAAGCGGAAACTGTGTCCCAGATTTCGGCCCCAGAGCGGGATGCCGTTTCCAGATCGGGCCTCAAACGGAAATTGCATCCCGGAATGAGCGCTCAGAGTGGGATGAACTTTCCCAACGGGCCGCATGCGGAAACTGTGTCCCGGAATTGCCACTCAGAACGGGACACGCTTTCCGGATGGGATGCTTGGCGGAAACTACGGCCCAGTTTTTGGCTCCAGAACGGGGTATATTTTCCGGAACGGTCCACGTGCGGGGGTGTACCGCCCCTTTTCGTGCTCCGCTTGTCGAATTACGTTATAGATAGATATATTATAGGAAGGGATAATATAGCTATCTATAACGTAAAGAAAAGATGGCCCTATGTTTATCGGAAGAACAGTGGAAATGTCCGAGCTCAATCGACTGTATGGCACGGACTCCTTTGAGATGCCTGTGATTTACGGCCGCCGTCGCGTGGGTAAAACGCGCCTTATCACAGAGTTCATCCAAGGCAAGAAGGCTATTTACTTTCAAGCTCGTCGTACCAATGCGGAGGCAAACCTGCACGGCTTTAGCCAGGCGATACTTGCAGGCTCGGTTGGTGCTGCAGGCGTGTCGTTTCGTAGTTTTGACGAAGCGTTCGATGCATTGGCCACCATGGCTCGAACGGAGCGTTTGGTTGTCGTGATTGACGAGTATCCCTATCTCGCCCAATCGAATCCCGAAATCAGCTCGTTGCTGCAAGACAAGATCGACCACTTATACAAAGAGACCAGGCTAATGCTGATCCTATGCGGCTCGTCTCTTTCGTTTATGGAGGAACAGGTGTTGGGCTACGAGAGCCCACTATACGGTAGGCGTACGGCCCAGTTTAAGATCATGCCGCTCGATTTTACGACGACCCTCGGCCTGTGGCAGAGCATGGGTCGCGAAGACGCTGCGGTTTGCTATGGCATGACGGGCGGCATTCCTGCATATATCGAGAAAGTCGATCCTGCCGCACCGCTCAAGGACAACATCAAACGTCTTTTTCTTACTCCTACGGGCTATCTCTTTGAGGAGCCGAGTAACCTGCTGTTGCAAGAGTGCCGCAATCCCGAGCAATATGATGCGATCGTGCAAGCAATTGCTCAGGGGCGCTCGAGGATCTCGGAGATTGCGAGCTCTACGGGAATCCCTGCGAGCAACGTAAAGAGCTATGTGGATAAGCTGGCGTCGCTTGGGATTGTCGAGCGCGAGCTGCCCCTAAACGAGACGAGCAATAAGCGAGCCGTGTATCTGCTGAGCGACCAGATGTTTAGGTTCTGGTACAAGTTTGTGCCGCAGAACATTGGGCTGATTCAAAACGATATGGCCGAGATGGCGTATAAGCGCATTGAGCCGCACGTATCGGATTACATGGGTACGGTCTTTGAGCTTATATGCAGGCAATACGTGTACGAACTCGCGCGCGCGGGCCAGCTCGATGTGGTTCCGGCGAGCGTCGGGCGCTGGTGGGGGACGGACAATCGCACACATACGCAGGAAGAAATCGACTTGATTGTTGACGATGGCGAGGGCACTGCGCTGTTTGCGGAGTGCAAATGGCGCATCGACCACGTGCGGGCGAAGACGTGCTGCAAAAGCTCGTATACCGAAGCGAGCTCTTTAGGCGGCAGCACAAAAGCTATGCGATCTTCTCGAAGCGAGGCTTTACGCAAGGATGTCAGGAAGCTGCGGCGAGCAGGGGAGATGCCAAGCTGATTTCGTTTGCCGAGATGTGCGAGCGGAGATAACCAAGCACGCTCTGATGTGATGCTCGGAATGGGTCGCGCTAAGGATGCCAAGCGTAAAACCTTCAATGAAAATGGCGTAAAAACTACATCTGTCATGGCGTAAAAACTACATCTGTCATGGCGTAAAAACTACATTGAAAGTAGCGTAAAATCAGCATTGAGAATGGCGTAATTTCGCATATCGCGTGATAGAGAGGGACGGCCGTCTATGGATGCACCAAAGAGATTGACCCAAAAGGGATATAGGCCCCGGCTCATAGAGGAGCGCCTCGACACCCTTATGCGGGCGTTTGGCTGTGTGGAGATCAACGGCCCCAAATGGTGCGGCAAGACCTGGACGGCGCTCTCTCGCTCGGCGAGCGTCTCCAGGCTCGATGAGCCTGCGCAGCGTGCGGCGGCAGAGGTCGACCCAAGCCTGGCGCTCATCGGCGATGCGCCACACCTGGTCGATGAATGGCAGGAGGTGCCCGAGGTTTGGGATGCCGCCCGGCGTTTCGTGGACGCGAGCGGCAACGAACGGGGGACACTTTTGCTCACGGGCTCGACCGCGCTCAAAAGCGAGGAGCGCAGCCATGTTCGTCATTCCGGCACGGGTAGGATCGCCCGTCTGTCAATGCGCCCCATGGCCCTGTGTGAGTCGGGCGACGGCGAGCCGCTCGTGTCACTGGCAAGCCTCTTTAAGGGCGAGGATTTTGCCCCTCAGCGTCGCGAGAGCACGGTGGATGACGTCGCCCGCTGGTGCTGCAGGGGCGGTTGGCCTGCAAATCTTGGGCTTTCGGAAGATCTTGCGCGAGAGACGGCAAGCCAGTACGTGCACTCGGTGCTCGACGTCAACGTGCTGGACGAGGGCATGTCGCCCGAGCTTGCACACGGCCTTTTGCGAGCTCTTGCCATGAACGAGAGCCAGGCTGTCACGTACAAGACGCTCGTAAAGGACGCCTCGTACGGTGAGGCGGGCCCCGACGAGAGGACCATCGCTGCGTACTTGGACCTCTTCAACAGGCTCAAGCTGACCGAGGACCTGTGCGGATGGGAGCCGCCCATGCGCTCGAAGGCCCGCGTTCGCGTGCGCCCCAAGCGCTACTTCTGTGACCCGTCACTTGCGGCGGCGTTGCTGGGGGCTACCCCTGAGCGGCTGCTTGGCGATATGCAAACGCTGGGGATGCTCTTTGAGAATCTCGTCCTGCGCGACGTGCGCGTGTTCCTTTCCACCTACGGCGGTGTCGACAACAGTGTCCATTATTTCCGAGATGAGAAGGGCCTTGAGGTCGATCTGATCGTTGAGCACGACGGGCGCTGGGGAGCCATCGAGGTCAAGCTGAGTGATGCGAAAGCAGACGATGGAGCGAGAAATCTCAAGGCGCTGGAGAGGAAAGTGCTCTCCAATCCTGCCGCCCAGAATGCCGCGCCGGCGTTTTTGGCGGTCGTGGTTGGAAAGGGGAGCATTGCCTACACACGCGACGACGGCGTGGCGGTGATTCCCATGGCGGCACTTGGGGCGTAGTGGTTTTGCGGGCGTGCCGTGCTTCCTTTACCGAAAATCCATTTGGTAAACCAGATGCTCGCGGATAGAATAAAGTTGACGGCAGCCCAAGGGTGATAGCTGGGCAGCGCCGTTGCTTGGTCAAGAGGTCAGTGCCTTAATGGCAGCGACTTGTTATGCTTCGAATGCTGCTTGAGTGCCTCGGAAAGTTCGATAAGCGCCGTGAAGAGCGAGACCAAAGCAACCAAGAGCTCTACGAGCTCTGATGGGCCCGGGATGACCGCTGATTCAAGTCACCGGGCCTAAATCTTTTTCATGCATTTGAATAGAGCGGGCAACTCTCTTGGGGCCGTCTGCATGGCGTGTGCCTGGCGCATGGCACTGCATCCCGCTTTTGTGTCCGCACGGGCGGCTACGCTTACCGCAACGTAGCCATTCGTGGAAAGGACGGATGTCATGTCGATGGACAAAGCTGGGTTCGTGAGCGTTGGCGCCGAGATCGAGGACGAGGTGATGCCCGATCGCGTCGTGTTTAGCATCTGCTTTGGAGGAAGCTTCGATACCAAGGAGGCGTGCCTGGACGACTACAACGCCGATCGCGTTAAGGTCGCTACGGCATTGGCGCCCTTTGGTTTGGATGGCGAGCTAACGTGTCGCGGTTACGCCTGCTACGCGCGAACGACACGCAGAAAGGCGACGATCACTGGCTATAGCTACCATGCCTACGGCACAATCGCTGCGTCGATTGACGCCGTCGATGTCGCCGCTATATGGACGGCTCTTAACACCTGCGGTTCGCGCGCCGACATGAGCGTAGGTTTTGATCTAGCCGACCGGCGTGCTGCCGAGGATGCCCTCATCGCCCGCGCCGTCGAGCGAGCCCACAACAATGCGCAGGCGCTTGCGGCGGCATCGGGTTCTAAGCTGGATGGCGTCAAGCATATCTCCTACAACAGTCAGCTTGGCAGCATGGATCGGCTTTGCTATGCAAGTGCGGCCGATTTTGCGCTCGGAGCTCCTGCGGGATCGGCTGATTCCAAGGTGACGGTGCTGGAGCCAGAGCCTATCGAGGTCGAGTGCTCCGTGGATGTGGAATGGTGGCTGGAGTAGAGGGGCGAGCTCCGGACTTCGTAACCGAAAATCCATTTGTTAAACCTGGCACCCGTGGGTAGAATAAGGTCGACGGCAGCCCAAGGGTGATAGCTGGGCAGCGCCGTTACTTCGATTAAGGGGTCAATGCCTTAGAGGCGTCGACCCCTCTTTTTCTGCTTCGTACGCTGCTTGAGTGCCTCGGTAAGTCCGATAAGCGCCGTGAGGAGCGAGACCAAAGCGGTCAGGAGCTTCACGAAATCAGTCAGATCAGTCATGGGCATCACCTCCCGTCGCATGGAGGGCGCTGCCCGGCACATGGAACTGCCGTCAACAACTGCAATTCTATCAAAGTACTGCTATAAATACGAATATATGTTCGATAATAACAGTGACGTGATTCTCTCAAAGTGTGGCTTTACGCAAGGATGCCGGAAAGCCGTGCTGTGCGATTTCATGTCCGCACGGGCGGCTATCCTTACGGTAATGTAGCCGCCTATGTAGCAAGCGGCAGGCAACGGAGAAAGGCCTAACCGTGTCAGCTGAAAAGACGCCGTGCATCTCGGCTATCGATACGACAAACTTTGCGCGCCAGATTGTGCTGGACTTTGAGTTTGCGCCGGTGCCAAAGCAGCGCCAACGCCGTGGGCTGCGCAACGAGATTATCGAGGTCGGCGCCGTCAAGCTCGATTACCACGGCAACGTTATGGGCGAGTTCTCGCAGTTTGTGCAGACGGAATTCACCGAAGGCGTTGCGTATCCCGTCCGCGAGCTCACAGGGATATAGGCCGTGGATACCGCGATGGCCGATCCGCTCTACATGGTGATTAAAAGGCTCAGCGATTGGATCGGTCGCTACTCCGCCCAAGTGGTTTGCTGGAGCGGGGCAGATCGTCGACAGCTTTTGACCGAGTGCCAGGCAAAGCATATCGACCTTGCCGCATTTCCTACGGACTGGGCCGACCTGCAGGCGTTTTACACCTCGATTATGGACGTGGGCAGCCACGGGCGCGTCTCTTTGAGTGACGCGGCGACGTGGTTTGGCATCGAGTTCGACGAGTCGACGGGTCACGCCCACAGTTCCCTGGCCGATGCGCGCGTGACCGCCAAGCTGTTCAAGCAGGTGATGGACGGGGATTACCGCGTGAGCCCGCGCGCCCAAGAAGTCCGCCAGCGGTGGGGGATGGGCGAGCGAGCCCAAACTGCTTTTCCAGCAAGTGCCCCGAGCTGGGCGACCTGCTGCTGAAGCTGAAGGCGGAGGGGAGGTAGGCCTTTTGAGAACGCCATTCGGTTTCGCGTGGCGGGTGCGTTCGTCTACACCCTCGCAATCCCACGCGCGGCACTCAGCAGCTCGTACTCCCTCTGGCTCCACTGGTGCAGCTCGGCAGCCTCGATGGCGTCGCGGCACAGGTCCAGGAACACCTCGGCGCTCTCGCAGAAGCACTCGCGGGCAAAGGCGCCGGATCCGTCCGCAACGCACGTGCCGTCGGCAAACAGCTCCCAGCTGGACGGCTCGCGCGAGTCGTCTCCGAGCAGCTTGATCTGCAGAACATGTGGGCCGCCAGCGGCACATGGCCCTTCTTCCAACACCTGCACCGTAAAGCGCATCTGGAGGGACAGAGTATAAAATCCGGAAAAGTGTCGAAATAGGCACCTTAAAACTTCGGAAAAGTGTAGCTGGATGACAAAACAGCACTTAGAAGCCGGTGCTGGATGCGGGATCTTGCGGCCGCCTTCAGTCCTCGCTACTCGTCGTCTCCGTCGTTGGGGTCGCCCTTGAGGGTGTTGATGTCCAGGTACTGGTTATCGTCCTCTTTTTGCTGGGTCTCCGACTCCGCTTGGGTGGGGCCGCGGAACAGCTGGAATCCCTCAAACGCAATGGCGCCGAGCAGGACAACGACAATGGCGATAAAGGCAACCTTGACTGCCTGCGGAAATTCCGAGAAACGCAGTGCCTTTTCCTCGGCGTAATAATCGGCGAAGCGCTCTTCGCCCGTGCTTTTGGTATACGCCGGCGCGGACGCGGCCTCCGGGTCATATTCCGGTGCAGGCGTGGCAGCGTACGGATCGTTGAGATAATCGCTCGATGCGGTGCCATAATCTTCGGTCTCGATGCGACCGGTGCCAGCATAGTCATCGGAATAATCGGAATATGCCGCACCACCCTCATAGTCCGCTGCGCTCGTGTTGGCGGCAAAAAGCGGGTTAACTGGAACGTCGAGCGCCGGCATGCCGGTAGAGGTCTCATCCAGATCGGCTGCAGCCCAGGAATCGTAGGCAACCTGACGGGCAACGGGCTCATCGAGCCTTGCGACCGGAGGTTTGCGTGCCGCAGGAACGGGCAACTGCTGGGCGTTGTACATAACGGTGCTGTCGGCCGATTTGCCCTGCGTCGCTGCAGCGAGAAATGCCGCCGTCTCGGACGGGTCGCTTGCGGGGCGGGGAGCGGGCGTGGGCGCCGAAGTGGGTGCGGGCGTGGGCGCCGAAGTGGGTGCGGGCGTAGGCGCGGGCGTCGAAACAGGCGACTGCGCAGGAGCCGGCGCAGTCGCGGACTTAGGCGCAAGTGCGGGATTGGGGCTTGACGGGCGAGCCCCACCGCCCATGAGTTCGTCGGCGGTCCACGGGCGATCATCCATGACGTCGTCAAGGCTCAGTGAAAACAGGTCGTCTTCACCCTCATCGAACATGCGGTGCACATGTCCACCAATTGCCGGAATCAATCCGCGACCGGTGCATGATGCCTTGCTCAACGCCATTCTGTTCCATCCTTTCGAAATACCAATGACATCGATTATATGGAACTTCCCAAGCTGCTCGGTCTTGGATTCGTGCTTTCCAGAACTCGCGCCCAAAAGGGGAGGGGCAATCCAGGCGAGTGCCTACTTGTCGCCGGCCGCCGCCTTGGCCTCATTGAGGTAGCTATAGAAGCTGTACTTTGAGATGCCAAAGAATTCGCAGGCGCGCTCGCTCGACTTGGAAATGAGGAAGGCGCCGCGACGGTCGAGGTAGCCAATGGCACGAATGCGCTCGTCTTTGGTCATGAGCGCCGCGGGCTTGCCCACAACCTGCTCGCACTCGTGCAGCAGGTCCTCGAGCAGGTCGCCGATGTTCTTGGTAATGGGCTCGGGCTCGGTGTAGCCCGTGCCGCCGGTGCCGGTAAAGGCGTCGAGCGAACGCTCAAAAGCCTTCATGAGCGTAATGTCAAAGTTGATGCCCAGAATGCCGACGGGCTTGCCCTCGTCGTTGCGGATAAAGATCGTCGACGATTTGAGCAGCTTGCCATCGGTGGTTTTAGTGAGGTACGGCTCGCGGTCGTGTACATCGGTGGCGCCCTCGTGCATGGACTCAAACACGATATGGCTGGGGCCGTCACCCAGTTTGCGCCCGCTGACGTGGCCGTTTTCGATCACTACGATGGAGTGGTCCACGTCCTCGGTCTCCAGATCGTGGACGACGACTTCGCAGTTGGGGCCAAATTGGAGCGCCAGGCCGTGTGCAAGGCGCTTATAAAACTCAATCTGTGACGGGGTCATGGGTGCCTTCCTAAAAATTAGTTTGGGCTCACTGTGCCATAAACCACACTTGACCGCAAACAAATCCATCAACAAGGCAATTCATGACCGTTCGGCGGCGAAAAAGTACCGATTACGGCAACAAACAATTCGTTAGGTATGCCAATCAAAAAGTGTGATAGAACATTACTAACAAACTTTTTGTTTGGCATCCACATAAAAGTTCAGCCGTGTGAATGGGATCGGGCTGAAACGCGTATGCGGGGGCCGGCAAGAGAGAACTTAAGGAGTTCACCGTATGGCCGATAAGATCCAGTGGGCGAGCAACACGATGCCCAAGAGCGATGACAAGCACTTGGGAATCATGAGTCTCGACCACGTGAAGAAGGCCCGCGCCTTCCACCAGTCGTTCCCCCAGTACACCGTCACTCCGCTTGCCCGCCTGGACGGCCAGGCCGCGCGTCTGGGCCTGTCCAACCTGTGCGTTAAGGACGAGAGCTATCGCTTTGGCCTCAACGCCTTTAAGGTCCTGGGCGGCTCGTTTGCCATGGCCAACTACATTGCCGACGAGACCGGCAAGGACGTTGCCGACTGCACCTTCGATTACCTGACCTCCGATCAGCTGGCCGAGGACTTTGGCCAGGCTACCTTCTTTACCGCCACCGACGGCAACCATGGCCGCGGCGTGGCATGGGCTGCCAACAAGCTGGGCCAGAAGGCTGTCGTGCACATGCCCAAGGGTTCCACCAAGCCCCGCTTCGATAACATTGCCGCCGAGGGCGCCACGGTGACCATCGAAGAGGTCAACTACGACGAGTGCGTGCGCATGGCCGCCGCCGAGGCCGACGCCTGCGAGCGCGGCGTCATCGTTCAGGACACCGCCTGGGAGGGCTACGAGAAGATCCCGTCCTGGATCATGGAGGGTTACGGCACCATGGCCTCCGAGGCTGCCGAGCAGCTGCGTGAGATGGCCATCAACCGCCCGACGCACGTGTTTGTCCAGGCTGGCGTGGGTTCGCTCGCTGGCGCCGTGGTGGGCTACTTCACCAACCTGTATCCCGATAACCCGCCCACCTTCGTCGTGGTCGAGTGCGCACCTGCCGCCTGCCTGTACAAGGGTGCTGCCGCCGGCGACGGCGACCCGCGCATCGTGGACGGCGACATGCCCTCCATCATGGCCGGCCTGTGCTGCGGCGAGCCCAACATTCTGGGCTGGGATATCCTGCGCAACCACACCACCGCCTTCGTGTCCTGCCCCGACTGGGTCACCGCTCGCGGCATGCGCACCCTGGGCGCTCCCGAGAAGGGCGACCCGCGCGTCATCTCCGGCGAGTCCGGCGCTGTGACCACCGGCCTGGTCGAGACTCTCATGCTCGATCCCGAGTACGCCGAGCTCAAGGAACTCATCGGCCTGGACAAGACGAGCTCTGTGCTCTGCTTCTCCACCGAGGGCGATACGGATCCCGACCAGTATCGCCGCATTGTTTGGGAAGGCGAATATCCCACTTGCTAATCGTTGGGGCGGAGTAAATAGGTATCGCTCCGCCACCTCACAGGTAGATTCCTTCGTTTGAAAGGTTATGAACAATGGCTAAAGAACTCGATTTCGACGCAATCAAGGCTGCTGCTGAGTCCCATCGTGCTGATATGACTCGCTTTCTGCGCGCTATGATCTCCCATCCCTCTGAGTCCTGCGAGGAGGGTGAGGTTGTCGCTTGCATCAAGGCCGAGATGGAGAGCCTTGGCTATGACGAGGTCAAGGTCGACGGCCTGGGCAACGTCATGGGCTTTATGGGCGAGGGCGACAAGATCATCGCCATCGACTCCCACATCGACACCGTCGGCATCGGCAACATCGAGAACTGGGATGCCGATCCCTACGAGGGCTACGAGACCGACGAGATCATCTACGGCCGCGGCGGCTCCGACCAGGAGGGTGGCATGGCTTCCGCTACCTACGCTGCCAAGATGATGAAGGACATGGGCCTCATCCCCGAGGGCTACAAGATCATGGTCGTCGGCACCGTCCAGGAAGAGGACTGCGACGGCATGTGCTGGCAGTACATCTACAACAAGGACGGCATTAAGCCCGAGTTCGTCATTTCCACCGAGCCCACCGACGGCGGCATCTATCGCGGTCACCGCGGCCGCATGGAGATCCGCGTCGACGTTCACGGCACCTCCTGCCACGGCTCCGCTCCCGACCGCGGCGACAACGCCATCTACAAGATGGCCGACATCATCGCCGACGTCCGCGCCCTCAACAACAACGGCTGCGACGAGTCGACCGACATCAAGGGCCTCGTCAAGATGCTCGACCCCAAGTACAACCCCGAGCACTTCGAGGATGCCCGCTTCCTGGGCCGCGGCACCTGCACCGTCAGCCAGATCTTCTACACCAGCCCCAGCCGTTGCGCCGTGGCTGATTCCTGCGCCATCTCCATCGACCGTCGCATGACCGCCGGCGAGACCTGGGAGTCCTGCCTGGACGAGATCCGCAACCTACCGGCCGCCAAGAAGTATGGCGACGACGTGAAGGTCTCCATGTACATGTACGACCGTCCGTCCTGGACCGGCGAGGTCTACGAGACCGAGGCTTACTTCCCCACGTGGATCAACAAGGAGACTGCTCCGCACGTCAAGGCCCTCGTCGACGCCCACAAGGCCATGTTCGGTGACGAGCGCATCGGCTGCGAGCCCAGCATGGACAAGCGCACCGGTCGCCCGCTGTGCGACAAGTGGACCTTCTCCACGAACTGCGTTTCCATCCAGGGCCGCTACGGCATCCCCTGCGTGGGCTTTGGCCCGGGTGCCGAGTCTCAGGCTCACGCTCCCAACGAGGTCACCTACAAGGACGACCTGGTCACCGCTGCCGCCATGTATGTGGCTGCCCTGAACCTCTACGATCCGAGCCAGGCCGATGGCGACGCCACCGTGTTCCGCGCCGGTCTGACCAACAACAAGATCGATTAGTCCCACTCCTCGATTTTGTTGAGCCGGGGGCCGCTCGTGTCCCCGGCACCCCCTGTTGACTTGGGGCCCGCGGCCGTTATCTCCCATGCTTCCTCAACGGTAGCGGGTCCTCGTCATGGTGCTCTGCATGTTCTAGCCACACGCGCATGCCGGAGCGCATCAACTCATTGCGATCGTTTCATCTTTAGAAAGGACATTTCCATGGACGCTAAGTTTACCGAGCTCGTCGAGCAGCTGAACGGCCTCGATTTTAAGGGTATGTACGGCAGCGACTTCCTGCACACCTGGGACAAGACCACCGATGAGCTCAAGGCTCTCTACATCGTCGCCGACGCACTGCGCGAGCTGCGTGAGAACAACGTTTCGTCCAAGATCTTCGACTCGGGCCTGGCCGTCTCCCTGTTCCGCGATAACTCCACCCGTACGCGTTTCTCTTTCTCTAAGGCCGCCAACCTGCTCGGCCTTGAGCTGCAGGACCTGGACGAGAAGAAGTCCCAGATCGCTCACGGCGAGACCGTCCGCGAGACCGCTACCATGATCTCCTTCATGGCCGACGTCATCGGCATCCGCGACGACATGTACATCGGCAAGGGCGACGCCTACATGGCCGAGGTCTCCGAGTCTGTCCAGCAGGCTTACGAGGACGGCGTTCTGGATCACCGTCCCACGCTCATCTCCCTGCAGTCCGATTCCGACCACCCCACGCAGTCCTCTGCCGACATGCTCTACCTCATCAACGAGTTTGGCGGTCTTGAGAACCTCAAGGGCAAAAAGGTTGCCGTCACCTGGGCCTATTCGCCCTCTTACGGCAAGCCGCTGTCCTGCCCGCAGTCGCTGATCAGCCTGCTGCCCCGCTTTGGCATGGACGTCACCCTGGCTCACCCCGAGGGCTACGACCTCATGCCCGAGGTCGTCGAGCGCGCCAAGGGCTATGCCGCCGAGTCCGGCACCACCTTTAAGCAGGTCAACACCATGGCCGAGGCCTTCGAGGGTGCCGACATCGTGATCCCCAAGAGCTGGGCTCCGTTTGCCGCCATGGAGAAGCGCACCAACCTGTACGCCGAGGGCGACGACGCCGGCATCGCCGCGCTCGAGAAGGAGCTGCTCGCCCAGAACGCCACCCATCAGGACTGGTGCTCCACGACCGAGCTCATGGAGAAGACTGCCAACGGCCAGGACACCATCTTTATGCACCCGCTGCCCGCCGACATCTCCGGTGTCTCTTGCGAGCACGGCGAGGTTAACGCCGACGTCTTCGACATGCACCGCGTGGGCATGTACAAGGAGGCCAGCTACAAGCCGTACGCCATCGCTGCCATGATGTTCCTGCAGAAGGTTGCCGATCCCGCCGCTACCCTCAAAGCCCTCGACGAGCGCAACACCGCCCGTTGGCTCCAGGCCTAAAGCCGGGTTGAGGTAAGCCATGTAAAGGGGGCGCTCTGCCAACCGGCGGGGTGCCCCCTTTTTGCATCGTGGGCGTGCGGAATAAGCGATTTCGATGTGGATGCCCGCGGCGCGAGTTATGGGTACGATGGTTTCAGGGGAGGTATCACCATGAAACTTGGATGCGTCATTATGGCTTCGGGCGAGGGCAAGCGGTTTGGCTCTAACAAGATGCTTGCCGATATCTATGGCGAGCCGCTGATTGCCCGGACCATCGATTCGGTTCCCCGGGGCTTTGACGTCGTGGTTTCGACGCGTTGGCCCGAGGTCGCTCAGATTTGCGAGGACAAGCATTGCCCGTGCGTGCTGCACGATGGCGAGCTGCGCAGCGAAAGCGTCCGTGCGGGCCTTTCGTGGGGAGTCGAACGCAACTGGAAAGGTTGCCTCTTTTTGCCGGGCGACCAGCCGCTCGTGAGTTCGGATTCTTTTGAGGCTATGGTTCGTGCATTTGACGAGTGCGGCCGCGAGCATCCGGTGCGTCTTGCGTGCAACGGTGAGCCTTCGAGCCCGGTGCTCTTTCCGGCGGAACTGTTCGATGCACTTATGTGTCTTGAGGGCAAGGACGGCGGCGGTTCGATCCTCAAGGACCGTACCGACGTGGTGCTGGTCGAGGCGCGTGCCTACGAGCTGTGGGACGTCGATACCGCCAAGGGACAGCGATGCATAACAGAGCATATCGCCGCCTGCTCGTATTTTGATCGCGTGGCCAACTGCATCAATCAATAAGGAGCAATTATGATCATCATCAAAAACGGCGCGCTCGTGACGCCCCAGGGGCTTCGCCGCGCCGATCTTGCCATGGAGGGCGATAAGATTGTGCGGATTGCCGCGGCAATCGAGCCGGGCGAGGGCGATACCGTCCAGGACGCCACCGACTGTTGGGTGTTCCCCGGCTTTATCGACGGCCACACGCACATGCAGTGCTGGACTGGCATGGATTGGACGGCCGATAGCTTTGAGACCGGTACGCGTGCGGCTGCCTGCGGCGGTACGACGACCATCGTGGACTACGCGACGGCCGATCGCGGCGTGACCATGCCCGATGCCTTGGCCGAGTGGCATCGCCGCGCCGACGGAACCTGCACGGCCAACTACGCGTTTCATATGGCACTCGCCGAGTGGAATGAATGCAACCGCGCCGATCTTTCGGCCATGCGCGAGGCGGGCGTGTCGTCGTTTAAGACCTACTTTGCCTATGACCACCTGCGCCTGGACGACGCCGAGACGCTCGAGGTGCTGGAGGAGCTCAAGCGCGTGGGCGGTATCCTGTGCGTGCATTGCGAGAACGGCACGCTGGTGAATGAACTGCAGAAGCGCGTGTACGAGCAGGGGATTCATGGGCCCGAGGGACATGCGCTCAGCCGTCCGGATGTGTGTGAGGCCGAGGCCGTGAGCCGCCTACTGTATCTGGCACACTTGGCCGGCGACGCCCCGGTCAACGTGGTGCACCTTTCGACCAAGCTGGGGCTCGAGGCCATTCGCGCCGCCAAAGCGCGCGGGCAGAAGAACATCTATGTCGAGACATGCCCTCAGTATCTGATACTCGACGACACCTGCTATCTGGAGCAGGGCGAGGACGGCTTTGCGGGCGCCAAGTACGTGATGAGCCCGCCGCTGCGCCATGCTGGCGACCGCGCCGCGCTGCGCGAGGCACTTGTGGCCGGCGAGATCGATACCATCGCCACCGACCACTGCAGCTTTAATCTGCACGGGCAAAAGGACCGCGGGCGCGACGACTTCCGCGCGATTCCCAACGGCGGGCCCGGCGTGGAGCATCGTCCCGTCGCGATTGCCACGAGCTTTGAGGGACAGCTGGGCCCCGAGGACCTTTGCCGCTTGATGAGCGAGAACCCGGCGCGCGTCTTTGGCATGTATCCGCGCAAGGGCTGTCTTGCCGAGGGTGCCGATGCCGACGTGTGCGTATGGGATCCCAAGGCGCGTTGGACGATCAGTGCCGCGACGCAGCATCAGGCCGTGGACTACACGCCGCTCGAGGGCTTTGAGGCACATGGCCGCGCCAAGGCCGTGTTTGTGAACGGCGTGCTGGCGGCACGCGACGGCGAGCCCACCGGAGCCCAACCCGGCCGCTACGTGCCCCGCTAACAGGGGAGCGCCGGACCCCCCTCCGCACTTGGGGGGGGTTAAAGGCGGGTTTGGGGGCGGGGGGGGGGCCCCCACGCCGGTTTTTACCCCCCACCGGGGGGGGGGGGGGGGGGGTTTTTGGGGGGGGGGGGGGGGGGGGGGGGGGGGG
>UQLF01000013.1 GCA_900541875.1 uncultured Collinsella sp. | reverse complement strand
GTATTTAGCGGTCCTGCTCAAAGAGCAGGGTGCCTTCGGGAGCCACGACGTCGTGGTTGATGCAACGGCTGAGGAGGTCGGTGTTGAGATCGGTGGTGGCGGGGTTGATGAGGTTATAGGTGACGCCCTCGTGCGTACCGCAGTCCTCCTCGCGGACGATGACGTCCTGGGCCACGTCGACCAGACGACGGGTCAGGTAACCAGAGTCCGAGGTGTGGGATGCGGTATCGACCAGGCCCTTACGGGCGCCGTAGGTCGAAATGAAGTACTCGAGCGGCAGCAGGCCCTCGCGGAAGTTCGCCTTAATGGGAAGGTCGATCGTCTCGCCGGACATGTCTGCCATCAGGCCACGCATGCCGCCGAGCTGACGCAGCTGGGTCTTAGAACCACGGGCGCCGGAGTCGGCCATCATGTACAGCGGGTTCTCCTCGTCGAACATGTCGAGCATGAGCGCTGCAACCTTATCGGTACAAGCGGTCCACTCGTTAACGACTTCGATGTGGCGCTCCGTCTCGTTGATGAAGCCCTCCTCGAAGTACTCGTTGATCTGGTCGACGTTGGCCTGGGCGCGATCGAGCAGCTCCTGCTTCTCGGCAGGGATGAGAGCGTCCCACACCGAGATGGTGAGGCCGGCGCGGGTAGCGTAGTGGAAGCCGGAGTACTTGATGGCGTCGAGGATCGGGCCGACCTTGGCCTCGGGGTAACGATCGCAGCAGTCCGCAACCAGCTTGGCCACGTCGCCCTTGACCATCTTGTAGTTCATGAACTCGTAGTCTTCGGGCAGGCACTGGCGGTTGAAGATGATGCGGCCGATAGAGGTCTCGAAGCGCGCGGTCTTGTTGCCGGTGACGTCGTAGTCGACAAACTCGTTCTTGCCGTTCTTAACGCGGAAGATACGGGTGCCGTCCTCGTTGATGACATTGGCGTCGGCAGCGGACAGGCGGACCTGAATCTTGGCCTGCATGTCGACCTCGGAGCGGCAGTCATAGGCGTGCAGCGCGTCGTCGAAGCTGGCGAACACGTGGTTCTCGCCCGGCAGACCGTCGCGGACCTGGGTGAGGTAGTACACACCGATGATCATGTCCTGCGAGGGGATGTTGACCGGCTTGCCGGATGCCGGCGAGCGCAGGTTGTTCGCAGAGAGCATGAGCACGCGGGCCTCGGCCTGAGCCTGGCTGGACAGCGGCACGTGGACAGACATCTGGTCGCCGTCGAAGTCGGCGTTGAAGGGCGAGCAGACCAGCGGGTGCAGGTGGATAGCCTTGCCCTCGACCAGCACCGGCTCAAAGGCCTGGATGGACAGACGGTGCAGGGTCGGTGCACGGTTGAGCAGCACGACGCGGCCGTCGATGACCTCTTCGAGGATGTCCCACACAAAGGTGGCACCGCGGTCGATAGCGCGCTTGGCGCCCTTGATGTTCTCGACCTTGCCAAGCTCGACCAGGCGCTTCATGACGAAGGGCTTGAAGAGCTCCAGCGCCATGGTCTTGGGCAGACCGCACTGGTGCAGCAGCAGCTTGGGGTCGGTAACGATAACCGAACGGCCGGAATAGTCGACACGCTTACCCAGCAGGTTCTGACGGAAGCGGCCCTGCTTGCCCTTGAGGGCCTCGGCGAGCGACTTGAGCGGGCGACCGCCACGGCCAGAGACCGGGCGACCACGACGGCCGTTGTCGAACAGGGCGTCCACGGACTCCTGGAGCATGCGCTTCTCGTTGTTCACGATGATCGCGGGGGCGTCCAGGTCGAGCAGGCGCTTGAGTCGGTTGTTACGGTTGATCACGCGACGATACAGGTCGTTGAGGTCGGACGCGGCGAAGCGGCCGCCGTCGAGCTGGACCATCGGGCGCAGATCGGGCGGAATGACCGGGATGACGTCCAGGATCATGTTCGCGGGGCTGTTGCCGCCCTTCAGGAAGGCGTCAACGACCTCAAGGCGCTTGACGGCCTTCTCGCGCTTCTGCTTCTGGGAATCCTCGTCGGCGATGATGGCCTTGAGCTTCTCGGCCTCGGAGGGGAGGTCGATGGCAGCGAGCAGGTCGCGGACGGCCTCGGCACCCATACCACCCTTGAAGTACATGGAGTAGTAACGGGTCATCTCGCGGAACAGCGGCTCATCGGAGATGAGGTCGCGCTCGGTGAGCTTCATGAAGGCGTTGAAGGCGTCCGTGCGGAGCTGCTTCTCGTCCTTGCACTCTTCCTCGATGTCAACGATGCCAGAGGCGATCTCCTCGGGGGTCAGCGGCTCCTCGTCGGAGAACTCGTCAAAGTTCTCGGGGTCGCCCTGCTCTTTGAGGGATTCGATCTGGCGGGCGCACTCGGCATCGATCTCTTCCAGATCGGCGGCGAGCTCCTCGCGCAGGTCGTCGGCGTCGGCCTCGCGAGCCTCGTAGTCAACCTCGGTGATGATGTAGCTGGCAAAGTACAGAACCTTCTCGAGGTCCTTGGACTTGATGTCGAGCATACGGCTCATCGGGAAGCTCGTGGGGCTCTTGAAGTACCAGATGTGGGACACGGGAGCGGCGAGCTCGATGTGGCCCATGCGGTCGCGACGCACCTTGGCCGAGGTGACCTCGACGCCGCAGCGCTCGCAGACGATGCCCTTAAAGCGAATGCCCTTGTACTTGCCGCAGGAGCACTCCCAGTCCTTGGCGGGACCGAAGATCTTCTCGCAGAACAGGCCGTCCTTCTCGGGCTTGAGGGTACGGTAATTGATGGTCTCCGGCTTCTTTACCTCACCGTGCGACCAGGAACGGATCTGGTCGGCGGAGGCAAGGGAGATCTTTACCGAGTCAAAATCAGTAGCTTCGAAATCTGCCACAGTCAACTACTCCTTATCAGTGGTCGTGGCGGCGACAGCCTCGGGTGCCTCGGCGGTCTCGGCATCCTGGGCCTCGACGTCAGCGTCAACGCCGGCGAGCGCAGCCAGGTCGTCGAGAGCAGAGGTCTCCTCGGCGGTCACAGGGGCGGAGGCGTCCTCGTCGGCATCGTGCATGGGCTCGATGTCCAGCGCGAGGGAACGGATCTCCTTGACGAGAACCTTGAAGGACTCGGGAATACCCGGAACCGGGACGTTCTCGCCCTTGACGATGGACTCGTAGGTCTTGACGCGACCCACGGTATCGTCGGACTTGACGGTCAGGATCTCCTGCAGGACGTTGGAAGCACCGTATGCGTACAGTGCCCAAACTTCCATCTCGCCGAAGCGCTGGCCGCCGAACTGGGCCTTGCCGCCCAGAGGCTGCTGGGTAACCAAGCTGTAAGGGCCGGTCGAACGGGCGTGGATCTTGTCGTCGACCATGTGGCCGAGCTTGAGGATGTAGGACGTACCCACGGTAATGGGCTCGCGGAACTCCTCGCCGGTGCGGCCGTCGAACAGACGGGTCTTGCCGCGCTCGTCAAGCTGGGTGACAAACTCGGGGCGCATGTGATCGCCAAAGGCAGCGGTGGCCTTGTTGAGCATGTTCTTGTTGGCGCGACGGATGACCTCGGCGATCTCGTCCTCCTTGGCGCCGTCGAAAACGGGCGTCGAGACGAAGAACGGACCGGGGACATACTTGTCGGAGTCGGCATCCTCGGTATCCCAACCGCAGGCAGCAGCCCAGCCAAGGTGGCACTCGAGCAGCTGGCCGACGTTCATACGCGAAGGAACGCCCAGCGGGTTGAGGATAACGTCGATCGGGGTACCGTCAGCCATGTAGGGCATGTCCTCGACCGGCAAAACGTTACAGATAACACCCTTGTTGCCGTGGCGGCCGGCGATCTTATCGCCCTGCTGGATCTTACGGCGCTGGGCGACGTAGACGCGCACCTGCTCGTTGACGCCGGGGGCCAGGTCGTCGCCGTTCTCGCGGCTAAAGCGGACGACGTCGATGACGCGGCCGTAAGCGCCGTGAGGCATCTTAAGGGAGGTGTCGCGAACGTCGTGGGCCTTGGCACCGAAGATGGCGCGCAGCAGGCGCTCCTCGGCGGTCAGAGCGCTCTCGCCCTTAGGCGTGACCTTGCCGACCAGGATGTCGCCAGGGCCGACCTCGGCGCCGATGCGGATGATGCCGTCCTCGTCGAGGTTGGCAAGCATGTCCTCGGAGAGGTTCGGGATCTCGCGAGTGATCTCCTCGGGGCCGAGCTTGGTGTCGCGAGCGTCGATCTCGTGACGGGTGATATTGATGGTCGTCAGCAGGTCCTCGGCCACCAGGCGCTCGGACACGACGATACCGTCCTCGTAGTTAAAGCCTTCCCACGGCATGTATGCCACGGTGAGGTTCTGGCCCAGTGCGAGCTCGCCATGATCGGTCGAAGGACCGTCGGCCAGAGGCTCGCCCTGCTCAACGGTGTCACCGACGCGCACGAGCGGACGGTGGTTGATGCAGGTGGACTGGTTGGAACGCTGGTACTTGGCCAGGTGATACTCGTCCATGCCGCCGGCATGCTTGACGATGATCTTGGCGGCGTCGGCAAAGATGACCTCGCCGGCGTTCTTGGCCAGGGTGACCTCGCCGGAGTCCAGAGCGGCGCGACGCTCCATGCCGGTACCGACATAGGGAGCGGCAGGGTGAACCAGCGGCACGGCCTGACGCTGCATGTTAGCGCCCATCAGCGTACGCTTGGCGTCGTCGTGCTCGAGGAACGGGATCAGCGTGGCTGCGACGGAAAGCATCTGACGCGGCGAGACGTCCATGTAGTCGACGTCCTCGACAGGCACGTCGGCGGGAGCGCCGAAGGAGCCGTCGAAGTCGCGGGTACGGGCGATCACGGTGTGCGGGCGGACGATCTTGCCCTCGGCATCGGTCGTGATGAACTCGTTGGTCTTGGGATCGAGCGGCGTGTTGGCCGGCGCGATAACGTGCTTCTCTTCCTCATCAGCGGTCATCCAGTCGATCTGGTCGGTGGCAACGCCGTTCTCGACGCGACGGAACGGAGCCTCGATGAAGCCGTACTCGTTGACGCGGGCGTAGAGGGCGAGCGAGCCGATCAGGCCGATGTTGGGGCCTTCGGGGGTCTCGATCGGGCACATGCGGCTGTAGTGCGAGTTGTGAACGTCGCGGACGGCCGTCGGCACGTTGGTGCGGCGGCTGGAGCCGGACTTGTGGCCGGCAAGACCGCCAGGGCCGAGTGCGGACAGGCGGCGCTTGTGGGTCAGACCGGTCAGGGGGTTCGCCTGGTCCATGAACTGCGAGAGCTGCGAGGAACCGAAGAACTCCTTGATGGAGGCCACGATCGGGCGGATGTTGATGAGCGACTGCGGGGTGATCTCGTCGATGTCCTGGGAGCTCATGCGCTCACGGACGACACGCTCCATACGGCTCATGCCGATACGGAACTGGTTGGCGACGAGCTCGCCGACGGTGCGGATGCGGCGGTTGCCGAAGTGGTCGATGTCGTCGACCTTGAAGCCCTGCTCGCCGGCAGCGAGGGACAGCAGGTAGCGCAGCGTCGCGACGATATCCTCGTCGGTGAGCACCGTGACCTCTTCCTCGGTGGTGAGGTTGAGCTTCTTGTTGACCTTGTAACGACCGACGCGGGCCAGATCGTAGCGCTGCGGGTTAAAGAGCAGGCCCTCGAGCAGGCTGCGGGAAGCGTCCACGGTGGGAGGCTCGCCCGGGCGCAGGCGACGGTAGATCTCGATAAGGGCATCCTCGCGGGTGAGGGCGGTATCGCGCTCCAGGGTGCGCTTAATCACATCGGAGTTGCCGAGCAGCTTGATAATGTCGTCGTTGGTGACGGCAATGCCAAGGGCGCGCAGGAACATCGTGGCGCTCTGCTTGCGCTTACGGTCGATGGAGACCATGAGCTGGTCGCGCTTGTCGACCTCAAACTCGAGCCAGGCACCGCGGGACGGGATGATCTGGGCCTTGTAGATCTGCTTGCCCGAATCCATCTCGGAGCTGTAGTACACACCCGGGGAACGGACGAGCTGCGAGACGACGATACGCTCGGTACCGTTGATGATGAAGGTGCCCTGATCGGTCATCATGGGGAAGTCGCCCATAAAGACGAGCTGCTCCTTGATCTCGCCGGTCTCCTTGTTGGTGAGACGGACGTCGGTCAGAAGCGGGGCCTGATAGGTCATGTCCTTCTCGCGGCACTCCTCGACGGTGTGCGCGGGGTCGCCGAACTGATGCTCGCCGAAGGTAACCTCGAGAACATGGTTCTGGCTCTGGATGGGGCTGGATTCCTTGAACGCCTCACGAAGGCCCTCGTCCTTAAAACGCTCAAAGGATTCCCTTTGAACAGAGATAAGGTTGGGGAGCTCCATGGCCTCCGGGATTTTCCCGAAGCTGACGCGCTTGCGCTCAGTGGCAGTGTATGCGTAGGTCACCAGGTTTTTCCTCCTTCACGGAAATGCTCGGTGGGTTGGCGAGGCATAGCTTCGCCAGTTATCGCAACCTAATAGTTTATCAGGTACCGACCGTTGGGCAAGAAAAGCCTTGACGCGATTGAGTTTTTGGAGTAGCAAAGTTTTTCGACAGAAAACACGCAGGTAGATGTATGTGTATCGAACATCTGTTCATATATTTTCTGTGAACAGAGAGCCGGCAATCGCAGCTCTTATAAAAAACGGGCGCGAACCGAGGTCCGCGCCCGTAAATGTCGATGCCCGAAGGCTTACTTGCGCATCAATCCGCCGCGCTCGTCGATGGCGTCCCAGAAGGCATCGGCAAAGCGGGGGTCGCTTGCAGCCATGAGGGCGTTGGTGGCCATCCAGCCAGAGGGAGTGCCGGTGTCGTAGCCCGACAGCGGGTCGATGACGACTGCATACATGGCCTCGCGGTCGAGCGAACGGGCCATGGCGTCGGTGAGCTGGATCTCGCCGCCCTTGCCGGCCTGCTGATCTGCCAGCAGGTCCATGACCAGCGGGCTCAGCAGGTAGCGACCGACGATGTACAGGTTGGACGGAGCCGCCTCGGGAGCGGGCTTCTCGACCAGACCACCGATGCGCCAGACAGCGCCCGGCTCTGCATCGGCAACGTCCTCGGCACCCTCGAGCGAACCGACGCACTCACCGGCGATAACGCCGTAGCGGCTGACTTCCTCGGGCGAGCAAGCAGCGACGGCGATAACCGAAGCGCCACCGTGCTCCTTGGAAACGGCGAGCATCTTGTCGCAGATGTCGCGGTTAGGCACAACGTAGTCGCCCAGAAGAACTAGGAAGTTCTCCCCTGCCACGGCGTCGGCAGCAGAGCGGATAGCATGGCCGAGGCCCTTGGGCTCGTACTGATAACGGAAGTCGACCGGCATACCGCCAGCGTGGGCGACGGCGTCGGCATAGGCGTTCTTGCCGCGCTCGCGCAGCAGGTTCTCGAGCGAGCGATCGGGCTGGAAGTAGTTCAGTAGCTCGGGCTTACCGGGAGAAGTAACGATGATGGCGTCGTCGACTTCCTCGGGGTCGAGCGCCTCCTCGACGACGTACTGAATGACGGGCTTGTCGAGCACCGGCAGCATCTCTTTGGGCGTGCACTTGGTGCCAGGCAGAAAACGCGTGCCAAGACCGGCGGCGGGGATGATTGCCTTCATGTTATTCAAAGATCCTTTCGCAGGCGCAAAAGCGCCCCATGCGTGCGGCACACAGCCGCAGACCAAATTGCGATACCCAAGCATCTTACCGCTGGAACTATATGTCGCTACAAGGCAGAGACAATTCTTCAGCAGGTCAACGCAAATTATTGCTCGAATGGTGCAATTTTATTGCCCAACGGCAGGGTACCCGATACGACGCAAATCACAGAATATGGCAGTTTGAGCTACCGATGTCGAGGGACCGAAAAACAAAAAAGACGGGGCTCGCAACACGAACCCCGTCTGCAAAGAAATCTGGCGAGAAAGCCTGATTACTTGAGGGTGACAGCAGCGCCAGCAGCCTCGAGCTTCTCCTTGGCAGCCTCGGCGTCCTCCTTCTTGGCACCCTCGAGAACAGCCTTGGGAGCGCCCTCGACGACCTCCTTGGCCTCCTTCAGGCCAAGGTTGGTGAGCTCACGGACGGCCTTGATGACCTGGATCTTGTTGTCGCCGAAGCCCTCGAGCACGACGTCAAACTCGGTCTTCTCCTCGGCCTCAGCAGCGCCAGCAGCGGGAGCGGCGACAACAGCGGCAGGAGCAGCGGCGGAAACGCCGAAGGTGTCCTCGATAGCCTTGACGAGCTCGGAAGCCTCGAGAAGGGTCATTTCCTTAAGAGCATCGATGATCTCATCGGTGGTAAGCTTAGCCATTTCTAAGTCCTTTCGGTTTCCGTGCGGATGCACGGAGATCAGTTAAAACACGGCGCGAATGCGCCAGGGGTGCGGCGTTGCCGCCGCGGGTGAAAACAGCGACTAGGCTGCCTTCTGCTCGGAGACCTGCTGGATCGAACGAGCGAGACCAGAGGAAACGCCGTTGACGCAGACAGCGATGTCGCGAGCGAAACCGGAGATGAGACCGGCGATCTGGCCGAGAAGCTGATCCTTGGTGGGCAGCTCGGCGATAGCCTTAACATCATCAGCGGAAACGGCCTTGCCGTCGGAGATACCGCCCTTGATCTCAAGGACGCCCTTGGACTGAGCGGAGAAGTCCTTAAGGGCCTTAGCGGCCTCGACCGGCTCGGACTCGTAGAACACATAAGCGACGGGGCCGGCGAGAATCTCGTCGAGCTCGGGCTGCTCCTGGTTCTTGAGAGCAATCTTGACCAGGTTGTTCTTGTAGACCTTCATCTCGGCGCCGCACTCGCGAAGCTGATGACGCAGCTCCTGAGCCTGCTTAACCGTCAGACCGTTGTAGTTGACGACGAACAGACCGGCGTTCTCGGCGATACGGGACTCGATCTCTGCAACCTTGTCGATTTTGTACTGCTGGGGCATGAATTACACCTCCTCGAATTCTTTCCGGGCACGGTCCGCCACAAGGACGTGACGGGGGCATGTCCAAAAAGAAAGCCCCCGCGCTGCATGAGCGACGGGGGCGAGAAGACATATCTACTCGACCACCTCGGCTGGCGGGAAGTCCCATTAAGCTCGCGGGTAAGACCCGTTTGCGCCGGCTGTCTCTGGCAGCGGATTCGTGCGTGAACCGAAAGTATTATGGCGGGGACCCCGGCGTCGGTCAACGGAAAACCGGGCTGCACACAATTCCACCATCCGGCACGCGCCGCCGAAGGCCGGGCGCAAGGTTTTCGCTCGGTCAAGTCCTGGCTCGCACGAAGAGCACATTAAGTGCTCTTCGGCTCGTGCGGAATCTACGAAAACCTTGCGCCCGGCCTTCGGCGGCGCGGCCTGCGGTGACTTTGGGGCAGCCCGGTTTTCCGTTGGCCGGCGCGCCCCACTCATAATGCTTGGGTCAGTGGGCTGATGTGTTGCGTCCCGTTGGGCTATAGGGTTGAAATGAAGGTGGACAGGCGGGCTAGTCCTTCGTCTAGGTCTTTATCGGAAACGCAATAGCTGAGGCGGACGTGGCCTTCGGTGCCGAAGCAGTCGCCTGGGACTAGGGCTACGTTTGCTTCTTTGATGGCTTTGATGCAGAAGGCTTCGCTGGTTAGGTCGAATTTTTTGATGCTCGGGAAAGTGTAGAAGGCTCCTGCGGGTTCCACTACTTCGAGGCCCATGGCGTTTAAGGCTGCGAGTACGCGTTTGCGGCGGGCTCGGTAGACTTTGAGCATGGGGGTTGGGTCGACGGTGAGGGCTCGGGCTGCGGCATCCATCTCGAAGGAAACGGCACTCGATACTAGGTATTGGTGGGCCTTTGCGATCTCGGCGATGACGGGGGCTGCCGCTGCGAGCCAGCCCAAGCGCCAACCGGTCATGGCCCAGGGCTTGGAAAAGCTCTCGATAACTACCGTCTGATTGCGAAGCTCCGGGTGGCGCTGGGCGAAGCGCTCGTAGCCGTCCGCATAGACCAGACGGTTGTATACGTCGTCGCAGACTACGTAGATACCCGCCTGCTCCGCTACGCGCGCCACGGCGTCGAGCGATGCCGCGTTGAGAATGCAGCCCGTGGGATTGTTGGGCGTGCAGATGACGATGGCCTTGGTCGCCGGGGTCACGCAGGCGCGAAGCGCGTCCTCGTCAATCTGAAATTGCGCAGGCTCCGTATCCAAAAAGACCGCTTTGGCGTGATTGGCCACGACGATGCTCTCGTACAAACCAAAAGCCGGCGTGGGGATGATGACCTCGTCGCCTAGATTGAGCATAGCCATAAACGTAGCCGACAGGGCCTCAGTCGCACCATCGGTCAGGATGACCTCGTCAGCAGAAAACGAAAGGCCCGCGTCGCCCATATATGCGGACAGCGCCTCGCGCAGGGCAGGGCGACCGTTGTTGGGCGGATAATGCGTGTCACCGCGGTCCAGCGATGCAGTCACCTCGGCACTAATCACATCGGGCGTGGGAAAATCGGGCTCGCCAAGCGCAAGCGCGATGCACCCCGGGTGCTGGGCGGCGAGCGCGTTGATCCGGCGGATACCGGAGGGCTTGAGCGTGGCAAGCGAGGTATTCATGGGCAGTCGCATGACGTTCCTTTCGTAAGGGTTGCACTAGGATAGCGCGGCGGGGCGCCGCCAGACGGTGTAACCTAAACGGAAACGAGCCGGAAAGGAGATGGCATGGAGACGACCGCGCGTGGCGACGTACCAAAAACACTGCAAACCATTGCGTATATCAGTATTCCCAATAGCGCCGATCTTGATTTTTTGCTCTGGGACCTGCAGGATGCCATCGCCGCCTATGCTCATCTTTCCGGCACCGCACTCCCCCGCCCGGTCGACTTGAAGGCAAATGACGCCGGCAGCGTTGCCGATGGCATCGTGCTGGTCATTGAAGATGTGGTTGACGATGAGACGTTGACTGCTATCGAGCAGGCGCTTGAGCGCTTTGGCAGTACGGGAACGCGTGTCTACGCCGTGATTCGAGCCGCACAACAGGGCGCTGAGCAGGCGCGTGGGGCCGCCGTTCGTCTGCACAAGGCATGCGATCGCCATGGCCAATTGTGGTGTGGCGGCGTTGCCATCTGCGCCGGCAGCGGCATCGCAGCGCTTCGCCATTCCCCACGCATGGGCCTCTTGCGCCGACCGTTTTCGGAAGCGATGGACAAGCTCGTGGGCGCTGTGCGCATGGGCTGCTCCGTCAAGCATGCACAGCGACTTGGCGGCGGCAATGCCGCCAACGTCGACGCCGACGGCATGGTTTGCGCCGAGCCAGCCGTGCCCGCGCCGATCTGGCGAGGCGTTCTGAAACGTCTGGACGCCCACGCTCAAACAGAAATCTAAATTAAATAACAGCCCAGTCAACGGCTTCGTGCCAACGCTCAACAAGACACTCCAGGCGCCAGGCGGCATTGGCGGGACTTGTCGAGGGCAGGACGATGGCAGGCAGCCCCGTCCGATCTTGCAAGTAGCGTTTGTAGAGCCGCCCTGCCGTGCCGCCGTTACAGACAACGACCTCGATCGGCGCGGCATCGGTAATGCACTCGATATGCGCCGGCACAACGTTGCGAATGCTCGCGTCGCTCGAGCCCTTAATGTCGCAGCTCTCAATCACATCCCACAGGGCCACGCCACCGTTCAACAGCATGGATCGCTTGGCGGCAATGGAGGCATCGAGCGTCGCGGGCTCACCGCTTGCCAAAGGATCGCCCTCGTTGGGCGGCACAGGCACACCGAGGCACGCGGCCATCACGCGCCAAAAGCGGTTCTGCGGATTGCCATAGTAGAAGGCATTGGCACGCGAGAGCACCGAGGGAAACGACCCCAGCACCAAAACGCGAGAGCGCTGGTCGAACACAGGCTCAAACCCATGCTCAATATGTTGATAGTCCTCGTCAGACACGGCCATGGGCTAGGCTCTCAACAGATAGCGCACCTCGTAGGGTGCAAGCTCAAGGGTACCCGTCAGCTCGACCGTGGGCGCATCGTCGGCAAGCAGATCGATGAAGGAGCCGCTGAGTTCGCCGGCTCCAAAGGTGTAGGGCTCGTTCACGGCATTGACCGCCACGAGCACCGTCGCGTCGTCGCAGGCGCGCTCAAACAACAGCTGCTTATTCTGGATCACCACGTTGCGATAGGCACCGTAGTTGAGAGCGCGTGCCGCCGCATCGTCGGCCGAGCGCAGGTGCGCGAGCTGCTTGATGAAGGCCGTCAGCTCGTTGGGCGCAGGCTCATCGAGCGCAGGACGTAGCGCCCAATCGCCATCGGGGCCGCCCTTTTCGCCGGCAATCCCCCACTCGCTGCCGTAGTAGACGCACGGAATGCCCGGCATACCGAAGAGCATGCCGTAGGCGGGGCGTAGGCAGGACTTGTCGGTAAGGATGCTTGCCAGGCGCGGCACATCGTGGTTGTCGACAAACGACAGCAGATGCTTGCCGCGGTAGATGCACCACGGATCGCCGCCAAACTGGCGGTGCAGCGAGTGGGCGATCTCGAACATGTTGACCGAATTAAAGCTGGAGTACAGGCCCTTGTAGCACTCGTAGTTGGTGCAGGAGTCGAGCATCTCATCGTTAACGATCTGGTTGTAATCGCCGTGGAGCGTCTCGCCGATCAGCACAAAATCGGGCTTGAGCTCGCGGGTAAAGGTATGCAGACGACGCATGAAGTCGCGGTCGAGCATATAGGCAACGTCCAAGCGCAGGCCATCGACGCCAAAGACGTCGGCCCAACGGCGCACGGACTCGAGCAGGTAATCGACCACAGCGGGATTTTGCAGGTTGAGCTTCACGAGCTCAAAATGGCCTTCCCAGCCCTCGTACCAAAAGCCATCGCCATAGCAGGAGTCGCCGTTAAAGCTAATGTGGAACCAGTCCTTGTAGGGCGAGTCCCACTTGCGCTCCTGCACATCGCGGAAGGCCCAAAAGCCACGGCCCACATGGTTGAAGACCGCATCGAGCACCACGCGGATGCCATGGGCGTGCAGTGTCTCGCATGCGGCGGCAAAGTCGGCATCCCCACCCAAGCGACGGTCGATATGGCGCAAGCTGCGCGTGTCGTAGCCATGGCTATCGGATTCGAGCGGAGGGTTAATGAGCACAGCGCCAACGCCGAGTTCCTGCAGGTAGTCGGCCCATTGGGCGATCTTCATGATGGGCGCATCGGGGTTTGGCGCGGCGTTGACAGCCTGGGCGAGCTCATCCTCGGCAACGGACGCGGCGTTTTCGCGCGGAGCTCCACAGAAGCCCAGCGGATAGATCTGGTAGAACGTCGTCTCGTATGCCCACATAGCAACCTCCCGGTAAGCGCAACACAACGACATCCATTGTATGCCCAGCGTGCACCCCCTTCCCCAAAATAAGTTGCGGTGAAATACGGACTGTTTGCCAGGTTTATTGGGCTAAACAATCCGTATTTCACCGCAACTGATGAGGGGATATGGTTAGGCGACGGGCTTGGCGCGACGAATGGCCGGGAACATCACCGTGATGGCGAGAATGACGCCCACGACGGCAATCGCCCCGCCCGCGAAGCCGATCCAAGCGATACCGGGACCCGAAACCACGGCGCCGCCGATTGCGGTGCCCGTGCCGATACCCAGATTGAACAGACCCGAGAAGATCGACATGGCGACAGCCGACGAATCCGCGGGCGTGTACTTGATGAGCTCGGCCTGAAACGCCACGTTAAAGGCCGTGGCGCAGCAACCCCACAGTGCGCAGACGGCAAGCACCAACACGAGCGCCGAGGCTGCGGGGGCCATAAGCAGCAGAGCCACCGGCACGCCGGAGAGCGTAATAGCCAAGAACGGGAAGCGATGCCCGTCGAACAGGCGGCCAAACAGCCAGCTTCCGAGCAGACCAGAGCAGCCAAACGCCGTCAGCGTCATGGTGATGGCGCCCGCATCGACGTGCGCGACCTGCGCCAGGAAGGGCTCGATATAGCTGTAGCTTGCGTAATAGCCGGTCGCCATGAACACCGTGACCACATAGAGCGCGATGAGGAACGGGTTCTTGAGCAGCTCGGGCAGCTGCTTGAGCGTAAAACGCTCGCCCGCTGGCATGGTGGGGAACACCGTGGCCTGGTAGACAACCGCGACAGCAGACAGCGCCCCGACCACGGCAAACGTCATACGCCAGCCCACGGCCAGGCCAATGGCGCGGCCGAGCGGCAGGCCGAAGATCTGTGCGATGGAAGAGCCCGTGGCGATCATGCTGATGGCGAGCGCCCCGTGGCGTGTGTCAACCAGGCGCGACGCCATAATCGAAGCGACCGACCAGAACACGGCGTGCGCGCAGGCAACCACCAGGCGCGCGCAGACTAAGATGGGATAGGTCGGCGCCAAGGCGGACAGGAACTGGCCCAGCGAGAACACGGCAAGCACGCCGAGCAGCATCCGCTTGAACTCGAAGCGCGAGGCGAACACCATGAGCGGCAACGACAGCAGCATGACGCCCCAGGCATAGACCGAGATCATGATGCCAGCTTGGGCCTCGGTGAGCGAAAACGATGCGGCGATGTCGGTCAGCAGGCCGATGGGCATGAACTCCGACGTGTTGAACACGAACGCGCAGCAGGTGAGCCCGATGAGCGGGAGCCACTGCTTGAGCGTGATGCCGTCTTGCCTTGTCTGAGTCATATATAACGTCTCCAATCGTTTTGAGCGGAGGCGATTATATAGCAACGGCCCCGCATCCGTCAGTACAGAAGCGGGGCCGAAAACAATTCGATACACAGAGGTTGCGCCGTCAATTCATAACTAAGCCAACCCCAGCAATATGCCCGCCGAATGCACGACAAACGCCACGATCCAGGCAACGGCGACCTGAAACGCGAATACGGCCACGGCATAGCGCGCGCCCAACTCGCTCTTGACAGCGCCGATAGCGGCCACGCAAGGCGGGTACAGCAGTGTAAAGACCAGGAATACGTAAGCGGTAAACGGCGAAAACATGGTCGACAGTGCCGCGGGCGACGTTGCACCCAAAAGCACGGTGAGGGTCGAGATGACGCTCTCCTTGGCGATAAGTCCGGTGACGAGCGCCGTGGATGCACGCCAGTCGCCAAAGCCGAGTGGGGCCAACACCGGCGCGATAATGCTACCCAGACCGGCAAGCAGGCTTTGCGACTGATCGGCGACCACATTAAAGCGGATGTCGAACGTCTGAAGGAACCAGATGACCACGGTAGCGGCAAAGATAATGGTAAAGGCCTTGGTAATAAAGTCCTTGGCCTTATCCCATGCCAGCATCACCGTCGTCTTGACGCTCGGCAGGCGGTAATTGGGAAGCTCCATGATAAACGGCACCGGGTCGCCCTTAAATGCCGTACGGTTGAGCACCAAAGCCGCGATGCAGCCGACCACGATACCGATCAGATAGAGCGAGACCATGGCGGGAACCGTCGCCTGCGGGAAAAACGCCCCGCACAGCAAGCCGTAAACCGGCAACTTGGCTGAGCAGCTCATAAACGGCGTGAGCATGACCGTCATCTTGCGGTCGTGCTCGGATGGGAGCGTACGGGTCGACATGATAGCCGGCACGGTGCAGCCAAAACCGACGAGCATGGGCACGAAGCTGCGGCCCGACAGGCCAAAGCGACGCAGCACTTTATCCATGACAAAGGCAACACGCGCCATGTAGCCGGAGTCTTCCAGAATGGAGAGGAACAAGAAGAGCACGACGATAATCGGCAGGAAGGTCAGCACGCTGCCCACGCCCGTAAGCACGCCGTCGACAGCCAGCGAGCGCACCACGTCGTTGGTGCCGAACGCCTTGAGACCCGCATCGGCCGAGGCGATGATGGCAGCGATGCCGTCCTCCATGAGTCCCTGCAACGCCGCACCGATCACGCCAAACGTCAGCCAAAAGACGAGGCCCATGATCACCAGAAACGCCGGAATGGCCGTGTAGCGACCCGTCAGGATGCGGTCGATCTTGACGGAGCGCACGTGCTCGCGGCTCTCGTGCGGCTTGACGACGCAACGCCCGCACACGTCGCCGATAAAGCTAAAGCGCATATCGGCCAGCGCGGACAGGCGGTCGGTGCCGGCCTCGCCCTCCATCTGGGTAATGATGTGCTCGATAGCGTCGAGCTCATTGCGATCCAGGTGAAGCGCCTCGGTCACCAGCTCGTCGCCCTCAACCAGCTTGGTCGCCGCAAAGCGCACCGGGATGTGCGCCGTCACGGCATGGTCCTCGATCAGGTTAGCAATACCGTGGATGCAGCGATGCAGTGCACCGCTGTCCGAGCCATCGGGTGCGCAGAAGTCCAGGCGGCCGGGACGCTCGCGGAACCGCGCCACATGCAACGCGTGATCCACCAGCTCGCCGATGCCCTCGTTGCGGGCGGCGCTAATGGGGACAACCGGCACGCCCAACAGGCTCTCGAGCAGGTTGACGTCCACGGCGCCGCCGTTGGCGGTCACCTCGTCCATCATGTTGAGCGCGATGACCATAGGACGGTCAAGCTCCATAAGCTGCAGTGTCAGGTACAGGTTACGCTCGATGTTGGTGGCGTCAATGATGTCGATGATGGCGTCCGGGCGCTCGTCGAGGATGAACTGACGGCTCACGACCTCTTCGCCTGTGTACGGCGACAGGGAGTAAATGCCAGGCAGGTCGGTAACGCTCGCCTCGGGATGGTTACGGATGGTGCCATCTTTGCGGTCGACAGTCACGCCGGGAAAGTTACCGACGTGTTGGTTGGAGCCCGTCAGCTGGTTGAATAACGTGGTCTTGCCGCAGTTTTGGTTGCCGGCGAGGGCAAAGTGCAGCGGCGCGCCCTCGGGCACGGCCGTCTTTGCCGCACGGGGCGAATACGTCCCCTCGCCGAGTGCCGGGTGCTCCGTCGTGCCGATTGCGGCGTTAGCGCGCGGACCTGTATCGGTGTCGTGAATACCCACGAGCTCGATGCGAGCGGCATCGTCCTTGCGCAGTGTCAACTCGTAGCCACGCAGGCGGATCTCGAGCGGGTCGCCCATGGGGGCGTACTTCATCATGGTGACTTCGGTGCCCGGCGTTAGACCCATGTCCAAAATATGCTGTCGGAGTGCCTGATCGTCCGATGCCACCGATGCGACAACGGCGTCCTTTCCAATCTCGAGTGTATCGAGCTTCACGTCCGTGTTCCTCCCCCGGCGCCCACAGGGCGTTATATTTATGTTCACCATGGCTAACCGTTTGCCATGGCTAACCAATTTTAAGCTTACATGATAGCGTGAACACACAACGATGTTCAATCGACAGATCGGTGCGATGGGGACAGGCAGGAGAGTTCAGGGCCATAGTTTCCCGATGAGGCCTCTCGGGGAAACTACATCCCAGAATTCTGGCTCGAAACGGGATATGGTTTCCCTAACAGGCCTCTTACGGAAAATGCATCCCAGAATCCCCGCTCGAAACGGGACGCGCTTTCCCAGTCGAGGCCCTATGGGAAACTGCGTCCCACCTTGAAAGGCAAAACTGGGACGCAGTTTCCGGGCGGGGCATCAAAAACGAAGTTGCGGTGGAATAGTTCCTGGATGGGCTGGTTGATACCCCAGATAGAAACTATTTCACCGCAAGTTATTGAAGGGCTGGGATGCCCGTCCTCTTACAGATGGCGCTCCAGGAAGCGGAAGGCTAGGCGAATCCAAGGGCGGACCGCCACCTGCTTGTCCTCGTTGTCGACCGCGGTATTGGCATTGCCGAGCGAAAGGCCGTGACCGCCCTGGTCGAAGACGTGCATCTCGCATGCAACGCCCTCCTCGGCCATGCGCTGCGCAAACGGGTAGACCTGCGCAATCGGCGCCGTCTTGTCGTCGGACACGCCCCACACAAAAGTCGGTGGCATCTGACGCGAAACATGCGTGGTGGGGCAGATGTCGGCCAGATGCTCGTCAGTTGCCTCGCCGCCCGTCACCATCGACAGGTAGTCGTTGAGCAAATCGCGCCCCGTCTTGCCGCCCGTCTTGGGCACACGCAAGTCAATGCGCGGATCGCGCGTCTGCATGTCACGCACATAGGCAAAGTCGAGCAATGGATAGCCCAGCACCACGGCATCGGGACGAATGTCGTCCGGACGCGCCCCGGCAAGTGCCGCGAAGGGGCCGGTCTTCCACTGTGTTGCCAGCGAGGCGCAGATCATACCGCCCGCCGAGAATCCCACGACGCACACGCGCTTAGGATCGACATGCCACTCGTCGGCGTTGGCGCGCACCGTGGCGACCATCTTGGCAAGATCTGCCTGGGGGTGCGGAAAGCTCACGTCACCCGTAGAACTCGTGACATAGTTGAGCACAAAGGCCTGGTAACCGTGATCCAAAAATGCAAACGCCACCGGATCCTGCTCATGCGGAGCGATATGCGTAAACGCACCTCCGCCACAGATAATCACGGCAGGGCGGCGTCCATTCGGTTTATCGGGCAGCGGCTCGGCACCCAGATACGTAAAGGTCGCCGGATAATCCTCGGTCGGCTCCTCGCCCCACAGCGCATGGTTCTCGACAATCATATGTGCTCCCTTCGCGCAAATTTAGCGCCTTTGTTTTTCGCCTTCAAGCGTACCCCACTTGAACCCGTGGCGCAGAAACACACCAGCAATAAGTTTCCCTTCAACTGATATATCACATAATCCCAGCTCAGAGGTATCGCTGAGCAGCGTAGAATAGGGGCGTTGACCAAGCCGCGAAACATATATGAAACGTTTCCGGCAAACCAAACGCGCGATATGCGCCTATTTAAGTTGGAGGCAACTATGGGTCTGCTCGATTCGCTTAAGTCCACCTTCACCTCGACCGGCGAGGCGTCCGTTCCGCCCGCAGCAAGCTTCGCCACCCGCGAAGGCGTCATCTATGCCCCCGTCAACGGCGTGCTCGTCAACCTGAACGAGGTTCCCGACGAGACGATCGCCTCGGGCATGCTTGGCCAGGGCTATGGCATCGAGCCCATTACCGGCACCATCTATGCGCCCGCCAACGGCCGCATCGGTGCCACCACTGTCACCAACCACTCCATCGGCATGATCACCGAGGACGGTCTTCGCGTGTTCATCCATGTTGGCCTGGGCACCGTGGAAATGAACGGCAAGGGTTTTGCCCGCTTTGTCGAGATGGGCGATGTGGTCAAGGCAGGCCAGCCGCTCATCAGCTTCGACCGCGAGGCCATTAAGGCCGCTGGTCACGAGGACATCGTGACCGTCATCGTCTCCGAGCTCGATCGTCTTAAGAGCATCGACCATGTCGGCGAGTCCGGCACGCTTATCGGCGGCAACCCGCTCGTTAAGCTTGGCGACCCGCTGCTGGTAGCCAAGACCAAGTAGCCAGGCCCCTCGCCACACAGCCAAAAAGCACCTCGTCAAGCGCCCGCGACCATTTGGCCGCGGGCGCTTTTCGTTTGAAAAACCATCCCGCCAATGCCTTATCTGTATAGCCCAAATGAGCCGAGCTGCTAGAATATCGAACTGTATGGATAACTATCATTCAACCGTTATGGGAGGATACGTGAACCGCACCAAAATCGCGCAGCTCTATGCCGATGCCGAGTCGCTCGGCGGCCAGACTGTCACCGTCGCCGGCTGGGTCAAGTCCGTCCGCGACATGAAGAACTTTGGCTTTGTTACGCTCAACGACGGCAGCTGCTTCCGCGACCTGCAGGTCGTCATGAACCGCGAGGCACTCGACAACTACGACGAGATCGCCCATCAAAACGTCTCGGCCGCACTCATTTGCACCGGCACCGTCAAGCTGACCCCCGATGCGCCCCAGCCTTTCGAGCTTTCTGCCACCTCCATCGAGGTCGAGGGCGTCAGCGCCCCGGATTACCCGCTGCAGAAGAAGCGCGCAACCGTCGAGTTCCTGCGCACCCAGCAGCACCTGCGCCCGCGCACCAACCTGTTCCGCGCCGTGTTCCGCATCCGCTCTGTCGCGGCTGCCGCCATCCACCGCTTCTTCCAGGAGCAGGGCTTTGTCTACGTCAACACCCCCATCATCACCACGAGTGACTGCGAGGGCGCCGGCGAGATGTTCCGCGTGACCACGCTCGACCCCAAAAATCCGCCCCTCACCGAGTCCGGCGAGATCGACTGGAGCCAGGACTTCTTTGGCAAGCATGCAAGCCTCACCGTGTCCGGCCAGCTCAATGCCGAGAACTTTGCCATGGCCTTTGGCGACGTGTACACCTTTGGCCCCACCTTCCGCGCCGAAAACTCCAACACCACGCGCCACGCCGCCGAGTTCTGGATGATCGAGCCCGAGATGGCCTTTGCCGATCTGAACGACTACATGGACAACGCCGAGGCCATGCTCAAGTACGTCCTTAAGGACGTTATGGCCACCTGCCCCGACGAGCTCAATATGCTCAACAAGTTTGTGGACAAGGGTCTGCTCGAGCGCCTGGACCATGTCGCCAACTCCGACTTTGCCCGCGTTACCTACACCGAGGCCGTCGAAATCCTGGAGCAGGCCGTCGCCGCCGGTCACAAGTTTGACTATCCCGTGAGCTGGGGCATCGACCTGCAGACCGAGCACGAGCGCTTCCTGACTGAAGAGCACTTTAAGCGACCGACTTTTGTGACCGACTACCCGGCCGAGATCAAGGCGTTCTACATGCGCATGAACGAGGACGGCAAGACCGTCGCCGCCGCCGACTGCCTGGTTCCCGGTATCGGCGAGATTATCGGCGGCTCCCAACGCGAGGAGCGCCTGGATCTGCTCGAGGCCCGCATCAAGGACCTGGGCATGAATCCCGAGCAGTACAAGTACTACCTTGACCTGCGCCGCTACGGTTCCTGCAAGCACGCCGGCTACGGTCTGGGCTTCGAGCGCTTGGTCATGTATCTGACCGGCGTGGGCAACATCCGCGACGTCCTGCCGCACCCGCGCACCGTGGGCAACGCCGACTTCTAATCGTCGGACGCCAGCTCGCGTCGCCACATGCCAACGCTCATCGCATAAGCGTCTCTCGACATCAGTTGAGAGACGCTTTTTTCAACAGCATCCGTCAAGCTTTTGGCAAGTTTTTGGTCAGTTGAGCAGGGCTGTTGAAAACTCGACCCGCCGTTTGCCGACGACTACCGACCGCCCAGAGCGCCCTGCGCCCCTGGGAAAGCCCCACGTCCTAGGCTCCATACCGTCGCCACCCAAAACGGAAAGGACGTGGGCACTATGACCGAAGCCGCTGTTGAAACCTACGACACCACGACTAGAGGCGCCGCCTCGATGGCAGCCTATCGCGCCGTTCGCATCCTGCAACTATTAAGCGAAAACACCGGCGAGGACAAGGCCATGCTTTCCGATGAGTTGATCCGGCGCCTCGCCCATCCCGACGACCCCGCCCGCATGCCCATCTCGGCGGCGCGGCGCAGCATCTACACCGCCATCTCCGCGCTTCGCCATGCCGGATACGAAATTGAGTACAAACGCGGCGTGGGCTACAAACTTCTTACCCGCCCGCTCACCGATGAAGAGATCATCCGGCTCCACGGCATGGTCATGCGCAACCGCTCCACGCCTATCGCTATCCGCAAGAGCATGGCGCAGCACTTAGTTGCCATGGCGAGTGCCGACGTTCGCGGCTACCTCGATACACCCGAACCCGTTCCAAGCGCAGGCAGCAAGGCTACCAAAGCAACACGCACGCCCATCAAGCGCATCGACACGTGCGAGCTCGTCGAGCAGGCCATCGACCACGGAACCACGGTGAGTTTTGATATTTCGAGCGTCACGACACGCGGCGAAACCGAAGCAGCACGGATGACACTCCGTCCCTTTGCCATCAGGCAGCGCGATGGCATCTCGTATCTGCTGGGAACGGTCTACGACGCCCGAGGCGCCGACGATACGCTGCGCACCGTCGAGATCGCCCGTATGAGAAACGTCAGCACGCGCCTGCTCGACGGCAAGAAGCTCTTCGCCGCCTTGGACGAGGACGACGCCTCCTCCGCCGCATAAGACCCTCCGCCGCCCATTCGACTACCCGTACCGCCCATCCGATTCTGTATTAAAAAACCCGCCAGGCTGTTGTAAAAATGGACATCAGCGCTACTATAGTTCCACTTGCACTTTGTCCCAGTGCAGTGTTTCCAGCCATTTTTATACTGGGGGTAATGATATGAAGGACATCACCATCAGCCGCAGGAGCCTTCTGGTCTCCGCCGGCCTGCTCGCGCTCGCCCCGCTCGCCGGATGCGGCGGCAACTCCGGTTCCGGCTCTGCTGCCGCCGGTTCCGACTACACCATCGGCGTTCTGCAGCTCACCGAGCACTCCGCACTCGATGCCGCCAACGACGGCTTTGTCAAGGCCATCAAGGAGAGCGGCCTTAAGGTCAAGATCGACCAGAAGAACGCCCAGAACGACCAGTCCACGTGTAAGTCCATCGCCGACAAGTTCGTGGGCGATGGCGTCGACCTGATCTACGCCATCGCCACGCCCGCCGCACAGGCTGCTGCCGGTGCCACGGCCGATATCCCCATCGTGGGTTGCGCCATCACCGACTACGCCGCCTCCGGCCTGGTCCAGGACAACGACAAGCCCGGCACCAACGTCACGGGCGCCTCCGACCTTACCCCGGTCGCCGAGCAACTCGAGATGATGCAGAAGGTACTGCCCGACGTAAAGAAGGTCGGCCTGCTCTACTGCACCGCCGAGTCCAACTCCGACGTCCAGATCAAGGCCGCCAAGAAGGAGCTCGACAAGCTGGGCCTCCAGTACACTGACTTCACCGTCTCGAGCTCCAACGAGATTCAGTCCGTCGTCGAGTCTGCCGTGGGCAAGGTCGACGCGCTGTACTCCCCCACCGACAACACCATCGCCGCGGGTGCCTCGCAGGTCGGCCAGATCTGCAAGGAGAACAAGCTCCCCTTCGTGACTGGCGAGGAGGGCATGTGTAAGGCCGGCGGCCTGTTCACCCTCTCCATCAACTATGAGGACCTGGGCTACGCCGCGGGCGAGATGGCCGTTAAGATCCTGAAGGGCGAGGCCAAGCCCGAAGACATGCCGATCAAGCACCTCTCGAGCAAGGACCTGGTCGTCGTCAAGAACGACGAGATGGCCGAGGCGCTGGGCATCGACCTTTCCACTCTGGACGAGTAGCGCCATGCGCGGTAACGCGTCTAGGGCCCGTACGCGCGCCACAGCCGCGTTATTCAATATCTGAGTCCTTGGGGCGAACGCTAAAGACCGGCGTTCGCCCTGCTTGTTTCGGATGAGACAAAACATCCGTCCGCAGCTCTTTTATACATTGTTACCGCTATCATGGTGACTCACGTGTCCACCCTATCCTAGGAGGTATGAAGCATGCTTATTGCATTGCAGGGCGCCGTTTCGCAGGGCGTCCTCTGGGGCATTATGGTGCTTGGCGTGTTTATCACGTTCCGCCTGCTCGATATTCCCGATATGACCTGCGACGGCAGCTTTGCCCTCGGCGGCTGCGTCTGCGCTGTGCTCATCGTCAATAACAACGTCGACCCGCTGCTCGCCGTGCTGGCCGGTATGTGCGCCGGCGCCATCGCGGGTGCCGTCACGGGCATTTTGACCACCGTCTTCGAGATTCCCGCGATCCTCGCCGGAATCCTCACCCAGATCAGTCTGTGGTCCATCAACCTGCGCATCATGGGCAAGTCCAATACGCCCATTCTTGCCAAGGGCACCGTGTTTTCGGCCGTCAGCAATATGACCGGTCTGCCGCAGTCCACCGTTGCCATCATCTTGGGCATCCTGCTCGCCGTGGCTATCGTTGCAATCCTGTATTGGTTCTTTGGCACCGAGATCGGCTCGGCGCTGCGCGCCACCGGCAACAACGAGTACATGATCCGCGCTCTGGGCGTCAACACCAACTCCACCAAGATGATCGCCCTCGTGCTCTCCAACGCCCTCATCGGCCTCTCGGGCGCGCTTATCTGCCAGAGCCAGAAGTACGCCGACATTGGTATGGGCACCGGTGCCATCGTTATCGGTCTTGCCGCCATTGTTATCGGCGAGGTGCTCGGCCGTCTGCTGCCCGGCGGTCTCACGCAGTTTAGCGTCCGTCTTGCCTCCGCCGTCTTTGGCTCCGTGGTGTACTTCCTTATCCGCGCCATCGTGCTGCAGTTGGGCATGGACGCCAACGACATGAAGTTGCTCTCCGCTGTGATCGTCGCCGTGGCCCTGTGCGTGCCCGTGGTTTGGGAGCGCTATAAGCTCCGCAGCTCCTACACGAAGGGGGACGAGGCAGATGCTTAAGCTCTCGCACGTCAAGAAGACCTTTAACAAGGGCACCGTCACCGAGAAGCGCGCGCTCACCGGTGTCGACCTCACCCTTAACGACGGCGACTTTGTAACCGTGATCGGCGGCAACGGCGCCGGCAAGTCCACGCTGCTCAACATGATCGCCGGCGTGTACCCGCTCGATTCGGGCGTTATCGAGCTCGACGGCACCGACATCTCGCGCCTGAGCGAGTCGCAGCGCGCCAAGTACCTGGGCCGCGTGTTTCAGGATCCCATGCGCGGTACCGCTGCCGACATGCAGATCGCCGAGAACCTGGCCCTCGCCAAGCGCCGTGGCCAGCGTCGCGGCCTTTCGTGGGGCGTCACCAAGGCCGAGAAGGACGAGTACGTTGAGCTGCTCAAGCGCCTGGACCTTGGTCTTGACACGCGTCTCAACGCCAAGGTCGGCCTGCTCTCGGGCGGCCAGCGCCAGGCACTCACCCTGCTGATGGCCACGCTCACCAGGCCGCGCCTGCTGCTGCTCGACGAGCACACGGCGGCCCTCGACCCCAAGACGGCCTCTAAGGTGCTCAACCTGACCGAGGAGATCGTCGACGAGAACCACCTGACCACGCTCATGGTCACGCACAACATGAACGACGCCATCCGTCTGGGCAACCGTCTGATCATGATGCACGAGGGCCATGTGATCTACGACGTGGCCGGCGACGAGAAGAAGTCGCTCACCGTGGCCGACCTGCTACAGAAGTTCGAGGAGGTCTCGGGCGGCGAGCTCGCCAACGACCGCATGCTGCTAAGCTAAAACCTGCCAAAAAGGGACAGGTTTATTTTGGTAGGTTTTATCTGCGCAAACGTCAAAACCGCCGCAAAGGGACAGACGCCCTTGCGGCGGTTTTCGCATATTATGCTGATAATCCGATATTCAACCAGACATTCTGGCTAAGGACTAAGGAAACTGCCATGAAAAGACTCCCCCGCCTTGCGTTAGCCGCCGCGTTGTTTGCCGGCGCGCTCGCAGGCATCCCAAGCCTCGCTTTCGCGGGTAACCTGCCCGCCGCTATTGACGGCTCCGTGGCCGTCATGCACACCAACGACATCCACGGCAGCTACAAGTACAGCTACAACGCAAGCAAGGGCACCGGCACTGTGGGCTTTGATGGACTGGCGGTTCTCTATAGCGCCCAAAACAGCGCCCCCGATCTTTTGCTCGATGCGGGCGACACCTTCCACGGACAGTCCTTCGCCACCATGAGCGAGGGCAAGAGCATCGCCGAGCTCATGGACACCTTCTACGCCGACGGCTACGACGCGACCACGCCAGGCAACCACGACTGGAGCTACGGCGCGGACAAACTTCGCACCATGACCGGCTACAGCCCCACCGGCACGCCCTTCGCCATGCTCTGCGCGAACGCAAAGTCTACGAGCGGCGTATGGAGCTCGAGCATCACGAAGACGCTCGATCGCACCTGGGAGGATAGCGAGGATCACTCCACATTCGATTACAAAATCAAGGTCGGCGTCGTGGGTGCCATGGATGAGTCGCTGGGATCCTCGCTGCGCGCGGACCTGGTCGCGGGCACCAGCTTCTCGAGTGCCGCGAACGCCATCAATCCCGAGGCAGAGCAGCTGCGCAAGGAGGGCTGCGATGTTGTTGTGTGTATCGCGCACACGCTCGACGCAAAGACCTTTGCCACGCGGCTCCGTGGCGTCGATGCCCTTATCGCAGGCCACGAGCACATCAACCTTAACGAGAAGGTGACGGGAGCCGACGGCAAGACGATCCACGTTGTCGAGGCAGGCAGCGCCTTTGCCGAGGTGGGGCTGCTTTCCATTCCGTACAAGTACGACACGAATGGCACCGAGACGACCGACGATGACACGGTCACGGTCCCTGCAGACGGCAGCGACGAGAAGCTCTACACCGCCAAGAACGTCAACGACCTTTTAGCAGACCCCGACAAGGGCTCCGACTACCAAAGCCGCCTTGAAGACGTCCGCAACAAGATCAAGCCGCTCGACGAGGCCTTTGAAAACGAATCGAACAAGGTGCTCGGCACATCCACCACCAACTATTTCTACGGCGAGGACGCCGCAGGCACGCATGGTTGGGAAATGGTGCGCACCACCGATTTCCGCCCCAGCAAGGAGGGCGACACCACCAAGGCCCAGACCATCGGCCACGTGATTTGCGGCTCCTATCTTGCCCTGACGGGCGCGGACCTCGCTATCGAAAACGCTGGCGGCATCCGCGGCGGCATCGCGGCGGGCAACGTGACCGCCGGCAACGTCATCGCCATCTCGCCCTACGGCAACACCGTGGAGACCTGGACCATGACCGGCGCGAACTTCCTCGCAGCGCTCGAGCACTCACTGCAGATCAGCGACGATTGCAACGACAGCTACGAGCTTCAGCAGGCTTATGTGGCGGCCGGTCACACCGAGCAGGAGGCGCAAGACAAGTACAAGTGGCGCGATGACTCTGGCAGCGTTCTCTCCTTTGGCGGCATCAACGTGACGATTGATTGGACGCAGCCCGAAGGCAAGCGCATTGTGAGTGCCACACTCACCAAGGACGGCAGCACGCTCGACCCCGCCAAGACCTATACCGTCGCCACCAACAACTACATCATTACCAACACGACCGACTTTCCCACCTTTGCACACGCCACCAAGTACACCGAGTGGGGCACGTGTGAGGCGGCGCTGAGGGCGCTGATTGGGCAGAACGGCTGGGAGAGCAAGATGGCCGGGCTCGCCGGCACCATCGGCTTCGGTTCCGCAGCCGTGGACCCCACGCCCACACCGGCCCCGACGCCTAAGCCCTCGCCTAAGACGGACACGACGACCACGAAGGTCATCACCAAGAAGACGACCGGTAAGCTCGCCGCAACGGGAGACCGCACGCTGGCAGTAGTTGGCGCGTGCCTTATCGGCGGCATCATCGTCATCATGCTCGGCATTATCTGGAAGCGTCGACGCTAAGCTACACCGCCGGGCCTTACAGCCCCGCCTCGTAAACCTTATATCGAGCACAGAAGCCCGTCCGAATTTGATCGGACGGGCTTCTTGGTGGGTATCATGGTTGAACGATCATTAGGAGGTTTTCCCTACATGGAATTGTTTGAGCCGATTCTTCATTTCTTTGAGCAACGGTGGGTCCACAACATCATCTGGGCCGTCATCTTGGCGATAGGCACCGCCGTCGCCGCCAAGGTCGTATCCAAGACCCTGAACCATCTGCTCAACCGAGACGATAACCCGCTTCCGGCATCGAGTATCTTCATCAACATCGCGCGCGCCGTCATCTGGATGATTGGCGGCAGCTTTATCCTCGACAACTGTTTTGGCATTAACGCAAACGCCCTCGTCGCCGCTCTTGGCGTCGGCGGCATCGCCATCTCGCTCGGCTTTCAGGACACGCTGTCAAACCTTATCGGCGGCATGCAGGTGACGTTTATGGGCATCATCAAACCCGGCGACAATATCGAGGTCGGCGGCGTATCCGGCGTTGTCCAAGACATCACTTGGCGCCATACAACGATTGAGGATGCCTGTGGACAGACCATCATTGTGCCCAATTCCAACATCTCCAAGAACACGCTCGTGCATTTGATGCCCTTTGGGCGCGTGGCCGTGCCCGTTGCCGTAAAGGACACGTCTAAGTGGGCTTCCCTTGACGTGCTGGCAGACGAGCTCACGAGCGCAACCAAAACGGCCGTCTCGCCCATCTCGGGCTTTGACAAGGAGCCCTACGTACTCTTTAGCGAAATCGGCGACTTTGGCATCAAAGGAAAGATCATCTTTATCGTCAGCGACGACAGCACCACTTTCACGGCAGCCGACGCCTGCATCCGCGCCATCGCCCCCATCATTGCCTAAACCACCGCAAAGGGGACAGGCATCTTTGTAGTGGTTTTCATTCGTGGTACCATGGTTCATATCGTTGTTTAAACGACTAAGGGAGTAGACACCATGGAAGAGGCCTATCGTCAAGCACGCAAGCGCGGCGAGCAGGGACGCCGTCGCGCCATTAGCCAAAGCGAGCATCCATACCTTACGGACCTCGATAGCTTGGTTGCTCAGCTCCCCTTAGGTCAGCGAGTGAGCGTCGGCCTGCGGGATATTCCGCTCGAAATGGTCGTCGGCACGGTCACCAAAGGCCGTCAGTCCGCCTTTTCATGCAACTTTATGCCCCTGCTGCCGTTTAACACCGAGTTCGCCCGCAAGTGGTCCAACCTCTACGACATCCAGGTGACCGAGGGCTATCGCGACCCCATCATCGTCACCGAGTTCATGCATCGGTTCTATGTCCAGGAAGGCAACAAACGCGTCAGTGTCCTCAAATTCCTAGACGCCCCGACGGTTTCGGCCAAGGTCACCCGTCTCTACCCCGGCACATGGGATTCCGTCGAAAGCCGCCTGTACGGTGAGTTCTGCGCGTTTTGGCGCGTCTGCCCCCTATACGAGATCGAGTTCTCGCGTGAGGGAAGCTACGAAACGCTCGCCAAGATGCTCGGTCAGAACCTTATTGAAAAATGGCCGCAGAAAAAGGTCGACTACCTGCGCCACACCTTCCTGCTCTTTAAGCGCGCCTACCTTCGCGCAGGCGGCGACCACCTGGACATTACGCCCGCCGACGCCATGCTCGTCTACCTCAATGTGTACAACCAGGACCGCCTGCTGGATACGCCGACGGATATCGTCGTAAACCGCCTGTGCAAGATTTGGCGCGAGCTGGTCATTGCCGGCAAAAATGACGAGGACAAGGTCGATCTTGTCGAAGCGCCGAGCGTCGATGAGGAGGAGTCGCCCGCCAAGTCCACCTCCGGCGTGCTCAACTTCTTTATGGGCAAGACTGTCTATTCGGCGGCCAACCCCCTGCGTATCGCCTTTATCCATGAGTTCCCCTGTGCGACGTCGAGCTGGGACAGTCTGCACGACCAAGGACGTCAGTATCTCGATGAGCACTTTGACGGTATCGTGCGCACTGAGGCGTTCGAGGACTGCCACGATCCGGACGTGTTCTACGCCGCCGTGGAAACGGCTGTCAAACATGGAGACAACGTTATCTTCTCGACTTCGCACCGCCTAATGGAATACACGCTCAGAGCTGCCGTCGAGTATCCTCAGGTTCGGTTCCTTAACTGCTCTATCGGCCTTCCCCACCAAAGCGTCCGTTCGTACTTTGGCAAGATGTACGAGGCCAAGTTCCTCCTGGGCGCCCTTGCCGCCAGCATGGCGGACAACCATCGCATCGGCTACCACGCGTCGGTCTTCGCATCCGGCGCGCTCAGCGAGATCAATGCCTTTGCCATCGGTGCCTCGCTGCTCGACCCCCGCGCGCAAATTATCCTCACCTGGGGCGATGTGCCCGCCGGCGGTCTTGCCGAGGCCATGTGCCGCGAAGGCGTGAGCGTCATGACCGGCGCTGACATGTCAAAGTCGCTCGAAGACCCTACGGCCTACGGACTCCACCGCTTGGTCGATGGCAAGGTTTCCGGCATCGCCATGCCGGTATGGAACTGGGGCCGTTACTACGAGCTCATCGTTCGCAGCCTTCTGCACGGCACGTGGGACGAGACCAGCGATGACAACCAAGTGCGCGCCGTCAACTACTGGTACGGCATGAGCTCCGGCGTTATCGACATCCGTTACGCTCCGGGCCTACCCTACCAGACGCGCAAACTCGTGCAGTTGCTCCGCAACGGCATTGTCGAGGGCTCCATCAGCCCCTTTGGCGGCGAGCTCCACAGCCAGAGCGGCGTGGTACAGATCGAAGGCTTCCCTCCGCTGCCGAGCACGCAGATTGTCGAGATGAATTGGCTGGCGGACAACGTGGTGGGCACCATTCCGCAGCTCGACGATGAGCCGGGAGTTACCGCCCTATGAAGATCCTTGCCATAGCAGATACCGAAGAACGATGCCTTTGGGAGTGCTTTCGCAAGGAACGCTTTGAGGGAGTCGACCTGATTTTGTCCGCCGGCGATCTGGACCCGGACTATCTTGAATTTTTAGTTACGGTCATCAACAAGCCGCTCATCTACGTGCGCGGCAATCACGATGACCGCTACGCACGTCATGCACCGGGCGGATGTATCTGCGTGGAAGACAGCGTGTACACGTACCGAGGGATTCGCATTGCGGGCCTTGGCGGGTCCATGCGTTATCGCGACGGCGCCAACATGTACACCGAACGCGAGATGTCCAAGCGCATGCGTAAGCTGTCGCGTAAGGTTAGGATGGTCGGCGGGTGCGACATTCTGCTTACCCATGCACCCGCCGCCGGTATGGGTGATCTGGACGATCTGCCGCATCGAGGATTCGAGTGCTTTAACACAGCACTCGAATCTTGGAATCCCGACTACATGGTGCACGGGCATGTGCACCAAAGCTACGGTTACGATTTTCAGCGCGAGCGTCAGCATGTGTGTGGAACGACGATCATCAACGCCTGCGGCTATACGCAGTTTGAGCTCGACCAGACGCGCTACCCCATCCGTGGCTGGCAGGCAGCCTGGCTCAATTCGCAAACCATGCGCCGCGAGCTCAAGCGCCACGATGCCATCGAGTCCTCAACCGCCAGAACACCCTGGTAACCACCACAAAGGGGACACCGTCCCCTTTGTGGTGCTTTTAACGCGATAGCAAGAAACCCGGTCCTGCACAAGGCAGAACCGGGTTTCTTTAGCAATGCTTGCTTTGCTCAGGCAGTAACTAGCAGTTACTCAGCCAGGAAGTCACGCTGGACAGCGGGATCGACCTTGACGCCAGGGCCCATGGTGGAAGACACGGAGATGGACTTGACGTACTTGCCCTTAGCAGAAGAGGGCTTGACGCGCAGGATCTCGGTGTACAGGGCAGCGTAGTTCTCAACGAGCTGCTGCTCAGAGAAGGACTTCTTGCCCAGGGGCACGTGGCAGATGCCGTAGCGGTCGGCGCGGTACTCAACGCGGCCAGCCTTGAGCTCGGAGACCATCTTGGCGACGTCCATGGTCACGGTGCCGAGCTTGGGGTTCGGCATGAGGCCACGGGGACCAAGGATCTTACCGATGCGGCCAACCTTGGCCATCATGTTCGGCGTAGCGATAGCGGCGTCGAAGTTGATCTCGCCCTTCTGGATCTGGGCGACGAGCTCGTCGGAACCGATGATGTCGGCGCCGGCAGCCTCGGCCTCGCGGGCCTTCTCACCCTCGGCGAAGACGGCAACACGAACGGTCTTGCCGGTGCCGTGAGGCAGGGAGATGGAACCACGGATGTTCTGGTCAGCCTTACGAGTATCGATGCCCAGACGGAAGTGGGCCTCGACGGTCTCGTCGAACTTGGCGGTGTCGAGCTCCTTGATGAGCTTGGCAGCCTGAAGGGGGGTGTAGAGCGTGGCGCGGTCGATCTTCTCGGCAGCGGCGTTATAGCTCTTACCATGCTTAGCCATGTGCATTACCTCCTGTGGTTAAACGGGCGCGAGCCCTCCCACATCGTATCGTGTGCCCTATTGCACACATATAACGGGCGCCCCGGTCGGAGCACCCGTCATTACCTAAAGAAATCGCTACTCAGCGATGGTGACGCCCATGGAACGGGCGGTACCGGCGATGATCTTCTTGGCGGCGTCAATGTCGTTGGCATTGAGGTCCGGCATCTTGATCTCGGCGATCTTGGTGAGCTGCTCCTGGGAGAGCTGACCGACCTTGTCAGCCTGGGGCTTAGCGGAACCAGACTTGAGGTTCAGCTCCTTCTTGATGAGGTGAGCCGCCGGCGGGGTCTTGGTGATGAAGGAGAAGGACTTGTCCTCGTAGACAGAGATCTCAACGGGGATGATGTCGCCCTTCTTGTCCTGCGTCTCGGCGTTAAAGGCCTGGCAGAACTGCATGATGTTCACGCCAGCAGCGCCCAGGGCGGGGCCGACGGGAGGAGCGGGGTTAGCTGCACCAGCAGGAATCTGGAGCTTAATGACGTTGGCAACCTTCTTCTCAGCCATGGTCATTCCTTTCGAATCACGAGTGTGAAGTACTTGCTATATCGTAAGCACGCACGTGTTAGAAGCACTCCTGAGATGAGCAGTCACAGAAGAAGCACGCTCGCGCGAACGGACGAAAACTTAAGCGATGACAGCGACCTGGTTAAAGTCGAGCTCGACCGGCGTCTCGCGGCCAAAGATCATCAGCGTGACCTTGAGCTTGCCAGCCTCGGTGTTAACCTCGGAGACCTTGCCATCAAAATCGGTAAGCGGGCCATCGGTGACGCGGACGGACGTACCGACCTCAATATCAACCGAGGTGCGCTTGGGCGAATCGCCCTTACCGGGACGACGAGTCATCTTGTTGTACTCGTCGCGGGAAAGCGGAGCGGGCTTGCCGTTGCCGCCCAGGAAACCGGTGACACCAGGCGTGTTACGAACACACGTCCAAGCATCGTCATCCATCTCCATGCGCACCAGGACATAACCCGGGAAGATCTTGGAATCCTTGGTCTCACGCTTGCCACCCTCTTTAATCTCGGTGACACGCTCCATAGGAATCTCGATATCAAAGATACGGTCCTGCATGCCCATGGTCTCGATACGATGCTCGAGATCGGACTTAACGCGGTTCTCGTATCCGGAGTAAGTGTGAACGACGTACCAACGCTTAGACATGGTTTAGCCCCTCAATCCAGAGAACAGAGCAAGAGCCTCGCCAAAGCCAGCATCGAGCAGAGCGATGACGACGCCGACGACGACCAGAGAAGCGCAAACGACGACCGAGTAGTTCACGAGCTCCTTCTTATCGGGCCACGTGACACGCTTCATCTCGGACTTGACCGAAGCGAAATACTTCTTGGTGCGGGCGAAGAAACCAGGCTTCTCGTTCTTCTTGGACTTCGCAGCCTTCTCGTTCTTCTTGGCAACGGCCTTCTTGGCCTCAACCTTGGAGTTGGCGGCAGCGTTGTTGGCAGGTGCCGGCTGCTGAGCCTTCTTCTTGTTCTTCTTGTTGGCCATTTGGGTTACCTCCGCGCAATGCGCTTATACATGAGTAAACCGTAAGCCCCCAAGTGGGAGCTTACGGAATAATGACTGGCACGCCAGGAAGGACTCGAACCCTCAACACTCGGTTTTGGAGACCGATGCTCTACCAATTGAACTACTGGCGTATGTGACTAGAGACTAGCGAGTCTCTTTGTGCAGCGTGTGGTGACGGCACCAGGGGCAATACTTCTTGATCTCCATACGATCAGGCATGGTCGACTTGTTCTTGGTGGTCGTATAGTTGCGGCGCTTGCACTCAGTGCACGCAAGAGTAACTAGAGTACGCATGTATCCTGAACCTTTCATTTCCGCCCCGTACGGGCACGAGTTGTTACTTTATCAGCTCCACGTAAGTGCTGTCAATGAAAACCTCGAGTCAATTGGTTCTCGGTGGATCCATTCATATTTGGAACACATCAATGAAGCCATCGAGAGCTAATCGACGGTGCATCCAGGACCATTATCGATCCTCTCGACACCAGCAACGGCTCAATATCCATTGCAGAAAAGAACCCGGCACCCATATAAGTGCCGGGTTCTCTAAGTCAGCTATATCAAAGAGCTAATTTACTCAATGATCGTGGAGACGATGCCCGAACCGACGGTGTGGCCACCCTCGCGGATAGCGAAGCGCAGGCCCTCCTCCATGGCGATCGGGTGGATGAGGTCGCCCTCGATGGTGATGTGGTCACCAGGCATAGCCATCTCGGTGCCCTCGGGGAGCTTGACCGTACCGGTAACGTCGGTGGTACGGAAGTAGAACTGAGGACGATAACCATCGAAGAACGGGGTGTGGCGGCCGCCCTCCTCCTTGGTCAGAACGTAGATCTCACCGGTGAACTTGGTGTGCGGGGTAACCGAACCGGGCTTGCAGAGAACCTGGCCGCGCTCGATGTCCTCGCGCTTGATGCCGCGGAGCAGCAGACCGACGTTGTCGCCAGCCTCACAGAAGTCCATGGACTTACGGAACATCTCGATACCGGTAACGACGGTGTTCTGGGTATCCTTGATGCCGACAATCTCGACGGGCTCGTTGAGCTTGAGCTCACCGCGCTCGACACGGCCGGTAGCAACGGTACCACGGCCGGAGATGGTCATAACGTCCTCAACGGCCATCAGGAAGGGGAGGTCGTTGTTACGAGCAGGCGTCGGGATGTACTCGTCGACGGCCTTCATGAGCTCGCGGATAGCGTCCATCCACTTGGCGTCGCCCTCGAGAGCGCCCAGAGCGGAACCACGGATGACGGGGATGTCGTCGCCGGGGAAATCGTACTCGGAGAGGAGCTCACGGGTCTCCATCTCGACGAGGTCGATGAGCTCGTCATCGTCGACCATGTCGCACTTGTTCAGGAAGACGACGATGTAGGGAACGCCGACCTGACGGGCGAGCAGGATGTGCTCACGAGTCTGAGCCATGGGGCCGTCGGTAGCGGCGATGACCAGGATAGCGCCGTCCATCTGAGCAGCACCGGAGATCATGTTCTTGACGTAGTCAGCGTGGCCCGGGCAGTCAACGTGAGCGTAGTGACGGGCAGCAGTCTCGTACTCGACGTGGGAGACGGAGATCGTAATGCCGCGCTCGCGCTCCTCGGGAGCCTTGTCGATGTTCTCGAACGCAGTGAAGTCAGCCTTGCAGCCCTCGGTCTCAGAGAGAACCTTGGTGATGGCGGCGGTCAGCGTGGTCTTGCCGTGGTCGACGTGACCAATGGTGCCGATGTTAACATGCGGCTTAGTGCGCTCAAACTTCTCTTTGGCCATAAAGCCCTCCTCTAAACAGGTCGTCCCCGGACGGGACTTTGCCTTTATACCATAGTGGCCTCTCAACATACTATTGAGAAGCCACCGTGTTACCTATGGTAGCGGTGACTGGATTCGAACCAGTGACGCCACGGGTATGAACCGTGTGCTCTAACCAACTGAGCTACACCGCCGGATGGAGCCTGCAACCAGACTTGAACTGGTGACCTCTTCGTTACCAACGAAGTGCTCTACCGACTGAGCTATACAGGCACTTGACGGGTGGGAGCTATAGGATTCGAACCTATGTAGGCAGAGCCAACGGGTTTACAGCCCGTCCCCATTAACCACTCGGGCAAACTCCCAATCGTTCAAGTATCCGCAGGTCCTTTGGTCTTTTGGACCGCCGCCCCCGCGAACGAAAAAGATAATACGATGCAACCTTGGGGGCTGTCAACGAAAACCTCTAGATACACGGTGCCGGGCGTATCTATATAGTCGTGACCTGCGGTTTTGTTGAGTTTGGATATGAAGAACGGTGGTTTTGGATACTGAGGCGACGTTTCCCGAGGTAACACTTTGGTGTAGTGGAGTACACCTTCAGGATCGAACTTCGATAACAGCCTATTTGCACCTATATATAGGTCGAGATCGGGCTCCCGTGGCAGATTCGAGCGTGGATTTTCTCCCGTTTGAAATCGAGCGTGGATAATCTCCCACTTTTGTCGCACCCCCAAGGCCAAAGTGGCAGATTATCCACGCTCATCCACTAGGCGGGAGATTTTCCACGCTCGTGTGTCCGATAATCCACGCTCGATGACGATGACCAACCTCGCCCCGTCCTATGTCTCGACCTGTAACAGTAAGAGGGTTATTCCTCCCCTATCTGTTACAGATCGAGATGTTTCCCGCTCATCCCGTCTTAACGTCTCAATCCGTAACAGCTAGAACGGTTTTCAGCCTCTTCGTGTTACAGATCGAGATGTTATCGGCCGTCCCTTGGCAATGTCTCGATCTGTAATAGTAAGAAGGATTTTCGGCCCACTCGTGTTACAGATCGAGACAAACCTGAAGCGTGGTTGGCGCCAAACCCGCTGACTTATCGACATAAAAAAGAAACGAGCTCTGTCCCCACAAGGGAACAGAGCCCGAAACTCTCATGGAGCCAGTGACAGGAATCGGACCTGCAACCCACTGATTACAAATCAGTTGCGCTACCGTTGCGCCACACTGGCACACTTGGCGCTTTCGCGCGAAGCCTGTTTAGGATAAAGGAATTGCGGACGAGGCGCAACAGGCCCTTCACCCGACCACATCTCAAAACTATTCGCCAGAACGAATAGTTTTAATTACAATTGTTATATATAAAACTATTCGTTCTGGCGAAGGGTTTTGCGATGCTTACTACCAAGGAAGCCGCCGAGCTGCTCGGCATCACCCCGCGCAGGGTGCAGGAGCTCATAAAAAACGGAGCACTTGAGGCCCGCAAGGCTTCTGGCGTATGGCTCATCGACAAAGACAGCGTCGACACGCGACTCCGCTCCGTGACCAAAACGGGGGGACGTCCCCGCCGCGGCTACGGTAAGAGCGAGATCGCGTTCACCCTCATGAACCGCACGTATGAAGTCGCTCAGCTGGTCTACAACACATCGCGAAAAGACTTCACCCACATCGGTGCCGACGTCGATTACGCCCACGCCCCTATTGGGGTATTTGGCCCTAATAGCCCCGTATCGCTCGACTCTTTCCGCACTTGGTGGCGCGGCCGCGGTATCCCGCTCGCACGCATTGGGCTAGCCTCCCTGCTTGCAGAAGCCGCAGTCGATGTTCCCGATGAACTCGTACAGCGAAATCTTGGCCTCTCCTTATCCGACCAGTATTGGATAAGGCCCCAAAGTTCCGGTCTCGCCTGGGAGGACATTAACTTCTTCAATAACGCCTTTGATGACGTCTCACTGTCCATTGCGCCCTTTGCCCCAGAGGGAAAAGCGGCTGCCGCAAAGCCCGATAACACGTCGGACGGCAATCTTCAAAAGTACTGGACATGCGAGGGCGGGCGTCGAATTCTGCATAAAGCAGGAGCGCATCTAAACCAGGAACCCTATAACGAGATGGTGGCGACTGCACTTCACCGTCGCATCCTGAACACTTACGATTATGTACCCTATTCGCTCGAAGGCGCGGGCACTTCCGCCTTGAGCACATGCAGTGTCTTCTTAACTGACGAAGAAGAATATGTCCCTGCGTTCTATGTAAACCAGCATGCAAATGCAGACGAGCGACTAACCGATTACGAACGGTATGTAGCAAACTGCGAGGAGCTTGGAGCGACAGATATAAAAGACGCCCTTGGCCGCATGATCGTATGCGATGACATCATTGCCAACTACGATCGTCATTGGCGCAACTTCGGCCTCGTGCGAAACGTCAACTCACTGGTCTGCAGACCAGCCCCCATCTTCGATTCGGGCTCATCACTCTGGTGCAACATATCACTAGAGGAGCTTAGGGCGGGAGAGCACAGTTTTACCAGTGCGCAATTTCATTCAAGCCCCGCCAAACAAATGTTGCTCGTCGAGGACATGAGCTGGTTTGACGGCGACAAACTCGAAGGCTTCGTTGACGAGGCAATCGAGATTCTGTCCAGAAACGACGCGCTCGCGGCAAGGCTGCCATATCTAAAAGAGGCGCTTACATGGCGCCTCCGTAGAATGATCGACATCGCTGAATGGAGTTAGCGAGACAGCGTCGCGCCGTCAGCTCACCTACCTCCCGCGAAGGGCCTTGAGCTTGGCCAGGGCATCGGGGCTCAGGCGACTGCCCAGAGTCATCTTGATTTGCGGGGCTTCCTCGGCCTCGTGAACGTCGTTGTCGATCTGTTTGATCTCGTCCACCAGCATGCGGCTCGAGATGCGCGTGACGCCCTTGCCCATGACGACGGCCTGGATTGTGCCGTCACTCGAAACCACGGAGCACGCGCGGCCTTCTTCGCGCGCCTCGATGCAGAGCTTCTGCACCACGGTATCGGCCGAAACACCCGTCGGCGAAAACTCAATGCGCACGCCGCGGGCCGGTAGGTTGGGGCGCTCGCTGGAAATATTGCCCGCGCCGTCAAATACGATCACGGCCTCGTAGCGGCCCTGGGCAAACGCAGCTACGTCATTAATGAGCGCCGTGCGCGCCATATCGTGAACGTCGCTGGAATACGGATCGTCGGAATGGTCGTAGACGAGCTTTTCGTAGCGCGGCGTGCAGTGAATCACGTTGTAACCGTCGACCACCAGCAGCTCGGGCTTATTGGAGTGCACCGTCGAGACCGGATCAGCGATGGCCTGCGCAAACGCATTGCCGCCCACGCCATAGGTCGCGGCCGAAACAATCGGCTTGGCCGAGCCCTCGCCAAAGCGCTTGGCCTTGGACTTGGCACGGTTCTTCTTGGACATGCGCTACTCCTCCCCCATGAGCTCGCCGGCATTGCGGCGCAGCCACTCAAAGCACAGCGCGGTGGTCGCCTGGGCAACGTTGAGACTCTCGGTCATGCCACGCTGGGGAAGCTTGGTCAAGAAGTCGCATTTCTCGAGCACCAGACGCGAGATGCCGTCGCCCTCGGAACCCATGACGAGCGCCACGCGGCCCTCGAAGGGAGCATCCCAGCAGCTGCCCTCGGCGTGCTCGGAAGCACCGCCCACCCAAAAGCCAGCGGCCTTGAGGTCATCGAGTGCACGGGCGATATTGGGCACCTGCGCGATGGGCAGATGCATGACGGCGCCGGCAGAAGTCTTGTAGCTGCCGACGGTTACACCGGCGGCGCGCTTGTTGGCAATGATGACGCCCGCCGCGCCCACGACCTCGGCGGAGCGCACGATGGCGCCAAAGTTGCCGTCGTCGGTCACATGGTCGAGCACGACGACGAGCGCCGGACCGTCGCCCGCACGGTCGAGGATATCGGCAACATCGGCATAGGGGAAGTTGCCAACCTCGAGCGCAATGCCCTGGTGAGCGCCATGGCTCGACAGCGCGTCGAGCTGCGCGCGCGGCACATACTTAATGCGGACACCTGCGGCGTTGAGGTCGTCGACCAGGTGCGACAAGGCGGCATCGCGCTCCCCGCCCTCAGCGATGAGCGCGCGCTTGACGGGAAAGCCGGTACGCAGCGCCTCGGCGGCAGCACGGCGACCTTCGATAAACTCGCCCTTGGGAACCTGGACGTTATCGCGGCTACGCTCGCGCTGCGGGCGAGCAGCCTGTGAGCGCTCGCGCTGGCCCTTGGGAGCGGCAGCGCGGTCGTTGCGGCGAATCGGACGCGAGCCAGAAGCAGCCTGCTTGCCTCCACGCGGTGCACGCTTGCGATTGTCGGCCATAAAGCGACCTCCTAAATACAACTATCAAACGAAACAAATAGACCGACCGCCCGAGGTGCGGCAGATTGCCTTGAAAGAGGAGGGCATAGACCTTGAGGTCATGCCCGACGATTGAAAGGCAAGGTGCCGTGGCTCGGGCGGTCGGGTGCTTGGGAAACCCGCGGGGATTAGAGAGATTTGATACGGGTGCCGGCGGCGGTATCTTCGATCGTCAGGCCCAGGTCCTTGAGCTGATCGCGAATGGCATCTGCCAGATCCCAGTTCTTGGCGGCACGGGCCTCGGCGCGAGCCTCGAGAATCTTGGAAGCTGCCTCGTCCACGTCGTCACCAGTGTAGGCGACCAGGCCGGCGGCAACGCCCAGCAGGCCCAGCGGCAGCTCGACCTTGGGCTCGGGAAGCTCGACGCCAAACGTATCGAGCAACTCGGTCAGCGTATCGGCGGCAGTCAGGACTGCGGCCTTGTCGGCAGCATCGCCCGCCTGCTCCAGATACTGGTTGCACTCGGTGACAAAGCCAAAGACGGCACCCATGGCACCGGCGGTGTTAAAGTCGTCGTCCATGCACTCCTTAAAGGCGGCGCGGGTCTCGGCGGCCTTGGCAGCAAACGCCTCGGCGGCAGCCGCATCGGCGTTGGCCGTCGCGTGGTTCGCAGCCCAACGCAGGTTCTCGACCGTACCGGCAATACGCGTGAGCGAATTCTCGGCACCCTCCAGGCGCTCCCAGGAGAAGTCGAGCGGCGAGCGATAGCTCGTCTGCAGCATCAGCAGGCGCAGGGCGGCAGCGGAGTGCTGCTCGAGGACCTCGGCCAGCGTAAAGAAGTTGCCGAGCGACTTGGACATCTTCTCGCCGTCGACCAGCAGCATGCCCGTGTGCATCCAGGTGTTGGAGAAACCCTGGTGCCAGGCGCAGGTGGCCTGGGCGCACTCGTTCTCGTGATGCGGGAAGGCAAGGTCGGAGCCGCCGCCGTGGATGTCGATCGGGGTGCCCAAATAGCGATGCACCATGGCGGCGCACTCGGTGTGCCAACCGGGACGGCCCTCGCCCCAGGGACTCGGCCAGCTGGGTTCGCCGGGCTTGGCGGCCTTCCACAAGGCAAAATCGAGCGGGTCGTTCTTGTCCTCGTTCTCCTCGATACGTGCACCAACCATAAGGTCATCGATGTTGCGGCCCGAGACCTGGCCATAGTTGGGATCGCTGCGCACGGCAAAGTACACGTCGCCGTTATCAGCGGCGTAAGCGTGGCCCTGCTCGATAAGCGTCTTGATCATGGCGATCATGGGGCCGATCTCCTTGGTGGCGCGGGGGCGCACATCGGGATCGAGTACGTTGGCGGCGCGCATGACGCCGATGAACTTATCGGAGAACTCCGTCGCGACCTCGGCAGCCGTACGGCCCTGCTCGTTGGCGCGCTTGATGATCTTGTCATCGACATCGGTGAGGTTCTGGGCGAACGTGACCTCGTAGCCGCTCGCGATGAGCCAACGACGAATCACATCGAAGCTGATGAACGTGCGGGCATTGCCGATGTGGATGTTGTCGTAGACCGTGGGGCCGCACACGTACATGCGGACCTTGCCGGACTCGATCGGCTGGAACTCTTCCTTTTTATGGGTAGCGCTGTTGTAGATACGCATTCGTTACTCCTTAACGGTTTTCTGTAGCAGGCAGACGGCCCAGGCGCCGATTCCCTCGCCCTGGCCTTCCCAACCGAGCTTTTCGGTCGTAGTGGCGGCGACGCCCACGTTTTCGACGTCAACGCCCAGGGCATGGGCAAGGTTGGCGCGCATGGCATCGCGGTGCGGGGTGATCTTGGGTTGCTGACAGGCAATGGTACAGTCGGCATCGACAAACTCAAAGCCCAGCTCACGCGCATAGCCCATCACGCGAGCAAGCAGCACCATCGAATCGGCACCCTCGTAGGCGGGATCGGTGTCGGGAAATAGCTTGCCGATGTCTCCCCCGCGGCAGGCGCCCAGAATGGCGTCGGCCAAGGCGTGCGCGAGCACATCGGCATCCGAGTGACCCAGCAGGCCGCGCTCGTAGGGAATGTCGACCCCGCCGATGATACATCGACGCCCCTCCACCAAACGGTGGACGTCGTAGCCGTGGCCAATGCGCAGGTTACTGAACATGGGGAAGGTCCTCTCCCTCGGCCATGCGACCGAGCAGAATCGCGGTTACGGGACGCAGGTCCTCGGGCACCGTCACCTTAAGGTTATCGCGCGGGCTCTGGACGCAGCGGACGCGCCCACCCATGCGCTCGACCAGCGACGAATCATCGGTACCGATAAAGCCCTCGGCAATCGCCGCGGCATGGGCGCGCTTCATAGCATCGACGCTAAAGATCTGCGGCGTCTGCGCGGCCCAATAGAGCTCACGCGGCGGCGTCTCGACGATATTATCGCCGTCAACGATCTTGAGCGTGTCAATCGCGGGCTGGCCGCACACGACACCGTCGAGAGCACGGTCGCTCACGAGCACGTCGATAGCGTGGTCGATGGCCTCGGTCGTAATGAGCGGACGAGCGCCATCGTGAATGGCGACGTATTCAAAGCCCGCCGGAACCGCATGCACGCCGGCACGGGTGGAATCCTGACGGGTATCGCCGGCATCGGCAAAGCTGATGGGCGTGTCATAGTCAAACGGGTCGATGGCCAGGCGGCGCATCTCGGCGCGACGCTCGGCAGGGCAAACCACCACGATGTGGCCGACCTTGTCGCTACGATCGAACGCGCGGATGGACCAGCTCATAAGCGGACGGCCCGCTACATTGACGAGCTGCTTGCCACCGGGATTACCAAAGCGCTGGCCGCTGCCACCGGCAACGACCACGGCGCATACGGGCGCCATTATGCGTTCCCCTGCTTGGTGCCCTTCATGCGGTACAGGGAGTCCGCAAGAATGGCAGGGTTGTTGACGCCAAAGTCGCCCAGGCGCTCCGGATCCTCGCTGATGTCATCCATGAGCTCCTGCAGCGAGCCGTACTCGTCGACGATCTTCTCGGCCACGCCGTCGCGCACGACGGACACGCGCGAAAGCGTGCGCAGGCCCAGCGGTGTCATGACGGAGTCCTCGTCCAGGTCGTCGTAACCCAGAACTGCCGCCACGTGCTGCGGGTCGGACAGGTCCTTAGGCGTCATACGGGCAAGCTCAGCGCGAATCTTCTCGGCGTTTGCCTCGGAGGAATCGCTCGCGTAGTCGCGAATCATCAGGTCGTACTCGGTATCCATGCTGGAGCCGGCGAGCTGCTCGAGCTGCATCTGCACGAGCTTGCCCTGGTTGCCCAGCTTGACGATGCAATCCTTAAGCTCAGTCTTTGCCTGCTGCATGATCTCGAAGCTCGAGAAGATGCCGGTGATGTCAGCGAGCGTGACGTAGTCGTCGAGCTCAAGGGCCGTCAGGCGCAGCAAGGAGCGGTCGAGCGACTGACGGGTAGTCTGGAGCGTGGCGACGAGCTGGTTGACCGAGCTCATGATGGTGGTGACGGGCTGGATCTCGTAGCTCTTGCCGTGAACGTACACGTTGACGACGGCACGACGGGCCGAGACCGAGATCACGATGGCATCGGTGAGCACCGACATGCGAGCGGCGGTGCGGTGACGCATACCTGTCTCGCTCGTGGCAAGCGAGGGATCGGGATTGAGGTGGAAGTTGGCGCGCAGGATCTGGGTGAGGTCGCCGTCGATGACAATGGCGCCGTCCATCTTGGAGAGCTCGAACAGACGGTTCGAGGTGAACGAAATGTTGAGCGGGAAGCCGTCGTTACCGGCAGCAAGCACGTTTTCGGTGTCGCCAACGCAGATAAGGGCGCCCAGGTGACCGGCGATGATCATGTCGAGGGCGGTGCGGATCGGCTGGCCAGGTGCCGTCAGGCGAATGGCCTGTTCCATACGCTTTTGCAGCTCGTTCTTATCCAAGGCATCGCTCCCATCGTATACGCTCCATAAACGTCAATAAGTTTCTCACGGTTTGCCCCTGTGACGCCCGCAAAATCCGATGCTTACAGAATGAGCGAACACAGCTGAGAGCCCCAATCCAAATGAGCTGCTTATGTGGTAGCATCGAGATTCGCATAAATGAGGGAGTAGTCGCGTGATCGGGTTCGCCTCCGGTAGCGCGGCAAGTCAACACACTGGCCGATACGGCCTGGCTTGCCTTAATGAACGAGACTCGTGGTTGTGCGCGCAACGCGTACGCCACGGGTCTTTTTTGTTGCTCCCCTGCCAGAAGTACACGCGGGTTCGCCCGCAGAGAGGGAGCCAGACTATGGGACTCGCCGAGCTCGTGCTGCTCGCCGTTGGCCTTTCGATGGACGCCTTTGCCGTTTCCATCTGCAAGGGTCTCGGCATGAAAAAGATCAACCTTAAGGTCGCCGTAGTGCTCGGCCTGTTCTTTGGCGGCTTTCAGGCCGGCATGCCCGTAATCGGATGGGCGCTCGGCAGTCAATTCATGGGCATCATCGGACCCATCGACCACTGGATCGCTTTTATCCTTTTGGCCTTTATCGGCGGCAAAATGCTGTGGGAGGCCTTTATCGAGGACGAGGATGAAGGCGACGGCAAGGATGCCGAAAAGATTGACCTGGTCGAGTACCTGATCCTCGCTATCGCCACCTCAATCGACGCCCTAGCCGTGGGCATCTCATTTGCCGCGCTCTCGGTCGACATCGTGCCCGCTGTATCGCTTATCGGCGTCACAACGTTTATCTTCTCCGTCGCCGGCGTGGCGATTGGCCACACCTTTGGCGCGCGTTACGAAAAACCCGCCACCATCGTGGGTGGCGTCGTGCTCATCCTTATCGGCCTCAAGATCCTGCTGGAACACTTGGGTTTTTTGGTGCTGTAAAACACCCTTCAAAACTAAACGTCCGTATGAGGCCTCATGCAGAGTTTTGCATGAGCCTTTTCATGCAGACTTTTGCATGTCATACTAGGATGCAAAAGTCTGCACGTTAGGAGATTGCCATGGATACCCTTCCCATCACCACACCGCGTCAAGCCGGCATCTACGTGCGTCAGGCGCGCGAGGCACAAGGGCTCACCCGTGCGACCCTCGCTAAAAAAGCCGGCGTTTCGGAGCGTCTGCTCGCATCGCTCGAGCTAGGAGATGCCACGGGCATTCGGCTCGACAAGCTGCTGGCAGTTTTCGGTGCTCTTGGACTGGCGCTCGCCGCTCAAGGGGATATAGGCGAAACGAAAAATGAGCAACCAGTCGACGCCCCGCATGCTGATCAACCTTGCAGCACCTCCAGACGCCATCACGCCCAACGTCTTCATCATCGCAACCGTCGCAGCACAACCATTCCGGCTCTTGCAGATGCCCCCTTTACATCCGCACTCTACGACGAGGTCTTCGCCGATTTCGCCATGTCCAATCTCGGAGTCTCGATTGCCACAAACGCATCTAACCAAACCATGCCCGAAGGGAAATAGCCAATGGCCAGAACATCACTTCGGACCATTATTTGCGGCGTGCCTGCTGGAACGCTCACGCAAGATGAGAACGGTCTTATCAGCTTTACCTACGATCATGACTATGACGGGCCAGCCCTATCGACCAACATACCCGTATCGAATCGCGCATACGGACAACAGGTCATGAATCCGTACCTGTTTGGCCTTCTACCCGACAGCGAGGACCAACGAAAAGCGATTGCCGCCGAATTCGACGTTAGGCCCAACAATCCCGTTGCGTTGCTCAGCCATATCGGACTCGACTGTCCGGGCGGCGTGCAGTTTTGTGCCGAAGAAGATACCGACGCCGTCCTGCATCGCGCTGGCGAATACCGCCCTATAGACAACCACGAAATTGCTCTTCGTCTCAAGTCGATCAGAGATGACCGCGATGCATCGTGGATGGGTCTAGATGAAAGTTGGTCACTTGGAGGCAACCAGGGCAAGTTCGCGCTCGCGTTCATAAACGGCCGCTGGTGCGAATGCATGGGCTCCTCGCCCACGACGCATATTTTCAAAAATGGCGTTATCGGATTTAAGCTCGAAGCGCTTAATGAGTTTGTCTGCATGAAAAGCGCCCAGCGTGCGGGTATCGCAACGGCGAACGTTGAGTATCGCTTATTTGAGGACGAACCCGCCCTCATTGTTGAGCGCTATGACCGCGTGAAAGTCGAAGACGGAACGATCAGGCGCCTACATCAAGAAGACCTCTGTCAGGCACTTGGGGTGATGCCCGCCCAAAAGTACACAGCAGACGGCGGCCCGACCACCCGCGACATTCAAGAGCTCCTCGTAAATACGAGTCACCATCAACTTAACCTGTATCTGTTTACGCAGATACTGTTCTTCAACGTCATTATCGGCGCACCGGATGCGCATGCGAAAAACTATTCCCTGCTCCTTGGAAACGACGGCGCAGCCATGATGGCTCGAATGTACGATGTCGCATCGGGCTTGGCGTACGAGCGCATGCGCCGCCGGGCGCGCCTTGCCATGAGCGTTGGCGGCGAAAATCGTGTGGGGCGCATCGGTCCAGGCGCTATCCGCCGATACCACGGTATGGGCGACCCCGCGCTGGAGACGGCGCTCACCGATGCCGGGCTATCCGAGAAGTTTTGCTTTGCGACCATGATGGACCTCGCCTACGAGGTACCCATTTGCATGGAAGAGGTCATGGACGAATACGCCGACCTGCCCGGCATGGCGGACCTGCGCAAGCATATGCTCGGCCCCGTCCGCGAAAACTGCCAGCGCACCCTCGACCTCATCAGGGCAGAAATGGACTAGGTGGCCGTAATTTCGCAATTATCAAACAAAAGAGAGGGGGCACCCGTCGCAAAAGACCGGGTGCCCCCTCTCATAATGTCATTTGCAATCCGCTAGCACGTGGCTCGGACTGCTGCTAGCGCAACCTTTACGCAGCGAGGCGCTTGAGGACGTCGATGAGCAGCTCGTAGAAGCGCTCGGCAGAAGCGAGCTCCATGCTCTCGTCCGGGGTATGGACATCGGAGAGCGTCGGGCCCACGGCGATGGCGTCCAGGCCGTGCAGAGCCTCGGCAAACAGGCCGCACTCAAGGCCGGCGTGAATGGACTCGATGCGCAGCTCGGAGCCAAAGAGCTCTCGATAGCTCTCGACAAAGACTTCGCGGACCGGCGAATGCTCGGCATAGCTCCAGCCGGGATACTCAAACTCAAACTTGGCGTCGAAGCCCAGGACATCGGCCAGCGTCTGCAGACGGTCCTTGAACTCGTTCTGCAGCGAGGTGATCGAAGAGCGCGGGGACAGCATAATCTTGACCTCGTCATCGGAGGTGGCGACCACGCCGATGTTGGAGGAAACCTCGACGGAGCCGTCGGTGGCGACGTTACGGCGAATCACGCCGTTAGGGGCAAGGCGCAGGGCGCGGATGAGGGCAAGCGCGGACTTCTGGTCCATGGCCTCAACCTCGGCGTCGTCGGCAATCTCGACGGTGCAAGTAAAGCCGGGGTCGAAGACCTCGAGCTCGGCAGTGACGTCGGCGATGATGCCCTTTGCGATCTGGGCCGCGGCCTCGGCGGCAGCGTGGTCGGCGTAGACCAGAACAGCCTTGCACTCACGGTTGATGGCGTTGTCCTTGGTGCCGCCGTTAAAGCTAACGATGGCGGGCTCGCCGGCAACCATCAGGCGGTCGATGATGCGGGCCATGATGAGGTTGCCGTTGCCGCGCTCCAGGTTGATATCGCTGCCGGAGTGGCCGCCCAGCAGGCCGGAGATGTCGAGCGTGAGGGTGCTACCGGTCTTGTGCTCGCGCGCGATCGGGCAGGTGTAGGTAACGACGACGCCGCCGGCACAGCTGACGGTGGCAACGCCCTCTTCCTCGGAGTCAAGGTTGATCATGGTGCGGGCGCTAATCTGGGACTTGTCGAGCGTCTCGGCGCCGACCAGGCCAGTCTCCTCGTCGGTGGTGAACACGCACTCGAGGGCCGGATGGGCAATCGAATCGTCGTTGAGCACGGTAAGCATAAGCGCGACGGCGATACCATTGTCGGCGCCCAGAGTGGTGCCGTTAGCGGTGAGGACACCGTCCTTGACGACCAGGTCGATACCGTCGGTCGTAAAGTCGTGCTCAACGGAGCCCAACTTGTCGCACACCATATCGATGTGGCCCTGCAGCATTACGGTCGGGGCATTCTCGGCGCCGGCAGATGCGGGCTTGCGAATGATGACGTTGTAGACCTCGTCCTGATACACATCGAGACCGCGCTCCTTGGCAAACGCGACCAGGAAATCGCTGATGCCCTTCTCGTTGCCAGACCCACGGGGGATCGCGCTGACCTCCTCAAAGAAATGGAACAGCTGGGCGGGCTCGTAGCCGGTAATCTTGTAGTCCATGGTGCCTCCTTGGCGCAACTGGTTAGACAGTAAGACCTGCGACTTGTATATTCCCAGACTTTGCGTGCATAAACCGGTCGAAAACGCCGAGCGCCCTCGCATCATCGGCTAACGGTGGACCGTATAGCGTAACGGTCACAGCTACCGCAGCTCTACAAATCGAGGCGCCCTTTCCGGAACGCCTCGATTACGCGTATCAAATTGTCGCCACGCCCTACAGCGCGCCGGAACCGGCTTGCATCATGCCGCCGGGGCCCGAGCTCACGCCACTGCTCACAGGCGCGGCGTTTCCGGTGTGCGGCGCTGCCGGAGCGGCATCGCCCCCGAGCGCACCTGCCGGACGCGGCGCCGGGATCTCGCCCGTGCCATGGCTAAAGACAAACTTGCCGTCGGCCACGTCGCACAGGACGGTATCGCCCTCGCCCCACTCGCCGGCCAGAAGCTCCTCGGACAGTGGGTCCTCGATGAGCTTTTGGATGGCACGGCGCAGCGGACGCGCGCCATTGGTAAGGTCGGTGCCCTCGGCCACGATCTTGTCGTAGGCCGCATCGGTGAGCTTGATATTCATGCCGTTGGCGATCAGACGCTGACGTAGGTCGTCCACCAGCAGGTGCGCGATCTTGGTCAGTTTCTCGCCCGAAAGCTTCTGGAACACCACGATGTCGTCGATACGGTTGAGCAGCTCGGGGCGGAACAGGCGCTTGAGCTCGCCCATCGCACGGCCCTTAATCTCGCTCGAGGTGAGACCCTGCTCGCCGGTGGTGCCAAAGCCAACGCTCGCATCCTGCGCAATCTCGCGGGCGCCCACGTTGGACGTCATGATGATCACGGTATTGCGGAAGTCGACCGTCTTGCCCTGGCTATCGGTCAGGCGGCCCTCCTCCAGCACCTGCAGCAGAATGTTGAAGATATCGGGGTGCGCCTTCTCGATCTCGTCGAACAGCACAACCGAGTACGGATGACGGCGCACAGCCTTGGTGAGCTGGCCGCCCTCGTCATGGCCAACGTAGCCCGGGGGGCTACCGATAAGCTTGGAGACCTCGAACTCGCTGCCAAACTCCGACATGTCGAAGCTGATGAGCGCGTCCTTGCTGCCAAAGAGGTACTCGGCGAGCGTCTTGGCGAGCTCGGTCTTGCCCGTGCCGGTGGGGCCCAGGAAGATAAAGCTGCCGCCGGGGCGACGCGGGTCCTTGAGCGGCGAGCGACTGCGGCGCACGGCCTTGGCAACGGCCTCGACGGCCTCGTCCTGACCGATGATGCGCGTCTTGAGCACGCTTTCGGCCTGCAGCAGGCGGCGGCTCTCGCTCTCGGTGAGCGAGGATACCGGCACGCCCGAGGTCACGGACACGATGTCGGCAATCTGGGAGACATCGATGGTGAGCGGGCTGGCGTCGAGCTCGGCCGTCCAGGCAGCCTTGGCCTCGGCGAGCTCAATCTCGGCGGCCTTCTGCTGCTCGGTGATCTCGGCGGCCTTGTTCATGTCGTCGCTCTCGGTGGCCTCCTGCGCGGCGGCCTTAAGCTCCTCTATGCGATGCTCAGCCTCGCGCACCGGCTCGGGCGCGCGATTCGCGGCGATGCGAGCGCGGGCACCGGCCTCGTCGATGAGGTCGATGGCCTTATCGGGCAAGAAGCGATCCTGGATGTAGCGGTTGGAAAGGTTCGCGGCGGCCTCGATAGCACCCTGCGTATAGCGCACATGGTGGTGCTCCTCGTAGCGCGGCTTGAGCGCGGTCAGGATCTTGACCGTGTCCTCGACGCTCGGCTCCTCAACATCAATGGTCTGGAAGCGACGCTCGAAGGCCGGGTCCTTGGTGAGGTACTTACGGAACTCCTCGGCCGTGGTGGCGCCGATGATCTGGAAGGCACCGCGCGCGAGCACCGGCTTGAGCATGGAGCTCGCATCGATAGAACCCTCGGCAGAACCGGCACCGATGATGGTGTGCATCTCGTCGATAAACAAGATGACGTCGTCGGCTTCGGTTGCCTCCTGGATCACGTTCTTGAGGCGCTCCTCAAACTCACCGCGATACTTGGCACCCGCAACAAGACCCGGCAGATCGAGCGTCCAGATATTCTGGTTCATAAGATTCTCGGGCACATTGCCGGCAGCAATCTGCTGCGCCAGGCCCTCGACGATAGCCGTCTTGCCCACGCCGGGATCGCCCAGGATAAGCGGATTGTTCTTGGTGCGGCGCGAAAGGATCTCCATCATGCGCTGGACTTCCTTTTCGCGGCCAATCACGGGATCGAGCTCGCCGTCGCGCGCCTTTTGCGTGAGGTTGGTGGCGAACTGCTTGAGCGTGTCGGTGCCGCTCCCCTTTTGCTGAGAGGCGTCCGAGCCGCTAAAGAACGGCAGGCCCGCACCGGGACGCCCGGCGCCGGCTCCGGCGAGCGGACGCTTCTTGTCCTGATCCTTGGCGGTGAGCTTTTCGATGGCCTTTTTGATAGAAGCAGACGACACACCCAGGCGCATGAGGATATCCATGGCCATGCCGTTGCCCTCTTCGACGATGCCGATGAGCAGGTGCTCGGTCGACACATACGTCTGGTTGTTCTCGCGCGCCACGCGGAAGGAGCGCTCCATCACGCTGATGACGAGCGGCGTAAAGGCAAGCTTGGCAGCCTCGGTCTCCTCGCTGGGCTCGGGAACCGTGGTCTGGACCTCCTTGAGAGTGTCCATGATGTCGTCGTAGGAGATATCAAGCGAGCGCAGCGCCTCGGCAGCGATGCCCTCGTCCTCCTTGGCGAGTGCGAGCAGCAGGTGCTCGGTGCCCACCTTATTTGAGTGCAGATCGAGCGCCTCTTGTTTGGCCATGGACATGACCTTGCGCGCGCGATCGGTAAAACGGTCTAACATGCTAGTTCCTCTTAGACGAGCTAGTTTTTCAAACGCAAAGCGCCGCCCCGCGGCAGCGCTTTGGTCTCTTTACCCATATGGAGTATATGTTAACCGTTGGGACCTTTTCCGCATGGAGCCGCGCGACAACGTCTACAAAAAAGGAATCGCTCAGGTCTGTTTGGGAGTCTGGTTTTGAGCGTTACCTAGCAAGCAGGCTCGGCGTCCATGTCCTCGGAAATGTTGGCAACCTCCTCGACAGCGGGAGCACCCGGCATGTGCACGAGCTCCATGTGCAGCTCGGCAAAGACCGTGCCCATGGGGAAAGCGCGGCGGAAGACAAAGCGGGCAACCGGACCAGCCACCAGCAGGTTCCAGGGCAGGGCCATGATAAAGTTGCGCGGAATGTTGACGAGCCACATCATCGGCAGCAGCTGCAGGTTGGCGAGCGGACCACCGGGCATATGGAACAAGCCTTCGCACGCGCCGTAGAGCGACATGATGATGACCATGGGAACGACCATGCAGGAGCTGACGGCGAGCGTCATAGCGAGCGGCGAGCTCTTACCCGGCGTGACCAGGAACTTGAAGGCGAAGCCTTTGGCCAGCGGGCTGGCAACAAACCAGTCGCAGCACATGGCAAAGACGTAGGCAACGGGGAAGCCGAGCCATGCGGCGGCAACAACCTCGCCGTTGATGGCCCCATGCTGCAGGGCAACGTTGTAGATGCTCATCCAGAGCACCATGCAAAAGCACATGATAAAGGTGAACAGCAGGCTTTCTCGTTTGTTGATAGGCATAAAGGGCAGATTCCTTTCTGTGTTGTGCCGCAGTGCACAACAAAAACGGGCGGGCGAGATGGAGTTACTTGGACTTCATCTCGCCCGCCCGTGGTACGTGCGTCTGCGACTACTTATGTGGTGGAACCAGCCTAGCACGAACAACACGCGCTTCGTAAGCGTTGAGTTTGTGGAGATGCAGGGCACCAATAATCCCCCCGACCCCATAAGTTGCGGTGGAATACGGACTGTTTTGACCCTTTAAGCAGCAATTCAGTCCCTATTTCACCGCAACTCATTTGGTGAAAAGTGACCTGTCCCCCTTGCACCAATTAGCTGGTGTGGCGCCAACGAGGGTCGGTGAGGGTTCTCGCCACACCCAGGCCAACGGGCAAAAACGCCACGATGAGCACCGCGCGCACAAACCAGCCGAGCATATTGACCGTGTCGAAGGTGCACATGTAATACATCGAGCGATAGAGATACAGACCGGGCACCATAATGACAATCGAAGGCACCGTGAGAGCGATACGCGGGTAGGTGAGCCTGATTTCTGCCAGGCTTGCCAGCAGGCCCGATACGAGTGCCCCGATAAATGCGGCCGCCTCGGGAGGCATGCCTACGCTCAGGCCCAGGAAAGGAAGCATCGTCGGCGCATCGACGAGCGTAAGGCGCAAGGTATTGGACACGGCGCCGATCAGACCGGCCGCCGCGGCCATCTTTACCGGGCTGTTGAACATAACCGAGAAGCCAAATACACCGACAAAGCTCATCAGTATGCGCAAGAGCGTAAGAGCCAACGGTGAGAGGCCGAGCGGAGCGAAGTCATCCGGCGCCAGGCCGACACACTCGGCAACCATCCAACCTACGAGGGTCGCCATCACAATAATTGACACAGCATACGAAAGACGCTCGATGCCGCTTCGCATATCGAGCTTTGCGATGTCGAGGCCTGCCGTAATGAGGGGAAAGCCGGGAATCACGAAGAGCATGGCGCCGATATACCCTTCTTGGTGCGACATTGCCCCCGGAATGACCTGGCCAAGGCCGAGCAACGCCAGCAAATACGAAATGCAGGCCAGCGCGACGCCAAACGTCAACGCGCTAAACTGGCCGAGGCCCTGCTTGAGGATATGAGAGCGGGCAAAGTTGCCGACACCCGCGCCCACGAACGCGCATGCCATCTCAATGGGACCGCCACCAAGTAAAAAGACAAAGGCGCCACAGGCGCAGGCCGCCGCAAGGCCCTGTTGCCAAGGCGCGTAATCAGGTTTTGAACTCTCAACGGTCTTGAGCATCTCGTGATACTCATGCACCGTAAAACGGCGGCCATATGTCTCGATTTCCTTTAGGAAGCTCTCCATCATCCAAATGCGATGGGTATTGACGCCCGTTGTGGGCAGGCTGACAACCTCGTTAAAGCAGTGGCCGCCTTCGATGCAGGTGCACTCAAACGACAGGAGACTTAAGTCAACGTGGACGGTGACACCGAGTACGGCGGCGACGCGGTTCATGGTATCGCGTACACGCCAGGCACCCGTTCCGCTCGCGAGCATAAGCATACCGGTGCGGCAGATGATGGATGATTTGTCGGTAAGCGGTGCATCGACGGCAAGCTCATCACCCGCGGTCACGATCTGTCGCCAGTCAGTTTTCATATGGAGCGCGCCGGCACGGACACCGTGGTGCATGGGGGCTCTCGAAAGCAGCGAGTCAAGGCGCGGAGGCTGTGGGGGCTCCACTGATTCACCCTCAACCTCATCAGCCTCTTCATCGACCAGATCAAAGGAATCAAGCGGCGCTGGCTCGCGACGGTCAATCAGCTCCTCGTCCTCATCGTCAAAGTAATTGAACTGATCGAGCATGTCCTCTTCAATCGCGCGCTCGCTCGCATCGTCCATCCCGGTGCTCCCTTCCTGTCGACTAACCCCCATCCTAGACAGCGACGGCTAAAGGAAACATAAAAGAGACGGCTGTCATGCGAGCCATGCGCGCAATAGCCGTTGGATAGTCGTTTAAGAGCGTCCCTAATGACTACATCGATGTTCTAAGTATCAATCAAGTCAACGCCGCAGGTAGAGGACGGACAGCGAGCGACGTCCAGGGCGAACAAGTTGGCATGAAAAAGGCAAGGCATAGACCTTCTGGTCATGCCTTGCCTTTTGAATGACAAATTGTCGCCCTGGGCGGCGCGCAGCGTCAACTGGTTACGCGGTTCGTAGAACCGCGTAACCCCCTAGTACATCTTTGCGCCGGCGGGGATGGAGGCGTCGAGCTGGATCAGGTTGAGGCGCTCCTCGCCCTCCTCCTCGTGGATGGCACTGATGAGCATGCCGCAGCTGGGGATGCCCATCATCTTGCGCGGAGGCAGGTTGGTGATGGCGAGCAGGGTCTTGCCGACCAGGTCCTCGGGCTCATAGTATTCATGGATGCCCGAGAGGATGGTGCGGTCGGTACCGGTACCGTCGTCGAGCGTAAAGTTCAGCAGCTTCTTGGACTTCTTGACGGCCTCGCATGCCTTGACCTTCACAGCGCGGAAATCGCTCTTGGAGAAGGTATCGAAGTCGACGAACTCCTCGAACAGCGGCTCAACGGCGATCTTGGAGTAATTGAGCGTGGGCTTAAGCGACGTAACGAACGGGCTCGCGGCGTTGCCGGCCTCTGCAGCCTTGGCGGCAGCGGCACCGGACTGGAAACCCTTCTCGGGCTTCATGTGCGGGAACAGCAGGACGTCGCGGATAGAAGCCTGGTTGGTGAGCAGCATGACCACGCGGTCGATACCAATGCCAATGCCGCCCGCGGGAGGCATACCGTACTCGAGGGCGCGCACGTAGTCCTCGTCATACTCCATGGCCTCATCGTCGCCGCCGGCCTTCTCGGCCATCTGGGCAGCAAAGCGCTCAGCCTGGTCGACCGGGTCGTTGAGCTCGGAGAATGCGTTGGCGTACTCGTGGCCGGCGATGACCAGCTCAAAGCGGTGGGTCAGACGCGGGTCGTCCTCAAAACGCTTGGCGAGCGGGCTGACCTCGATGGGGTAATCGCACACGAAGGTCGGGTTGACGATGGCGTCCTCGCCCAGCTCATCGTAAATCTCGGCGATGATCTTGCCGGCAGTCCACTCGGGCTTGATCTCCAGGCCCTTCTCGCGCGCGGCGGCAGCAAGCTCCTCGGCGGGCGTGTCGATGGTGACTTTCTTGCCGAGCACGTCAGAGACAATATCAGTCATAGGGCGGCTTGCCCACTCACCGGACAAGTCGATAGCCTGGCCCTGGTACTCGATGACCTCGGGGTTGCCGATGGCCTTGTTGGCAGCCTTGATGACGCCCTGGGCGAGCGCCTTCATGCCCTCAAGATCGGAGAAGGCACGGTAGGCCTCCATCGTGGTGAACTCGGGGTTGTGGGTGAGGTCCATGCCCTCGTTACGGAAGATGCGGCCGATCTCGAAAACGCGCTCAAAGCCACCGACGATGCAGCGCTTGAGGTGCAGCTCGGTAGCAATGCGCAGGTAGCATTCCTGGTCGAGAGCGTTGAAGTGCGTAATGAACGGCTTAGCCGTAGCGCCACCCTGAATGGTCTGCAGGATGGGGGTCTCGACCTCCATGTAGCCGTCGGACTCCATAAAGCGACGGAAGGTGGAGAGGATCTGCGAGCGCTTGCGGAAGGTCTCGCGAACGTCGTCGTTGGCGATCAGGTCGACATAGCGCTGGCGATAGCGGGTCTCCTTGTCGGAAAGACCGTGGAACTTCTCGGGCAGCGGACGAACGGCCTTGGCAAGCAGGGTCGCGCTCTTAGGAGCAACGGAAAGCTGGCCGCGCTGGGTGCGCACGACCACGCCGGTCACGCCCAGGATGTCGCCCAGGTCGAGGGCCTTGAGCGTATTCCAGGCAGCCTCGTCCATGTCGTTGATGCGGCAGAACAGCTGAATCTCGGCAGTCGCATCGCGCACGACGATGAACATGATCTTGCCCTGACCGCGCTTGGCGACCACGCGGCCGGCGATCTTCACGACGTCCTCGGTGTCCTCGCCATCGGCAAGCTCGGCGTACTTAGCCTCGATATCGGCGACGTAGTCCTCAAGCTCAGAGTGCTCGGGATAGGGGTTCTGGCCCGCCTCGAACAGGGCGGCGCGCTTGGCCAGGCGGGTGGCGCGCTCGTCGTTGAGCGTCGATGCCTGATCGGCGGCGTTCTGGTTCTCTGCCATAAGTTAGCTCCTCAAACTAAAACGCTCCCCAGGATTCGGTCCCAGGGAGCGAAAACATACCTTTACGCGGGACCGTGGTCTAGCGTGCGATCTTGGCGATGGTGTAGACGCGAGTCTTGCCGGAAGGCGTAACGACCTCGACGGAGTCGCCCTCGCCGTGACCAATGATGGCGTGACCGACCGGAGACTCGTTGGAAATCTTGTGCTCGAGCGAGTTGGTCTCGGTGGTACCGACGAGCGTGACTTCCATGACCTCGCCGTTGGGATCAATCAGCGAAACGGTGGAACCGATGGAGACGGTCAGATCACCCGTGGTGGCAGCAACCTGAGCGTTGGCAAGAATGGCCTGGATCTCGGCGATACGAGCGGCGTTCTGGGCCTGCTTGTCCTTAGCGGCGTCGTACTCGGAGTTCTCCGAAAGGTCGCCGAACGCGCGGGCTTCCTTGATGTCCTCGACGATCTCCTTGGCGTAATCGCCCTCACGCCAAGCGAGCTCCTCGACGAGCTTCTGGCGGCCCTCAGCGGTCAGTACGATCTGGCTTGCGTCCATACGGATATCTCCCCAACTCTGATCAAACAATCAACTGTCAACAAAACGAAAAAGACCGGCTAGCCTGCGGGCAAGCCGGTCGGGTGCTCACCCCAAAGGGATGGGACTACTCTGCGTCCGCGTCGCTGTCCTCTGCCTGCTTCTTCTTGGCAGCAGCGAGCTTGGCCTCGAGCTCAGCGATCTCCTTGTCCTCCTCGGACTGCTCGACCACGACCTCCTCGGCCTGCTTGGTCTCGGCCTTATCGTCGCCCTCCATACCCTCGCGGATATTCTTGACGGTAGAGCCGAGGGACTTGCCGAGCTTCGGCAGGTTCTTGGGCCCGAAGATAATCAGGACAACGACGAGAATAATGATGAGCTCAGGAGCCCTCAGTCCAAACATGTAGACCTCCACAATACAGCGAGACAAGCTCGAATGAGTATACCGCGGGTATCGCGGTATCACAACACTAGCTAAAAAAAGGGACCGCAAGAAGCGGTCCCTCTTCATGCTCTGGTCGGGTTGACTGGATTTGAACCAGCGACCCCTGCGTCCCGAACGCAGTGCTCTACCAAACTGAGCCACAACCCGTTAGCTCGACTATAGTAACAAAGATTTCCGTCGTGTGCCAGAGAAATTTTTACTTCTTTGGCACTTCGACGCGAACCGTGTTGGGAATGAGCTCCGTCGCGCAGGACCACCAGCCGTTTTGCTGGGCAGCGTCGGCAAGCCTTTCGGCCGTAGCGGCGGTGTCGCAAATGGCAAACGAGCAGGCGCCCGATCCGCACACATCTACAGCAAAGGTGCCGTCCTGTTTACGCAGCCAATCGAGAACCGTTTGAATCTGCGGCTCCATCTGTGCGGAAATGACACCCAGGTTGTTATGGATGAGCGCATATGCCGTCTCGGCATCACCAGCACGCAAGGCAGAAGCTATCGCGCCGGGCTTGTCTGCGGACACCGGGGCCTCGTCAAAACGTCGATAGGCTTCAATTGTCGAAACGCTCACCTCGCGCGGCTTAACCAGTACGACGGGCGTCGCGGGCAGCGCGAGGTACTCAGTTGCCAGCACGTCTCCCCCACCTACGTAGAACGCAGGGCTCGCGTGCAAAAAGAACGGGACGTCAGCACCAATGCCCCGCGCAATATCGTCGAGCGCTGGGTCGGTGCGATCAATGCCCCAGAGCTCCGCCAAGGCGACAATGACCGCGGCCGCATCCGTCGAGGGGCCGCCCAAGCCGGCGCACAATGGAATGCGCTTCTCAATCGTCACGCAGATGTTTGCCTCGCGACCATAATGCTCGGCCATAGCAACCGCAGCCCGATACGCCGTATTCTTTTGCATGGGAAAATCTGATGCCGGAACCGTCTGAACGGTCAGCGCCTGCGCCGGCGTGACCGTCACGGTATCGGAAAGACCGACGGCTGCCATCAGGGAATCGACCCTGTGGTAGCCGCGGTCATCGCGCTCGGTATGAACCCCCAGGTAGAGGTTAATCTTTGCCGGCGCGGAAAGAGTCAGGGACCGATCGGTCACCGTTAGTGCTCCTCGAGCTGATTGCCGAGCGGGGTAAAGATATGCTCGCCGCTCTCGGGGTCGAACAGCTCGACCTGACCGGTGAGGACATCGATATACTGGTAGGACTGACGCGACTTGCGGCCACGACGCTCGTCAACCTCGACAATGAAGACGGCGGGGTGGACGCTCTTGATGGTGCCCATGCGCTCGACAACGCGGGTGCGGCCCATGTTGGCCTTCACCTTAACGCGATCGCCCACCATATCGGTCAGCTTCTCGTGGATGTCGTCGACGTGATTGACTTCCATCTCTTCCATGAACAGGGCCTCCAGAAGGTGCAATTCAAAAAGGGGATAATACCCCTAAGATAGACAAAACTCTAATACTATAGCACCCTGCTGCCGTCATACGCAAGTAGCTAAATAAGCCCCGTCCCAAATTGACTACTTAACCGCGTAACCTAAAAGTTGTCGGTGTCCAAGACGATGGTGAATGGGCCGTCGTTGACCAAGTCGACTTTCATATCGGCGCCAAAGATGCCGTGCGCCACGTGTTCGACGTCTTGGCGAACGAGCGTCAGGAAGTACTCGTAGAGCTCGTTGGCGACATCGGGGGCGCCGGCATCCGTAAACGATGGGCGGCGACCGTGGCGGCAATCGGCGAACAGCGTGAACTGCGACACCACGAGCACCTCGCCGTCGACATCGGCAAGCGCCAAGTTGGTCTTGCCGTTCTCGTCCTCGTTGATACGCAGCCCGCGGAGCTTGCCCCACAGCTTGTCGGCCTCGGCACGCGTATCGCCATGGCCCACACCCAGCAGCACCAGGTAGCCGCGTCCAATGCGGCCCACGCACTCGCCGTCGACCGTCACGCCGGCGTTGAGCACGCGCTGCACCACCGCACGCACGGTCTACTCCTCGCCCGTCAGCTTGGCGGACAGATGCTCGAGCGCGTGGAAACGATGGCTGATGGCGTTCTTCTCGTCAGCCGTCAGCTCGGCCATGGTCTTGCCCGGCGTGTCGACCGGCAGGAACAGCGGGTCGTAGCCAAAGCCGTGATCGCCGCGGCCCTCGTGTGCGATAGTGCCCTCGCAGGCGCCCTCACCATAGGTGACCAAACCGTCCGTGTCGATGAGCGCGACGACGCTCATAAAGCGCGCAGTGCGGTCCTCGTCGGCCACGCCCTCCAGATTCACGAGAAGCTTGGCGTTGTTGGCGGCATCGTCTCCGTGCACGCCCGCATAGCGCGCGCTATACACACCGGGCTCACCGTCCAGCGCGTCGACGACCAAGCCCGAATCGTCGGCAATGGCCATAAGGCCCGTCTCCTCAACCGCAGCCTGCGCCTTGATGATGGCGTTCTCCAAAAACGTCGTGCCGTTTTCCTCGGGATCCTCAAAATCGCCCAGCTGGCCGAGTGCCACAAAGCGCACCTCGGGCATAACCTTGCCCAAAATGGCCTCGATCTCGGTGAGCTTATGGGCGTTGCCGGTTGCCACGACGATGGTCGCCGCCGGGTCGAGAGTGTCGATGTCAATCTTCTCAAGTGCCATAGCTGGCCTCCTTTGTCTCTACAGCAATGCCGAGTTGAGGACGACGAGGACTTCGGCCTCTCTCCCGTCTCAATCAACGGCAGTCTTATACTTCGACGTTTTCCCAGATAAAACCTGCCAAAATAAACCTGTCCCTTTTTGGCAGGTTAGGCGAGGGCTTGGCGCTGAAGCTCGATGAGCTCGGCGATACCCTTATCGCCCAGGTCGAGCAGGGCGTTGAGGCGCTTGCGGTCGAAGGGCGCCTGCTCGCCGGTACCCTGGAGTTCGATCATCTCACCAGAATCGGTGGCGACGAGGTTCATGTCGACCTCGGCGTGGCTGTCCTCGGAATAATCCAAGTCGAGCAGGGCGTTGCCGTCGACGACGCCCATGGAAATGGCGGCAACCTGGCCCGTGAGCGGGATGCGCTCGAGTTTGCCCGCCTCGACCCACATGGCAAGGGCGTCGTGCAGCGCCACCCAGGCGCCGGTAATGCTCGCCGTACGCGTGCCGCCATCGGCCTGGATCACATCGCAGTCGACGGTAACGGTGTACTCGCCGAGCGCCTTCATATTGACGACGGTACGCAGGCTGCGGCCGATAAGCCGCTCGATCTCCATGGAGCGACCCTTGCGGTTGGCATGCTCGCGCTTGCAGCGTTTGCCGGTCGAGGCCGGTAGCATCGCATATTCCGCCGTTACCCAGCCGGCCTTGGCGCCCTTGCGCCAACCAGGCACACCCTCCTCGATGGTGGCGGCGCACAGTACGCGCGTGTCGCCGAACTCAGCCAGGCACGAGCCGTGGGCGTGCTTCATGACGCCGCGGGCGAGCTTAACGGGGCGCAGCTCGTTGACGGCGCGGCCGTTGGCGCGGTTGACCTGCATGTATTCCATGGAACTATCCTTTCGGCAAAAGATGTGGCGAAGCCTCCGGCGACATTGCGAGCCTAACCGAGTTCGTCGATATCGACATGCTCGATGCTTTTAAGCGGCTGGCCAAAGATAAAGCTACCCGCCACCGCAAACTCGGCAATGTTGTCAGACGTGGTGGCAAAGCGATGCTGTGGCTCGGCGGTATCGCCCGCCAGCTGCTCACGGCGCGTGAGAATATCGGTCAGCTCGCGGGTGGTCTCCTCGGCGGAGCTCACCACGCGCACCCCGGGTCCCAGCGCATGGCGGATGGGACCCACCAGCAGCGGGAAGTGCGTACAGCCGAGCACCACGGTATCGATGCCACGATCGTGCAGCGGCTCGACTGTGGCGCCAACCAGCGCGCGAACGGCTGGCGTATCAAAAATATCCTCGTTCTCGAGCCACTGCTCCTGCAGATGCGCGCTCGAGGCGAGCTCGTGCTCGACGACCTCGACAAAGCTCGAAGCCGGGCAGCCATACACATCGACACCAGCATCCAAATCCTGGATGGCGCGCGTGTAGGCGCCCGAGCGAATGGTGAGGTTGGTGGCGAGCACGCCCACGCGACGCGTACGCGTGCTGTTGATGGCGGCGCGCGCGCCCGGGGCGATCACGCCGATCACGGGAACGTCGAGCACTTGCTGAGCCAAACGCAAGGCCGCGGCGGTCGCCGTGTTACAGGCGATGACCATGATCTTAACGTCGTGCCTCGATAGCCAGCGGCCCGCCTGCAGCGCAAACGAGCGAACCTCGTCCTCGGTGCGGGTGCCATAAGGGCAGCGCTTAGTGTCACCGAAATAGTAGACGGACTCGTGCGGAAGCGCCGTTGCAATCGCGCGCGCGACCGTTAAGCCGCCCAGGCCCGAGTCGAACACGCCGATCGGACGCGTGTCCCCGGCCAGATTATCGATATCGGACATTACCTCACCAGATTCTCTCTCGAAAAATGCGACCATGCGTGATGCGTCGCGCTACGAACGGGCCGCGACCAACAGCTCGGCCGTTGCCACCCAACCGTCGACAATCTTGCCGCGCGTAACATAGGCATTGTCGCAAGCGTCCAAGAACTCCGGGGCACCGGCGCTTGTCAGTCCGTTCTCGACCAGGCAGAACATGCCCACATGGTCGGCCATGTAGAAGTCGGACTCGGAGTCGCCGAGCGCAAGCGTCTCCTCGCGCTCGATCCCCAGGTGCTCGCAGAAGCGCGCAATGGCAACGCCCTTGTTGAGACCCGCCGGGTTGATATTGAAGGCGCGGCCGTCCTCGGCGCGATTAAGCTCGAGCGTCGTCGGCTTGGACAGGTGCGTCAGATGGCCGTTGCAAGCCCAGACCAGACCGCAGCCGGCCTCGTCCAGGATGGCCTGGGCCTCATCGTCGGGCACATCGCCGCGCATGCCGACGGTGACCTCACGGTACTTGTAGCCGGTCGACATGTCGTTGTGGTACTCGATCTTGTGCGGCCAGCGGGCAAGGATCTTCTCGCACACGCCGGTCTGCTCGATCACCTGGTGCGGCGTGAGACCGCAGGCGGGGTCGTAGGGCATGTCGCCCGTCAGGTACTCCCAGTCGTTGACCTTGAGGTCGTACATGACCAGGCCGCCCATCTCGCCGATGTAGGAGTTGAGGCCGAGCACGCGGGCGTCCTCATGGATCATGGTGCGATTGCGACCCGAGGTGGGGACCACCTGGATGCCGGCACGAGTGAGCGCGACAACCGCCTCGACGAGCTTGGTCGAGGGATTGCCGTCGTTATCGCGCAGCACGCACGAGCCGGGGGCAAGCATCGTGGCGTCCAGATCGGTAAAGACATACTTGACCTTGGCAAGACGCTCGCGCATCTCGCCCGAAAGCTCGGCAACGGTCGGCAGGATGTTGTGGGACATGGTCACTCCGTTTACATAGAAGGGGCTGGTCTAGGCGTCGTACGCCGCAAGGGTGCGCTTGAGAATCGAACCGTCGCGCTCACAAGGCTCGGGTCCGTTCTTGCGCAGCATACACTCTTCCTCGCCCTTACCGGTCACGATGACCACGGCAGGACGAACAGTTTCGCGCACGGCAGTCTCGATAGCGGCAACGCGATCAGTCACGATTTGCCAGTTATCATTTCCCTGCGCTTGAACGTTGCGCGCGATCTCGGCGCAGATGTCCTCGACATCCTCGGGGCCGGGGTCATCCTCGGTAATCACGATTCGGTCGGCATACTTGCCAGCGGCGATGCCCATCGTGGTACGTCGATCGACACCCTTACCGCCCGTAGCGCCAAATACAACCGCCAGCTCGCGCTCGGGATAGTTCTCGCGCAAGTCGCGCAGGAGTGTCTCGAGGCTCATGCCGTTATGTGCAAAATCGACGATGCCCAGGATTTTGCCCGATACGGACGGATAGAGCTCCATACGACCGGGAACGAAGACGCCCTCAAAGCCATGGACGATACCCTCTTCGGAAATGCCCAGGGCCTCGGCGCAGGCAATAGCGGCAAGCGCGTTGGACACATTGAACTTAACCGGCGTGGGAATCACAATGTCACGCGTAAAACGGGGCGTGCGCACCGTTGCCACCACGCCGCAGTCGCCATTGCGAATCGCCAGCGCAAGCACGTCGGCACGCTCGTCGGTCAGGGAGAACGTCACCGTACGTTCGCAACGAGATGCCGCCTCGAGCACGCGATCGACCTTATCCATATCGAGATTGACCACGGCAAAACGGCTCTGCAAGAAGATTTTGAGCTTGCTGGCAAAGTAATCCTCGAGCGTCGGATGCTCAATCGGCGAAATGTGATCCTCGCCGATATTGGTAAAGGCGCCGACTTCAAAGTCAATCTTGCCCGTGCGCTCGTATTTGAGGCCCTGACTCGATGCCTCCATAACCAGCCACGGGGCACCCACCTCCGCAGCATGTGCGATGCGAGACTGCAGCAGGAAGGATTCGGGGGTCGTCAGCTTGGAAGGGCCCGTCTCGATGCCGTCGTCGAACTCAATGCCCGTATTAAGAGCGGGTCGATGACAGCCCGTAAGCTTGGCCTCGTTGGCGAGGATGCCGCGCAGATAAAAGCTGCAGGTCGACTTGCCCTTGGTGCCTGTAAAGGCGCAGACCTTCACCTTACCCGACGGGTGCCCATAAAAGGCATCTGCCACCACGGCGAGCGTGCGACGAATATCGCTCACAATCACCGCGGGAAGATCAACATCGTAATCGACCTCGGAAACGTAGGCCACGGCGCCATCGGCGATTGCCGAAAGCAGGTACTCGCGCTTAAACGCACGGCCTTTGCAGACAAACAACGTGCCCGGACGCACCTGGCGCGAGTCATCAGTCGCAAACTCAATGCGCTGGTCGCACGAAGCGCTCGGTCTGGAAACAACAAGGTCATCTTCCTCGAGCAACTCTATATAGCGCATCAGAGTCAGCTTCTCTTGTGTCGGACTCGACATACAAAGACCTCTCTCGCTAAATTCAGCCTTAAAGGGCAGAAGACGTCCCGCGGCAGAAACGATGAAACATTCTGTATTATCAACCATCCTAATATGCCACCTGACCTTGCGCGCATCACAGCCTTCTAAAAAATTGCATGGACTGTGCCGTGGTCTAATAAATGGCAACAGTGTTCACCCCGTGTAAAACCAAGGAAATCTGGGTGCTGTTCTTTAACATAGCGTTCGCAACCACGTCCCGCCGCTTCGCCTGAAGATCGGGACGTGGTTTTTTCGGTTCGCTCGGCGCTTATGCCCTATCACGAAACAAAAGATTGGCATGATAGTAAAGATTATTTGACATCAGCTGCCGCAATCCTTGCGGCAGTACACCTGAGCCGTCAGCAGAAAGGATCTTGCATGTGCGGTTTTGTCGGTTTTACCGGTACAGTTGAACAGAGTGAGCTGGTTCTCACGGCCATGATGAATCGCATCATCCACCGTGGTCCCGATATGGGCGGCCAGCATATCGTCGACAACGTTGCCCTTGGTTTTCGTCGTCTTTCGATTCTCGATCTTTCCGAAGCTGGAGCCCAGCCCATGTCGAGCGACGACGGCAAGGTCACGATTGTCTTCAACGGAGAGATCTACAACTTCCAGGAGCTTCGCGCCGAGCTGGAGGCGGCCGGCTACGCCTTCCACTGCAACGCTGATACCGAAGTCCTGGTACACGGTTACGAGGAGTGGGGCGAGGACCTGGTCAACCGTCTGCGCGGCATGTACGCGTTCGTGATTCACGACCAGAACAAGAACAAACTCTTTGGTGCTCGTGACATCTTTGGTATCAAGCCGTTCTATTACTACCAGGCATCCGATGGCTCGCTGCTGTTTGGCTCCGAGATCAAGAGCTTCCTGGACCATCCCAAGTTTGAGAAGGCTGTCAACCACGACGCGCTGCGCCCCTACCTGACGCTGCAGTTCCCCGCCACGGAGGAGACCTTCTTTAAGGGCGTGTTCAAGCTTGCCCCGGCGCATTGCTTTACGTATGACCTGACGACCAACACCATGGACATCAAACGTTACTGGAGCTGTGACTTCACCGACGACAACTCCAAGACCTTCGAGGAGTACGTGGACGAGTGCGACAAGGTCGTGCACGAAAGCGTCGCTGCGCACCGAATCGCCGATGTTAAGGTGGGCTCGTTCCTTTCTGGCGGTGTCGATTCCAGCTACATTGCCGCCTGTCTCATGCCCGACACCACGTATTCTGTCGGCTTCGATTACAAGAACTTCAACGAGACCAACTACGCCGCCGAGCTTTCCGACAAGCTGGGCATCAAGAACGTGCGCAAGATGATTACCGCCGACGAGTTCTTTGATGCACTGCCCGATATCCAGTACCACATGGACGAGCCGCAATCGAACCTGTCCAGCGTGCCGCTGTACTATCTGGCGCAGATGGCTTCCAAGGAGGTCACCGTTGTCCTTTCGGGCGAGGGTGCCGACGAACTGTTTGCCGGCTATGAGTGGTACGAGGACACCCCCGAGATGCGCACCTTTAAGAAGCGCGTGCCGCTCGGCGTACGTCGCGCCCTGGGCTCACTCGTTCAGCATCTCCCCTACTTTAAGGGCCACAACTTCCTGACGAAATGCGCCGAGGTTCCCGAGCGCTGGTATGTGGGTCAGGCAAAGGTGTTCGATCCCTCCGAGGTCGACGAGGTGCTCAAGCCCGCTTACGACACCGGCAAGAACGCCGCCGAGATGTGCGCCGAGTACTACAAGCAGGTTCCCAACTGCTGCGAGCTTTCCAAGAAACAGTATCTGGATATGAACATGTGGCTACCGGGCGACATTCTGCTCAAGGCCGACAAGATGTGCATGGCGCATTCTCTGGAGCTTCGCGTCCCGTTCTTGGACAAGAAGGTCATGGAGTTTGCCGAGCACATTCCCGCCAACTACCGTGTTAACGAAGAAGGCTGCAAGCTCGTCCTGCGTCACGCCGCCAACCGCACGCTGCCCGACGAGTGGGCAACGCGCAAGAAGGTTGGCTTCCCCGTACCGGTCAAGTTCTGGCTGCGCGAGCAAAAGTACTACGACTACGTAAAGGAATACTTCACCGCGCCGTGGGCTGCTGATTTCTTTGACACCGATGCGCTCATGAAACTGCTCGACGATCACTTTGAGGGCCGTGCGCTCAACCAGCGCAAGATCTATACCACGCTGACGTTCCTCATTTGGTACAAGCGCTTCTTTATCGACGAGAACAAGAGCACCGAAGTCGCCGCGTAAGTTACGTTATGAATTAGCGGTGAACAGCGCGGGGTTTCCGCTATACTCAATCCCTGCGGGCGATTGGCGCAACGGTTAGCGCAGGTGCTTTACACGCACAAGGCTGGGGGTTCGAATCCCTCATCGCCCACCATTGAATTGGAAACGGTCCTCGAAAGGGGACCGTTTTTGTTTGGGCCCATCGCAGAGGGATTCGAACCCGACAACACGTCTGTCACAAAGGCCGTGGCCAAAAAATGGCAAAAATGAGTACTGTTACTAATTTTGTAGCAGCGGTATTTGGATATGACTGGGTAAATCTAGCCTTGAATCAGCGATTTGAAGCCTTTGCTACTAGTTTTCCACTAACAAAATTGAACATGTGTGGTCTAACTAATCCTAAATAGTCGGTTTCATATGAGATTCAACTGGTGACAGTACTCATATTTGGCATTTTTTGTCCAGAGACTCTCCTGACCATTGTAGATTTACGGCAAAAAGGGTTCCAGACCGTCCAAAGATGCATCAAATGACGCACCGACAATCTGGAACCCGTTCAAACTGGCTATGTTTTACTCTCGCTAGGCCAAAACGTCCGACAGGATCTCGATTAGGCTGTCCACGTCGGCCTCTTCGCACACGAGCGGCGGAAGGAAGCGCAGCGTATGTGCGCCTGTAGCGTTGATCACGGCGCCAGCCCCCAATGCACGGGCTACAACGTCGTGTGCATCACCCGCGGCATCGTCCAGATCGCAGCCGAGCATCAGGCCGCGACCACGCACCTCTACCACATGCGGAAGCTTAGCCAGCGCCTGCTCCATATAAGCACCCACCTTGGCAGCATGCTCGGCAAAATCGCCGCGCACGAGCGCAGAGAGCGTCGCGGCGCACGCCGCGACAGCCAAGCAGCTACCGCCAAAGGTCGAGCCGTGGTCACCCGGCTTAAACACGTCGGCGATCTCCTTCTTTGCCACCACGGCACCCATGGGCACGCCATCGGCAATGCCCTTGGCAAGGCTCATAATGTCGGGCTCTACGCCATAGGTCTGGAATGCAAACGGCTTGCCGGAGCGGAAGATGCCACACTGGACCTCGTCGGCGATAAGAACGGCGCCCACCTCGTGTGCCAAGTCGCGCGCCGCCGCCATAAACTCCTCGGTCATGGGGTGCACGCCGCTCTCACCTTGGATCGGCTCGAGCATCACGGCGCAAATATCACTGCCCAGCTGCTTAAAGATCGCACGCAGCTCATCGACATTGTTGGGCGTGCAGGCCACAAAGCCACCCGGCAGCGGACGGAAACTATCCTGCAGCCAATCCTGCATGGTGGCGGCAATGGTCTCGAGCGTACGGCCGTGAAAACCGCCGCGCATGCACACGATGGTGTTACCGCCGTTACCGGCACGCTTGGCGTACAGGCGCGCGAGCTTCATCGAGCCCTCGTTGGCCTCGGCGCCGGAGTTAGCAAAGAACGTCTCCCACACCTGCTCGCCCGCAGCCGGGGCACCAAGAGCAGCTGCCGTGGTCTCATCGCCGGCGGCAATGGCATCGGCAAGCACGCGCGCACCATCTACGTCGTCGTTAGCAAGCTTGGACAGCAGCGCCGCGACCTGTCCACGCTGCTCGATGTAGAAGTAATTGGAGACATGCATGAGCTTTTTGGTCTGTGCCTCGAGCGCCGAGAGCACAGCCAGGTTGCCATGACCTAGGCTGCACACGCCGATGCCGGCAAGAAAGTCGAGGTACTCACGGCCATCGTCGCCGGTGAGCTTCATGCCGTGACCCTCGACAAACTCGACCGGAGAGCGGCCAAAGGTATGCATAACGTAATGGGATTCAAGCGATTGCTGAGCTGCAAGTGACATGGGATGCCTTTCGTTGAGCGCCGGACGGCGCAGACCTATGGGTGCAGGAATGGGGCGGCTGCGGGTCAGCTAGACCGTCTGGAGCTTCTCGACCTCGTCGAGGTTCTCGGTCAGGCGCGCCGCAAAGGTCGAAAGCGGGTGCGGGTGCGTATCGAACTCGTAGGCCGTCTCGGTGGAATGGATCACGGTACCGACGCCGGCATCGGTCAGCAGCTCCAGGAGCAGCGAATGCGGCGTGGTACCGTTAATGATGTGGGCGCGGAATACGCCACCGGCAAGCGCATCGACGGCCGCACGCAGCTTGGGAATCATGCCCTTATCGACCTCCCCGCCGTAGAGCATCTCGTTAACCTCGTCGAGCGTTAGGTTAGAGATAAGCGAATCCTTATCGCTAAAGTCCTTGTACAGGCCATCGACGTCGGTCAAAAAGATCGCCTTATGCGCATGAAGCGCCGCCGCGACGGCACCGGCGGCGGTATCGGCATTGATGTTGAAGAAACCGCCATCCTCCCCCGCCGCGACGGTAGCGATGACGGGGATATACTCGCTATCGAGCAAGCGCTCGATATAGTCGGTGTTGACGTGCGTCACTTTGCCCACGCGACCGAGCTCGGGGTCGAGCGGCTCGGCGATGAGCGTGCCGGCATCGCTGCCCGACACGCCTACGGCCAAATTGCCGTGGTGGTTGATGGCAGCGACCAGCTCCTGGTTAACCTTGCCGCCCAGCACCTCGCGCACGATATCCATGGTCGCCGGCGTGGTCACGCGCTGGCCGTTCTTAAACTCGACGGGAATATCGTAATGGCTCAGCGCCTCGTTGATGGCTTTGCCGCCGCCATGCACGATGACAGGTCGCATGCCGATGATCTTGAGCAAAACGATGTCGCTCATCACATCGCGGCGCAGTTGCTCGTCAACCATGGCGGCTCCGCCATATTTGATAACGACCGTCTTGCCGGTCAGGTTTTTAATCCACGGCAGCGCTTCGAACAGCAGCTGCGCGGTTGCTTCGTTGGATTCGCTCGAACGACAGTCGCGTGCGAATTTCATAATCTGCCTCGTCTTTCGTATCGTTATCACGCCGTGCTTCGCTGTCCGCAATGCGGCAAGATGCGCAGCGTGTCGGGAATCTAGGAACGGTAGTCGCCGTTGATGGAGATGTACTCGTGCGTGAGGTCGCAGGTCCACACGGTCGTTGCCGCGTCGCCTGCACCCAGGTCGGCCGAGATCACGATCTCGGGCGCCTCAAAACGTCGCAGAGCCTCGTCCTCGTCAAAGGGAACAGTCAGACCGTCGCGGCAGACAGGCATGTCCATCATGTCGATGGAAACGTCTTCCTGATTAAACTTCACGCCGCACTTGCCGAGCGCCATGGCAACGCGGCCCCAGTTGCAATCGTGGCCGGCGATGCAGGTCTTGACGAGCGGCGAGTTGGCGACGGCACGGGCGGCGATATCGGCTTCCTCGTCGTTGGCGGCGCCGGTGACGTTAACCGTCACGAGCTTTGACGCACCCTCGCCATCGGCCGCGATGTTGCGCGCCAGGCTCTCGCACACCTCGTGCACGGCAAAGGACAGTTCGTCAAAGGCATCAGTGCCCTCGACGATAGCCTCGGTATCAGCGGCAGCAGCGCCAGAAGCAAGCATGATGCAGGTGTCGTTGGTCGAGGTATCGGAATCGACCGTCACCTTATTGAAGGTCTGCTTAACGGTCGAGAGCAACAGGGCGTGGAGCGCCGCCGGCTCGACGGGGGCATCGGTAGTAATGACCGCGATCATGGTGGCCATATTGGGCATGATCATGCCCGAGCCCTTGCACATGCCGCCCACCGTATAAACGTTGCCCGCATGACCCGCAGCCTTACTGCGGTAGCGAACGGCATACTCCTTGGAGTGCGTATCGGTCGTCATGATGGCACGGGCCGCATCGGCACCGCCATGGGCAGAGAGTGCCTCGTAGGCGGACGGAACGGCCGTCTCAAACGTGTCGATCGGCAGAATCTGTCCAATCACGCCTGTGGATGCAACTAGGATCTGCTGGGGTTCACAGCCGATGACCTGCGACGCGATATTGCATGTCTCTCGCGCGCAGGCAAGGCCGGTCTCGCCCGTGGCGGCATTCGCGTTGCCGGAGTTGATTGAAACGCCGGCGATGATGCCATAGCCCTTGTCCGCACCGCCCAGGTTGGCACGGCTCATCTGCACGGGCGCCGCGCAAAAGCGGTTGGTCGTAAACACGCCGGCGCCTGGACAGGGCTTATCGGGCACGACGAGCGCATAGTCCAAGCGCTCGGGATTCTTCCGGAATCCTGCATGGATGCCTGCGGCCTTAAAGCCAGCCGCTGCCGTAACGCCACCCTCGACGGCGCGTATCTTGATATCAATCAGGTCGGTATTCATCGTCCCTACGACTCCTTATATCAAATAAAAAAAGCGGGCATCGGCTGGCACGCCATACCGGTCGCAATTAGTAGACCAGCTTAAAAGTGGCGCCCAACTCGATACCCGACTACCAAATCGTTAACAATCGAATGTGCTACACCGGGCACGCCACTGTGGGCAAGCCTCGTCGCTCGTCAAAACCAAAGACGATGTTGGCGCACTGGACCGCCTGGCCCGCAGCGCCCTTGCACAAATTGTCGATAGCGCCCGTCGCCACCAGCACGCCCGCACGCTTGTTGAGCGCAAGGCCGATCTGGGCAGCGTTGGTGCCGACGACCGAAGCCGTCTTGGGCTGCTGGCCGGCATCGAGCACGCGCACAAAGGTGCGACCGGCGTAGAACTTCTTGTAATGGTCGACGACGTCCTCAAGGGTCAACGTGTCGAGAGCCTGCGGCGCGAGCGGCATCGTCACCGTGGAAAGCAGGCCGCGCTTGAGCGGTGCCAAGTGTGGAGTAAAGACGACGCGATCGGTCAGGCCCAGGATCTGCTCAATCTCGGGCGTGTGGCGATGTTTGCCCACGCCATAGGCTTCCAGGTTCTCGTCCGCGCTGCAAAAGTGGGTGCGGGCGTTGCAGGACTTACCGGCGCCCGTCACGCCGCTAATGGCATCGACGATTACGGGACCGCTCTCGGCCACCCAGCCCGCACGCACGGCAGGAGCGGCAGCAAGGCTCGTTGCGGTGGGATAGCAGCCGGCGCAGGCGACCAAAACGGGCTTTCCGGCGGCATGGCTGGAAGCAGCGGTCTCTAAGTCCTGGCAGAACAGCTCGGGCAGGCCAAAAGCGCGGGTCTTGAGCAGCTCGGGGCTCGTGTGCTCGGCGGCATACCAGGCCTCAAAGGTGGCCGGATCGCTCAGGCGATAGTCGGCCGAGAGGTCAATGCAGGAGACTCCCGCGGCAAGCAGCGCGGGCACCTGCGCCATGGCAGCCGTGTGCGGCACGGCAAGAAATACCGCATCGCAGCTCTTGAGCTCAGGGGCATCATGCGTGGTGAAAACCAGGTCGCTCACGCCAGCAAAGCTCGGATACACCGCGGACAGCGGCTGGCCGGCATCGGCGTTGGATGTAATGACAACAAGTTCAAACTCGGGATGGCCGAGCACGAGGCGAATGAGCTCGGCTCCGGCATATCCAGCCGCACCGACGATTCCAACCTTCAAAGACATATCAGACTCCTTGTCTGCGATTTATGCACCGATGCGCATTTCGCAGCGGTCATTATGAAGTGGGTTGAAACTTTAGCACCAAAAGATACATGAATACGTAAATAGCTTGTATGTTCATGCATTGAAACATTCCCGACACATTCGCTTGAAGGAATTGACAAATAGAGCGGGCCCCGTGTTGCCCGGCGCTCCTAACGGCGTCAGGCAACACGGGGCCCGCCCATGCGAAAACTAAGTTGTCGGGATGAGCCAGCTGGCTAGAGCTCGACCGGCACCCATTCGTCGTGATTGCAGATAAATGCCTCGGGATCCTCGACGCTAAAGAAGACGAGCGCGGGGTCGTTAGGCCCCTCATAGTGCTCGCTCAAGCGCTCAAGATGCTTCCATCCGGCCTCGCGCATTTCGTTCGAAGCCCGATCTTCCAGCCCCGCACGCCCGCGCAGAATCAACCAACCATGGCCCGGCCACCAACTCGTGGCCTCAAAGCGCTGGTTTTGCAGCAGCTCCTGCCACACATCTTTGGTGCGCGCCGTCACAAACCACAGCTTGCCGTCCTGAATCTGCGCAAACGAGAACGGACGCACATGCGGCTGCCCGTCCACGCTCGTCGCCAGATACCACGCCGGCACCGACGTCAGATACTCCAGCACCGTATTCAATCCGTCCACGTTTCCTCCTGTCACCTGACCAGTCTTTTTGGAATGGGTAGTCAATTTGGGAAATTAGAGCTCGAGGCGCTCTTCGCCGCCGTCGATATCGCAGAACCGTGCGGCGATATTGCGGACCGAGAAGAATGCGAGGCGGCCGTCGTTGGCACTATCGTGTTGCTCGCCAATGCCCACCATGTGCTTAAAGCCCGCCTGGCGCACCTTGTCGCTCACGAATGCATCGTCCTCGAGCGCGGCCTCACCGGTTAACACGATCCAGCACTCCCCCGGCTTCCAGCCCGATACCTCAAACTTGGGATTCGCGCTCAACTCCGCCCATACATCCTTGTCGCGCGACGTGCAAAACCACAGTTTGCCGTCATCGACCATGGCAAACGAAAACGGCCTCACGCGGGGCTGATGCCCGTCGCTCGCATCGGTCGTGGCAAGATACCACGCCGGAATGCGTCTGAGATACGAGCAGGCGCGCTCGAGCTGAGCCGTGCGGTCGATGTCAGTCATAGAGATCCCTTTCTTGCGCTCAAATCGAGCTTAGACGAGTTGAAGATTGATAACAACAACGCATGTCACCAGCAGCGCCATCGCCACTGCGGCCAGTGCATCCCCGCGGCCAAACGTAAGCGCATGCAGACGCGTGCGCCCCTGCTCGCCGTGATAACAGCGCGCATCCATGGCGGCCGAAAGCGTCTCGGCATGACGGAACACGCCGGTGAACAGCGGAATCGCCACGCTGCCGAGCATGCGCACACCGCCGAGCGGACCGCCCGTCACGCGCGCGCCGCGGCTTGCCTGCGCATCGGCCGTCTGCTTCATCTCGGTGGCAAATTGCGGCATAAACCGCAGCGCGATACCCATAATCATGCCGAGCTCGTGCGCCGGAAGCCCCACGCGCGCAAATGGTGCGAGCAGACGCTCAAAACCTGCGGTGAGGTCGAGCGTCGGCGTGGTGAGCGTAATGGCGCTCATGCCGGCCATCATCAGGGTCAGGCGGCACGTCGTAAACGTCGCAGAACGCAGCGAGCCCTCGCTCACCTGCAAAAAACCAAGCTGCCACAGGATGCGGCCACTCTGGTCGGAAAACAGGTTAAGCACCGCGACCACCACGACAATCGCCAGCAATGGTGCCATCGATGACAGGACGCGGCGAAGCGGCACCTGGGCCACGACATAGACCAGGACCACAAACATTGCGACCGGAACCAGCCCGCGGAAGATTCCGACGGTGAGCACGGTGATCAGAAATGCGAAACCTAGGAGCAGCTTAGTACGCGGATCCAGGCGATGCACCGCGCTATCCCCGGGATAGTAGCTGCCAAATGAGAACGCCTCCATTAGCAGCCCTCCTCTCGCGTGGGCGCCTTGGAACCAGCCCGACGCGGCGCCCCCAAAAGCCCGTCCGCGCGGCCCAGCAGCAAGCCGGCCAGCTCGTCGGCCAGCGCCTCAACCGTATAAAGCCTGTCGCAGCGGAGCGGCACACCGGCCTGCGCGAGCGCCAGCGCCATGCGCTGGGCAGCAGGAACGCCCAGGCCGATTGACTTGAGCTCATCCGCGTGCGCAAAAACCTGCGCGGGCGTTCCCTCGGCAAACACGGCGCCCTCGTTCATCACAACGATACGGTCACAACAATTTGCCAGGTCATCCATGCTGTGCGAAACCATAACAACGGTCAGGCCCTCGCGATGGAGTCGATCGATAAGCCCTAGGAAATCCCTGCGCGCAGCCGGATCGAGGCCTGCCATGGGCTCGTCGAGCACCAGGACCTCGGGCTCCATGGCGAGCACGCCGGCAAACGCCACGCGGCGCTGCTGGCCGCCCGAAAGCTCAAAGGGGCTCTTGTCGCCTATCGCGGCAAGGTCGAGGCCCACGCGCGCAAGCGATGACGCGACACGGCGCGCGACCTCGTCTTGCGGCAGGCCAAGGTTGCGCGGGCCAAACGCCACGTCCTGCGCCACGGTCTCGGCAAATAGCTGGCGCTCGGGATACTGAAACACCACGCCGACCTTGGCCTTAACCGCGGCGGCGTCTTTCTTGTTTGATAGGTCGAGTCCCAGTGCGCAAACGCTTCCCTCCTGCGGACGAATCAACCCGTTGAGATGCTGAACCAGCGTCGATTTACCCGAGCCGGTATGACCCGCCAGTCCCAGAAACTCGCCACGACGCACCGTCAACGTAACATCACGAAGCGCCCAGGGGCTGTTTGGATCGTTGCCCCAAAGGGCCTGTTTGCTCGATGCGTCCGCAGTGGTCGAGCGCTTGCGCCATCGACGGCGCTCGCGGGCGCTCAGCGAGTAACTATGCGAGAGATGCGAAATCTCGATAACGGGCTCCGACGTGCCTATCCCGTCAGCTGCAGATGATCCATTGTCAAGCACATGAGAATCGGATGCAGAAGACTGCTCTGCGATGTCCGTCCCACTCCGCTCGGCATAAGCCTGTGCAATCTCGGCGACCATATCCGCCTCGCGCACCTGCGCGCAAACGCGTACGCCCTTCTCACGAAGTTCCCTACCTAGACAGCACGACGCCGGCATATCCAGGTTGAGCTGCGCAAGTTCGTCCGCCCGCGTCAAGATTTCCTCGGGCGTACCGAGCATGGCAACGCGCCCCGCCCGAAACACCGCGACACGATCGGCCTCGGCGGCCTCTTCCATAAAGTGCGTAATCATCACGATGGTCATGCCGCGATCGTGCAACGCGCGGCAAGCCTTCATGAGGCCCTTGCGTCCACGCGGATCGAGCATCGAAGAAGCCTCATCCAAAATGAGCACGCGCGGCTCCATGGCGAGCACGCCGGCAAGCGCCACGCGCTGCTTTTGGCCGCCCGAAAGCGCATGGGTCTCGTGACGCTCAAAGCCCACCAGGCCCACACCCTTCAGCGCCTCGCGTACGCGCCGCGCAATTTGCGCCGACGGCACGCCAAGGTTTTCGGGACCAAACGCAACGTCATCTTCGACAAGCGTTGCCACCAGCTGGTCATCGGGATTCTGGAATACCATGCCCGCGGTCGAACGAATGTCGTAGACCAGCTCGGGGTCGGACGCATCCATGCCGTTGACGCGTACCGTGCCCGCATCGGGCTGCAACAGTGCATTCAGATGCTTGGCAAACGTCGACTTGCCCGACCCATTGCCACCAAGGATGCAGAAAAACTCGCCATCCTCGATGTTCAGATCGACGCCGTCGAGTGCCGGCGCGGCACCGTCATAGCTAAAGGAAACGCCCCGACACTCAATCATGCGCGGCCTTTGACCTGGTCCTTCTTGGGCGTGATGAGATTAGAGACCGCCTTGTACACCGCGAGCGTCAACACCGAGTTGAGCACGGTCTTGATAAGGTTGAACGGCAGCACGGCAGGAATCATGAGTGGGGCGATCACATCGACCGAGCCATACCAGAACCATACGCCAATGGTAAGGTTTGCGACCATAGACAACGCCGTAGCGGCAATAACGCCGAGCACCAGGCCAATCACGGCACCCTTATAGGTATGCATCTTCTGGTAGACAATAGCCGCGGGCAGAATGTAGCCCAGCGTGGCAACCAGATTCATAAGCGCGCCGACCCAGTCACCCGTAGTGAGCGCATGAATAACGATCGCCATGGCTGCAACAGCGGTACCAGCACCGGGGCCATACGCAAATCCGCACACCATCGCCGGCACCAGCGACGGGTCATACGTCAAAAATGGCGCCGAAGGAAGAATGGGCAGCTGCACGTACATAAATAGGGCGCCCAAGGCGCACATCAACGCCATGGTAACGAGCTGTTTGGTGCTCCACCTATTCGTGTTCTCAAAATGGATATGCTGCGACTGTTCAGACATAAGATCACCTGCCTCTTTCATCCGGACTCTAACCGTTGGTACTGGGATCTCACCAGTTCAGCCGGCATGCGAACCAACGCACGCACGGGTCGCGGACTCATCGGCTCGGTCACAGGCATCTCGCCTGCGCCACGGTGTCCCTTTGGCACCGCCCGATTTACCGCCAGTGGGGAATTTCACCCCGCCCTGAAACAGCAATTGCAAGTGTAGCACGAGCTGGTATTCGCGCAAGTATGCCAAGGGTAATTTATGGTGGGGATCAGTTGCCGTAACGACCACGTTCCCCACTCATCCCAAAGTAACGCGCCTTTCGCGCAAAGCGCGAAACAGTGAAAGGGACCAGCAGCCGCAACAGCCACATCTCACACTCACCCCAAAGTGGTGCACCTTTCGCGCAAAGCGCGAAACAGCAACCGGGACTTGAATCCCCAACAACAAAGTCCTCCGCCCACGCCGACCCCAGGGCCGTAAACGCAGGGGATCCGGGGGCGAGACGGGGGTTTCTCTCCGGAACATTCCGCACTGATATCTTCTGAATTGATGACGCCAATCGCGCACCCATATACCATTGGCGTCGACACCATAAGATGCGGACCGCGCGGTGACCCCACATTCCGCTGGCGCCCACAGGGCTGCCCTCGTTTCCTGACATGTCCCGCGCGGGCCGCGGCGAGCCGAGACCGCCGCATGACCTAATAGGAGCATG
>UQLF01000012.1 GCA_900541875.1 uncultured Collinsella sp. | reverse complement strand
GGACCCGTACCCGTTCTGGCTGGATTAATGGATGGAAACGGATGTTCTATCGGGACACACATTTTGTCCTATAAGCCTCAAACTGAGAGTGTTGCCCTTTTTTCATGTATGCAATGTGTGACGTACTGGCCAAGCACCATCCCGGCAATGGAATGATCGAGCATGGGCGGCTTCTACTGGTTGACGTGATCGTGGTCAAACAAGTGATATCGATTTGAATTAAATCAATTGCGCTGGAAGCCTTCGGGCGACACCTGAAGAGGGCTGATGCGTCGGTCCTCTTTTTTTTGTTTGGATGTAAGATTCGGCCAGGCAAAACAAGGATCTCATTTGGGGAGAAACAAATATCCGGCGGTTTTCCGCTTCGGGATGCGCGGTTTAAGCGTGCTTTTCGGAAGTGCGGGGAAAAAATCGGAAACCTCCGAGCATAAACCGAATTTCGGCAACAAAACCGCAGGTCGCGGAAAGCTAAAACAGGGGTCTGGTCTGTCGATCTCGGTTTTTTCACCGCACTTCCGGAAATGACCGACGGAAGTATGCGGCAAATTTCGGAACCCTCGAGCACATCGTCCTTTTCATGAAAAGAACTCGCAGGTAGAAACTTTGTCACTATCCAGTGTGGTTGACGTGTCTAGAATTTGCCACACACTTACGGATTTTGCATAAGCTCGACTGGTTTGTTTATCGATTGGGGCAGAGGAATCTTGTCTGGACCTCGTTATATGTATTTAAATGGATGAACTTAACCTATAAGTTAAGTTCATCTAGAAATGGGAGGTGGCCCTTGGTAGAAGGATATGAACTTGTCGAATATAGAGACCCCAAGGGCCGACCGTTTTTGGAAGCTGACGACTTCTCCCGACAACTCTCAATTCCAGAAAATGTTGTCAGACCCTAAGCGGAAATTAACCGCTCGAACAATGATCGGCCAGAATAGCACGTCAGCTTCTGGAATCTGAGCGTTGACTTTTATACTTGGCTTTCGAAACGGAGAATACAATGAATAAAGTAGATCTATCTGATTTTTATGCCGAAACAGAAAGTAGCGAAACGCGCGCTTATGAACATGCACTAGATATTGAGTTTATTGTTCATCGCGAAATGAAACGTTTGGGATTGAGCAAAAGTGAGCTCGCAAATCGTATGGGCATAAGCCTTCAGTCGCTTTCTAAGCTCTTGAATTCTCAACCTAATATGACTCTAAAGACGATTGCAAAGTTCGAACTTGCTCTGGGCATTAAGATCGCTCCGCAGGTTATCGTCAGCTATTCCAAAGAACTGCCGTTTCTTTCATCCAACTATTCCGTGCGAGAGCAATGTATATCGCCTGGCATTCTCCCCGCAGAGTTGTCAGCAGATTGCGATGTGCCTTTTCAGGGCGAATAGCATTTCTTCGATGAATTTAAGTCGAATGAATTACCACTCCCACATCCTCTAAAAAAGTTCTTAAAACAGCCTTAAAGGCGCCTTGGCTCGCGTTGACAGCGTACAATACGCATGTTTGACTATGACAAAAGTGGATTTTAGGGGAGGGGTGCGCCATGGAGGTGCTGGTTGTTGGCAACACCGCATATGTTGACGATGACTTTTGTGCCAAGGCGTTCCCCGGGGACCATGTTCAGGTCGTCGCTGCCGCGGAAGCGCGCTGCGACGAGTCATCGCCCCATGCCTCGTGGAAAGAGCTTCTGCAACACCTGGATCAGGCCTACGAGTTCGACCGCGTGGTCTACCTATCTAATTACCTTACCCCGCATACCGATACCGTGGGCGATATCGAGACGCTGCGCTCGGTCTTTCGTGCGTGCGCGGGTCGCCGGGTCCAACTGCTGTATGTAGCGGGGCCCGCGGGTGCCGAGGGTGCCGCCGATGCCGCGGGGCGAACGGGCAAGGGCATTATCGCGCGCGCAGCCAACGACCTGTGCCGCTACTACGCTGCTCGCGAGGGCGTTCAGGTCAAGATCCTGCGCGTGCCGTTCCTGTATACCGCGTCTGTCGCACTGGAGGACCCGTTTTTGGTGTCGCTGTTCGACGCGTGCTCAACAGGATCGGTCGCTCTGCAGGGCGCGGAGGTTGCGGCGTTTCCCCTGCTGTGTGCCGAGGAGCTTGCGGTGCTGGTAAGCCGTATCTTCGACAGCTGGGATGCCAACTTTGAGACGCTCGACGTAGCCGATACCTTCCATCACACGGCGGGTGAGGTGGGCGACGCCCTCAAGGCGCTGTTCCCAGGGCTTTCAGTTGCCTATGGCGATTCTGCCGGCTACGCCCTGCCCGTCAGCGACGTCGTTCGCGTGCGTTATGGCTGGTTCCAGCGCTACGACTTGCTGCGCGATCTTTCGACTATATTCAAGCGCGTTGGGGTGCTGACCGCGCAAAGAAGGTCAACCCCTTTCGCGCCGCCATCGACCGCATCCAGATGCGCACGCTGCCTATTAAATGCCTAGAGACGGGCGTTGCCTGGGTTCTGTTCGAGGTACTGGAGCATCTGTTCTCCCAATCGGCCCAGCTCAACGTGCTCGATTATCGCCTGCTCTACGTGGTGCTGATCGGCACGCTGTATGGCCTGGACTTTGGCTTGGTCGCGGCGCTGCTGGCATCGGTGGGCTTGACCGTGAGCTACTTTACTCAGTACGGCTATACCTTCCAGGGCCTGTTCTACGAGCCGTCCAACTGGCTGCCGTTTATTGCGTACTTTGTGGTGGGTGCCGTGTGCGGCTATGTGCAGCTGCGCAACAGCGAAGCCATTAGGGCGGAGCGCGATCAAAACGAGCTCGTGCGCAACCGCAATACGTTCCTTACGCAGCTCTACCACGACGCGATCGAGGACAAGCGCGCGTACAGGCGCCAGATCGTGGGTCGCCACGACAGCTTTGGCAAGATCTTTGCCGTGACGCAGGAGCTCGACGTACTCAACCCGCGCGACATCTATCGCAAGTGCTGCGAGCTTCTGGGTGAGATCCTCGAGAACGATTCGGTGGCGATCTACCATGTTTCGGGTGGGGCATTTGCACGCCTGGTGGCAGCAAGTCCCGCGATTGCCGAAGATGCCGCACGTTCGCTCACGCTTGAGCAGCTTGCCCCTCTTTTGGGCGACGGGGGTCGTTCGAACCTGTGGGTGAACCGCGAGCTGACGCCGGGGCTTCCCATGTTTGGATACACGATCGAGCGCGACGGGGCACCCGCCGTGTTGATCTTTGTGCGTAGTGCGGCCGAAAACCAAATGACCCTCTATTATCAAAACCTGTTCCGCATCTTGTGCGGGCTGGTCGAAAGCGCGCTGGGCCGTGCCTTTGACTATGAGGCGGTGGCGCAGGATAAACGCTGCGTTGATGGCATTTGCGTGCTCAAGCAGGCCGCCTTTGGCCAAGAGCTCGCGGCGGAGCAGGCGCTGGCAGATAGCAAGATGGGGAGTTTTTTGCTCCTGCGCGTGGTACCGGGTATGAAGCCTGTCGGCGAGCTGGTGGGCGCAATTGGGTCGGCAATCCGCGAGAGCGACGCGGCGGGCTTGGTCGACGGCGACGTGCTCTACCTGCTTATGCGCCAGGCAAAGGCGTGCGATCTTCCCATTATCCGCGAGCGCCTGAGCGCAAAGCAGATTGCGGTGGAGCCCGTCGATGGCGAGGACATCGTGGCGTTGCTGCAGCACATCTCTTACACCGGTGACGGTGAGGGGGGTGCCGCTTGATCTCGCTTGTCGTTGCTGCCGTCTTGCTGCTGATTCATGCGCTGATTTGCCTGATGCTGTGGACGCTCATGAAGCTGGGCCTGCTGCCGGTGCGCGGGCACATGCTGGCTGTGATAGTGCTGGTGCCGCTGTGGGGCCCGTTGCTGGTGGTTCTGCTATCGGTCCGCAGCCCGGTGTTTGGCGAGGGACTGAAAGAGTCTGCGCTGGAGTCGCTGCGCCTCAACGACGATCTGCATCGCAGTATGTCGGTACCGAGTGGTGAGGACGATGCAGGCGTAGTGCCGCTCGAGGAGGCGCTCATCGTCAACGACCCGGCATACCGGCGCCGCCTAATGCTTTCCATGCTCACCGAGGAGCCCGACGCGTACCTGGCGCAGCTGCAGGCGGCTAAGCTTAACGACGACGTTGAGGTGGCGCACTATGCCGCGACGGCGGTGGCGCAGATCTCCAAGGAGTCCGATCTTAAACTGCAGCAGCTGGAGCATGCCTTTAAGACAGACCCGAGCGCGCAAAACCTCAACGAATACTGTGATTTTCTTGGTGAATACTTGGGCTCGGGCTTGGCCGAGGGGCGCGTGGCTCAGATTCAGCGCCAACAGTACGCGCGTCTGCTTGCGCGTCGCTGTGAGCGCGAGGATACCCTTGAGCTGCGCATTCGATATGCGACGGCGCTGGCCGATGTCGGACAGATCGACGAGGCGCAGGCCGTGACCGACCAGCTGGTGCTCGACGTGCCCGAGGAGCAGGAGGTTTGGATGCTTTGCCTGCGCCTTGCCGTGATGCGCCGCGACGGTGACGAAGTTCACCGTGTGATCGATGCGATTGACAAGCAACATGTGTATTTGAGCGCCGACAACCGCGAAAAGTTGGCGTTTTGGCGCGACGGGGAGGAGGCCAGATGAGCGTGGCGCAACATATCCGCGACCGAGCAGGCCGCTTTCGTTGGATGGGACTCCTCGTGGTGTGGGCTGTTTTTATCGTCATGGCCGCCGTGCTGCTGGTGGAGCGTGCCGGCGTGCAGTACAGTGCGGGCCAGCATAAGCTGGGGATGCTTGCCGCCAACGATGCGGTGCCGGCCTCCTCTGCAATCTTTGGCCAAAAGCCCACGTGCCTGGTCATTACCGATTCCGATCAAGCTGGCGTCGAGGACGTTAAAGACCAGTTCGACCAGATTTTGCTGGACATGAAGATCGCCCATCGCGATGTCGATATTGCCACCGACGGTGCGGACGCAATCCCATCGCTCACGTCGTTTGATCGCGTGATTGTGCTTATGCCCTCGCTTGACGGACTGGGTACGCATCTGACCGATCTGATGAGTTGGGTGAGTGCGGGCGGCTCACTCATGCTGGGCATGACGCCAGATAACTCGAACTACCTGCAGGCTATTGCTTCCAAGCTTGGGATCGAATCGGTCGGATATGACTATGCGACAGCCGAAAGTATCGTTCCGTGTGCGGACTTTATGTTGGGCGGAGGAGAGCGCTACGAGTTCTCGGATCCCTTCGATTCTTCGCTCTCGGTTTCATTGCGCGAAACGGCGCACGTATGGGCAAAGACCGGTGACACGGGCACGCCGCTCATTTGGTCTAACGATTGCGGCAGTGGTCACACCGTGGTGTGCAACATTGGCATCTACGACAAGGTCATGCGTGGGTTCTATGCTTCGGCCATAAGCATGCTGGGTGATACCACGGCCTATCCGGTCATCAACAGCGCCGTGTTCTATTTGGACGACTTTCCTAGCCCCGTGCCCTCGGGCGATGGTACTTATATCAAGCGTGACTACGGCCTTTCCATTGCGGATTTTTACACCAAGGTCTGGTGGCCCGATTTGCAAAAGCTCGCGCAAAAATACGGCATTCGCTATACCGGCGTGATGATCGAAAACTACGAGGACGCGGTCAACCAGACCGAGCCCGCGCGCCAACCCGATACCACGCAGTTCCGCTACTTTGGCGGCATGCTGCTGCAGATGGGCGGCGAGCTGGGCTTTCACGGCTACAACCATCAGCCTCTGGCGCTCTGGGACACCGACTACGGCACTCTGTATGACTACAAGACCTGAAAGAACAAAGAGACGCTCGTCGCTTCGTTCAACGAACTTATCGCGTTTCAGGACGAGGTCCTGCCCAACGCGCACGGCTCGGTTTACGTACCGCCCTCAAATATCCTTTCGGCCCGAGCGCGCAAGATTATCTGCGACGATGTTCCGCGCATTAAGACTATTGCCAGTACGTACTTTGAGGACGGCACCGACCTGCCGTACGTACAGGAGTTTGGCGTGGCGAGCGATGGCATTGTGGAGCAGCCACGTATTGTCTCGGGCGGCATGGTCGACGATTCCTATATGCGCCTGGCAGCCGTGTCCGAGCTCAACATGCACTACGTGAGTACGCACTTTATGCACCCGGACGACCTGCTCGATCCGGATCGCGGAGCCAAGGAAGGCTGGGAGGTCTATAAGGGCGGCCTGGTCGACTACCTGGAGTGGCTTACCAAATCCGCGCCCGACCTGCGGCACCAGACGGCGTCGGAGTGCTCCGGCGCCATCCAACGCTTTTCGTCGGTTACGGTGAGCGTGGATACCAGTGCGGATGCCTGGACGCTCAGCCTGGGCAATTTCCACGACGAGGCATGGCTCATGTTCCGCGCCAATAATGGCGAGCCGGGTGCGGTGACGGGTGGCGAACTGACGCACCTTACGGGCGATCTGTATCTGCTCAAGGCAAATGATAAGACGGTGACCATTGCGCGCAAGGAGGGTGGCGATAAATGAGAATCTGCTTGGTACTCGAGGGTTGCTACCCCTATGTGCACGGCGGCGTATCTACCTGGATGCATGGCTATATCCAGGCCATGCCTGAGCACGAGTTTGTGCTGTGGGTGATCGGCGCGCATGCTGCCGACCGTGGCAAGTTTGTCTACGAGCTGCCCGGCAACGTGGTCGAGGTGCACGAGGTGTTCCTGGACGATGCCCTGCGGCTTTCGGGTGAGCAGCACGAAGCCAGTTTTAACGACCGTGAGCGCGAGGCGCTACGCCGTCTGGTGTCGCTCTCCAATCCGGACTGGGACGTGTTATTCGATATCTTCCACCGCCGTCGCGTGCATCCGCTCTCGTTTTTGCAGAGCCGCACGTTTATGGATATCTTTCGCGACGTGTGCCTGGCCGAGTATCCCTACACGCCCTTTGCCGATGCATTCCACACCATGCGCTCCATGTTGCTGCCCGTGCTCTACCTGTTGGGCAGCGAGGTGCCGGTGGCCGATGTGTACCACGCCATCTCGACCGGCTACGGTGGCCTGCTCGCCTGCCTGGGCTCAAGCGTTCACCATGCGCCGGTGCTGCTCACCGAGCACGGCATTTATACCCGCGAGCGCGAGGAAGAGATCATTCGCGCCGACTGGGTGGTGCCGTCGTTTAAGGACCGCTGGATTCGCTTTTTCTACCTGCTTTCGGAGGAGATCTACCGCCGTGCCTTCCGCGTGACGAGTTTGTTCCATAACGCCCGCAAGACGCAGGTCGATATGGGCTGCGATGCGGACAAATGCCTGGTTATCCCCAACGGCATCCAGTTAGACCGCTTTAAGGATATTCCCTTAAAGCCCGATGACGGCTGGGTGGACATTGGCGCGGTGGTGCGTCTGGCGCCCATCAAGGACGTCAAGACCATGATCTATGCCTTCTTTGAGCTGCACGAGCGCCTGCCCAAGGTGCGCCTGCACATCATGGGCGGCGTGGACGATGAGGAGTACGGTGTCGAGTGCCACGCGCTGGTCGACACCCTGGGCGTGCGCGACCTGATCTTTACCGGCCGCGTCAACGTGGTCGAGTACATGGAAAAGCTCGACTTTACCATTTTGACGAGCATCTCCGAGGGCCAGCCGCTCAGCGTGCTGGAGTCGCTTGCAGCGCGCCGTCCCTGCGTGACGACCGAGGTGAGCTGCTGCCGCGAGCTGCTCGAAGGCGCCCCGGGCGACGACTTTGGCGTGGCGGGTTTTGTGACGCCGCCTATGTATCGCAAGGGCTTGGCCGATGCCATGGAACGCATGTGCACAAGCCGCGCTCGTCGCATTGAGATGGGGGAGCGCGGGCAGCGTCGCGTTGCCACGTACTTCTTGCACGAGCAGATGCTCGCCAACTATCGCGCGCTATACGATGAGACGGCGCGTGCGTTTGACCTGCCCAGAGAGGGGGAGTAGCCGGTGGCCGGAATCGGTTTTGAGCTCAAGCGCCTGTTTAGGCGCAAGGGTCTGTTTGCCACGATGCGCGCCTATGGCTACGCCGGCATTGTGTGCACGGGCCCCATGCTGCTGGGTGTGCTACTCCAGGTGGGCATCTTGGTGTTGTGCGGTCTGTGGGGCGTGGGACGCGCCAACCAAGACCTGCTGGTGTGCATGGTGACCTATACGCTGCTGTCGTCGCTCACGCTCACGAGCTTTTTCTCCATGCCGGTCACGCGCTTTTTGGCCGACATGCTCTTTGCCGAGCGCGAGGATGAGATCCTGCCTTCGTTTTGGGGATCTAATGCCATCATGCTCGTTGTGGGCACGGTGCTCTACGGCGTCTTTCTGCTGTTCTCGGGCGCCACGCTGCTGCAGGGGCTGCTGTGCCTGTGGCTGTTCAACATTATGATCGTCAACTGGAACGGCATGAGTTACCTCACGGCCATCAAGGATTACCGCGGTATCCTATGCAGCTTTGCGGTTGCCATTGGCGTGGCGTGCCTGTGCGCCCTGGCCGCGCTGGCGCTGGGACTGCCGCCGGTCGAGGGCCTTTTGGCGTCAATTGCTCTGGGCTACGGCGTCATGCTCGCCTGGGACGTGGTGCTGCTGTACCGATATTTTCCGCAGAGCGAACGCAGCCCCTGGCTCTTTTTGCAGTGGCTCGATCAGTTTATTCCGCTGGCGCTCACGGGCTTGTTTACCAACCTGGGTCTCTTTGCGCACTTGGTGATAATTTGGGCCGGTCCCATTGGCGTGCAGGTCAAGGGCTTGTTTTATGGTGCGCCCTACCACGATGTGCCGGCGCTCATCGCGTTTTTGACGATCCTGGTCACGTCCGTCAACTTTGTGGTCTCGGTCGAGGTCAACTTCTATCCGCGCTACCGCGACTACTACAGCCTGTTCAACGACGGTGGCGTGGTGGGCGACATTGTGGTGGCAGAGGAGGGGATGCTCTCCACCCTCAACAGCGAACTGCGCTTTTGTGCGCTCAAGCAGCTGTTTGTGACTGCTGCGGTCATTTCGCTCGAAACCACGGTGCTGTCGGCCCTGCCGTTGGGCTTTAACAACCTGATGCACGGTTATTTTCGTACGCTGTGCGTGGGCTATGGCCTGTATGCCGTGGGCAATACGGTGATGCTTATCTTGCTGTACTTTACCGACTATAAGGGGGCCGTGCTGGCTTCGGGTCTGTTTGTCGGTGTGGCTGGTCTGGCGACTGCGGTGTCGTTGCTTTTGCCGCAGCAGTTTTACGGCTTTGGCTTTTTGTTGGGTGCGGCGGTGTTTTTTATCGTGGCGCTGCTGCGACTCGATACCTATACCGCCAACTTGCCGTATCGTATCCTGAGCCAGCAGCCCATTGTGGCGACCGACAAAACGGGTCGCTTTACACAGCTGGGCCGCTTGCTCGACCGTGCCGAGCAGCGCTATGAGGAACGCCGTCAGCAGGGCGAGCCGCATGGCGCGTTTGAGCGCGCGGTGGTTCGCTTGTATCAAAAGCATTGGGGAGGTCCTGATGACCGATAGAATGATGTCTCGCCGCCGTCTGTTTGAGGCGGCTGCCGGTGTGCTGTTGCTTTCGGGCTGCTCGGTGCAGGAAGACTCCTCGACCAAAAAAGTCAAAAAGCAGGACGAGATCAAAAAGGCCGAGGCCTCGGACGGGACTAAGCACCTGCGCGATAAGGACGAGCTGTACGAGGTCTACGACGACTCGGGTATTGTGACCATGTACCTGACGGTCTCGCGCGGTAACAGCTCCGAGAACACCGACCACAGCTGGGCCGAGATCAACACGTACTCGGTGTATGACTATGCCGACATGGGCGTGACGCGCTATCAGGTTATGGGCCTGCTGCAGGCGGGCGACGAAGACGGCCCGGTGGCCGGCGAGGTTGGCTATGGCGAGGAAGCGCCCAATGCCACCGTGCAGGTGCGCGGCCAGACGTCGAGCGGCTACGCGCAAAAGAATTACAAGGTGGAGCTCAAAAAGGGCAAGGGTACCTGGCGCCAACAGCGCGCGATTGCGCTCAACAAGCATATGGGCGAGGGTATGCGTTTTCGCAACAAGATGGCCTACGACCTTATCCGTGGGATTCCCCAGATGATGGGCCTGCGCACGCAGTTTGTGCATCTGTGGGTGTGCGACCAGACCGAAAAGTCCAACGACACCTTTGAGGACTACGGCCTGTTTACGCAGGTGGAGCAGCTCAACAAGACGGCGCTTAAGGCACATGGCCTGGATAAGAGCGGGCACCTGTACAAGGTGAACAGCTTTGATTTCCATCGCTACGAGGACACCATTAAGCTCGCCGACGATCCCGACTACAACCAGGCAAACTTTGAGGGCATGCTCGAGATTAAGGGCGATTCGGACCATACCAAGTTAATCGAGATGCTCGATGCGCTCAACGACGATACGCAAAAGATCGACGATGTGCTCGACACCTACTTCGATACCGAGAACCTGGTCTATTGGATGGCGTTTCAGATCTTGACGGGAAATTGCGATACGCAGAACCGTAACTGCTATCTGTACAGCCCGCTTAACTCCAAGGTCTGGTACATCCTGGATTGGGACAACGACGGCATGCTGCGCAAACTCGAGTTGAGCCTGACGGGATTCTTGGATTATGCGAGCTGGGAGCGCGGCGTGAGCAACTACTGGGGCAACGTGCTGTTCAATCGTGCGCTGCGCAGCAAATCGTTCCGCAGCGAGCTCGACCGTGCCGTCAAGGACTTGCGCTCGTATTTGACCGAGACTCGCCTGACCAAGATGATCAAACACTACCGCAAGGTGACTGAATCCCTGGTCTTTGCTTCGCCCGATATCGACAATCTGCCTGTCACCAAGGATCAATACGAGCAGATCGCCGCGGCGATTCCCTCCGAGATCGAGGAGAACTACAAGAGCTTTCGCGAGAGCTATAAAAAGCCCATGCCGTTCTACATTGGCGTGCCGCAGATCGATAACGGTAAGCTGCGCGTGAATTGGGACGCGTCCTACGACTTTAAGGCGCGCGACATTCGCTATACCGTGGAGCTTGCGCGCGACTATGCCATAAGCGACGTGGTCTTTAAGGCTGAGGACGTGTTACTTCCCGAGGTGACCTGCGATGCGCCCGACGTCGGCCAGTATTTTGTGCGCGTGCGTGCCACCAACTCTGACGGCAATACGCAAGATGCGTTTGACTACTATGTGACCGACGACGGCAAGCACTACGGCATGAAGTGTTTTTATGTGCAAGACGGCGGTAAGGTCGTGGAGGACACGTATGAGGAGGGCTAGCGCGCTGCTTGAGCGCTTGGCGGCTCCGCCTGGCCGTGCCACGCAGGAGCGTTACCGCCACGAGCTCAAATATCTCATTAACGAGGGCGAGCACGCCGCGCTTGCCTGTCGCATGGCGCCGGTGTTTAAGCTGGACAAGCATGCGCGGGCGGGCGGTTACACCATTCGCAGCCTGTACTTTGACGACTACTGCAACTCGGCCTACGAGGAAAAAGACGCCGGCATTCTCATGCGCAAAAAGTATCGCGTACGCATTTATAACGGCAGCGACAAGGTGATTAAGCTCGAGCGCAAAAAGAAGTACGGCAGCTGGATTTACAAGGAGGACGCGCCGCTTACGCGCAGTGAGTTTGAGCAGATCCTGGCTGGCGACTACGACTTTTTGCTGAGGAGCCCGCGCCAACTCTGCCGCGAGTTCTACATCTAGTGTATCTGTAACATGATGCGCCCGCGGACCATCGTGGACTACGAGCGCGAGCCGTGGGTGATGGATGAGGGCACCGTGCGCATTACGTTTGACATGAACGTGCGTGCCGCGGTGGGAAGCTTCGATATCTTTGACGCGACGCTGCCCGCGCTGCCGGTCCTGGAGCCCGGCAAGCTGGTGATGGAGGTCAAGTTTACCGAGTTTTGTCCGCAGCTGGTGCGCGATATGGTGCCGCCGGGCGCGGCCGAGCTTACAGCGGTCTCCAAGTACTGCCTGTGTTACGAAAAGACCGCCTACCTGCGCGGTTTTAATTACTGGGAATCGGATTTTGAGAACCGAGGGGATATTTAGACCATGAGCACCAGGGACTTTTTTAAGAACTCCGTCTTGGAGGCGTTTGGCCAGGTCGACCCTGCCAAGATCGGCCTTTCGCTGCTCGTGGCGCTCGCCATGGGCATCCTGATCTATTACGTGTACAAGCGCTTTTTTACCGGCGTGGTGTATTCGCGCAGCTTTGCCGTGACGCTCGTGGGCATGTGCGTGCTCACCTGCATGGTCACGCTCGCGATCTCGACGAACGTGGTCATCTCGCTCGGTATGGTCGGTGCTCTGTCTATCGTCCGTTATCGTACGGCGGTCAAGGACCCGCTCGACCTGCTCTATCTGTTTTGGGCCATTACCACGGGCATTACGGCAGGTGCCGGCATGTATGCGCTCGTGGGGCTCACGGCGGTGGTCATCGTGGTGATGATCGCCGGCTTTGCGAGCCACCAGGACAAGGCGCGCGTGTACATGATGGTCATCCACTACACGGGGCAGACCACCGGCGATGATATCGTGCGCGCTTTTGGGCGCACCAAGTTCACCGTCAAGTCTAAGACCATGCGCGGCGACAAGGTCGAGATGGCCGTCGAGGTGTTCTCGGACGGTGTGGATATGCCCTATGCGGATGCGATTCGCGCGCTCGACGGCGTAGAGGACCTGACTCTCATCCAGTACAACGGCGAATATCATGGCTAGCTTGGTTCCGGCGTTTTAACAAACGCCGGACCGCCCACGCGAGTATCATGGTGAAAGCGATTTCAACGACAGAGGTGGCGCGCGTGGTAAAGATGAAAGATGTGGCCGAGCTGGCCGGCGTTTCGAGCGCCGCCGTCTCGCGCTACCTCAATGGTGGGTACATATCGGCGGACAAGGCCGAGCGCATTAAGCAGGCGATTGAGCTGACCGGATACGTGCGTTCTAGTCAGGCTCGTGCGCTGCGCACCGGCTCCACCAAGCTCATCGGCGTCATCGTACCCAAGATCAACTCGGAATCCGTGAGCCGCATTACCGCCGGTATTGGCCAGGTGCTCGGTCGCCGTGGCTACCAGATGCTGCTTGCCAATACCGATAACGCCCCCGATCGCGAGCTCGAGTACCTCGATTTATTCCAAAACCACCCGGTCGATGGCATTGTGCTGGTGGCAACCATGATCACCGACGAGCACCGTCGCGCGATTGAGTCGTGCCGTGTGCCCATTGTGTTGATCGGCCAACATGTCGAGGGTGCGGCGTGCGTCTATCACGACGATTACGAGGCTGCCTTTGAGCTGGGCCGTGCGCTTGCGGGTCGCGTGGACGGCAAGATTGCCTACATTGGAGTTACCGAAGAAGACCGCGCGGCTGGTTATGAACGCCGTCGCGGTTTTGAGGCCGGTTTGCGCGCCGCGGGTAACCCACTCGATGCTGCCTTGATTCGCCTGGGCTCGTTTACGCTCGACTCGGGCTATCGCGCTGCGCGCGAGCTGCTTGCCGATGCCCCCGATGTTTCGTTTGTCGCCTGCGCGACCGACACCATGGCGGCGGGCGCGCTGCGTGCCATCGATGAGGTTCGCGGTATGGGCGAGGGCATACACCGCGTGAGCGGTTTTGGCGACAACGCGTTTTTGCGCGCGCTGACGGGCGGCATTCCCACCGTGCATTATGGCTACCTGACCAGTGGCGTCGAGGCGACCAATATGTTGCTCAACACGCTCGATGGCGTGGAGGGGGAGAGTGGTCTAAAGACGCTCAAGCTCGGCCATCAGCTTATGAATGTCTAGGCTTTGGGCACGTCTGCCTGCCTTTGAGTCGCCTGTTTTTGCCTTAAAACTACCTTTCGCCGGCTTTTTCCTACCGTTCACCCTACTATGAAAACGATTACAGACATATGAAACTGAAATCGATTACAGTGTAAGTGTCAAAGATGGCCGGGCGCACGTGCGCCCGTTTGAGGAAAGGGAAGTCATGGACTACCGCAAATCAGCCCAAGAGGTGCTCGACAACATCGGTGGCGCCGGCAACGTTGTTTCGGCCGCACACTGCGCCACGCGTCTGCGCCTGGTGATTGCCGATAACGCCAAGGTCGACAAGGAGGCCCTCGAGAATATCGACGGCGCCAAGGGCGTCTTTGAGGCCCAGGGCCAGCTCCAGATTATTTTTGGCACTGGCACCGTCAACAAGGTCTATGACGAGTTCATTGCGCTCAGTGGCGTCGAGGCTGCCACCAAGGCCGAGGTCAAGGAGGCCGCGGCACAGCAGCAGAACATCTTTATGCGTGCCATTAAGGTGCTCGGCGACGTCTTTGTCCCCATCATCCCCGCCATCGTGGCTTCGGGTCTGCTGCTGGGCATTATGAGCGCCCTCAACTTTATGGCCTCCAACGGCTTTATCGCGCTCGACACCAATAACTTTATTTATAAGATCGCCGACCTGGTCTCGGGCACGTCCTTTGGCATTCTGCAGATCCTGATCGGTTACTCCGCCGCTAAGGCCTTTGGCGCCAACCCGTATCTGGGCGCCGTCGTCGGTGGTGCATTCATCAACTCCTCGCTGCAGAGCGCCTATACGGTTGCCTCCGAGGGCGTGCAGACCATGGTCACCGTCATTCCTGGTGTGTACAGCTTTGAGTGGGTCGGCTATCAGGGCCACGTGATCCCCATCGTCATCGCCTGCGCCATTCTGGCCTTCCTCGAGAAGCGCCTGCACAAGATCGTTCCCGAGATGTTTGACCTCTTTGTGACTCCGCTCGTCTCCGTGTTCGTGACCGTGCTCGTGACGCTCGTTGCCGTCGGCCCCATCTTCGTGTGGGCCGAGAACGCCATCCTCGGTCTGATCCAGGCCCTGCTGACCCTGCCCTTCGGCATCGGTTCCTTTATCGTCGGCCTGTTCTATGCTCCCACGGTCGTCACCGGTATCCACCAGATGTACACCGCCATCGATCTGGGCCAGCTCGCTCAATATGGCGTGACCTATTGGCTGCCCATCGCCAGTGCCGCCAACATCGCTCAGGGTGGCGCCGCGCTCGCCGTTGCCTTTAAGACCCGCGATGCCAAGATCAAGGGTCTGGCGCTTCCTTCGGCCCTGTCCGCCTTCATGGGCATTACCGAGCCAGCCATCTTTGGTGTGAACCTGCGCTTCTTTAAGCCCTTCATCGCCGGCTGCATCGGCGGCGGTTGCGGTGCCTTGGTCTGCGCACTCACTTCGCTGGCTGCCTCCGGCACGGGCGTTACGGGTATCTTCGGCATCCTGCTGTGCCTGGCCCAGCCCGTACAGTACGCAATCATGTTTGCGGTCGCCGCGTTGGTTTCCTTTGCTGTCTCGTTTGTCCTGTACAAGGACGAGCCCAAGGCTTCCGAGCAGGCCTAAGAGCTTTTGATTGAGGGGTGCCCGCGGGCTGTATGCTCGCGGGTGTTTCCCGCATTTGGCGCCGATCTCTGGCGCCTTGTAACTTTCGATCCGTTAGGACTTTGATATGTCTAATGCACTTGGTCGCGATCTTGCAAAGCTGGTTGCCGCTGTTGACGCCGCCACTGAGTGCGGTCATGGCGCGTATGGCCAGCGCTTCCATATTATGCCGCCGGCGGGTTGGCTCAACGACCCCAACGGTCTTTGCCAAGCGGGCGGCGTGTTTCACGCGTACTTCCAGTATGCCCCGTTTGATGTGAACGGCGGCGTAAAGATGTGGGGCCATGCCACAAGCCGCGACCTTATGAACTGGGAATATGTTGGCGCTCCGCTGCTGCCCGACGAGCCGTTCGATTGCCATGGTGTGTATTCGGGCTCCGCGCTTGCCGAGGACGGTCGCATTCGCGTGCTCTATACGGGCAACGTTAAGCTTTCCGATGCGGACGGCACGTACGACTACGTCAATACCGGCCGCCGCGCCGATACCGTCTATGTCGAGAGCGTTGATGGCTTTGCCGGTCGTGAGTTCAGCCAAAAGCGCGTGGTGCTGGCGTCCGAGGATTATCCTGAGGATTTGACCTGCCACGTGCGTGACCCCAAGGTGTGGCGCGATGATGATGGGCGTTACCACATGGTGCTGGGCGCGCGTCGTCGCGTGGATGGTCCGCATGTCGAGAGCCGTTTTTGCGCCATGCACGGCGAGGGTGCCGGGCGCGATGTGGGCGAGATCCTGGTGTATGGCTCGGCCGATATGCTGTGCTGGGAGCTCGAGAGCCGTGTGTCTACGCCCGAGCGCTTTGGCTTTATGTGGGAGTGCCCGGGATACCTTGAGCTTGAGGCGGATGGCGGTGTGCCGGCGAAGTTCCTTTCCTTCTCGCCCCAGGGGCTCGAGGGCGGTCGTTGGGACCGCGGCAATGTGTATGCAGCGGGCTACATGCCTGTAACGGGCGACATTACGGGTGGCAATGACGCTTATGAGCTGGGCGAGTTCCGCCTGTGGGACGCCGGTTTTGACTTCTATGCTCCGCAGGAGTTCACGGCCGAGGACGGTCGCCACATTCTGATCGGCTGGATGGGCATGCCCGATGAGCCGACCTATGGCAACGCGCCCACCGTGGCGTGCGGCTGGCAGCACTGCATGACGGTGCCGCGTGAGCTTACAGCCGGTACTGGCGGCGTGGTGCTGCAGCAGCCGGCGCGCGAGATCGAGCGCCATTATGCCTCGGTACGTGTGGGGGAGGGCTCGTTGGAGGTTGCCGGCGATGCCTGCTTTGACGTTGTTGTCGACGGTGTCGACGGCGCGTTCACCGCGACCGTAGATGGCGAGCTGAAGTTGGCGTTTGTGCCCGCCGAGGGCGAGCTACCCGCGCGCTTTGAGATGCGATTTACCGATGAGGGTCGCGCTTCTGCCGGCTGCGGTCGTACCGTGCGCTGGGAGCCCGTCGACGAGGTGCGCAATGTGCGCATTGTTGGCGATGTCTCTTCGGTCGAGGTGTTTGTGAACGATGGCTCGCTCGTGTTTTCGACGCGCATCTATCCCGAGGCCTATGGCGTGACCGTTGACACTCCGGGTGCGAACGTGACCTACCACGCGCTCAACATCTAGGCGATTCGTCGCATATCGGCGCTATACTGCAGCCGTTGCCCACGATACGGGGAACACCCGCATCGTGGGTTTTTGCTTATGAAGGGGCGGTGCCTTGTGGATGTACAGCAGCTAGAAGAGGCCTGGGCTGTAAGGACCGGCGCGCGAGGGGCGCGACTTGTTGCGGCCTCGCATGTGCCGGCGGCGCTGTCGCAGCTGGGGATTGTACGTCCCGGCGATCTCCTGGTTGCGTTTGCCGATGACTTTACCGATGCGTTTGCGCACGGCTTTGATGGCTGCGATGTCGCGCTGGTGGGCTCGCCGTCCGCCGAGGCGTTTGCCGCTGCGTCCGAGGGCTTTGATGCTTCGTTTGATGCCGAGGGGCCGCACCTGTGGTGGTTCGTCAACTCCATCGGCGGGTTTGGTCTGCGTGTGCCCGATCTGCGCGCTCTGGGCCGCGCTGCTCATGAGGCCCATGCGCTGCTGGTTGTTGACAACACCGTGGCGTCGGCTTTTGGCTGCGATCCGCTGCGTTTGGGTGCCGTGCTGTCGCTCGAGGCGCTCGACCGCGTGTGCGACGGCAAGGCTCCGCGCAAGTTGGTTGCCGTATCGGTCGCGCGCTCGCAGCTCAAGCGCCATCGCGTGGATGCCGCGGCTGAGTGCGCGCATGCCCTGCTTGAGGGCTGTGGCTTGGCCAAGCTTGATATGCCTGCTGACGAGGCCGGTGTGCTGGAGCGCGGGCTGGACTCGCTCGACGTCCGCATGCAGGCGCATTTCGACCGCGCCCGTGCGCTGGCCGAGTATCTGGCCGCCAACGAGATGGTGCGCAACGTACGCTATCCCGGGCTGAGCTCGCATCCCGACCATGCTGTTGCAACCGGCACCCTGGAGCACGGTTTTGGCCCGGCAGTAGAGTTTGACCTGATGGACTGCACCGCGGGCGAATTCTTCAGCATACTGCCGGACGAATTCCGCACATCGCCCGCCGGCGGTGCAACGACGCGTCTTTCGGCCCCACGTGGCAAGCAGGGGAGCACCATCCGCCTCTACGCCGGCACCGACAACCCACTGGTTGTGGCGTCAACCCTAGATAACGCCCTTCGCAAATTAGCTACTCTTTGATGCTGGCGATGAGGTCGTTTGCTTTGGTGGCAATGACGTTGTTGATGTCGGCCTGCAGCTCTTCGTAGACCGCTATGGCTCGCTCACCGGCGGGGGTGAGGGTGGATCCGCGGGCGCCGTCGCGCTCGATGAGCTTGCAGCCCAGCTGACCTTCTGCCTCGTTTACGATACGCCAGGCCTTGGAATACGCCATGCCCATGCTCTTGGCGGCACGGTTGAGCGAGTGTTCGCGGGCGATACCTTGCAGCAGCAAGACACAGCCGTGGCCGAAGACGCCCGGCAAATCCTTGTCGCACGCTTGAATGACCAACTTTGCCGTCGTCTTGTACTCCATCTGCTCCACGTCTCCCCGCTAAAGTGTTTGCTGGGTAAACGCAAAGCCTGCGTCAAACCCTCGTGTGCTCTTCTTAAATCATGCATTGTAGCAGTCAAAGTGCGTTAAGATACTTCCCCAGTATTGGGCGCCCAAGGTTGGGCTGGGTCCTACGAGGCCTGCAGCCGACCGGTCGCATGGAAAAAGGAGAAACATGGCTACGTTCTTTCCCGGTGAGTCCCACACGTTTTCGGAGTATCTGCTGGTCCCTGGTTACTCGTCCTCGCAGTGCATCCCCAACAACGTTTCTCTTAAGACGCCGCTAACCCGCTTTAAGCGCGGTGAGAAGCCGGCAATCACCCTGAACATCCCCATGGTTTCCGCCATCATGCAGTCCGTCTCGGGCGTCGACATGGGTGTCGCGCTCGCTACCGAGGGTGGTCTGTCCTTCATTTACGGTTCCCAGAGCGCCGAGTCCGAGGCCGCTATGGTCAAGGCCGTCAAGGATCACAAGGCCGGCTTCGTCCAGTCCGATTCCACGCTGACCCCCGATATGACCATGGAGCAGGTCATCGAGCTCAAGGAGAAGACCGGTCACTCCACCATGCCGGTTACCGACGACGGCACTCCCAAGGGTAAGCTCCTGGGCATCGTCACCAGCCGTGACTATCGCCCCAGTCGCGATGACCACCAGACGAAGGTCTCCGAGTTCATGACCCCGCGTGAGCAGCTCATCGTGGGCGACAAGAACATCAGCCTCAAGGTTGCCAACGACGTCATCTGGGACAACAAGCTCAACGCCCTGCCCATCGTCGACGACAACGATCACCTCATGGGCATCGTCTTCCGCAAGGACTACGACAGCCACAAGACCAATCCCAACGAGCTGCTCGATAACGACAAGCGCTACATGGTCGGCGCCGGCATCAACACTCGCGACTATGCCGAGCGCGTGCCGCTGCTCATCGAGGCCGGTGCCGATGTCCTGTGCATCGACTCTTCCGAGGGCTTCAGCGAGTGGCAGAAGCGCACCATCGAGTGGATCCGCGCCAACTACGGCGAGGACGTCAAGGTCGGTGCCGGTAACGTCGTCGACGCCGAGGGCTTCCGCTTTTTGGCGGACTGCGGTGCCGACTTCATCAAGGTCGGTATCGGCGGTGGCTCCATCTGCATCACCCGTGAGACCAAGGGCATCGGCCGTGGCCAGGCCACCGCGCTGATCGATGTCTGCCGCGCTCGCGACGAGTACTACGAGGAGACCGGCGTCTACGTGCCCGTGTGCTCCGACGGTGGCATCGTCTACGACTACCACATGACGCTCGCCCTTGCCATGGGTGCCGACTTTATGATGCTGGGCCGCTACTTCGCCCGCTTTGACGAGAGCCCGACCGAGCGCGTCAACGTGAACGGTCAGTACATGAAGGAGTACTGGGGCGAGGGTTCTGCACGTGCCCGCAACTGGCAGCGTTACGACCTGGGCGGCGCCGCGAAGCTCAGCTTCGTCGAGGGCGTCGACTCCTATGTTCCCTACGCCGGTTCCCTCAAGGACGGCGTGGGCGGCACGCTCTACAAGGTCAAGTCCACGATGTGCAACTGCGGTGCCCTCTCGATCCCCGAGCTCCAGGAAAAGGCACGCCTGACCCTGGTGAGCTCGACCTCAATCGTCGAAGGCGGCGCCCACGACGTAGTCGTCAAGGACTCCCAGCAAAGCGTCAGCTACCGCTAAGCGGCTTTCCCAAGCACCGCACCTTGCCGTTCAAACCGTCGCTCGCGTACCAAAGTACGCGTCGCTCCTCTTTCACGGCACTCTGCGGCACTTGGAAAACCCGACCATGCTTGGGCTGGTAACAATTAGCGGTTGATTCACAACCACGTTATTAAGATAAAGCGAGATGCCTGCAAGTCGCAGGCATCTCGCTTGTCGTATTTGCTATCATCAGTCAAGTTAACCTTAGGGTCGGGGGGGGGGGGGGGGGGGGGGGGGGGGGGGGGGGGGGGTGAGGGGGGGGGAGGGGGGGGGGGGGGGAGGGGGGGGGGAGGGGGGGGGGGGGGCGGGGGGTGTTTCCCCCCCCACCCCCCCCCAAAAAAAAATACTACTTTTTTTTTTGGGGTGGGCGCGCCCCCCCCCCCCCCCACACCCCACCCCCCCCCCCCCCCCCCGACCCCAGCTAAGATTAAAGGAGCTGATATGTGCGATTGCACAGATCATAAGGACGAGATCCCTGCTTACGACGCGCAGGCCATTGAGTCCCGGTGGATGAAGGCCTGGGAGGACTCCAACCTCTTTGCCGTCGACACCGACGACAGTAAGCCCAAGAAGTACGTGCTCGAGATGTTCCCGTATCCGTCGGGCGACCTGCACATGGGCCACGCGCGCAACTACACCATCGGCGATGCCATGGCCCGTCAGGCCCGCATGCGCGGCTACGACGTGCTGCACCCCATCGGCTTTGACGCCTTTGGCCTGCCCGCCGAGAACGCCGCCATCAAGCACAACACGCAGGCTGCCGCCTGGACGTATAAGAACATGGACCAGGCGCTCGCCACGATGAAGCGCATGGGCTTCTCCTACGATCTGGATCGCATGGTCAAGACCTGCAGCCCCGACTACTACCGCTGGGGCCAGTGGATCTTTGAGAAGATGTGGGAAAAGGGCCTGGTCTACCGTAAGAAGAACCCGGTCAACTGGTGCCCCACCTGCAAGACCGTTCTGGCCAACGAGCAGGTCACCGAGGGTAAATGCTGGCGCTGCGGTACCGAGCCCGAGAAGCGCGACCTTGAGCAATGGTACTTCAAGATCACCGAGTACTCCCAGGAGCTGCTCGACGATCTGGAGAAGCTCCCCGGCTGGCCCGAGCGCGTCAAGCAGATGCAGGCCAACTGGATCGGCCGCTCCGAGGGCGCCGAGGTCGACTTTACCCTGTGCGACAAGGATGGCGAGCCCATCGAGGGCGACGAGGGTAAGATCACCGTCTTCACCACGCGAGCCGACACACTCTTCGGTGTCTCCTTCTTTGTCCTGGCTCCCGAGTACGCGCGCCTGCACGAGCTCGTCGAGGGCACGGAGTACGAGGAGGCCGTCACCAAGATCGTCGAGGACTCCAAGCACATCTCTGCCGTCGAGCGTGCCCAGGGCACCCTCGAGAAGCATGGTGCCTTTACCGGCCGCTACGTGGTGAATCCCGTCAACGGCGAGAAGGTCCCCGTGTGGGTTGCCGACTATGTCGTTGCCGACTACGGCACCGGCGCCGTCATGGCCGTTCCCTGTGGAGACCAGCGCGACTTTGAGTTCGCCCGCAAGTACGACCTGCCGATCGTGCCGATCATCCTGGACGATGACGACCGCGCTGCCGTCGAGGCCAGCGGCGAGACCATCGATACCTTCCATGCCGAGACCGTCGACTGGGATTGCGCCCACGCTGCCGAGGGCACGCTCGTCCAGTCCGGCAAGTACACCGGTATGCGCGGCGGTAAGCACTCCGAGGGCGAGGCTGCGATCGTGGCCGACCTCGAGGCCATGGGCTGCGGCCGTCGCAAGGTCGAGTTCCGTCTGCGCGACTGGCTCATCAGCCGTCAGCGCTACTGGGGCAACCCCATCCCGGCCATTCACTGCGAGCACTGCGGCATCGTACCCGTGCCCGAGGACCAGCTGCCGGTGACGCTGCCCGAGAACCTGGACCTGGGTGCCGGCGAGACCCTCGCCGAGTGCAAGGAGTTCTACGAGACCACCTGCCCGGTCTGCGGTCGCCCGGCCAAGCGTGAGACCGATACCATGGACACCTTCACCTGCTCCAGCTGGTATTACCTGCGCTATACCGACCCGCACAACACCGAGCTGCCCTTCTCCCGCGAGGCCGCCGACCGTTGGATGCCTGTCGATAACTACATCGGCGGCATCGAGCACGCCATTTTGCACCTGCTCTACAGCCGCTTCTTTACCAAGGCACTGCGCGACCTGGGTCTGCTGAGCGTTGACGAGCCCTTCACCAACCTGCTGTGCCAGGGCATGGTCAAGGACGAGAACGGCGACACCATGTCCAAGTCCAAGGGCAATGTCGTGCCCCCGAGCTCGGTCATCGAGCCCTACGGCGCCGACACCATGCGTCTGGCGATCCTGTTTATCGCCCCGCCCGAGAAGGACTTTGACTGGGATCCCAAGGCAGTCGAGGGCGCTAACCGCTTCATTAAGCGCGCCTGGCGTATCGTGTGGCAGCTCGTCCAGTCCGGCGACGCCAACGTGGCCTTTGACAAGTCCGCGCTCGACGAGACCGCGATGAAGCTCTACCGCGAGCGTCATCGCACCATTGCCAAGTGCACCGAGGACTTCGACCGCGGCCAGTTCAACACCGCCATCTCGGCCGTCATGGAGCTCGTCAACGCCGCGAGCGCCTACCTCAACGCCACCGAGGGTACCGCCCGCGACAAGGCTTTGTGCTACGGCGTGGCCAAGGATATCGTGAGCGTCCTTGCCCCCATCTGCCCGTTCTGGGCCGACGAGCTGTGGCACGAGGCCCTCGGCTGCGAGGGCAACGCCTACACCGCCGCCTGGCCCGAGTTCGACCTGGACGAGTCCATCGAGGACACGGTGCAGATCGTCGTACAGGTTCTCGGCAAGGTCCGCGGCCGCGTCGACGTGGCCCGCGATGCCTCCAATGAGGATATGCAGGCTGCCGCCGAGGCCGCCGTCGCCAAGTGGCTCGAGGGCAAGACGGTCGTCAAGGCCATCTGCGTGCCTGGCAAGCTGGTCAACCTGGTGGTCAAGTAAGCGCTGCGCGCATAGCTGACATGCAATAAACGAGGGGCGATCCGGTTGGGTCGTCCCTCGTCTTGTGTTTTATGCCCTGCTTAGTCAGTGCGTCGCACCGTCTTCTATGGGATGTGTACCAGGTCCCTAAAGTAAACGTTGCCCGTTGCCTCTTCGAACATCCAAATGTTGAGGTAGATGTCGTTGAGGTCGTTGTTAACATCAAAGTCCGGATCGTCGAAGGTGCCCACAAAGGTGAGCATGGCGCGCGTTTCCTCACCCGCTGCGACCTGCTGGCGCATGCGTACGTCGCGGACCTTACCGTTGACGTAGGCATAGGAGTCCACATCGCCAAACATCATGTCGACACCGGTGTTGTTGGACACCGTAAAGACGAGCGCGGCGTCGCCGTAGCCGTCGGTGTCCTTGCCCACGCAGGTGACGTGGACGTTTTCGTCTGCCTCAAGGTCGATGGGGAACTGTTCTTGGGAATCGGGACCCAGGCCCTGGGGATCGACGATGTCTTCGTTTATTTTGTCGAAGCTCTCCGATGGCGTCGTTTTCTCGATGGCTTTGGTGCTGCCAGGGTTCGGTTCGCATGTTCCGGTTTTGCCATTTGCGTTGCCGCAGCCCACGAGGACCAACGAGCATGTTGCGATGGCGAGCGCAGTCATGCAGAGGGTGTCTAGGCGTTTCATAGGTGCCTCCTTGCCGTAGAGGATTTGAAAAGGTTCGTCCTTGCGCGACTTGCTGGCTGGCTTGTTGCAGAATGTCCCTTAGCGTAAGTCTGAACGATAGGGGCTCGGGGAGGAATGCCCTTGGGGTCCGAACGGGCCTGTGGATTGGGACGCATGGCCCGTTTTGGGGCTGTTGAGGGTGCGCCGCATGGGGTTCCTCGACCAATTGTCCTATTCTTGTGGAGAAGCTGTGCGCACGCTGACCTGCAGATTCGTACTGTGCTTGCACGTTTCCGCAGCTATTGGTATAGTTTGCTTGCAAATGAAGTTGTAATTGAAAGAAGTGGGGTTTCGGCCCCGCTTCTTTTTTGTATGGATGGAGGTGCCGCAATGGTCAAGACCAAGACCGAGCAGGCGATCATCGACGCGCTCGAGGCCGTCGCTCCCCAGCACGATGTCGACATCGTCGACGTCGAGCTCGTGGGTGCCACCAAGGCCCCCTGTGTGCGCGTGCGTATCGAGGGTGCCGAGGGTCAGAGCCTGTCGCTCAACGACGTCACGGCCAACACCAAGTGGGTCGGCGATGTGATTGAGGAGCTCGATCCCATCTCTTCGAGCTATACGCTCGAGGTGTCGAGCCCGGGTATGGCGCGCCCGCTGCGCCGCCCGAGTGACTTTGCCCGCTTTGTGGGCGAGAACTGCGAGCTCACCTCCACCGCCACCGAGGGCCGTCGCAAGTACGCCGGCAAGATTGCCGCCGCTACCGAGACGAACGTGACCCTCGAGCTCGAGGACGGCGAGTCCGTTACCCTCGATTTCTCTGATGTTAAAAAGTGCAAGTTGAAGCCCACCTACGACTTCAAGCCCGCGAAGGAAGGAAAGTAAGATGGCAGCATCCGACATGATGTCCGCCCTGATGGAACTTTGCCAGGAGAAGCACATCGACCAGCTCTACCTGATCGACCGCCTGGAGCAGTCGCTCGCCAAGAGCTATGCCGAGATCCTGCATCTTGAGTGGGGCGCCAAGGTGACCATCGACCGCACCACCGGCAAGATTTATGTCTACCGCCTGGAGCCGATCGACGATTCCATGGACGAGGAGGGCAACTTCACCGAGTTCGAGGAGATCGACGTCACCCCCAAGAACACGAGCCGCATCGCCGCCCAGCACGCCAAGGCCGAGATCAACGCCATCGTGCGCAACTCCGCCCGCGAGCAGATCTACGAGGAGTTCTCCGGCCGCATCGGTGATCTCATCAGCGGTACCGTTCTGCAGTCCACGCCCGACTTCACGATCGTCAAGATTCGCGAGGGCGTCGAGGCCGAGCTGCCGCACTTCGATCAGCGCCGTTACGAGAACGAGCGCAACGAGCGTCCGATGGGCGAGCGCTACCTGCACAACCAGCACATCAAGGCCGTGATTATCGACGTTCGCGACCCCAACTCCAACCTTCAGCCGGTTCGTGGCGAGCACAGCCGTCCGCCGATTGTCATCTCTCGTACCCACCCCGAGCTCATGCGTCGTCTGTTTGAGCAGGAGGTGCCCGAGATCTATGAGGGCACCGTCCAGATCAAGTCGATCGCCCGCGAGCCCGGCCAGCGCTCCAAGGTCGCCGTCCACTCGCTCGACGACCGTCTGGATCCCGTGGGCGCCTGTGTCGGCCCCAAGGGCAGCCGTGTTCGCGCTGTCGTGGGCGAGCTCCGTGGCGAGCGCGTCGACGTCATCCTTTGGGATGCCGATCCTGCCGTCTACGTCGCCAACGCCCTTTCGCCTGCCAAGGTCACCCGCGTCCTCATCGACGAGGAGAAGGCCTACGCCGGCGTCATCGTGCCCGACGACCAGCTGTCCCTCGCCATCGGCAAGGAGGGCCAGAACGCCCGCCTCGCCGCGCGCCTGACCGGTTGGCACATCGACATCAAGTCCGAGACCCTTGCCGCCGACATCCTCAAGAACGTTCCCGTTCACGAGGAGCCCGCCGCCGACCTGATCGGTGACGAGGAGGACGAGGACGTCCGCCGCTGCGAGTACGTGTCCGAGGACGGCATCCAGTGCCGCAACCAGGCTCGTCCCGGCTCCCGTTTCTGCGGTGTCCACGACACCGACGCCTTCGATGATGCGGAGGACCTGATCTAGCGCGCGGCCGCGCCGGGCGGGTCCCGGCGCGTCTCCCACGCTCGTTCAGTCTCTAGGCACCCAAGGTGCCAGAAAGGGTAGGTGAAGTCATATGGCAAAAGTCCGTGTGTCCACCCTGGCCAAAGAGTTCGGCATGACCTCCAAGGAACTGATGGGTCATCTCGCCGATATGAAGATTCCCGCTAAGTCCGCTTCCTCCACCTTGGAGGACGCCTATGTCGCTATGGTCCGCAAGCAGCTCGCCTCGGTGATCGAGGCCCGCGCTCAGGAAGTCGAGGCCGCCAAGCAGGCCGAGGAGCAGGCAGCTGCCGCCGAGGAGGCCGCACGCGCCGCCGAGGCCGAGCGTGAGCGCATCGCCGCCGAGAAGGCCCGCGAGGAGGAGCGCCGCCAGTTTGCCGCAGCCCAGGCTGCCGAGGAGGCTGCCCGCGCCGAGGCCGAGGCCAAGAAGAAGGCCGAGCAGGAGCGCCTTGCTCGCGAGAAGGAGGAGGCTGCCCGCGAGGCCCAGCGCCGCGCCGTTCCCGCTTCCGACTCCGGTTCGCGCTTCCGTTCGCTGCTCGACCAGATCGCCGCACAGGAGACCGTGCTCAAGGAGAAGAAGGACGCCGAGGACAAGGCCAAGGCCGAGCGCGCCGCCGAGCGCGGTAACCGTCGTGGCGGCAACAACGACCGCCGCGGTGGCCGTCGTAACGCTTCCGACAACAACTCCGAGCGCAACGCCTCCGAGAGCCGTCCGCACAGCCATCGCACCAACGCCAGCAACAACGTCGCTGCCGGCATGGACTTCCCCAACCCCGATAAGCAGGGCAAGGGCAAGAAGCGCAAGGGCGGTCATAACAACGAAGAGGACCACTACAGCCGCATGGCTCGCGAGGCCGAGGAGTACAGCCGCGAGAAGGTGCTCGAGGAGGCCCGCGCCGCCGTCGAGGAGGCCTCTCGCGAGTCCACCGGTCGCCGCAAGAAGCGCAAGGAGAAGCGCGAGCGCGAGGCTGCCAAGGCTCAGGAGGAGCGCAAGATAGAGGAGGCGCTGGCCCAGGGCGTGAACCCCGAGGACCTCGACGCCATCAAGGTCTCCCAGGGCGTTACCGTCCAGGAGCTTGCCGAGGCGCTCGACGTTCCGGCCAACGACATCATCAAGCGCCTGTTCCTGCTTGGTACGCCGCTCACCATGACGCAGTCCATGTCCGACGACCTCGTCGAGCTCGTCGCCGACGACCTGGGCCGTCAGATCAAGATCATCACCCCCGAGGAGGAGAACACCTTCTCGTTCTACGACGATCCCGCCGACCTTAAGCCGCGCGCTCCGGTCGTCACCGTCATGGGTCACGTCGACCACGGCAAGACGTCACTGCTCGACGCCATCCGTCACACCGGCGTTGCTGCCGGCGAGGCGGGCGGCATTACGCAGGCCATCGGCGCTTCGCAGGTCATGATCAACGACCGCAAGATCACCTTCATCGATACCCCGGGTCACGCTACCTTTACGGCCATGCGTGCCCGTGGCGCCAAGGTGACCGACATCGTCATCCTGATCGTCGCCGCTGACGACGGCGTCATGCCCCAGACGGTCGAGTCGATCAACCACGCCAAGGCCGCCGGCGTTCCCATCGTCGTCGCCGTCAACAAGATCGATAAGCCGGGCGCCAACCCCGACCGTGTGCGCCAGGAGCTCACCGAGTACGGCGTCATCCCCGAGGAGTGGGGCGGACAGAACATGTTCGTCAACATCTCGGCCAAGCAGAAGATCGGTATCGACGACCTTCTGGAGACCGTGCTGCTCCAGGCAGATGTGCTCGAGCTCAAGGCCAACCCGGACACCTTTGCCTCTGGCAACGTCCTCGAGGCCAAGCTCGACAAGGGCCGCGGCTCGGTCGCTACCGTGCTTGTGACCCGCGGTACCCTGCACGTGGGTGATACGCTGGTCGCCGGCCTTACCTACGGTCGCGTCCGCGCCATGCTCGACCCCAAGGGCCGCGCCGTCACCGAGGCCGGTCCCTCCGACGCCGTCGAGATTCTTGGCCTGCAGTCCGTGCCCAACGCCGGTGACGAGTTCCGCGTGTTCGAGGACGAGCGCGAGGCTCGCGCCCTGGCCGACGAGCGTTCGCTCAAGGCCCGTATCGAGGAGCAGAGCCGCGTGAAGCACGTCACGCTCGAGAACCTCTTCGAGACCATTGCCGACGCCGAGGTCAAGGAGCTCAACCTGATCATCAAGGCCGACGTCCAGGGCTCCATCGAGGCTCTTCAGGACTCGCTCGACAAGATGGATCAGTCCGAGGTTCGCATCAACACGATCCACTCCGCCGTTGGCGCCATCAACGAGACCGACGTCGTTCTGGCCGACGCCTCCAACGCCATCATCATCGGCTTTGGCGTCCGTCCCGACGGTAAGGCCCGCTCCGCTGCCGAGCGCGAGGGCGTCGAGATCCGTTGCTACGACGTCATCTACAAGTGCCTCGAGGAGCTCGACGCCGCCCGTATCGGCATGCTCAAGCCCACCGAGGTCGAGGTCGCTACGGGTACCGCGACCGTTCTGGACACCTTTAAGGTGCCCAAAGTCGGTATCGCCGCCGGTGTCCGCGTCGAGGAGGGCGAGATCGCCGCGACCGATTCCGTGCGTCTGGTGCGAGACGGCATCGTGGTCTTCAACGGCAAGATCGCCTCGATGCGCCACTACAAGGACGAGGCTAAGAGCCTCAAGAGCGGTTCCGAGGGCGGCATTGGCCTGGAGAACTTCCAGGACATCAAGCCCGGCGACCAGATCGAGGGTTACCGCATCGACCAGGTTGCCCGTACCGAGTAGGGGGTAGCGCTATGAAGCAAACGCAGGCAACCCGCCGTCTGGGCGAGCAGCTTCGCGAGAAGCTTGGTTATATCCTGCTCTTTGAGGTTTCCGATCCGCGTCTCGACCTGGTTACTTTGACCGCGGTCGAGGTCGCGGTGGACCGTTCGTTCGCGCGTGTGTACGTGTCGTGCGATGCGAGCCGCTACGACGAGGTCATGGAGGCGCTCGCAAGCGCCAAGGGCCGTATTCGCAGCCTGTTGGCTCGCTCGCTCGATTGGCGTGTTACGCCCGAGCTCGATTTTCGCATCGATCGCTCGACCGATGAGGCCGAGCGCATCACGCGTGCGCTGGAAAACGTTCCCGCCACGCTTGCGATCGAAAAGGACGAGGACGGCTATCCGATAGCGGATGCCGCCCAGGAGGCAGCTTTAGATGACTAATTCCGCCGACCTCGCCTCGTGCGAGTCTGCAGATATTCAGCGACGCATCCTCGAGTTCATCGAGGATGCGTCCTCCATTGCGATTTCTGGACATACTTCTCCCGATGGCGATGCCTTGGGCTCCGTATTGGGTCTGGGCCTTTCGCTTATGAAGTTTTTCCCCAACAAGGACATTGCCCTGCTGCTGGCAGACGATGACCCGGTTCCGCGCATCTACCGCTTTATGGAGGGTGCCGATCGTCTGGTGCCGGCATCTACGTACACCGGCAATCCGGACCTGTTCATCTCGGTGGATGTGCCGGTCGTCGAGCGCCTCAACAACTCGGCTGAGGTGCTTCGCCGCTCCAAGCATGTGGTGTGCTTCGATCACCATCCGGCTCGCGAGGAGTTTGCCGAGCTCAGTCTGAGGCGCGTCGAAGCTGCAGCCTGCGCTATGATCATCGACCGCTTCTTGGACAATTGTGGCATTGTCGCACGTGATGGCGTTGCGACTTGCCTGCTGTGCGGCTTGGTTACCGATACCGGCCGTTTTCAGTACCAAAACGCCGATGCCGCTGCGTTCCATGCGGCCTCGCGTCTGGTTGCCCACGGTGCCGATCCGGCGCGCGTCGCGCTCGAGGTCTACCAGAGCATGCGCGTTGAGTTTTTGCACCTCAAGTCCATCGTTATGGGCCGCATCAAGACGGTGGCCCACGGGCGCGTCGCGTATAGCTACGCGTACCAGAGCGACCTTGAGGCTTGCGGTGTCACCTCGGATGAGTGCGATGGCCTGGTTGACGTGGTGCGCTCGGTGATGGGCGTCGAGGTCTGCCTGTTCCTGAAGGGCATTGAGGGCGATACAAAGGTGCGCGGCAACCTGCGCTCCAAGGGCGACCTCGATGTGTCCGAGATTGCTGCCAACTTTGGCGGTGGCGGGCATCATGCCGCCGCCGGCTTTTCCAACAACGGAACAATTCGCGAGACGCTCGCCGTGGCACTTCCCATGCTGGCCGAGCTGGTGGGGGAGGATCCCGCTTCGGTGACCGTCGAGCTCTAACTTATTGGATGGTACATGGCTCGTCGTACGCCTTCTCAATTGAATATGCTGCTCGCTGTCGATAAGCCGGTGGGCTGCACGTCCCACGATGTGGTCTCGCAATGTCGGCGCGCCCTCCATGAGCGGCGCGTCGGCCATGCCGGCACGCTCGACCCCATGGCATCGGGTGTCATGGTGGTGGGCGTGGGTCAGGCCACCCGTTTGCTGGGTATGCTCACGCTCGATACGAAAAACTACGTCGCCGACATTTCGTTTGGCTCCGAGACCAATACCGATGATGCGGAGGGCGAGGCGGTCCGCACGGTGGCTGTTGCCGACGAGCTCCGCGATCCTGCCTATGCGCGTGAGCGCTTGGCCGCCATGCTGGGTCCGCAGATGCAGGTGCCGCCGGCGTTTTCGGCTATCTCGGTCAATGGCGTTCGCGCCTACAAGTCTGCTCGCGAGGGCAATGCGGTGGACCTACCTCCGCGCCCCGTCGAGGTCTATGCCGCCGACCTGATCGCCGTGGGCGGCGAAGGTGATACGTGCGTGTGGACCGTGGCGTTCTCGGTGAGCAAGGGCACCTATATCCGAGCGCTCGCTCGCGACCTGGGCCGCGCCTGCGACAGCGCCGCGCACATTTCCGCGCTGCGCCGCACGGCCTCCGGTGTTGTATCCATTGGCGTCTGTCATGCGGTCGAGGAGCTTTCTCCCGAGTCCGCTGTTGGCTTTGCCCTGGATCCCATTGCGGCCCTGGGCGCAACGCGTGTTGACTTGCCGGGCAATCTTGCCGACGACCTGCTCTGCGGCCGACGCATTCCCGTTGAGCGTGCGCTTGCCGATTTCGATGCCTCGAAGGCGCCGTTTGCGTTGGTGCTCGATGGGGGACTCAAGGCGCTCGCCCGCATTGAGAGTGGCCGCTTTGTTATGGAGCACGTGTTTCCGCAAGCAATCGGCGGTGTTCGATGATGTTGTCCGCTCGCGAGCTCGCGCGTGTCTTTTTCGCGGGCGAGTCGGACGAGGCTCGCATCGTTACTGCCGATGCGTTTGATAAGTGTGAGCACCTGGGTGCTGCCTCGATCGCCATTGGCGTGTTCGATGGCGTGCACCGTGGACACCAGGAGCTCATTGCGGCGCTTGTCCGCGATGCCCGTGCCCATGGCTGCAAGGCGGTCGTAGTTACCTTCGATCCCGACCCGGACGTTGTGGTGAGCTCTTCGCCCGCTCGAAAATTGATGACGACGGCCGACCGTCTGCATGCCTTGGTTCAGACCGGGGTCGATGCAGTGGTGGCCGTTCCCTTTACGCCTGAGGTCGCGGCACTCGACCATGTTGGTTTTCTTGCGCTGCTGTCGCGCGTTCTCGATATTCGATCGATTCGCGTGGGCAGCGATTTTCGCCTCGGTCGAGGCGGTGCTTCTGGTGTTGCCGAGATGCGCGCCTGGGGTGCCGAACACGGCGTTGACGTGTATGGTCACGACTTGCTTTGCGAGGGCGGTGAGGCCATTTGCGCCACCCGTATCCGGCATGAGCTCGGACAGGGCCATGTGGAGCTTGCTGCTGAGTTACTCGGCCGTCCGTATATGGTGCGTGGCGGTGTTATTCGCGGCCGTCACGAGGGTTCTGGCATGGGCTTTCCCACGGCAAACCTACAAGTTCCCGATGGTATTCAGGTGCCTGCGGACGGCGTGTATGAGGGTCTGGTGCTGGTCGATGACACCGTGTGGCCCGCTGCCGTGAACGTCGGCCTGCCGCCAACGTATGCCGACGATGCGGCATCTGCGCATCTCGAGGCTAATTTAATTGGTTATACGGGCGACCTGTACGGCGCTTCCGTTTCGCTGGCGTTTACGCGCTGGCTGCGTCCGTCGCGCGTGTTCGATTCACTGGATGAGTTGATCGCGACCGTCGAGGGTAATATCGAAGATATTCGTCACAACTTGGGCGAGCAGGGGGTGAGCATCCGTGATTAGCGATGAGGAAAAAGACCAGGTACGCGCTGCGTCCGACCTAGTCGCCATCGTGCAGGAAACGGTTGAGCTCAAGCCTCGCGGCCATGAGTTTTGGGGATGCTGCCCCTTTCATGGCGAAAAGACTCCGTCCTTCCACATTATTCCCGCCACGCAGGTGTGGCATTGCTTTGGCTGCGGCGAGGGCGGCGACGTCTTCACCTATATCATGAAGCGCGAGAACCTGAGCTTTCCCGAGTCAATCCGTTATTTGGCCGACCGCGCGGGTATTGAGCTGCATGACACCGGAGATCGCCGCGAGCGCGGTACCAAGCGTGCCCGCATCTACGATCTGTGCGCCGAGACCGCCCAGTTCTACCACACGATGCTTATGCGCGGTAAGGACGGCCGTCCACGCGAGTACTTTGCCAGCCGCGGCATGGGTGGCGACGTCTGCCGCCGCTACTGCCTGGGCTTTGCGCCGGGTCGCAACGCGCTGGTGTCGCACCTGTCCCAGGCGGGCTTTACCCCGCAGGAGATGATCGATGCCAACGTGGCCGTGAGCCGTGGGCGCGGGCAGCTTGCCGACCGCTTCTACGACCGCGTGATGTTTCCCATCTTTGACGAGCAGGGTCACAACATTGCCTTTGGCGGGCGCATCATGGGTGACGGCCAACCCAAGTACCTCAACACCGCCGAGACGAGCGTGTTTCATAAAAAGCGAAACCTCTACGGCTTTAATTGGGCCAAGGAGTTTATCGTCGCGCAGGATACCGCCATCGTGGTAGAGGGCTATACAGACTGCATCGCCTGTTGGGAGGCGGGGATTAAAAACGTCGTCGCCACGCTGGGCACCGCGCTCACGGAGCATCACGTCAAGACGCTTACCCGCTTTGCTAAGCGCATCGTGTATATGTTTGACGGCGATGCCGCCGGTCAAAAGGCCGCCCGTCGCGCGATTCAGTTTATTGAGCAGGATTCGATGGACCTGCGCTGCGTGGTGCTGCCCGACGGCAACGATCCCATGGAGTTCATCACGGCGCATGGTGGACAGGAGCTGCAGACGCGCATCGACGCTGCCGAGCCCCTCATGGACTTTGTCTACCGTTCGCTGCAGGAGTCGAGCGACATCACCACGCCGGGCGGTCGCGCCAAGGCGCTCGAGGATGCGCTGACGCTTATCTATCCGCTGCGCGATAGCTACATGATCGATACGTACTTTATCCAGATTGCCGATCTGCTGGGTTTGGATCTGGAGACCGTGCGTGCGAGCTCGGGCCGCGTGTTTCGCGATGTCGCCAAGCGCGAAGATGCTGAGCGCCGTCGCGAGCAAAACTATGAACGCCAGAGGGCGCAGGCCGAGCGCTCTGGAAATGCGGGCGGTCGGGCGTCGGGTTCTCACGATGCCGGTCGCGGCGCTTGGGCATCGGGTGCGACGCCGCCGGTGTCCGCACCGGTCGAGGAGGACCCGTACGACTACGTTCCGCTTGATGCCTATGGGGCCGTGCCGGTGGAGGTCGACGAGGATCTGCCGCCAATCGATGTGCCAGCGGGGATGGAAAGCGCTGCGCCCGCTGCCGATAGTTCAAGCGCGACGGCTGCCCCGTCGATGCCGATTGTTTTGACCGGTCTGGAGCGGAAATCCCTGGCAGGGGAGCGCGAGCTGCTGACGATGCTCACGAGTTATCCCGACCTGTTCCGCACGTATGCCGACCGCATCTGCTCGATCGAGTGGGTGGATCCGCGCCACGAGTCCATCGCATGGGCCGTGTTGGCGACGCCGCCGGGCACCGACCCCGCGGCGTGCATGGATGCGGCGCGCGCGGTGTGTCCCGAGGCAGCGTCGCTTGTCAGCGCCGGGCGAATTTCGTCGACGAGCAAGCATCCTACCGAGACGAACATCGTTTTTATGCTCGACACCCTCGAGCTCTATACCATCAAGCGCCGCATGCGCGCCGCACAGGCCAAGCTGCGTCAGGACCGGTCGCTCGACGATGAAGCGCGCCGCGTGCTGACGATGCAGGCGATGCAAGATTCTCAGCGCCAACGTGAGCTTCAAAAGTCGATCGGTGGTGTGGCTGACCCGTTCAATTTGATTGGTTTGGAGACGGCGGGCGCCGAGCAGGCCTAGATGTTGTGGTCAACCAGCGTATTCTCGCCTATATCCAGTCCTCTTTTTGGGTATAGACGTCCATGTGTGTGCTATAGTATTAAGTCCTGTGGACTATGAAGGGAGAATCTGTGCCAAAAAAGACTGAGAGCACGGGTACTGGGCTGGAATCCTACGTTGCAAAGCTCATGGGCAACGGCTCAAACAGGACTTCGGTAACCGAGGACGAGATTCAGGTCGCCCTGAAGGATATCGATGTTTCTGGCGATCAGCTCACCGCGGTGTATTCCGCGCTGCGCAACAGCGGCATCCAGATTATCTCCGCGAGCGGTAACGACGACGCCCCCATGGACGTCGACGATGACGATAACGATAGCGATACCGACGATTTCGATGATGACGACGAGCACGATTCCGGCTCGCTCGATGATCACGAGCTCAAGATGGCCCGTCAGGCCGACGCCGAGATGGGTTCTTCCAAGAGCAAGAAGAAGCGCACCGTGCGCACGTCCCGTTCACGCTCGCGCGTGCGTGGCATCGATGCCTCCACGGTGATGCTGACCGGCGATCCGGTCCGTATGTACCTCAAGGAGATCGGCAAGGTCGACCTGCTGACCGCCTCCGAAGAGGTCGATCTGGCCATGAAGATCGAGGCCGGTCTCGAGGCCACCGAGAAGCTCGAGGCCCACGAGGCAGGCGAGCTCGAGCTCACGCGTGCCGAGATGCGTCGTCTTACGCGCATTGAGAACGTGGGCCTCGAAGCCAAGCAGGCACTCATCAGCGCCAACCTGCGTCTGGTCGTCTCCATCGCCAAGCGCTATGTCGGCCGCGGCATGCTGTTCTTGGACCTGATCCAGGAGGGCAACCTCGGCCTGATTCGCGCCGTTGAGAAGTTCGACTACCAGAAGGGCTTTAAGTTCTCCACGTACGCCACGTGGTGGATCCGTCAGGCCATCACGCGCGCTATCGCCGACCAGGCCCGTACCATCCGTATTCCGGTGCACATGGTCGAGACCATCAACAAGCTCGTCCGCGTGCAGCGCCAGCTCCTTCAGGACCTTGGCCGCGACCCGACCCCCGAGGAGATCGGTGCCGAGATGGACATGAGCGCCGACCGCGTCCGCGAGATCCAGAAGATTTCGCAGGAGCCCGTGTCGCTCGAGACCCCCATCGGCGAGGAAGAGGATTCCCAGCTGGGCGACTTCATCGAGGACTCCCAGGCTATCGTTCCGCCCGATGCCGCCAGCTTCTCCATGCTGCAGGAGCAGCTCACCCAGGTGCTCGATTCGCTTGCCGATCGCGAGCGCAAGGTTATCGAGCTGCGCTTTGGTCTCGTTGACGGACATCCCCGCACGCTCGAGGAAGTCGGTCGCGAGTTTGGCGTCACGCGCGAGCGTATCCGCCAGATCGAGTCCAAGACCCTGGCTAAGCTCCGCCACCCGAGCCGCAGCAGCAAGCTGAAGGATTACATCGAGTCTTAGTAGTTACGGCGTTTCCGTTCCGGCAGTTAGGGACGTTCCTTTTCTGCCGGCACTTGGGGGCAGTCCTAGTCATTGGGGACGTTCTTGAATGACTAGTCGTTTAAGAACGTCCCCAATGACTGGGTCGGAAAAATTCTCAAAAAAGTTCTTGCCCTTCGCCCAATCGCCCGTATAATAAACTTCGTTGCTTGAGAGCACGCACCTATTCCTCGGTAGCTCAATGGTAGAGCACGCGGCTGTTAACCGCGCTGTTGTAGGTTCGAGTCCTACCCGGGGAGCCAGGTTGTAAAACCCGTCGTTTATACGGCGGGTTTTTTCATGCCTCGATCGCCTGTGGCGAACGTTACCGTATCAACATTTCGTGTCGAGGATGTAATCCCGCGACCCACCACCTCAACATGGCGCGCTCGTTGTAAAATATTGCAGTGATTGCTCCCACGACATGGTGCCGCGAGCACCAGATAAGGAGATTCTTGTGTCTGAGACCATTAACGGCAGCCTGAGCGTCTCGAATGACGTTATTGCCGATATTGCCGGTTATGCCGCGATGACGTGCTATGGCGTCGTCGGTATGGCCGAACAGCTCCAGGGCGCCGGGAGCGTGCGCCTGCTTGCCGGTCAGCGCCTCCGCAAGGGCGTGCTTGTCTCCGCCGACGAGAACGGCCTCACGGTCGATCTTCACGTCGTGCTCGAGAACGGCGTCAACATGAAGTCCGTCTGCCACAATCTTTCGAGTTCCGTTGCCTTCACCCTGCAGGAGATCGCCCAGATCGATCCCGCCAGCCTTAAGATCGGCATTCACATCGACGCGCTCAAGAGCCGTCTGAACTAGCATCCGAATACGGAGATTTCACCACTCATGATTGCAAAGACCATTCGCACCTGTTTTCCGATCGCTGCGGCTGCCGTTTCCGAAAAGGCCGAGGAGATCAACAAGCTCAACGTCTTCCCCGTACCCGACGGCGACACCGGCACCAACATGTCGCTCACGCTTGCCTCGGTGACCAAGGAGCTTTCCGCCCTTCCCGCCGATGCCGACATGGAGGCCATCGCCGGCGCCATTACCCACGGCTCCCTGATGGGTGCTCGCGGCAACTCCGGCGTCATCACCTCGCAGATTCTGCGCGGCGTGGCCGAGGGCCTTATCTCTGCCGATGAGCCCGTTACGTCCGCCAACATTGCCTTCGCCTTCCGTCGTGCCGTTAAGGTTGCCTTCCAGGCTGTTCGTAAGCCCATCGAGGGCACGATCCTCACGGTCCTGCGTGATGTCTCGACCAAGGCAGACGAGTGCGAGAAGAAGAAGTTCTCGGCCGAGGATGCGCTCGATGCTATCGTCGTCGAGGCGTACCAGTCCGTCGCCCGCACGCCCGACCTGCTGCCCGTCCTCAAGGAGAACGGCGTGGTCGACTCCGGCGCCTTTGGATTTGCCATTTTCCTCGAGAACTTTGTGGCTGCCGCTCTTGGTCGCAGCACCGTGGTCGAGGATTTCTCCGCTACGTTTGACTCCGCCGGCTCTGCCCGCGATGCCGCTCTTGGCCGTGTTGAGATCGAGGCCAATGACGATTGGGAAGGCTCGGAGTTCCGCTACTGCAACGAGTTCCTCTTTAAGGCCGACGCCCCGTTTGACGAGGATGAGTGCCTTAAGTTTCTGGGCTCCATGGGCGACTGCGAGCTGCTCGTGGGCGCCTACCCCGACTATAAGATTCACGTGCACTCCAACACCCCCAACCTGGTGCTCGAGCACATGCTGCAGCTCGGTCAGATCTATGAGGTCTTTATCCACAACATGGAGATGGAGGCCCACGACCGTACCGCCAAGATTCACGAGGACCAGGAAAAGGCCGCCGAGCCCGCCAAGGCACTGGGGTTTGTCGCCGTTGCCGCCGGTTCCGGCGAGGCCGACATTCTCAAGTCCCTCGGCGTCGACGTGGTCGTATCCGGTGGCCAGACCATGAACCCCTCGACCGCCGACCTGCTGAGCGCGGTGGACCAGGTCAACGCGACCTCGGTCATTATCCTGCCCAACAACGGCAACATCCGCATGGCTGCCGAGGCCGCTGCCTCAGCCTGCACCGACAAGAAGGTTGCCGTCGTTCCCACCAAGACTGTTCCGCAGGCATTCTCCGCGCTGTTCGCGGTCCTGCCCGATTCTGAGCTCGAGGATGCTGTTGCCGCCATGGTCGACGCCATCAGCGAGGTTCGCGATGGCGAGGTCACCCGTGCCGTGCGCGATTCCAGCGCCTCCGACGGCTCGCCGATTCACTCCGGTGATGTCATGGGCATCATCGCCGGCTCCATCGATGTGGTCGGATCCGACGTGAAGCAGGTTACGCTCGATTGCATCAACCGCATGCAGGAGGAAGAGGAAGGCGATACGTTGACGATTCTGGCCGGCGAGGAGCTGTCCGATGAGGCCTTCCAGGAGATCGTCGACGCCATCGAGGAGGCTCAGCCCGACCTGGAGATCGACGCCCATCGTGGCGAGCAGCCACTCTATCCCGTGATTTTCTCGATCGAGTAGGCTCTGCCTATGTCCGAGCTGTGCTCCGTGCCGCGCGTTTCGGAGCGTTTTGTCCAGAGCAATGCGCTCGACGAGGATATCGCGCGACTCAAATATGTTTCGGGTAAACGTGAGGAGGCCCTTCGCCGTCTGGGAATTCGGACGGTGGGGGACCTCCTTCTCCATATCCCTCATCGATATCTCGACTTTACGCGCTCCTGGTCCATCGAGATGGCCCCCATCGGCACCGTGTGCACCATCATCGCCACGGTTGACCGAATCGTCCAGAAGCAGCCCCGTCCGCGTATGCAGGTGACCGAGGTCTCGCTTGTGGACGAGACGGGGGTGCTGCAAATCGCCTTTTTCCGTCAGCCCTGGATTGCCCAGCAGTTCAAGCAGGGCGATCGCCTGGCCGTGATGGGCAAGGTCGAGTTTGCCTACGGTTTTAAGCAGATGGCCTCGCCCCACTTTGAAAAGCTCGAGGACGGGCGTGCCGCGGGTACCATTTTGCCGGTTCACTACGTGAGTGACGGCGTGAGCCAGGCATGGATGCGCCGTATCGTGAGCGGTGCGCTCGAAGTGGCTGCCAATCCGTTCGATCCCATTCCTGCGCCGCTGCGCGTTAAGCGTCGCCTGATGAGCAATGCTCGTGCGCTTCGATCGATCCACTTTCCCTCGAGCATGGCTGAGCGCGATATCGCGCGCGCACGGCTTGCCTACGAGGAGTGCCTCTATCTGCAGCTGGCGCTGCGTCTGCGCAACGACGGCGGCCTGGTCGATGTGGTGCCATATGCCCACACCGCGGGCGAGCACCTGGTCGCGCTCAGGGAAGCCCTGCCGTTTTCGCTGAGCGACGAGCAGGAGGTCGCGTTCCAAGACATCCTGCATGATATGTGCGATGGCGGGCGCGTGATGAACCGCCTGCTGCTGGGCGATGTCGGTACCGGTAAGACCGCCGTTGCCGCCTGCGCGCTGGCTGTGGCTGCCGATAGCGGCACGCAGGCCTGCGTTATGGCGCCCACGGGCGTGCTGGCGCGCCAATATGCCGATAAGACCGGCCCTCTGCTCTCGCAGGCCGGCATGTCCTGGGCGCTTCTGACGGGTGCCACGCCGGGCTCAGAGCGCGAGCGCATCCATGCACAGCTGGAATCGGGTGAGCTTGACGTGCTCTTTGGCACCCACGCGGTGCTTTCGGATAACGTTGCGTTCAAGCATCTGTCGCTCGTGGTCATCGATGAGCAGCACCGGTTTGGCGTCGGCCAACGCAACGCCCTACGCGCGAAGGGCCCCGGTGCGGACTTGCTCGTTATGACGGCGACACCGATCCCGCGTACGCTGGCGCTTTCGGTCTATGGCGATCTGGACACGAGTATCATCCGCCATCGGCCCGTCCCTGGCGCTGGCGTGACGACACGCGTGCTCACCGAGTCGAGCCGCGACCTCGCCTATGGCGCCATCCGCGAGGCGCATGAAAAGGGTCAGCAGGCCTACGTGATTTGCCCGCTCGTGGAGCCGAGTGACTCGGCCGATGAGCTGGAAGACGTGCCCGGTATCGCCCGCGACGACGAGGGCCGCGTGACGGTCCCTGTGCCGCTGCACGATACGGCGACCGAGCTCGACCGCCTGCGCCTGGCGTTGCCGGGTCTTGCCATCGAGCGCCTTCACGGCCGCATGCCGGCGGGGGAGAAGGATCGCGTGATCGACGCCTTTAAGCGTGGCGAGATCGATGTGCTCGTCTCGACTACGGTGGTCGAGGTGGGCGTCGACGTGCCTAACGCCACCGTCATGGTCATCGAGAACGGCGAGCGCTTTGGTTTGGCTGCCCTGCACCAGCTGCGCGGTCGCGTGGGCCGTGGCAGCGTGTCGGGCACGTGCCTGGTCATGACGCACTCCAAGGGCAACGGCGGCGCGTCGGCGGCACAAGACCGTCTACAGTCGCTCGAAAAAACCTCGGATGGCTTTACGCTCGCCCAGATGGACCTGCGTCTGCGCCACGAGGGCGAGATCCTTGGCTACCGTCAACATGGCGGTGTGACCCTGCGCTTTGTGGACCTGGACGCCGACGAGGAGCTTATCGAGTGGGCCCATTTGGACGCGGTCGAGCTCTTGCGGTATGCTTGCAACCTTGACTCTGTGGCGACGCGTCCCTTGCGCGACGCGGTCGCCATGCGTTATCGACATATCTTTAAGGAGGTCAGCGGAGGATGAGAATCATCGGCGGCGAATGGCGCGGTCGTAAGATCGAGGAGCCCCGTGGTCGCGATGTCACCCGCCCCACGACTGATCGCGTACGCGAGGCGTGCACATCTATGGTCATGTCGGCATTCGACTTCGATCTGGATGAAGTCCGTGTGCTGGATGCCTTTGGCGGCTCCGGCGCCCTTGGTATCGAGATGCTCTCTCGTGGGGCCCGCTCGCTCACGACGTTTGAGATCGATCGCAACGCCGCGCGGCTCATTACCAAGAATATCGAGTCGCTTTGCCGTGACCGTGCGCGTTGGCGAGTGGTCACGGGCGATATGCTAGCGAGTGCCTCGCGCGGCCGTGTGCCGGGCGGTCCCTTTGATCTGGTTCTGCTCGACCCGCCCTATGCTTTTGGCGCCGAGCCGGTCGAGGAATTGCTGCAGAATCTTGCCCAGCAGGGCCTGCTTGCTCCTGGCGCTTATGCCCTGTTTGAGCATGCCGCCGCCGATGCAGGCGCGCATCCGGCAGGCTTTGAGACTGAACGTGAGAAGCGCTACGGCATTACCTCGGTCGACCTGCTCCGTTGGGTCGGCGATGACGACGGTGAGGGCGATAGTGCCGTCACCGATGCCGACAACAACGATGCCACGACGTTTCAGGAGGACGCCCATGAATGACACCATTAACCGCGTGATCGTCCCGGGCACCTTCGATCCCATCACGTTTGGCCATATCGATGTGATCCGCCGCGCCCGCCGCATCTTTCCCAGCGTGATCGTCGCTGTTGCCGAGTCGCAGGGTAAAAACGGTGTGGGCACCACGTTTACGCTCGATGAGCGCGTGGCGCTGGCCCGCGAGGCGCTCGGTGATATCGACGGCGTTGAGGTCCTGCCCTTTACCGGCCTCTTGGTCGACTTCGCTCGTGAGCAGGGGGCGGGGGCCGTGGTCAAGGGTCTGCGCGCCATGACCGACTTTGAGTATGAGCTGCAGCAGGCCGACCTTAACTATCGCCTGGATAGCGAGCTGGAGTCCATCTTTGTCATGAGTGCGCCGCAGTACGGCTATATCTCAAGCTCGGTCGTTCGCCAGATCGCCTCGCTCGGCAGCGATGTATCGACGTTTGTCCCGTCCAACGTGGTCGAAGCGCTCAAACATCGCTTTTCGTGACGTTTCTTATTGCCTGGTGGCATGTGGTAAACTAGCACGATGATATGTTACCTATGAAAGGAGACCGGATGCCGGGCGAGAATTTTCCTGGCGATAGGATCGTCAGCTTGGTCGATGAGCTCGAAGGGCTGATCGAGGAAGCCAAGCCGCCTTTCGGCAAGAACGCTCAGTTCAAGGTCATCGACGCCGACGTGTTCTTCAACATCCTCGACGAGATCCGCATGAGCTATCCCGAGGAATGGCAGAAGTCCCGCCGTATTCTCAAGGAGCGCGAGGAGCTTATGGCCTCCGCCGCCGCTCAGGCCGATTCCATCATCGCCGATGCTCAGCAGCAGGCCCTCACCATTGCCGGTGAGCAGGAGATCGTCCGCCTAGCGCAGCAGCAGGCCGACGATATCCGCGACCGTGCCCAGCAGTATGAACGCGAGACGCGCTATGCCGCCGAGGACTACGCCGAGCAGGTCTTTACGCACCTCGAGGAAAACCTCAAGAGCCTGACCGGTACGGTGACCCGTTGCCGTCAGCAACTCAACGAGGGTGCCGCCCAGCAGAATGGTCAGTGGTAATGGCTGAGTTCCCGAGCGTTACCGTCGATCTTTTCGAGCAGCTCGAGTTTCCCGGAGACTCGTATCCGCTGACTGGCAAGGTCGATGTCGCCACCTATACGGTGGGCGAGAAGGAGTACCAGCTGCAGGACGGCATTGACTACGACGTGGTCTTTACCAATGCCGGCACCGGTGTTTTGCTTACGGGTATGGTCCGCGCTCACGCAACCGGTGAGTGCGACCGTTGCCTTGAGCCCGCTTCGTTTGATATTGCCGGTGAGATTGAGGAATTCTATCTCTTTAACGAGCCCGAGGACCCCGATGCCTACGAAGACGGCTACGAGTTGCTGGGTGAGGATCGCATCGTCGATCTGGGTGAGCCCATCAACGACGCGGTCGTCATGGATACGCCGTTCGTTGTCCTGTGCAAGCCCGACTGTCGCGGCCTATGCCCCACGTGCGGCACCAATCTCAACGTCGAGCAATGCGATTGTGCCGTTCAAGCAGAGGCCGAATGGGCCGCTGCCACGGAAAATCCATTTGCAGCATTGAAGAATCTCAAGCTTGACGAGTAAAACTGTGGTAGTATCGCTACTTGCGCGTAATCGCCACACTGGATAGTTCATAAGGAAGGTCACTATGCCCGTACCTAAACAAAAGCAGGGTCGTATCCGCACTCACACCCGTCGTTCCGCCAACATGAAGATCTCGGCTGCGGCTCAGTCCACGTGCCCCCGTTGCGGTGCTGTCAAGCTTCCGCACCACGTGTGTCCCAGCTGCGGTTTCTACAAGGACCGCGAGGTTATCGTTACCGAGTAACTGTATTCTCTGGATGCGATGCCGTTCCAACTGGAACCACAATGGCCGGCTCAATGAGTCGGCCATTTTTGTATAAGGAGTATGTATATGAGTAACGTTCGCGTTTGTGTAGACGTTGTGGGTGGAGACGAGAAGCCACAGGTTGTCCTCGATGGTATTGAGGCTGCACTTGCCGCTGATCCCGATATTGAGGTCCTGGCTGCCGGTCCCGCCGAAATCGTCAATCCCTTTGCCGCCTCCCATGCGCGCGTCGAGGCCTTGGAGGCGCCCGATATTATCGCCATGGATGACGATCCCATTCGAGCCGTGATGACCAAGCGCAAGTCCTCGATCGTGCTTGCCTGTCGCGCTATTAAGAAGGGTAACGCGGACGCGTTCTTCTCTGCCGGCTCCACCGGCGCCATGACCGCTGCCGCCACCGCCTACGTGACGCCATTTAGGTATCAGGCCGAGGGCAAGAAGCAGCCGGTGCGTCCGTGCCTCACCAATGCGCTGCCCAACCGCGCCGGCGGCCTGACGGTCCTGTGCGACATGGGCGCCAACCCCGATGTCGAGGTCGACGACATGGTGCGTTTTGCCCAGATGGGTAGCGCCTATGCGCGCGTCGTCTTGGGCATTGAGCATCCTCGCGTCGGTCTGCTCGGCAACGGCACCGAGGATGAGAAAGGTTCCAACTTTACCAAGGCGTGCTTCCCTGCCATGAAGGCCGCCGTTCCCGGCTTTGTGGGCAACTGCGAGGGCACCGATCTTACGTCGGGCAATTTTGACGTCGTCGTTGCCGATGGCATGTCGGGAAACATTGCCCTTAAGGCAACTGAGGGCGCCGCTAAGTTTTTGCTGCAGGAGCTCAAGGGCGCCTTTATGGCTTCGCTCGGCACCAAGATCGCCGCACTGCTCATCAAAAAGCAGATGCGCGAGATCAAGGCAAAGCTCTCGGGCGATGCTAAGGGCGGCGCCATTCTGCTGGGCCTGCGTGGCGTGGTCCTGATCGGCCACGGTGCCACCTCGGTCGAGGCCGTCAAAAACGGTACGCTCGCCGCGGCGGAGGCCGTGCGCGCCGGGCTTGTCGAGAACGTCGCCAACTCAATGGACGGTATCGTTTTATAACAGCGGCGTTATGCGCCTCGGGGCGTGCGTCGTGGGGTAGAATCAGAACCGTGTCTTGGTACCGCCCGAGCGGTACCATTCTTTTGGTATTCATGCACTATGAGAGGAAGCGCTATGGATCGCTCCGAAATCTTCGACAAGATCGCCGAGGTCGCTGCTGACGTTCTGGGCGTCGATGTTGCCGAAATTAGCGATGAGACCACCTTTGACGACCTCGATGCCAACTCGCTCGAGCGTTTGCAGCTGGTTACGGCCATCGAGGACGAGTTCAACCTCGAGATCGATGACGAGACTCTGCTCTCGCTTAACTCTGTCGCCGACGCCGTCGACGCGATCGAAAACGCCAGGGAGGCCTAGGTCTTGGCTTTGTCTGAACGACTTACGCGCGCCCAGGAAATCCTGGACCACGAGTTCAATAATAAGGTGCTGCTGCGCGCGGCCCTTACGCATCCCTCGGCAGTCGAGGGTCAGCCGGTTTCTGCCAGCTATGAGCGCCTTGAGTTCTTGGGCGATTCCATTTTGGGCGCTGTGGTCGCACGCTCCCTGTTTGAGTCCTATCCGGAGTTTGACGAGGGCAAGCTCACGCGCCTGAAGGTGTCGCTTGTCTCGGGCGCTACGCTGTCCGAGGTTTCTCACGAGCTGGGCATCGACGACATCATCATCTTTGGTGCCTCCGAGACCGGAACGGGCGCACGCGGCCTGCATTCGGCGCTCGAGAACGTCTATGAGTCGCTCGTGGGCGCGCTATACCTGGATGCCGGCTGGGATGCCGCGGCGGAGTTCATTCACCGTACGCTTAAGCCGCACCTGGCTTCCGAGCGTGCCGAACATCCTGCGAACCCCAAGTCGTTTTTGCAGGAGTGCGTGCAGGCCGACGGCCACGAGCCTCCGGCGTACAAGCTGGTTGGTTCCGAGGGGCCGGCACATGCGCCCACCTTTACCGCCGTGGTGCTGATCGATGGCATTCGCCAGGGTCGCGGCACCGGTTCCTCTAAGAAGGAAGCCGAGGCAGCCGCCGCACTCGAGGCGCTCGACCGCATGGGCTACACCACCAACGGCGTGATTCTCAACAAGAAGCCTGTTTAAGCGAGGAACCGTGTATCTCAAGTCCCTCACGCTCAAAGGGTTCAAGTCATTTGCCGACCGCGCCCATATGACGTTTGAGCCGGGCCTGACCGTCATCGTCGGTCCCAACGGCTCGGGAAAATCGAACATCTCCGACTCGATTCTGTGGGTCCTGGGCGAGCAGAGCGCCAAGCAGCTGCGCGGCCAGGCCATGGAGGATGTCATCTTCTCGGGCTCGTCAGCGCGCAAGCCGGTGGGTGTCGCCGAGGTCACGCTGGTGCTCGATAACTCGGACCATATGCTGCCTGTCGACTTTGATGAGGTCGCCATCACCCGCCGTATGTATCGCTCGGGCGAAAGCGAATACCTCATCAACTCGAGCCCGTGCCGCCTGATGGACATTCAGGACATCTTGCACGATTCGGGCCTGGGCAAGGATACGCATTCCATCATCAGCCAGGGCAAGCTCGATGCCATTTTGCAGAGCCGCCCCGAGGAGCGCCGCGCCCTCATCGAGGAGGCCGCCGGCATCTCCAAGCACAAGCGTCGCAAGGAGCGTGCGCTCAAAAAGATTAAATCGATGGACGAGCACCTGACCCGTGCCCGCGACATCAATAAGGAGATCGCCCGTCAGCTGCGGCCGCTGGAGCGTCAGGTCGATCGTGCGCGCAAGTACAAAGAGCTGTCCTCGCGCGCGAACGAGCTTACGCAGATGCTGGCCGTCGATGAACTTCGTTCGCTGCAGTCGCAGTGGAACGACCTGGAGAGCCGCTCCAAGGAGGGCGCTGCCGAGCTTGAGCTTGCGCAATACCGCTTGGGCGAAAAGGAGCGTGAGCTCGAGAAGCTCCAGGTTATGCTCGAGGAAAAGGGCCTGTTTGTGGGCGATCTGGGCGAGCAGCGCCGCCATATGCAAGACGTGGTCGGCCGCATTAACTCCGATATGCGTCTGCTCGAGGAAAAAGGCCACAACATGGTGTCGCGCCTGTCCGACATGCGCGGCCAGATCTCGAGCTCCGAGCATCAGCGGCGTCGCGTGGTCGAGGAGCTCGAGGATGCGCGTGCCCAGCTTGAGGAAGTGACCGGTGCGCACATGCAGGCCCAGGACGACGTTGACGCCGCCGGTCCTGCCGCCGCCGAGCTCCACGAGCGTCGCGTTGCGCTCGACAATCAGATTTCGCAGCTCACGCGTGAGCAACGCGATGTGCAGCGCGTAGCCGATAACGCCGCGCTCGAGCTCGCCAAGGTGAAGGATTCCTTGAGTAATGCCGAGGTCGAGGACAACATGTATGCCTCGCGCCTGGAGCAGATCGACGAGCAACTCGAGGAGGTCACGGCATCGCTTGAGAGCCGTCGCGACCGTGCTGAGGAGCTTGAGAGCGCCCTTGAGGCGGCTCGTCAGGCCCAGAGCGATGCGCGCGAGGCCACCGAGACGGCACGCGCTGCCCTCAAGGACCTGCGTGCCCGTGAGGGCGAGGCGCGCAACAAGCTGTCCGAGGTGCGCTCAGAGCTCGCGAGCCAAAAGAAGCTCGACGCTCGCATGGCCGACAGCTCGCCGCTGGTGAGCCGTTTGATGGGTGCGCTGGGCGATGATGTCTCGGGCCGTTTGGGCGACGTGCTCGAGGCTCCTCGTGAGCTCGAGGGCCTGGTCGAGCAGCTGCTTGCCGGCGATATCGATGCCCTGCTGTTTGATGACGCCGCCACGCTTGAGCGTGCCGGTCGTGCGGCTCTGGACCAAAAGAAGGCCTCGGGCGAGGCACTGCTGGTGGCGCGCGGCGTAAGCGGCGGTGCTGCTGCCAAGGGCGCTGCCGGTTCGCGTCTGGTCGATCGCCTGTCCGTGCGTGCCGATTATGGCCCGGTTGTCGAGGCCCTGCTCGGCGGCTATTACGTGGTCGATGACTTGGCTGCCGCACTGGCGGCACCAGTCGTTGACGGTGTGACCTACGTGACGCCCGATGGCGCCCGCGTGAGCTGTGGCGGCCTGGTGCGCGTGGGGCTCGATGCCGGCGAGGCCTCGGGTGCCCTGGAGCGCAAGCGTCGTATTCGTGAGCTGGAGGGCCTGGAGCCCGATCTGGCTGCCGTGTTTGAGCATGTGTCGGATCAGGTCGTCGAGGCCAATGCGGCCGTCGAGGAGGCGCGTGCCGCCGAGGGCGATGCCGCCGGCGAGATCGCCCGTCTTGAGGGCGAGCGCCGCTCGCTGCTCTCCGAGATCGGCCGCCTGGAGCAAAGTGCCAACAATGCCGAGGTCGAGCGCGTGCGCATCTCCAAGCGCCGCGAGCAGGCCGCCGAGGCTGTTCGCGCTGCGCGCCCGCGTGTTGACGAGCTCACCCGTTCGCGCGACGAGGCCCGTGCGCAGGCAAGCGACCTGGGTCTCCAGATTGCCGAAGCCAATGACGAGCTCGATCGCGTCTGCCGTGACGATTCCGAGGCAGCCGGCAAGCTCGCCGATGCCAAGGTCCGCCTGGCCCAGACGAGCGAGCGTCTGCGTTCGCTGAAGGGCCGCGTGCCCGATCTGGAGCATCGCCTAGAGGGCATCGACCGCCGTATCCGCGGAACGCGCCAGGCCTCGCGCTCACTCGAGCTGTTGCGCCTGCGCGTCGATCCCATGCACGAGCGCTATTCAGCCCTGCTGGATCGCGCATCGGATTGGGCTGCGCGTCTGCGTGACCAGGCTTCGCTCGAGGAGGCGGACTCGGCCTCGCTCAAGAAGACCATCGAAGACGCCAAGGCCGAAGTCTCCCGCGCCAAGGAGCGGGTCGATGCCGCCACGGCGACGCAAAATGAGTTCAAGGTCTCCCGCGGTAAGCTCGAGGTGCAGGTAGAGGCAGCCATCAAGGCCATTACCGCCGATGGCACCACGGTGCTCGAGGAAGCGCTCATGCTTCCTGCGCCTACCGACCGCGACGCCGCCGAGCGCGAGCTCAACCAGCTCGTGCGCCAGATTAACAACCTGGGTCCTGTGAACCAGGTTGCCATGGAGGAGTACGAGCAGCTCAAGCGCCGCGCCGATTACATCGAGGAGCAGCTGGCCGATCTGGAGAGCGCACGCAAGGCGCTCACCAAGATCACCGTGGCCATCGACCGCAAGATGCGTAAAGCCTTCTTGGTGACCTTCGAGAAGGTCGATGCGAACTTCCGCGAGATCTTCGCCATGCTGTTCCCGGGAGGCCAGGCGCATCTGGAGATGACCGACCCCGAGCATCCGGCCGAAACGGGCATTGAGGTCGTGGCGCAGCCGCGTGGCAAGCGCATCACCAAGATGATGCTCATGTCGGGCGGCGAGAAGAGCCTGACGGCGCTCGCCCTGCTCTTTGCTGTCTATCGCACGCGCACGGTGCCGTTCTACGTGCTGGACGAGGTCGAGGCGGCGCTCGATGACGCCAACCTGTCCAAGCTCATCGGCGCACTCGATGTGTTGCGTTCCGATACGCAGCTCTTGGTTATTTCGCACCAGCGCCGTACTATGGAGGACGCTGACGTCCTCTACGGCGTCTCGATGCAAGCCGACGGCGTCAGTCGCGTCGTCTCGCAAAAACTCGATCGCGAAACCGGAAAGGTCGTGAATGCATAATGGGATTCTTCGATGCTCTCTCGCGCGGACTTGAGCGCAGCCGCGAGGCCCTCAACGAGGTCTTTTACTTTGGCGGCGAGGTCGACGAGGATTTTTGGGAGGACCTTGAGGACACCCTCGTCATGGGTGACATGGGTGCCGAGGTCGCGATCAAGGTATCCGATGACCTGCGTGATGCCGCGGCCAAGAAGAACCTCAAGACCGCCCCGCAGCTTCGTCGTGCCCTGGCCGAGCAGCTCGAGCAGCACTTTGTGCCCATCGAGCGCGATCCGTTTTCCGATACGCCGAGCTGCGTGCTGTTTGTGGGCATTAACGGTGCCGGCAAGACCACTACGGTCGGTAAGATCGCGAGCGCCATGGCCGCCCGCGGCAAGAACGTCGTGATCGGTTCGGCCGATACCTTCCGTGCTGCCGCTATCGAGCAGCTCGATGTGTGGGGCCAGCGCGCCGGCGTCCCCGTCATCAAGCGCGACCGCGGCTCCGATCCGGCGAGCGTGTGCTATGACGTGCTCGACGAGGCCGATAAGCGCGGCAGCGACCTGGTGCTTATCGACACCGCCGGTCGTCTGCACACGAGCCCCGAGCTCATGCGCGAGCTTGCCAAGGTGGTCAACGTGACGCGTAAGCGCGCCGCCAATATGGCCGCCGGCCCCATGCCCGTCTCGGTCGTCCTCGTGATCGATGCCGCGACGGGTCAAAACGGTCTGAACCAGGCGCTCGAGTTTAACGAGGCGCTGGGTCTGGACGGTATTATCATGACAAAGCTCGACGGCACGGCAAAGGGCGGTATTGCCATGGCCGTGGCCGAGAAGCTCAAGCTCCCGATCCTGCGCGTGGGCGTGGGTGAGCAGGTCGATGACCTGCAGGAGTTCAATGCCAAAGATTTCTGCCGCGCCCTGGTGGGCGAGTCCAATTAAGGAGTGACTAGTGTTTGATTCTCTGAGCGATCGCCTCAACGACACATTTGACCGCCTGCGCGGCAAGGGTAAGCTGACCGAGGCCGACATTACCTCGGCCATGCGCGATATTCGCATGGCGCTGCTCGAGGCCGACGTCAACTTCAAGGTCGTTAAGGAGTTTGTCGCCAAGACCAAGGAGCGCTGCATGACCGCCGAGGTCATGGAGTCGCTGTCGCCGGCGCAAAACGTCGTCAAGATTGTGCTCGACGAGCTCACCGAGATGCTCGGCTCCACCGAGAGCAAGCTCGTCTTTAGCAACCGCATTCCCAATGTCATCATGCTCGTGGGCCTGCAGGGCTCCGGTAAGACTACGGCAGCCGTAAAGCTGGCCTACCTGCTCAAGAAGCAGGGCCGCTCGCCGCTGCTCGCCGCGTGCGACGTCTACCGCCCCGCCGCTGCCGACCAGCTGGCCACGCTCGGTGGCGAGATCGGCGTGCCGGTCTTCCGCGGCGACGGCGAGCATCCGGTCGACATCGCCAAAGGCGCCATCCAGGAGGCCGTCGACCACCTGCGCGACGTCGTCATCGTCGATACCGCCGGTCGTCTGCAGATCGATGAGCAGATGATGCAGGAGGCCGTGGACATCAAAAAGGCCGTCAAGCCCGATCAGGTGTTGATGGTCGTCGACGCCATGACCGGCCAGGATATCGTCAACGTCGTCTCGACCTTCGCCGAGCGCACCGACTTTGACGGCGTGATTATCTCTAAGCTCGACGGCGACGCCCGTGGCGGCGGCGCGCTTTCCGTGCGCCAGGTGACCGGCAAGCCCATCAAGTTTGTGAGCATGGGCGAGAAGCCCGATTCGCTTGAGCCGTTCTACCCCGACCGCATGGCCAAGCGCATCTTGGGCATGGGCGACGTTGTCGGCATCATCGAGAAGGCCCAGGAGGCGGCTGACGCCGAGCAGCTCGAGGCCGCCGAGCGCATGCTGCGCGAGGGCTTTACCATGAACGACATGCTCGACCAGATGAAAGCTGTCAAGAAGATGGGCGGCATGAAGGGCATTCTGGGCATGCTCCCCGGTGGCCAGCGTGCGCTCAATCAGATGGGCGGTAACCTGGACGAGGGCATCTTCGACAAGAACGAGGCCATCATCATGTCGATGACCAAGGAGGAGCGCCTGCGTCCCTCCATCATCAACGGTCAGCGCCGTGCCCGCATTGCCAAGGGCGCCGGTGTAACTCCCACCGAGGTCAATAGCCTTATGAAGCAGTGGGGCGAGATGAACAAGATGATGGGCCGCATGCGCACGATGGCTAATCAGGCACAAGCCGGCGGCAAGAAGGGCAAAAAGGGTAAGAAGGCCAAGAGGATGCGCATGCCCAATATCCCTGGCCTGGACGCTATGGGTCTGGGCGGCATGGGCGGCCTGGGAACGGGCGGCCCCAAGTCCGATATGGATCTGCTGCGCCAGATGGAAGCGCAGATGCGCAATAAGAAGTAACGACTAGTTGAGTCGTGTATGGCGAAGGCCGCCTGGATGGTATTCCAGGCGGCCTTCGCCGTTTGTTCGCTGGTTGTCGCACGCGTGGAAGCGCGTTCTCGACGAGGTGCTTGCCGCTAGTGGCAGCCGCAGCCTTCGTGCCCGTCATGGTCGTGGTGACCGTGGCAGCCGCAGGACTCGCCATGCTCGTGGATGTGCTCGTGATCATGTCCATGGCAGTCGCAGGTGGCCTCGCCGTTCTGTGCGAGCGTGCCTGCAATGAGGGCCTCGACGCAGGCATCGCAGCTGCCCTGGGCGCCCGCATAGACCGTGATGCCGGCTTGGGCAAGCGCGTTGATAGCGCCGCCGCCGATACCGCCGCAAATGAGCGTGTCAACGCCTCCGTTGGCAAGCAGGCCCGCCAAGGCGCCGTGGCCGGTGCCACCGGTGCCTACGACCTGCTCGTTGAGCACCTTGCCATCCTGGATGTCGTAGATCTTGAACTGCTCGCTGCGGCCAAAGTGCATAAAGATGTTGCCGTTGTCGTACGTCGTTGCCACCCTCATGGTGCCGACCTCCTTTGCTGGCCATGCGGCCGTCGTCGTGGCGATAGGGGAGTACGCGATATTGCCGCCCTCGATGACGAGCGCTCGTCCGTTGACCAGCGCATCGGCCACCTTGCGATGCGCGCGGCTGCAAATGGCCGCCACCGTTGCGCGGGCGATGCCCATCTGCTGGGCGACCGCCTCTTGGTTGAGACCTTCCAGGTCGCACAGGCGCAGCACCTCAAGCTCGTCGACGGTCATGTCGATGGCATCACCGCTGGCCAGGCCATCGGGGGTAAAGCCGCGGTATTCGGGGATGATCCCGACGCGGCGCAGTTTTTCGCGTCTTCCTGCCATGCACACTCCTTATCTGACATATGTCAACAATAGGATAACGCGTTAGTCGTTGGGCGCAAGGCATTTCTGGCATATGTCAGAAAAAGGCTAAGATGCCTCGTTGCCGCATGCGGAGCCGCGCTGCCGTGCATTGCGTGTGCCGGACTAAGTGTCCAATTCGACACTCGCGCGCCTGGGCTACAATGAATCTCGCTTGTAGGCGACTGACAGGAGGGTCAATGAGCAAAGCTGATCAACAGTTTGTAACCATGTGCCGCGATATCTTGGACCATGGCACCACCACCGAGGGCCAAAAGGTCCGCCCGGTGTGGGAGGACGGCACCCCTGCCTATACCATTAAAAACTTTGGTGTCACGGCGCGCTATGATCTGCGCGAGGAGTTCCCCGCGCTCACGCTGCGTCGTACGGCGCTTAAGTCTGCCATGGACGAGATTCTGTGGATCTATCAAAAGAAGTCCAATAACGTGCATGATCTCAACAGCCATATCTGGGATGAGTGGGCCGATGAGATCGGTTCCATCGGTAAAGCCTACGGCTATCAGATTGGTCAGAAGAGCCATTACGCCGAGGGCGACTTCGACCAGATGGACCGTGTGCTGTACGACCTTAAGCACACGCCGTATAGTCGCCGCATTATGACCAATACGTACGTGTTTAGCGATCTGTCCGAGATGCACCTTTATCCGTGCGCCTATAGCGTGACCTATAACGTGACGCAGCGTCCTCAGGACGACAAGCCGACGCTCAACATGATTCTCAACCAGCGCAGCCAGGACATTTTGGCCGCGAACAACTGGAACGTGTGCCAGTACGCCATTTTGCTGATGATGGTCGCGCAGTCGGTCGATATGATTCCCGGTGAGCTGCTGCACGTGATCGCCGACGCCCATATCTATGATCGTCATGTCGATATCGTCCGCGAGCTTATCGAGCGTCCGCAGTTTGCGGCACCCAAGGTAACGCTCAACCCCGATGTGCATGACTTCTATGCGTTTACGACCGATGACCTGATCGTCGAGGGCTATGAGCACGGCCCGCAGGTCAAGAACATTCCCATTGCGGTGTAGGTGGTGCTCATGACGTGTAAGCTATCTGCTATCGTCGCCGTGTGTGACGATTGGGGCATTGGGTGCGAGGGCGACATGGTGGTGTCCAATCGCGCCGATATGCGCCATTTTGTGGCCTGCACCAAGGGCTGCCCGGTTATCATGGGGCGCAAGACGCTGCTGAGTTTTCCCGGCGGGCGTCCGCTCAAGAATCGTCGCAATATCGTGCTCACGCGCGACGAGGATTTTGCGCCCGATGGCGTCGACGTGGTGCATAGCATCGACGAGGCGCTCGCCGCGGTTGCCGATGAGCCCGTTGCTTGGGTGATTGGTGGCGGCGATGTCTATCGGCAGTTTTTGCCGTATTGCGTCGAGGCCGAGGTCACGCACGACCGCTGCGTCCATGTCGTGGATACGTATTTTCCCGATTTGGAAGCCGATCCTGCGTGGAAGATTGCGCAGCGCAGCGGGGTCGCGACGATTGCCGCCGGTGAGGGTGACGAGGGCGTCGATTATGAGTTCGTGACGTATCGTCGCGTTGAGGCGTAAAACCGATTATCCCTTCGGTATTATCGGGTTGGAATGAGTGGCGGGGCAGCGCATGGCGTTGCCCCGATATTTGTATTGGTGCTGCAAAGAAAGGTGCGGGCTGGCTGCTATGACTGATGCCGTTGAGGTGCTGCGAATCGATTCGCTCGAGGACGAGCGGCTCGATGCCTACGTGCGACTGACCGAGCGTGAGCTTCGCTGCGTGCTGGAGCCGCAGAAGGGCATTTTTATCGCCGAGAGTGCCAAGGTCATCGAGCGTGCAGTGCGCGCCGGATACGAGCCGGTGAGCTTTCTTTTGGGCGAACGCTGGCTCGACCAGATGATGCCGCTGTTTGAGCGCCTGGCGGTACGCGAAGGTGCGGGCCCGGTTCCCGTGTTCGTGGCCTCGATGGAGCTTATGGAGCAGCTGACGGGCTTTAACGTGACGCGCGGTGCGCTCGCGGCGTTCCGTCGCCCGCGTCAGATTCCGGTAGCCGAGTTCTTGGGCGGCGTCGTCGAGGCGGCGGGGGAGCGCCCGGTGCGCGTGTGCGTGCTCGAGGGCATTGTCGACCACACCAACGTCGGCGCGATTTTCCGCTCGGCGGCTGCGCTGAACGTCGATGGCATTTTGGTGAGTCCTACGTGCTGTGACCCGCTGTATCGTCGCTCGGCCCGCGTGAGCATGGGCACCGTGTTTCAGGTGCCGTGGACGCGTATTGGCAGTGAGGCGCGCGTATGGCCGCATGATGGGCTGGCGGCGCTGCACGATGCCGGCTTTTCGTGTTCCGCCATGGCGTTGACGGATGATTCGGTGTCGTTGGACGATCCCATGCTGCAGGAGATTGACCGCTTGGCAATCTTTATGGGTACCGAGGGTGCCGGCTTGGGCGCCAAGACCATTGCCGGCTGTGACCGCGCCGTGCGCATTCCGATGGCGCACGGGGTCGATTCGCTCAACGTGGCCGCGGCGAGCGCCGTCGCCTTTTGGCAGCTGTGCCCGCACGTGAGCAATGAGTATCACTACCAGCCGGGTTTGTATCACTAGGCAGATATTTCGCACCGCGCTCTAATTCGGGGTGTTTCGGTCGCCGCCAGTCGGTGCTAAGCTGGTTTTGGCTTTGGTTTTAAATTGCTGTTTTGTTGTTTGACGTATGCGTGTGGGGAGGGCGTGTGGCTAAGAAATCTACGGCTATCGATGTAACGCAGGGTGTTATTTGGCAGCAGCTGCTTTCGCTGTGCGTTCCCATCTTTTTTAGTTCGTTTTTTCAGCAGGCCTACACGCTTATCGGTACCTATATTGTCGGTCAGTTTGGCGGCAAGCTCGCGCTGGGCGGCATTCAAGCCACGATGGTCCTCACCGAGCTCTGCATTGGCTTTTGCGTTGGCGTTGGCGCTGGTTGTGCCGTTATCACGGGTCAGTTTTTTGGCCAGCACGATGATGAGCGTCTGAGCCGTTCGGTCCATACGGCCATGACGCTTGCGCTGGTGGGCGGTATCGTTTTCTCGATTCTTGGCATAGTGTTCGTTGAGCCCATGCTGGTGCTTATGAACACGCCGCATGAACTATTGGCCGAGGGCGTGGCCTATGCTCGCTGTTATTTTGCCGCGATGGTTGCGGCACTGCTGCTTAATATGGGAACCGCACTGCTGCGTGCCGTGGGCGACACACGCGGGCCCGCCGTGATCATTGCCTCTGGCTGCCTGGTTAACGTGGTGCTGGATATCATCTTTGTCGCTGTGTTGCATATGGAGGCGCTGGGCTGCGGCATCGCAGTGGCGCTGACCATTTGCTCCAATGCAACGATGATCGTGTTGCGCATGATGCGCGCTCCGGGTGCATGGCGTCTTTCGCTGTCTAGGCTCGGCATCGATCGCGGTATTTGCAAGAGTATGATCTCGTGTGGTCTGCCACTCGGTTTTCAATCGGCTGCCTATTCGATCTCGAACGTGTTGATCCAGGTGTCGGTTAATTCGTTTGGCGCCGATGTCACGACTGCTTGGGGTCTATCTGGGCGCCTGGATGGCATTATCTGGATGGTTACCGAGGCGCTCGGCGTGTCGATCTCCACGTTCTCGGCACAGAACTTTGGCGCGCGCAACTACGAGCGCATGCGCAAGGGCTACCATACGTCCCTCGTCCTGTCGTTTATGCTCATTGGTGGCCTGTCTGCCGTGCTGCTGGTGTTCTCGGGTCCGTTGTCGCGTCTGTTTGTCGACGATGCTTCGATCTCGGCGTACACCACGACGATTCTTCACTTTATCGCGCCGTTCTACGCGATTTTCTCGATTATCGAAAACGCGTCGGGCTCCATTCGCGGCGCCGGCGTGAGTCTGCAGCCTATGATGCTCACCATCTTTGGCACCGTTGTCTTGAGGGTGATCTGGGTGTTTGCGATCATGCCCTTCGATCCGTCGCTCGAGCATCTACTGCTGGTCTACCCCGTAACCTGGCTCATCACCGCAACCATCTTCACCATCTACCACCACAGCGGCAACTGGCTCGGCCGCGCCACCGCCTAGCCATTGGGGACGTCCCCAATGGCTAGTATTCGATGCCTTGGCGGGCTAGGAGGCCTTCGTCGAAGTAGTGTTTGACGGGGCGCATTTCGGTTACTAGGTCTGCAAGGTCGGCGAGGGGCAGCAGCCCGCGTCCGGTGAGCACGAGCTCTGTGGTGTCGGGCTTCATCGCGATCAGTCCCTCGACATCCTCTCGCGTCACAAAGCCGCGGCGCATGGCCTCGCCGAGTTCGTCCAAAATCAGAACGTCGACCTGTGAGATCTGCTCGCGTGCGAGCTCCATGATCTGTTCGGCGCAAGCCTCGGGCGTGTCGCGGTCGGCCTGTACAATTCGCAGCCCTAGGCGTGGCGCGGCATCGTGTTCGGCGCAGTGCAGCTTCTTGGCAAACTGCAGCATGAGTACGTCGAGCCCATAACCTGTGGCGCGCAAAGCTAGCCCCAAGGCGGCCGTGGTTTTGCCCTTGCCGTCGCCCGTGTAAATCTGAACCTTGCCGACTTCGAGTGATGCCATCTCTGTCCTTTCGTGCCCGGCGTCGGTTTATCGCCGTCTGGGTTGGGTATTCTAGATAGCATTATCAACCCCAGTAGATGGAGTTTAAGCAGATGGAGATGGATGACAACAAACGTAGACGGAATATGATCCTCTACGTGCTCATCGCCTTCGTCGTCTACCTCGTGCTCTCGACCGTTCTGTTCCCTAACATCGGTCACACGCAGCAGATTACGAAGACCGATTATTCGACGTTTGTCAAAGCGCTCGACAAGAAGAGCGTCGACAAGGTCGAGTACAACACGGACGATTACTCGATTTATTACACCAAGAAGGGCGAGGACGAGAACATCGCCTATAAGACGACCGGTGTGCCGAATGATGCGGGCTTTACCGATCGCGTGCTTGAGTCTGGCGCTTCGCTGGAGTCGGTCGTTCCCGATAAAAACTCGGGTTTGATGACCTACTACCTGCTCACGCTCATTCTTCCCATGGCGATTTTCTTCCTCATCGGTTGGTGGCTCAACCGCCGCATGAAGAAGGCTATGGGCGATGACGGCCCGTCGATGAACTTTGGCGGCGGCGGTTTTGGCGGCGGCGGACTGGGTAAGTCCGGCGCGCGCGTGATCGCCTCCAAGGACGTGGGTGTGACCTTTAAGGACGTCGCCGGCCAGGAAGAGGCCAAGGAGTCTCTCAAGGAGGTCGTCGACTTTCTGGAGAAGCCGCAGCGCTACGAGGAGATCGGCGCCAAGCTGCCGCGCGGTGCTCTCCTTGTTGGCCCTCCGGGTACCGGTAAGACCCTGCTTGCCAAGGCTGTTGCCGGCGAGGCCGGTGTTCCGTTCTTTAGCATTTCGGGCTCTGAGTTCGTTGAGATGTTTGTTGGTCGCGGCGCTGCAAAGGTTCGTGACCTGTTTAAGCAGGCCAAGGAAAAGGCCCCGTGTATCGTCTTTATCGATGAGATCGATACCATCGGTAAGAAGCGTGATGGCGGCGGCTTTAGCGGCAACGACGAGCGCGAGCAGACGCTCAATCAGTTGCTGACCGAGATGGATGGCTTCGATAACCACAAGGGTATCGTTGTCCTTGCCGCAACCAACCGCCCCGACAGTCTCGATCCCGCTCTACTGCGCCCCGGTCGTTTTGACCGCCGCATCCCCGTCGAGTTGCCCGATCTGACCGGCCGTAAGAACATCCTCGAGCTTCACGCCAAGAGTGTGAAGACCGAGCCGCCGATCGACCTGACCGCGATTGCCCGCGCCACGCCCGGTGCCTCTGGCGCCGACCTAGCCAATATCATCAACGAGGGCGCTCTGCGCGCCGTTCGCGAGGGTCGCAAGCGTGCAACCCAGGACGACTTCGAGGAGTCGGTGGAGGTCGTCATTGCCGGCCAACAGCGTAAGTCTACGGTGCTTTCCGACCACGAGAAGCAGGTCGTTTCCTACCACGAGATCGGCCATGCCATCGTCGCTGCCCGCCAAAAGGGTTCCGCGCCGGTTACCAAGATCACCATCGTGCCGCGCACGAGTGGTGCTCTTGGCTATACCATGCAGGTCGAGGAGGACGAGCGCTTCCTGACGACACGCCAGGAGGTCTTGGACAAGCTTGCCGTCTACTGCGGCGGCCGTGCGGCCGAGGAACTCATCTTTGGCGAGATGACGACCGGTGCCGCCAACGATATCGAACAGGCCACCAAGCTCGCCCGCAACATGGTGACGCGCTTTGGTATGTCCGACGAGTTTGGCATGATGGCGCTCGGTACCGTGCAGAACGCGTATCTCAATCAGGACACGTCGCTCACCTGCGCCCCTGGTACGGCCGAGCGTGTGGACGCGATTGTCGCTAAGCTGATCGAGGACGCGCACGATCGCGCCCTGCAGATCCTCAAGGAGAACAAGTTCAAGCTCCATGAGCTGGCTCGTTATCTGTACAAGAAGGAGACCATCACGGGTGAGGAGTTCATGAACCTCCTCACGCGCGAGAATCCGCTGATGCCCAAGCAACAGTAAAGCCGCGGTCGAGCCAGTAAACGCCGACGCCCCATTTGAGCAGCTTTCTCAAATGGGGCGTTTTGCTTGAGAGGGATGGAAATGAAGATCGTGGTGAGCGCCTGCTTGATGGGCGAGAGCTGCAAGTATAACGGGCTCGACAACTATCATCGCGCGTTGGTCGAGGCCTGCGAACGCACGGGGACTGAGGTCTTGTTGGTGTGCCCCGAGGTCTTTGGCGGCCTGCCCACGCCGCGCAAGCCGTCCGAGATTGTGAATGGCGAGGTCCGTACCTGCGAGGGCGCCTCGGTTGATCGTGAGTTTCGCCTGGGCGCTCAACGTGCGCTCGATATGTGCGAGCAGGCGGGCGGCCCGTCCGAGATCGCTGCGTGCATTTTGCAGGATCGCAGTCCGTCGTGCGGCGTGGGCCATATCTACGACGGATCCTTCAGCGGCACGCTCACAACAGGTAACGGTGTCTTCGTTGACCTGCTCCTGCGCCACGGCTACCGCGTGATCCCGGCAAGCGAATTCGACTCGAGCATGTTACAGCAATAAAAAACCGCCACAAAGGTACTGTCCCCTTTGTGGCGGTTTTGGTCGGTTAGGCCAGGATAGAGTGGCCGTAGGCGTTGGCGGCCTTGATGGCGGCGGCGAACTTCTCGTCGGTGAAGGGCTCCGGGTTACCCTGCTTCCACTCGTTGGTGGCGTGGGCATACTCACACAGCGCCGGGATGTCGGCCTCGGTAAGGCCGACCTGCTCAAGCGTCACGGGCAGCCCCATCTGCTTGTTAAAGGCGGCGTAGCGCTCAAGGTTCTCGGTGTCTCCCGTATAGGCAAACAGCACGAGCACGCCCAGGCTCACGACCTCGCCGTGCAGGTAGGTGCCCTCACGCGGAATGCTGCAGGTGGCGTTGTAGAATGCGTGCGCCACGCTCGAGTTGTAGTAGTAATCGTTCTGGTTGGTCAGGTTGGAGACGTAGCCCGTGTTGACCACGATGTCGAGCGCGATTTGTTTGACGGCCTCGCTTGACAGGTTCTGGCGCACGTCCTCAAGACCCTGAACGCCGTAGGTAAACAGCGGCTCGGAGCAGGTGTGGGCGAGTGCCAGGCCAAGGCCTGCCGTGTGCTCCAAGTTGCCGGCGCTCGTGGCGTACTCGACCTCGGGCTGCTTGGACAGGGCATCGCCTACGCCGGCCCAGAAGTACTCCGCCGGAGCTTCGGCGATGATCTTGGGGTTGATGAAGATGTGCGCCGGTCGGTTGGGGTACGAATAGCCCTCGAGCGAGCCGTCGTCGTTGTACACAACGGCAATGGCGGTTGCGGCGGAGCAGTTAGAACAGATCGTCGGGACGGTGAAGACGATCTTCTTGAGCTCGATGGCTGCGGTCTTCACGGTGTCGAGCGCCTTGCCGCCGCCGCATGCGATGAGCACGTCGGCTTCCTGGCAGGCAGGGGAGTTCACGACCTTGGCGATATTGGCACGCGTACTGTTGGTGCCATAGACGCGCGTCTCCAGGACCTCGACATCGGTACCTTCAAGTGCCGCCTCGATTCCCGGCAGCGCCGCAGCCAGGGCTCGCTTGCCGCCAATGATGGCGACTTTCTTCGCGCCGTACTCCGCCAGTGCGGTTGGCAGCTCGGTAAAGCAATCCTCACCAACGGTGTAGTCGCTCATTCCAATCGTGCGCATAGCAACCTTCTTTCGTTCGATAGAGTGCTTTCAGGTATTTTGCTCCTAGAGAAGGGCAGTAATAGCGAGAAATTTCGAACGTATAAAACCAGTGTTGAGGGTTTTTCGCCGGCGCGGAACGTGCTAGCATACTCCGCATAAGCGTTGATGGGGACGAGTAGTCGGCCGTCCGCATGCCACAGAGAGCGGGGAGCGCTGAGAACCCGTGCATGCGACCGATGAATATCACCCCGGAGCTGCGGTCCCAACGGACGCGTCGCACAGGCACGTCTTAGTAGATATCGCCGAGATGGTCGTCGATACAGGCCAGCCGAGTAACGGATGCGAGCGCGCGAATACGCGGGCGAGGGCATCTAAGCTGGGTGGTTAAACGAAGAGCTTTTGCGGGCGTACAGCTCGTTTTGTGGCGCTTCGTCCCAGCTTGCAGGGACGGGCGCTTTTTTGGTGCCCAACGGGCGTGTGCGCCCATGACATGAAAGGGGTACCGTGGCAAACGAGTACAAGCAGACGATGAATCTGCCCAAGACCGGTTTTCCCATGCGTGCCGGTCTTTCCAAGTCCGAGCCCAAGCGACTCAAGGACTGGCAGGACAACAAGGTCTACGAGCAGGTTCTGAAGAAGAACGAGGGCCACAAGAAGTTCGTGCTGCACGACGGCCCTCCGTACGCCAACGGCCCGATTCACATCGGCCACGCCATGAACAAGATCTCCAAGGACATTATCAACCGTTACTGGATGATGCAGGGCTATGAGGTTCCCTATGTCCCCGGTTGGGACTGCCACGGTCAGCCGATCGAGCACAAGGTCGAGGAGAAGCTCGGCACCGAGAAGTTCAACCAGACCCCCACGGCCAAGATTCGTGAGCTCTGCAACGAGTTCGCTGTCGAGAACATCGAGCTGCAGAAGGCCGGCTTCCGTCGCCTGGGCGTGCTTGGCGACTGGGACAACCCCTACCTGACGCTCTATCACCAGCATGACGCTGCCGACATCGAGGTCTTCAAGGCCATGTTCGACAAGGGCATGATCTATCGCGGTCACAAGCCCGTCCACTGGTGCAAGCACTGCCACACCGCGCTGGCCGAGGCTGAGATCGAGTACTCCGACGAGACGAGCCCCTCCATCTTCGTGCGCTTTGAGATGACCTCCAAGCCCGCCGGCCTCGAGAACTTCGACGGCCCGGTCGACTTTATCATCTGGACGACCACGCCGTGGACCATCCCTTCCGACCAGGCCGTTTCTCTCAAGCCCGGCGCCGCCTATGTCGCCGTTGAGCACGATGGCCGTGCCGAGGTCATGCTCGAGGACCTGGCTCCCAAGTGCTGCGAGGAGTTTGGCTGGGAGTACACCCCGGTCATGGTCGACGACAAGCCCTATGTGGTTCCCGCCGAGACCTTCCACCACATCCACTACAAGCAGCCGATCTTTGACGGTGTTGAGGGCGTGGCACTACTTGCCGATTACGTCGGTGTCGACGACGGTACCGGTATCGTCCACAACTCGCCCGGCCACGGCGTCGACGACTACTTCGCCTGCCTCAAGGAGGGCATCACCGACATCTGCATGCCGGTCGATGACGACGGCAAGTTCTACACCGGCGAGGAATTTGGCACCGGTGGCCCCTTCAGCGGCATGGATACCGATGAGGCCAATCCGCACATCATCGAGTTCCTGCGCGAGCGCGGCACCCTGGTTCTCGAGAAGAAGATCACGCACAGCTATCCGCACTGCTGGCGCTGCAAGCACCCGGTGCTCTTCCGTGCTACCGACCAGTGGTTCGTCTCGATGGACAAGACGGGTCTGCGCGAGCAGGCTGGCAAGGAGGTCCGCGAGAACGTCAAGTGGTATCCGGCCCATGCCGCCAACCGCATCGGCGCCATGGTCGAGCAGCGTCCCGACTGGTGCATCAGCCGCCAGCGCAACTGGGGCGTGCCTATCCCCAGCTACACCTGCGCCGACTGCGGCGAGAAGGTTATGAACGACGCTACGCTCGATGCCGTCATCAAGCTCTTCCACGAGAAGGGCTCTGACGCCTGGTTCACCGACGCTCCCGAGAGCTACCTGGGCGATGCCTGCGTCTGCCCCAAGTGCGGCGGCCATCACCTCAAGGCCGATAAGGACATCCTCGACGTGTGGTGGGACTCCGGCGTGTCTTGGAAGGCCGTTTGCGAGTACCGTCCCGAGCTGGAGTACCCGGCGGACGTGTATCTTGAGGGCTCCGACCAGCATCGTGGTTGGTTCCAGAGCTCGCTGCTCACCTCGGTGGGTGCCAACGGCCACGCTCCGTACAAAGCTGTCGTCTCGCAGGGTTTCACGCTCGACGGCCAGGGCCGCAAGATGTCCAAGTCGCTCGGCAACGTCATCGACCCCAACAAGGTCTGCGACGAGATGGGCGCTGACATCATCCGTCTGTGGGTTGCCTCCGTTGACACCAGCTCCGACGTGTCCATCGACCACGAGATTCTCGCTCGTACGTCCGATGCCTACCGTCGTTTCCGCAACACGCTGCGCTTCCTGCTCTCCGAGCTCGAGGGTCAGTTTGAGCCCGAGACCGACGGCGTCGCCTTTGCCGACCTGCTGCCGCTCGACAAGCTCATGGTTGCCCGCCTGACCCAGGTCCAGGCCGAGGTCGACGATGCTTACGCCAGCTACGAGTTCCCGCGCGCTTACCGTGCGCTTTACGACTTCGTGGTTACCGAGCTCTCCAACGTGTACCTCGACGCCCTGAAGGACCGTCTGTACTGCGAGAAGCCCGGCTCGCTCGAGCGCCGCAGCGCCCAGACCGTGCTGGCCGAGCTCTTCTCGATGCTCATGCGCGACCTGCAGCCGATCCTGTCCTACACCGTCGACGAGGCCATGGCATATGCGCCCGCCGGCTGCGTCGATCACCAGAAGTACGCCGCGCTGCTCGATTGGTACAAGTCGCCTATCACGGTCGACGAGGCCAATGAGTTCGAGGGCGTGCTCGAGGCTTCACTCGAGCTCCGTAGCGCCGTGACCAAGGCCCTTGAGGATGCCCGCTCCGCCGGCACCTTCACTAAGAGCCAGCAGGTCCGTGTCAAGGCGGTCGTTCCCGCCGAGATGTATGCGCTGCTGACCGGCGATAAGGCCGTCGACCTGGCCGAGTTCTACATCGTCTCCGATGTTGAGCTGACCCAGGGCGAGGAGCTCTCCGTTGCCATCGAGGCAGCCGAGGGCGAGTGCTGCGACCGTTGCTGGAATTACCGCACCACCGTCGGCGAGTACAACGGCCACGCACATATCTGCAAGCGCTGCGCGGAGGCGCTGAACTAGTCGTTGGGGACGTTCTTAAATGACTAGTCAAACAAGAACGTCCCCAATGACTACCTGTGTCACATTCAAGCGGCATTCTGTTTTTTGGAATGCCGCTTTCGTTTTTAGCTGGTTATTTCGCTTGTGTTGGTGGATATGTCGTGCGCTCTGCGTGTGGCAATATAAGATGGTTAATTGCGTTAAACGTTATTCGATGTTCTTGAGGGTAGGGGATTTCTTTGGGTCGTACTGGGGATATGACGCCGCCTTTGCGTTGGCGGTTGGGTGTTGCTGGCGGGGTGGCGCTCGTTGTGCTGCTTGTTGACCAGTTGACCAAGCTTGCGGTTCGTGCCGTGGGCGATGCACTGCATATGACCGTCATCCCCGGCGTGATCGACTTCCTGTTTGTCCGCAATATCGGCGCTGCCTTTAGCATGGGCGAGGGGCATGGCATCGCGTTTGCCGTGCTGGCGCTGGCGGTCATTGTCGCTATTGCCGTGTACCTCGTTCGTGCGCCCCAACTCGCCCATCTTGAGGTCGTGGGCATGGCGATGGTTGCGGGCGGTGCTATCGGCAACGCTATCGATCGTTTGGCCTTTGGCTTCGTGACCGATTTTATTGCCACCACCTTCATCGACTTCCCCGTCTTCAATGTGGCCGATATCGGCATTACCTTGGGTGTCGCGCTCGCCCTCTTCGGTTACATGTTCTTGAGCCCCGCGGCCCGCGAAGTCGATGCGACCGCCGAGCTCAACGCCCGTGACGAGGCCCGCGCCAAGCGCAAGGCTAAACAACGTGGGGAGCGTGCCCGCAAGATTCGCGAAAGGAATGAGCGCTAATGGCCGACATCCATATTCTTGTTGCCGATGATTCCGCTGGCCAGCGTCTCGACGCCTATCTGGGCGCCAACGACGGCTGTACCACGCGCTCTGCCTGCGCGCATCTGATCGAGGGCGGTGCCGTAGCCGTCAACGGCGAGACCTGCCTGTCCAAAAAGTACGCCGTGCGAGTCGGCGACCGTATTTCGGTCGACCTGCCCGAGGCGCACGACCCGACCGACGTGATTCCCGAGGCCATTCCCCTCGATATTCGCTACGAGGACGACTACCTTATCGTGCTCTCCAAGCAGCGCGGCCTGGTGTGCCATCCCGCCCATGGCCACGAGAGCGGCACCCTTGCGAACGCTCTGGTCTACCACTGCGGCATCGACCATCTTGGTATCGTACAGGGTGAGGACCGCCCCGGGATCGTGCATCGTTTGGATCGCGATACCTCGGGTCTCATGCTTGCGGCAAAGGACGACGACACGCAGCGCGCGCTTCAAAATCTCATTCGCACGCGTACGCTCGACCGCCGCTATATCACGCTTGTCCACGGGCACATCGCCATGGACGAGGGCACCATCAATACCGGTATCGCCCGTTCTACGCGCGACCGCGTCAAGATGGCGGTTTCGGACGACCCCTTTGCCCGTCAGGCCATTACGACCTTTAAAGTCCTCGAGCGCTTTGATTCCACGCGCTTTGACGATGGTTATACGCTCGTTGAGTGCCATCTGTTTACCGGTCGCACGCATCAGATTCGCGTGCACATGCGCCATATCAACCACGCCTGCGTGGGCGATCCGCTCTACGGCAAGTGCGATGCCCGTGCCGATCAGGGTTTGACCAGGCAGTTCCTCCATTCTTGGCGCGTGGCGTTCGAACATCCCGTGACGGGGGAGCGCATTGAGTGCCGCGACGAGTTGCCGTGGGATCTTGCGGCGGTTCTCGACGATCTGGCTCCGCGCTCGCTCGGTCGCACGGCCGCTGGAGATGAAATCGTTCCGCAGCTCGGTCTTCTCGAAGCCTAGCCAGTATTAGGTGGTTTCTTGAACTCGGTAAGCCTGCGGTAAGATATACGTTTGTTTACGTTACGCGTTGCTGGGAGCCTGCATGCTCGCCTTTTTACAAACCAACACACCCATCGTGATCTTCAACCAGATTGTCGTCACGCTGCTCACGGTCTGCTTTCTGTACCAGGTGGTCTTCTTTGTCATTGGCGCTCTTCGTGGCGAGGTCGCGCCTCCCAAGGCCAAAAAACTCCATCGCTATGCCTTTTTTATCGCGGCGCATAATGAGGAGGCCGTGATCGCCAACCTCGTTCGCTCCATCAAGGACCAGGATTATCCGTCCGAGCTCATCGAGGTTTTCGTGGTCGCCGATGCCTGCACCGACAACACGGCGCAGCTCGCGCGCGAGGCCGGTGCCATTGTTTACGAGCGCAATGACCTGGCCCGCAAGGGCAAGAGCTGGGTCATGGACTTTGGTTTTGACCGCATCCTTAACGAGTATCCCGACACGTTTGAGGGTTACTTTATTTTCGACGCCGATAACGTTATCTCTCGCGATTACGTCTCCAAGATGAATGACGCCTTTGACCAGGGCTTCCATGTGGTCACGAGCTATCGCAACTCCAAGAACTTTGGCAGCTCGTGGATCTCGGCAGCTAATGCTACTTGGTACCTGCGCGAGGCGCGCTTTCTCAACAACGCGCGCAATATCTGCAAGACTTCTTGCGCTGTCTCGGGTTCGGGCTACCTCATCTCCGCCAGCGTTATCGAGGGCATGCACGGTTGGCAGTTCCATACGCTGACCGAGGATATTCAGTTCACCACGTTCTGCGCCATTCACGGCATTCGCATCGGTTATGCGCCGGCGGAGTTCTTTGACGAACAGCCCGTGACGTTTAAGGCGTCCTGGAAACAGCGCATGCGGTGGACCAAGGGCTTTTACCAGGTGTTCTTTACCTACGGTAAGCATCTGGTCAAGTCAACCTTCCGCTACCATCGCTTTGCCGCCTACGACATGTTTATGACCATCGCTCCGGGTATGCTGCTATCGCTGATCTCGATGCTCGCTAATGCGACGTTCTTGATTGTGGGTGGCCTTTCGCATGGTTTCTTGGCTACCGAAGTCGAGATGCAGGCGTGCGCCGCTTCGCTCATTATGACCTTCGCCATGATGTATCAGACCTTCTTTATCCTGGCGCTGCTCACGACTATCTTTGAGTACAAGCACATTCACTGCGCGCAAAAGTGGCGTCTGGTGACTAACCTGTTTACCTTCCCGATCTTTATGTTCAGCTATATCCCCATCACGGTGGCCGCACTGTTCCTAAAGGTCGACTGGGTCCCGACGCAGCACGCCGTCAATGTTACCCTCGACGAGGTCATGCAGGGAGCCAAATAACCACCACCAAAACCACCACAAAGGGGACAGGCACCTTTGTGGTGGTTTTTGCTTTTGCGATGCAGCTTGAGGAGGAGTCCGATGGTTTATATTCCGTTTTGGATTTGCATCTTTGCCGGCGCGGCGATTGATGCCCGTGAGCGGCGGTTTCCGAATGCGCTTGCCGGAGCGTGTGCTGTGGCGGCATTAGCAGGCGTTTGGCTCGACAAAGGCGTTAACACGGCGCTTGACCACGCCGGTCTTGCGGTCATCGTGTATCTTGCTCTCGTGCTGTCTGAGTCGCTCTGGCGGCGCCTCCGTCAAACCCCGGGCATCGGCATGGGAGATGCTAAGGCACTCTTCGCGCTTTGCACGCTCGACCCTATGGGTGGCATCGTGTCATTTGCCGCCGCGCACCTGGTCCTTGCCCTTTCCTGCCTCATCACGAAATCGCGCTCCCTGCCATTGCTCCCGTTTTTGGTGCCGATTTTTGCCATAATCGAGGTCGTGGGCTGCACTTTGTAACCGATTGCGCATCCTTCTTAAGGAGCATGCCATGGCAACTAATCAAGAAACGGCCGTCATTAAGGCGCGCATGGACCGTATTCCCTCGGCGTTGTCGCCCGAACTTGTCAAGCGCATTGCCGCCGATCGCGCTTCGGGCTATGTCAACCCGTATCGCTGCAACGACGATCAGGTCATTCGTCGTATTGATCGCGCCGCCGACAAAGGCACGCTTATGCGTCCGGCGTTTATGCGCGATACCGAAAAGATACTTCATCTTCCGGCGTACACCCGTTATGCGGGCAAAACGCAGGTCTTTAGCTTCCGTAGCAATGACGATCTGTCGCGCCGCGGTTTGCACGTGCAGCTTGTCTCGCGCATTGCGCGCGATATCGGTCGCGCCCTGGGGCTCAATTGCGATCTGATCGAGGCGATTGGCCTGGGCCACGACTTGGGACACACGCCTTTCGGTCATGCCGGCGAGCGCTTCCTCAACGATATCTATCATGAGCGTACGGGGCGTTATTTTTTCCATAACGTGCAGTCGGTCCGCGTGCTCGACGCGCTGTACGGCCGCAACGTGTCGCTCCAGACGCTCGACGGCGTGCTATGCCATAACGGCGAGTACGAGCAGCGTGTGTTTGAGCTCTCGGACATGGGCTCCTTTGACCAGTTCGATCAGACGGTTGAGGACTGTATCGCCACGGGCTATGGCGCTATTGAGCACCTGCGTCCCATGACGCTCGAGGGCTGCGTCGTTCGCATTTCGGATATCCTTGCTTACGTTGGGCGCGATCGCCAAGACGCCATTGCGGCGGGCCTGCTGTCACCCGACGCCTTTGATGATGGCCGGGGCGGTGCCTACAACAGTTGGATTCTCACGCACGCATCCATCGATATCGTCGAGCACAGCTATGGCAAGCCGCGCATCGAGATGAGCGAGGACCTGTTTGAGGAAATTCGCCGAGCCAAGCGCGAGAACTACGAGAAGATCTATAGCAAGGGCGGTATCGAAGGCGACTCCGAAGCGGAGCTGCGAGAGGCCTTCGAAAAGCTCTACGACCGTTGCCTGCAGGATATAAACGAAGGCGACGAGTCCTCTTACATCTTTAAGCACCATGTTTCGCGCATAGAGCAGCAGCTTTCCTACTACGATCGCACCTATGACTGGCAGGACGACAAGGATCAAGCCGTGGTGGATTACATCGCGAGCATGACGGACGGTTATTTCTGTGAGCTGACGAGCAAGCTGTTCCCGGGTCTAAAGTTTCCGCATCGTACCTATATTAACGAACGGTAGTTCGTATCCTTTCGGTATACTGTTGGTCAACAACGATTTTGATTGATGCACGGGATGGCTATGGACGACCTTTTTTCTGCTTCGACGCGCGAGCGTTCCTTTCAGAATGCGCCGCTTGCGGTGCGCATGCGCCCCAATTCGCTTGACGAGTATGTGGGCCAGCAAAAGGCCGTCGGTAAGGGTTCATGGTTGCGTGCCGCGATCGAGCACGATGTGCTTTCGAGCGTGATTCTGTACGGGCCGGCCGGTACGGGTAAGACGACGCTGGCCCACATTATCGCCAACCATACCAAGAGCGAGTTTGTCGAGGTCAGCGCCGTGACGGGCACTGTGAAGGACTTGCGTCGCGTGATTGACGAGGCCAAGACACGCCTGAATACGTACGACCGCCGCACCATTCTATTCATCGATGAGATTCACCGTTTCTCTAAGTCGCAGCAGGATGCCCTGCTGCATGCAGTTGAGAACCGTACCGTAATTATGATTGGCGCTACGACGGAGAACCCGTACTTCGAGGTCAACTCGGCGCTGTTGTCGCGTGGGCGTGTGGTGGAGCTTGAGCATCTGAAGGATGAGGATATCGCCATGCTTATCGAGCGTGCGCTCGAGGCTCCGCATGGTCTGAACGGTAAGTTCTCGGCCGATGAGGATACAGTCAAGACCATTTGTACGCTGGCTGCGGGTGATGCACGCTCGGCCCTGACGACACTTGAGCTGGCGAGCGAGATTGCCGTCACGCGTCCCGATACCGAGGGAACGCCGGCGCCGGCGGCGGGGGAGCGTTATCCCATCACCGTGGATGACGTAAAGATTGCCAACCCGCGTCGTGGCTTTTCGTACGACAAAAACGGCGACATGCACTACGACATTATCAGTGCGTTTATTAAGTCTATGCGCGGTAGCGACCCCGATGCCACGATCTATTGGCTCGCGCGCATGATTGATGCGGGGGAGGATCCCAAGTTTATCGCTCGCCGTATTATGATTCAGGCTTCTGAGGACGTTGGCAACGCCGATCCGCAGGCGCTTTTGGTGGCGCATGCCGCGTTTAAGTCTGCCGAAGTCATTGGCTATCCCGAGTGCCGTATTAACCTGGCTCAGGCTGCACTCTATGTGTGCTTGGCGCCTAAATCCAACGCGTGTGAGGCTTCGATCGATGCGGCGCTGGCCGATATCCACTCTAGTGGGCTTCGCGAGGTGCCGTGCTATCTGCGCGATCGCCATCGCCCGGGCAGCGATGAATACGGTGTGTATAAGTATCCGCACGATTATCCCGAAGGCTGGGTCGACCAGCGCTATTTGCCCGAAGGCTTAGAACGCGGTACATTTTGGCAGCCTGCCGGGCGCGGCTGGGAAGAGTGGCGCGTAGAGCAAAGCGAACGCGACCGCAGCGGGAATGCACCGAAGTAGCTGCTGATAATTTTGTTCCACGTTGCTGCTCTTGGCATGTTCGGTCCCCTTTGGGGTACCATGAAAAGCGTCTGTATTTCGATTCTTCCGGGAGGCTTGTATGAGTCCCATTCAAATCGCCCTGCTGCTGCTCGCCGTTGCCGGCGTGTGGGCCATCGCTGAGCTCGCGCTTACCCTGCGCAAGACCCGCAATGTTGTCGACTCGCTCGATAAGACCGTGAACGACCTCAACAACACCATCGCCGAGGCTCAGCCTGTGGTTGCAAAGCTCGATGGCGCTGTCGATGAGCTTACGCCGGCGCTTGCCCAGATGGAGCCGCTGCTTAAGTCGAGCAAGACGGCAGTTGATGCCCTTACCTCCAATCTCGTAGAGGTCGAAGCCGTGGTTCGCGACATTTCCGAGGTTACGGGCAGCATGGCCGAGGCCAGCAATGCTGTGTCGAGCGTGACCGACTCTGCCGCCGGTGCTGTGCAGAAGCTCTTCAATAAGGTGAAGGCTCCTGCAGCTGAAGCCGAGCGCAAGCTTTCCGTTGCCGCCGAAGAAGCCGAGCAGCCAACCGAGCGCGTCTTGATTGGCAAGGCGGAGGACGAGGCCGCCGATGGCGCAGATGTGGCTCAGAAGTCTGCATCCAAGCGGGCTCAGTATTACACCTATACACCCTCCGAGACCTCTGAGGAGTCCTGCGATGAGTAGCGAAGCAACCTGCCCCATCACGCTGACCGTTGCCGGCGACCCGCGTCTCGCTCGCCTTGTGCGCATGACGGCAGCCAACGTTGGTGCCCTGTGTTCCATGTCTGTCGATCGCATCGAGGACATCCGCATGGCTGCCGAGGAAGCCTTTATCTTTGGCTGCACGGCTGTTGATTCCGATGACATCTCAATCAAATTCGATGTCGATGAATCTCACGTTGGCATGACCTTTACCTTTGGCGATCAGGCCACTGTCGACGAGGATGACCAGGCTGCTGTTTATGCCGAGCTTATTTTGGCGAGCGTGTGCGACTCCTACGAAAAGACTGCGGCGCCCCTGACGCTTTCCCTCGACCTCAAGGCGGATATCTAATATGACCGAACGTTCCCGGAGCGGTAAGACCGCTTGGGACAAGGAGAAAACCCGCGAGCTGTTTCGTCGTTACAAGGAGACCGGTGATCCGGACGCCCGCGAGCAGCTCGTCATGTCCCATATGAATCTGGTAAGGTTTCTTGCCAACAAATTTAAGAATCGCGGCGAGCCGCTCGACGATCTCATGCAGGTCGGCTATTTGGGTTTGCTCAAGGCTATCGACCGCTTTGACCCTGAGCGCGGGCTCGAGTTCACGACGTTTGCAACACCCACTATCCTGGGCGAGATCAAACGCCATTTCCGCGACAAGGGCTGGAGCGTGCGCGTACCGCGTCGTCTGCAGGAGCTCTCGGCCAAGGTCAACCAGGCTACTGACAAACTTACCAACGAGCTGCAGCGTTCGCCCAAGGTTGAGGAGATCGCTGAGTATCTAAATGTGACTGTCGATGAGGTCCTCGAGGCTATGGAATCGTCTTCGGCCTATACCTCGGTGCCCATCGAGGCTCCTGGTGCGTCCGATTCCGACGATGCGCCCTCAATTCTCGACCGTTACGCCGACGATGACAACGAGCTCGACTTTACCGATGACCGCCTGGTGATCGAGGAAGCCATCCGCGATTTCTCGCCGCGCGAGCGCGAGGTGATCGAGCTACGCTTCGTGAAGGGCATGACCCAGATCGAGATCGCCAAGAAGCTGGGTATTTCTCAGGTGCAGGTTTCGCGTCTGCTGCGCCGCACGCTTAAGAAGATTCAGGACAAGATCGACCCCGACGGAGTGATGATTCATTCATGAGTGAGCACCCCCAACAAACCGATCGCGTGCTGCGCGACACCCGCATTCTGACGCTGCGCATTTGGGCTGTTGTCGGCTGCATTGTTATTGCTGCTGTCATATTTAACCTTATGGGCATCCTGGCACCGGTTATTGAGTTTCTTGCCGTCGGCTCCATCATTGCTTTTGTGATGTCCCCGATCACCAATTGGCTCGAGCACCATGGCGTGAATCGCGGCATCGGTTCGCTTATCGCGCTTATTGTGGTCGTTGCCGTGCTCGTCGGTGTCGTTTGCATCCTGTCGCCGATTCTCTTTGGTCAGATCATGGAAGTCCTGAGCCGCATGCCCGAGCAGCTTCGTGTTGCTGGTGGCGACCTCAACGAGATGATCTCGCATGCCAAGACGCTCAACAACACGCCGCTTAAGGAGTATCTGGACGATAACCTTTCTTCGCTCGTCACGGTGGCGTCCAAGTATGTCTCACAGATTGCCGCCGAGCTCGGTCGTGGTGTATTCCCCTTCATCACCAATACTGCGTCGCAGCTGTTTGTTGTCTTTCTTGGCTTAGTGCTTGCCTACTGGTTGGCCTGCGACTATCCCCGCATGCACCACGAGGTCTGCACCATCATCGGTCAGGAAAAGGAGACCTCGTACCGCTTTATGGTCGCGATTCTTTCTCGCTCGGTCGGCGGTTATATGCGCGGCATGGTCGTGACGTCCATCTGCGGTGGCATCCTCGCCTTTATCGGCTTTACGCTCATTGGTCATCCGTATGCGGCACTCATGGCCATCTTTACCGGCATTATGCATTTGGTCCCGGTTGTCGGTCCCTGGGTGAGTGCTGCGATCGCCACGGTGCTCGGCTTTATGTTCAGCCCTATGCTGGCGTTGTGGACCTTGATCGTGACCATGGTGGCACAAAATGTCACCGACAACGTCATTTCGCCCAAGGTCATGCAGAGCTCGGTGCAGGTGCATCCCGTCATGAGCCTGACGGCCCTCGTTATCGGTTCGGCGCTTATGGGTCCCATCGGCATGGTCATCGCCATTCCGCTGTGCGCGGCCCTCAAGGGCATTTTCGTCTACTACTTTGAGAACGAGACCGGTCGCCAGCTCGTGGCATACGATGGCGCCGTGTTTAAGGGCACGCCGTATCGCGATGCCGAGGGCAACCCGGTCGCCGCCTACGACGCGCTTGGAGACGATACGTTCATTTACGAGTCCGAGCTCATCGGCAACGAGACTGCGCCCGAGGCCCAGGCAATGCCCAAGCCCGAGCTCGAGAATCCCTGGATTAAGCTGTCGGGTCTTCAGCCCGACGCGACAGGCTTTTTCAAGAACCCCTTCGCCAAGGATGACGATTCCAATACGGATGACGACACCAAAACCGGCATCGACGGCTCCATGGACGATTCGGATTCCAAATAGGCCCTGTTAGCGTTTCTTGATGTTGTAAAAGACAAGAAACACGAGCAAAGCGATTGATAAGGGGCCGGCTACATAGAAATAGAGAACGTCAATTGCGCGTAGAGGGCAATATGCCTTATCGCCGGACGTTACTGCATATAAGACGTAGCCAAATGCTGGTTGGTTTGAATACCAGTGGGAGAAGGCCAAGAGCGCTAAAAGCGCTACTACCAGAAGTGCATTCAGGACAAATCGTTTGCTTTTCATCGATCGCTCCTTCCGGATGATTCTTATATGGTATTTTACCAAATCCATTTTTTCAAAAGATTGCATAGTCCTAAATAACATGCACTTTCGCTGAAGGGTCGCTGTTTGATGGCCCTCTTTTTTGCACAGGCGCGGTGGGATGGTAATATCGTTACGTTTGAACTGTTTCGATGTGAAACCGAGGAGATTCCCTCTATGAGTGCTGACTACCCGTCAATGACTACGGCCGAGATTCGCTCCAAGTTCCTCAACTTCTTTGAGGAGCGCGGTCTTAAGCTCTATCCTTCTTCGTCCCTCGTCCCCGACGATCCTTCGCTGCTGCTTGCCAACGCCGGCATGAACCAGTTTAAGGAGTACTACCAGGGTAAGAAGACCATGAAGGAGATCGGCGCGATCTCCTGCCAGAAGTGCGTCCGCACCAACGACATCGACTGCATCGGCGAGGACGGCCGTCACCTGTCCTTCTTTGAGATGCTCGGTGACTTCTCCTTTGGCGGCGTCTCCAAGCAGCAGGCCTGCGCTTGGGCCTTTGAGCTCATCACCAAGGAGTTCAAGCTGCCGCTCGACCGCCTGTACTTCACTGTCTTTACCGAGGACGACGAGACCCATGACGTGTGGCGTTCCCTGGGCGTTGCCGAGGATCACATCTCGCGTCTGGGCGAGGATGATAACTTCTGGGCCGCTGGCCCCACCGGCCCCTGCGGCCCGTGCTCCGAGATCTACTTTGACATGGGCGAGGAGGTCGGTTGCGGCAGCCCCGACTGCAAGCCCGGCTGTGACTGTGACCGCTTCCTTGAGTTCTGGAACCTCGTGTTTACCCAGTACGACCGCCAGGAGGACGGCTCCATGCCGGAGCTGCCTCACCGCAACCTCGATACGGGCATGGGTCTGGAGCGCATGGCCGCTATCATGCAGCACAAGACCGCTAACTACGACGGCGATCTGATGCAGCACCTCATCAAGCTCGGCGAGGAAATCAGCGGCAAGACCTATGACGCCGACGATTACTCCGGCGCCAGCCGCTCCCTGCGCATCATCGCCGACCACTCCCGTGCCGTCGACTTTATGATCTCGGACGGCATCCTTCCCGGTAACGAGGGTCGCGAGTACGTCCTTCGCCGCCTGCTCCGCCGCGCCGTGTTCCACGGTCGCCTGCTGGGCATCGAGGGTGCCTTCCTGACCAAGTTTATCGACGAGGTCAACGCTCAGATGGGCGAGGCCTATCCCGAGCTGCTCAAGAACGTCGCACTCGTCAAGGGCATCGTCGCCTCCGAGGAGGAGCGTTTCTCCACGACGCTCGACAACGGTCGCGTTTACCTGGACGAGGCCCTGGCCGCGCTCGCCGACGGCGCCGTCCTTCCGGGCGACGTTGCCTTTATGCTGCACGATACCTTTGGTTTCCCCATCGATTTGACCGTCGAGATCGCCGGCACCGCCGGCCACGACGTCGATATGGATGGCTTTACCGCCTGCATGGAGGACCAGAAGGCCCGCGCCCGCGCCAACGCCAAGGGCGATGCCTGGGGCAGCTTCAACGACGTGTGGGTCGAGCTTTCCGACAAGGTCGCTGCGACTGAGTTTGACGGCTATGACAACGACGTCATCGAGGGCGCCAAGGTTGTCGCCATCGTTCGCAACGGCCAGTCCGTCGAGTCCGCTGCCGCCGGCGAGGACGTCGAGGTCGTGCTCGACCGCACCCCGTTCTACGCCGAGATGGGCGGCCAGCAGGGCGACGCCGGTGAGCTTTCCGCCGAGGGCGTTGCGCTGACCGTTTCCGATACCAAGAACCACAACGGCCTGTATGCCCACGTCGCCCACGTTGCCGAGGGTACGCTGACCGTCGGTGCCACCGTGACCGCCGCGCTCGACGCTGAGCGCCGTGGCTTCCTGCGCCGCAACCACACCGCCACCCACCTGCTCGACGCCGCCCTTAAGCAGGTCCTGGGCGAGCATGTCTCCCAGGCCGGCTCGCTGGTGACGCCCGAGCACCTGCGCTTTGACTTCACACACTTCGAGGCCCTGTCCTCCGAGCAGCTCAAGGCTGTCGAGGACCTGGTCAACCAGCAGATCTTCGCTTCCAAGCCGGTCGTGACCCGCGTTATGGGCATCGACGAGGCCAAGGCCGCCGGTGCTGTCGCCCTCTTTGGCGAGAAGTACGGCGACGTCGTCCGCGTCGTCTCCGTAGCCGCCGAGGACCAGCCGTTCTCCCGCGAGCTCTGCGGTGGTACGCATGCCGCCAACACCGCAGAGATCGGTCTGTTCAAGATTATCTCCGAGTCCTCCACGGGCTCGAATGTCCGCCGTATCGAGGCCGTGACCTCCAAGGGCGCTCTCGATTATATGGCTGACCGCCTGGCGCTCGTTGACGCCGCCGCTGCTGCGCTCAAGTGCCGTGTCGACGAGGTTCCCGCCCGCGTGGAGAACCTGCAGGCCGAGCTGCGCGAGACTTCCGGCAAGCTCAAGAAGGCGCTCACCGGTGGCTCCTCCGACGCCATTTCCAGCGCCATCGAGGGTGCTGTCGAGCTCGGCGGCTACAAGCTAGTCGTCGCTGAGCTCCAGGGCCTTGAGGCTGCCGACCTGCGCAACGTATGGGATACCGTGCACCAGAAGGTCGCCGGCCCTGTCGCTTGTGTCATCGCCAGCGTGACTGAGAAGGGCACTCCGGCCCTGCTCGCTGCCGGCTCCGATGACGCCGTCAAGGCCGGGTTCCACGCCGGTAACGTGATCAAGCAGATCGCGGGCCTGGTTGACGGTCGCGGTGGTGGCCGTCCCAACATGGCCCAGGCCGGTGGCAAGAATGCCGCCGGCATCGCCGATGCCCTCGCGGCCGCTAAGACCGCGCTCGGCGCCTAAGAATCTAAGAAGTCGCTGTGGTTGCGCTCGCGCTGGACATAGGGGAGTCCAGGATTGGCATCGCCGTCTCGAGCCGTGATGGCAAGATGGCGATGCCCGTCAAGGTGCTTCCGGCTGCCGAGGTCACCGGTATGGCCAAGACGTTCCGCTACCTGGTCGAGGACTATGAGCCCGATATCCTGGTAAGCGGACGTCCCCTGACCATGGCCGGTGAGCCCGGCCCTCAGGCCGAGCGCGTTGCCGCTGTGGCGCAAAAGATTGCCGACGAGCTCGATCTTCCGTTGGAGTTTGAGGACGAGCGTCTGTCCTCGCAAGAGGCCAAGCGTATCCTGCGCGAGCAGGGACTCAACGAAAAGCAGATGAGGGGCAAGATCGACATGATTGCCGCCAGCCTGTTTTTGCAGACGTGGCTCGATCGTAAAAACGAGGAGGTTTCGCATGCCTAGTGCTTCCGATCCGCGCCAGCCGAATCGCCAGGGGCAGCCCGCGCCGCGTCCTGTCCAGGCAGGTCAGCGCTCGGTGCAGCCGATGCCGCGTCCGGCTCAGCCCTGCTCGCATGCGGCCCGCCCCGCCCAGAGAGCGACTCAGCAGCCAACTGCCCGTACGGCGCAGCCCACTGGCGGCACTCGTTTTAAGCAGCAGGCTTCTACGCAACGCGCACAGGCTCCTCAATCGCAGCCTCATGCGCATCGCGCTCATGGTTCGCATGGCGTTGCTCCGGCGACCCGCTCGAGCTACAACACGCATGCTCGTCGCGGCGCTCAAAAGAAAAGCTCCCCGGTGCCTATGATTATCGGTGGCGTCGTTGCCGTGCTTGCGCTTGTCGCGATCGTTTTCTTTGTCGTGCCGGCCGTCAAGGGCTTCTTTGCCGGTGAGGATACGAAGGTCACGGCTGGTCAGCAGGTTACGGTGACCATTCCCGATGGTGCTTCGGGCGATACGATCGCCTCGATTCTCTCCGAGAACCATATCGTAGAAAATCCCAAGGATTACTATGCGGCGGTGAAAAAGCTCAACGCCGATATGTCGCTCAAGCCTGGAACTTATTCGTTCACCACACTCATGGATGCGACCAAGGTTGTTCAGCAGCTCATGGAAGGCCCCAACGCGGACTCCAATGCGCTGACTATCCCTGAGGGCCTAACGGTCGATCAAGTCGCCGACCGTGTGGCCCAGGCTTACGACAGTATCTCTAAGGAAGACTTCCTCAACCAGGCCAAGGCCTCCAACTACGTGGACGACTATAGCTTCCTTAAGGGCGCCGCCAACGACTCGCTCGAGGGTTTCTTGTTCCCCAAGACCTATTCGTTGGGTGATTCGCCGACGGCCGATGACGTGATTCGCGCTATGCTCGATCAGTTTAAGACCGAGTACAAGTCGCTTGACTTTGCGAGCTGCGAAGCCAAGATCAAGGAGCGCTATGGTGTGGAGATGTCCGACTACGACATCGTCAACTTGGCCTCTATCGTTGAGCGCGAGGGCCTCAACGCCGACCAACGTGCGCACGTGGCCTCGGTCTTCTACAACCGCCTTGCCGGCAAGCTCGACGGTCTGCGCTATCTCAACAGCGATGCGACCATGATGTATGTCACCGGTGGCGAGGTTACCGCCGACGACCTGCAGAGCGATAGCCCGTATAACACCTATAAGCATGAGGGCCTGCCGCCCACGCCCATCTGCTCTCCGTCGCTCGAGGCACTCAAGGCCACGCTTGAGCCGACCGACTCCGATGACCTGTATTTCTACATTACGCAGGACGAGGAGTACTTCTCGCAAACCTACGAAGAGCATCAACAGTCTTGGAATTAGCATGAGGATTTTTAGCCCCAAACGATACGTTGCCTCGGTCGATCGCATCGACCTTGATACCCTGTGGGCCGACGGCAAACGCGCCATTTTGCTCGATCGCGATAACACCCTGGTGCCGCGCGACACCGAGCAGGTTCCCGCCGCGGTTTCCGCTTGGCTCGATACCGCCCGCGCCAAAGGCTTTAAGCTGTGCATGGTGTCCAACAACTGGCATCGCGACCAGGTCATGAGCTCTGCACGCGAGCTGGGACTCGAGGCCATCAGCCACGCCATGAAGCCGGCGCCGTTTGCCCTCAAGGCGGGTCTTAAGCGCCTCGGCGCCACGGCCGACGAGGCGGTGCTGATCGGTGATCAGCTCTACACGGACGTGTGGAGTGGCAACTTCGCCGGCGTCGATACCATCCTGGTAAAGCCGCAGGCGACGCAGGACCTGTGGTATACGCAGATCTTCCGTATCTTTGAGCGCCGGGCCCTGCGTGACCTTCCCTGCGAGGAATAGGTTTCGCCATGTCTCAGCACATCAAACACGGCTGCGACCATATCTTCTTTATCGGCTTTTTGGGCGCGGGCAAATCGACGCTCGCGCGCAACGTCGGCACTATGTTCAAGCGGCGTTTTATCGATACCGACCGACTGGTCGTGCGCCGTTGCGGTAAGTCGGTAACCGAGATTTTTGAGACCGAGGGCGAGGATCGTTTTCGTGAGCTCGAGACCTCGGCGCTCCGTTCGCTCCAAAGTGAGCGCAGCCTGTTGGTTTCGTGTGGGGGCGGCATTGTCGAGACGCCGGTGAATATTGAGCTGATGCACGAAATGGGTACGTGCGTATACCTCGAGGGCGACTTCGAGGATTCGATTCGCCAGATTCGTCGGTCCGACACGCGCCCCGATTTCCGCTCTCCCGAGCATGCCGCGCGCCTGTTTGAGCATCGCCGTCCGATATATCGCCAGGCCGCCGATCTTACCCTTGATATTCGCAACAAGTCCTTCGAGGACGTTTCCTACCTTTGTGCCGAGATGCTTTTGGAGCGTGGGCTGCTATGATTCGCCGTCAACTGATCAATTTCCAAAACCGCAGCGTCGATGTCCGTGTCGGATTGGGCGCGTTCGATGAGCTGTCGCGCATGTTTGCCTCGGCCGTTGGCAAGCCTAAGCGCGCGATGGTGGTTTGGAACTATGTCACATCCGAGCGTTTTGGTGAGGTCGTCGAGCATGCGCTGGTCGACGCCGGTTTTGCCGTGTCGCCGCTCGTCCTCGAGGTTTCGCCTGCTGGTGCCACGCTGGCCGATGCTGATGCGATCTTTGGCGCCCTGTCTGCCAACGGCATTACCTGCGACGATCTGGTTGTCGCCGTTGGCGATGCCGCAACCTGCTCGGTTGTTAGCTGGTGCGCCAATCAGTGGTGCGGTCGTACTGAGTGCGCCTTGCTGCCGACGACGTTCGACGCCATGCTCACGGTCGCGACGACCATGAAGCCGCTCATTGCCTCGTCGGCCAATGCCCTTCCCGCTATCGCGTTCCGTCCCGAACCGGGTTTGGTTGTGTGTGACCTCGACCTTGTTCGCGAGGCGGACCCCGAGGACCTCAAGCTCGGCTATGTGGTACTTGTTGGCACCATGCTTTCGAGCAGCAAGTCCCGCTGGAATCAGTTTACTGAGACCGTCCCCGAGATTCTCGCGGGCGAGGAGGTCGCACTCGTCAATGCCGTTCAATGGTCTCAGACTGCCCGCAAGGACGTGCTGACGGCCACGAACCCGAGCGCCCGCCATGCGCTCGATTTTGGCAAGACGGGGGAGCGTACCCTGCGCGCCTGCTTGGGCGATGCCGCTTCGCAGGTCCCTGCCTACCAGCTGTTGTCCGAGGGCATGCGCTTTGAGGCGCGCCTAGCACATGATGCCTGCGACTTCGATATCGACTACGTGTTTGAGGTCGATGACTGCCTGGAGGACTTTGGCATCGAGGAGCTTGCCTTCGATCTGGAGCCTGCCGCATATATCGAGGAGTTCCGCAAGCAGCAGTTCGCTCGCTCAAACCGCAGCATGCTGCCTCTGCCCGCAGCGCTCGGCGCCATTCGCCTAACGAGCGTTGAGGACGAGGTTCTTGAGCGCCATGCTCACGCCTACTTGGCTTCTCGCAAAGAACTTCTCTAAGATTTATTGACTTCCATCGTCTTTCGTATCATGTTGAGGGGCGGGTTTTCAATCGGTTTCGGATCGCATGCGATCCCTCGTTCGGTTGAGACCCGTCCCGTCTATATGGAGACAACAAGAAAGGAATCTGCATGTCTGAGTTTGCTGCCGGTCCTGCCGGTCGTATCGAGCGTGTCCGTGCCCTGATGGCCGAGCGTGGCTACGACGCCATCGTGGTGCGCGACGAGGCAAACCTTCGTTGGCTTACGGGCGTGAAGGGCGTCTTCGACTACACCTTCGAGTTCCCGCACGCTGCGTTTATTACGGTCGACCAGTGCCTGTTCCACACCGACTCGCGCTACCTCAACAGCTTTGAGGAGAACACGCCCGCCGGCAGCCCCTGGGTCTACGACATGGACGAGGGCACCATCCCCGGTTGGGTCGCCGGCAAGATCGCAGCCAACAAGTGCCGCGTCTGCGCTGTCGAGGACGATATGCAGATCAACTTCTACCAGGGCATTCAGCGTGGTCTGGAGGACCGTTCCGTCGCCTGTATGTTGCCGCTGATGCATGACGACATCCGCAAGATGCGCGCCATCAAGGACGCCGAGGAGATCGAGCTCATGCGCCATGCGCAGTCGATCACCGATGCCGCCTTCCAGCATATGCTCGGCTTTATTAAGCCCGGCATGACCGAGAAGCAGGTTCGCAACGAGCTCGAGAACTTTATGTTCGCCAACGGCGCCGACAGCCTGGCCTTCGGCTCCATTGTGGCGAGCGGTCCCAACACCGCCAACCCGCATGCCGTGCCGAGCGACCGCGTGATCGAGAAGGGCGATTTCGTTCTCATGGATTATGGCGCGGGCTACTGCGATTACCGCTCCGACATGACACGCACCGTCGTGATGGGCGAGCCCACGCAGGAGCAGCTCGACCTGTACGCACTCGTGCGCCGCACGCACGAGGAGTGCGTTGCCGCCATCCATCCGGGCGTTGAGGGTAACGACATCTTCAAGCTTTCCAAGAAGATCATCGGCGATGCCGGCTATGGTGATTACTACAACCATGGTCTGGGCCACGGCGTGGGCATCGACATCCACGAGCTGCCCAACTTCAACCGCAGCAAGAACACCATCGAGATCGGCTCGGTTGTCACCTTGGAGCCCGGCGTCTACCTGCCCGGCGTGGGCGGCGTGCGCCTTGAGGACTACGGCGTGGTCACCGAGAACGGCTACGAGCCCTTCACCAAGACCCCGCACGACCTGCACATCATCGATTGCTAGCCCATTTCGATAGATTTTTGGGGCGGGGCGTCCGGAGCACTTCGGCGCCCCGCGTTCTCTTTTTATGCGCTCGCTGCAGGCGCCGTCTGCAAGTGTATAATTTCGGTCGTATGTAATTTGGACGCTTGTGCGTCCTGCCCATAACAAGAAAGGTCGCTATGCCTACCATTTCTACCGCCGACTTCAAGAACGGCCTCGGTCTCCGCATTAAGGACAAGGTCTACACCATCGTCGAGTTCCAGCATGTCAAGCCGGGCAAGGGCGGCGCGTTTGTGCGCTACAAGACCCGCGACATCAAGAGCGGCCGTGTCGTCGAGAACACCTGCAACGCCGGCACCAAGTTCGAGAGCGTCATGCTCACCACCCGTGAGTTCCAGTACCTCTACAACGATGGCGCCGACTACATCTTCATGGACAACGAGACCTATGAGCAGGTTCCCGTTCCCGAGGACATGGTGGGCGAGAACTCCAAGTGGCTGCGCGAGAACGACATTTGCCAGCTGCTCTTCGCCGACGATGAGCTCATGGGCGTGACCCCGCCGATGTTCATCGAGACCACCATCGTCCAGACCGACCCGGGCTTTAAGGGCGACACCGTCCAGGGTTCCACCAAGCCGGCCACGATCGACACCGGCGCTGTCATCCAGGTCCCCATGTACCTCAACGAGGGCGAGGTCATCAAGGTTGACACCCGCGACGGCAAGTTCGTCTCCCGCGTCTAGCAACCAACTCTTATAGGAGGACTCATGCCCCAGGAAATCAAGATTGACGGCATCGGCATTTCGCCCGATGTTCTGACCGCCATCGTTTCGCGCGCCGTGTCGGATGTCGAGGGCATCGCCTCCGTTGGCGTCAAGGACCTTGCCACCAACCTTGTCTCCATGATGCTCTCGTCCAAGGCCCCGGCTTCCGAGCCGGCGGTCGAGGCCGAGGTCATCGGCGACAAGCTCGCACTCACCGTGCGTGTCGTGGTGTTCTTTGGCTATCCGTTCAAGAAGCTCGCCGAGGCCGTTCGCGCCGCCGTGGTCGCCGCCATCGATGCTCAGGTGGGCGTTGAGGTCGAGCGCGTTGACGTTTGCATTGACGGCCTCGTTTTCCCCAAGGAGTAACCTTTGAGCCTTAAGGTTTATCGCGGGCGCACGCTTGCCCGCAGTCAGGCGCTGCAGCTGCTGTTCCAGGCCGAGGCCACGGACAGTCCGCTCGAGCGCGTCCTCGAGGGCGATTTCCTGATCTCGAAGGGTCCCCTCGACCCCTATGCACTGGAGCTTTGCCGCGGTGCCTACGAGCACATCGATCGCATCGACTGCGCTCTGCGCTCCGTCGCCAAGAACTGGGATCTTATGCGCATGCCCGGTGCCGACCGCAATCTGCTGCGTATCGCCGTCTACGAGATGCGCTTCCTTACCGACGAAGAGGTCTCGGACGCCATCGTCATCAACGAGGCGGTCGAGCTTGCCAAGGCCTATGGCACCGACCAGTCCGCATCGTTTGTCAACGGCG